>MPOS01000042.1 GCA_001896555.1 Candidatus Phosphitivorax anaerolimi
AATGGCCTGAGCGAGCACGGTAGCCGTAGTGGTGCCGTCACCGGCAACGTCGGAGGTCTTGGATGCGACCTCTTTGACCATCTGGGCGCCCATGTTCTCGAACTTGTCCTTGAGCTCGATCTCCTTGGCAACGGTTACACCGTCCTTGGTGACATTCGGGGAGCCGAACATCTTGTCCAGGATCGCATTACGGCCCTTGGGGCCAAGGGTCGCCTTCACGGCATTGGCAAGCTTGTTGACGCCTGTGAGCATCTTTGACCGGGCTTCCTCGCTGTAGATGATCTTCTTTGCACTCATTGGTATACTCCTCTTCGATTATTCCACTATCCCTAAGATATCGTCTTCCCTCATGATGAGGTATTCCTCGCCGTCCATCTTGACCTCGGAGCCGGAATACTTGGAGAAGAGGACCTTATCCCCCTTCTTCACATCCATGGGAAGGACCTTTCCGTCTTCGGTCTTCTTGCCTTTGCCCGCCGCAATCACCTTGCCGATCTGGGGCTTCTCCTTGGCCGTGTCAGGAATGATGATGCCGCCGGCCGTCTTCTGTTCCTCTTCGACGCGCTGTACGATAATCCGGTCCTGTAAAGGCCGTATTTTCATAATAAACTCCTCCTGAACTCAGTAGTATTAGCACTCGCTCCCAGCGAGTGCTAATATCCGATAGGGCAAAAAGTTTGAAAAGTCAATACCCCAATTTTATTGATTGAAAAAATGACCTCTCTTTCTGCGAAAAGAGGGATGGTATCTCAATATCTCGCGGGAAAGAATAAGGAAATGCCACTGTCTCATGCTCGTCCGCTTGAAGAAGCGAGATAGAGCCCATAAAAAATCGGTATTGACTAGAATCGGTCATTTGGTTAAATAGCCAAATAAGAAAATGACTGGAGACGGTGGAATGGATGAAGGCAAAAAGGCATTGTATCATGCAAGGGCGAGAGTGCTCAAGGCCCTTGCTCACCCCACCAGGCTCTGGATGGTGGAAAAGCTGGCTCAAGGGGAACACTGCGTATGTGAGCTTCTCGAAACAGTGGACGCGGACTTTTCCACGGTATCCAAGCACCTCTCCGTGCTGAAGCAGGCTGGGATCGTGGATGTACAGAAACGGGGAAAGCAGATGTTCTACCGGCTCAAGGTCCCGTGCGTGCTCGAGTTCATGGGCTGCATCGAGGCCGTGCTCGCCGGCGGCGCACAAGACCGGCCCGATGCTCCCGGAATGACGACCCCGGGCAAGGCCTGCAGAAGGTGCGGACAAGGGGAGAAGGAACTATGAGTCTGCGCGAGGAATGGAAAAAACCGGCCATCTTCATCGGCGTATTCATCGTCGTGTACTTCATGCCCATAG
The DNA here is from genome assembly GCA_001896555.1 of Candidatus Phosphitivorax anaerolimi. Classification (GTDB taxonomy): domain Bacteria; phylum Desulfobacterota; class Desulfomonilia; order UBA1062; family UBA1062; genus Phosphitivorax; species Phosphitivorax anaerolimi. The sequence continues at coordinate 1,346 of MPOS01000042.1, forward strand.
GGACGGGGCGGTTCGACTCGGCAATCCTGGAGGCCTTTCACCTGGCCAGATGGTATGCGCAGGAGCACGTCCTGCTCTGCCTGATCCCGGCGTTCTTCATCGCAGGCGCCATCGCGGTCTTCATCAGCCAGGCGTCCGTGATGAAGTACCTCGGTACGGGCGCGAACAAGGTCCTGGCATACGGCGTGGCATCGGTGTCCGGATCGGTCCTTGCCGTGTGCTCGTGCACCGTGCTGCCGCTGTTCGCGGGTATCTACAAGATGGGGGCAGGGCTCGGCCCGGCATCGGCCTTCCTGTATTCCGGGCCCGCCATCAACGTGCTGGCCATCGTGCTGACCGCTGCGGTCCTGGGGCCTGAGCTCGGGCTCGCCAGGGCGGTGGGCGCAGTGGCTTTCAGCATCGTCATCGGCCTGCTCATGGCCTTTTTCTTCAGGAAGGAAGAACATGAGCGCGCGAGCATGAAGGCCGCGATTCCCCAGGAAGATGATGGCAGGCCCCTGTGGCAGACCGGGCTCTATTTCGCGTCAATGGTGGGGATCCTCGTGTTCGCGAACTGGGGCCAGAGCACAGGAGGGGTCTCGGCATTCATTTACCAGAACAAGTGGGTGTTCACCGCCCTGTTCGGGGTGGCGCTCGCCGTGATCATGGTACGGTGGTTCGGTGTGAATGTCAGGCACATGGCCATTGCAGCGGCTGCGGTAGCAGCGCTGGCCTTTGCGTTTCCCGGGAATCCGACCGTTCCCTTCCTCGCAGGCGTCGTGGCGCTGATCCTGCTCCTGGCAAAAGGCACCGAAGAAGGCCGCGACTGGCTCGAACAGACCTGGGGGTTCACCCAGCTGATCGTGCCGCTTCTCTTTGCCGGAGTGCTGGTGGCTGGCTTTCTGCTGGGCCGGCCCGGGGAGGCCGGGCTCATCCCCTCGAGCTGGATCGCGGGCTCGGTGGGGGGGAACTCGCTCGCGGCGAATTTCTTCGCCTCGTTCGTGGGGGCATTCATGTACTTTGCGACGCTGACCGAAATACCCATCCTCCAGGGCCTGCTCGGCGCGGGAATGGGCAAGGGACCCGCGCTCGCCCTGCTGCTTGCAGGGCCCGCGCTCTCGCTTCCCAACATGCTGGTGATCTACAGCGTTCTGGGAACGAAGAAGACAGCCGTGTTCGTCGCGCTCGTCATTACCATGGCCACTCTGAGCGGGTGGATTTTCGGCTTCATGATGGCATAAGAAGAAAACAGAAAAGAAACAAGGAGGATTGACAGGATGAAGATACAGATTCTCGGAACAGGTTGCGCCAAGTGCAAAAAACTGACGGAGAATGCTCAAGAGGCAGCCAAAGAGCTGGGCAGGCCGATCGAGGTGGAAAAGGTCTCGGACATCAACGAGATCATGAAATACGGCGTCATGCTGACCCCGGCTCTGGCCGTTGACGGCGAGGTGAAGGTGGTGGGCAAGGTGCTCTCGGTCAAGGACATCAAGGCAATCCTCGGGTAAGGGATCGCGAACGGAAAGGGGCATATCCATGAAAGAAAACCATGAGGAAAACGTGAACGACATTCTTTCTCACGACGACACCAGACAGCTCGTGAGGGAGCGCTATTCCCAGGTGGCGGTATCGGGCGGCTCCTGCTGCGGGAGCGGTACCTGTTGCTCTGTGGGGCCGGCAGCGGGCATCTCGGAGAAGCTGGGGTATTCGGAGCAGGAGCTCTCCGCTGTCCCCGAAGGCGCCGACATGGGCCTCGGGTGCGGAAACCCCCAGGCCATTGCAGACCTGCACCATGGAGAGACCGTGGTGGACCTGGGCTGCGGCGGAGGATTCGACTGTTTTCTGGCCGCCCGGCAGGTGGGGGATGAGGGCAGGGTTATCGGCGTGGACATGACGCCGGAGATGATCTCCAAGGCCCGGGCGAATGCCTCCAAGGCAGGATGCAGCAACGTGGAGTTCCGGCTGGGCGAGATCGAGCATCTGCCCGTGGCCGACAAGACAGCCGATGTCATCATCTCCAACTGCGTGATCAACCTTTCGCCCGATAAACCGCAGGTGTTTGCCGATGCCTTCCGCGTACTGAAGGAGGGCGGGCGTCTGGCGATCTCGGATATCGTCGCGGTCCGCGAGCTTCCTATGGAGAAAAAACAGGACAATGATGCATACTGCGGATGCGTTGCCGGCGCCACGCCGGTCAAGGACCTCGAGCGCATGCTCCGCGCGGCGGGTTTCGTGGATATCGTCATAACGGTGAAGGAGGAGAGCAAAGAATATATCAAGGACTGGTTTCCGGGCTCGGGTTTCGAAGATTATGCCAGGTCGGCGATTATTACGGCCATAAGAAAGTCATGATCTTGAAATAGCCTAAAAAAGAGCGGAGGAAAGATGAAGTTGAGATATCTCATATTCGCCCTGTTCTTCATCGGAATGCTCATCACTTCCGGAGTCGCGCAGGCTCAAGCAGAAAAAATCCCTGCAATTCCGGTCAAGGGCATGGTGACCATGGTGGACCTCGGCGCCGGGTCCTGCATCCCGTGCAAGATGATGGAGCCGATCCTGAAAAAGGTGGAAGAGCGCTACAAAGACAAGGCCGCCATCGTGTTCATCGATCTGCGATACCACCGGGACCAGGCGGCGCGGTTCAAGGTCCGGGCCATTCCCACCCAGGTCTTTTTCGACCGTGAAGGCAAGGAGGTCTACCGGCACGTGGGCTTCATGTCGGAAGATGCGATCGTCGAACAGCTGGGGAAAATGGGGGTGCAGGGGTGAAGAAGCGGCCGGGAAGGGTCCGGCCGTTCGACCCTGGAGAGGTAACGCTCGGGGCCGCGGCGAGTTCTTGCACGAAGAGCCGGTTGAATCATCCTTCTGAGTTCTATTTTTTAAGGAATTTCCGCACACGCTGAACGTGGTGTCCGTTCACGGGAGAGGAGCCAACAGGGCATGCTCGAGCAATTTCTCATAACCATCAATCAGTGGATGACAGGGGGCCTTCTGGTCGCCGCGGCAGGGTGCTTTGCCTGGGGAGCGGTCAGCGTGCTGCTGAGTCCGTGCCACCTCGCCTCCATCCCCCTGATCGTGGCCTATGTCGCAGGCCAGCGCAGCGAGGTGAAGACGTCCTCGGCAGCCGGTTATTCCGTGGCCTTCACGGTAGGGCTTTTTATCACCATCGCCCTGGTGGGTGTGATATGCGCGCTGCTCGGGCGGATGCTCGGCGACGTCGGCAACTTCTGGAAAGTCTTGGTGGGCGGGGTTCTCATCTGGGTGGCCCTGGGCATGCTCGGGGTGGAGAAGTGCTCCATGTCGGGAAGCCTGCTCTACCGGCTCAACTTCCGGGGGATCGCGGGAGCCTTCGGCCTGGGCCTGGCCTATGGGGTGTTGTCGGGGACCTGCACCTTCGGGTTTATCGCCCCCATCCTGGCCATCATCACCATCCAGGAAAAAATTCTCACCGGGGTGATCCTGATCGTGCTCTTCGCCGTGGGCCATTGCCTTCCCATCATGGCTGCCGGCAGCTCCACGGCCGCGGTGAAGCGCCTCCTGGAGAACAGCGCATGGAACAGTGCGGCGAACGTGTTCCGAAAAGGCGCGGGCGCTCTGATCGTTCTGCTGGGCCTCTACTTCATCATCGATCCGTTCATCACGCGTTGAAGAGAACGATTGAGGTTTGATATGATGGAAAACTTAAAGGTGAAAACATGAAATCTCCTGTTGAGGGCATCATCGAGATCAGGGCCGTGCGGCAGGCCCTGTGGCAGACCCTGGTGATCATAGTCCTGGCTGTTGCTCTCGGCGCCGGGACGAACGCCCTGCGCTCGGATGGCATTCCGCTCGTTCATGACTGGTCCCCGGAAGCACGGTTGAGAGACGGGCAGGGCAACCGGACGGATATCTCCCTTGAGGAAGCGGCCCGGCTCTTCCATGAAAGCGGCGCAGTGTTTTTCGATGCGCGCTCCGGGGAGGAGTACCTGAGCGGGCACATCAGAGGCGCCCGCAGCCTTCCCCTGGACGATGCGGATCTCGTGTTAGAAGAGACGGCCGGAGACATATCACCGGACACGCCGCTGATCACCTACTGTGACGGGGAGGCCTGCAGCCTGAGCCACGACCTCGCCGGGATTCTCAAGGAGTTCGGTTTCGAAGAGGTCAGGGTTCTCGTGAACGGATGGACTCTCTGGCTGGAAGCCGGCCTGCCGGTGGAACAGGGGCTTAAGCCCGATGAACGTGAGAGGAGCTCAGGTGGATCATAACCACGAAAAAGACCGCGATAAGATCTTAAGCGCATGCGAGGACCCCGGGCCGCCTCTCCCTCAGGGGTGCCGCGGGAACCACGAGAGCCACGGGCACCACGCACATGCGTTTTCCGGTGAGAACGGCACGGAAAAAAGGCTCCTGGCCACTCTCGCGCTCAATCTCTTCATACCCCTGGTCCAGATCGCAGGAGGGCTCTTTGCCCACAGCATGGCCCTGATCTCCGATGCCCTGCATAACCTGAGCGATTTCACCGCCGTGCTCATCTCGTACATTGCTTACAGGATCGGCAGACGCGGAGCCTCGACCCACAACACCTTCGGATACCGGAGGGCCGAGGTCATTGCCGCCCTGGTGAACGGTGCGATCCTGGCTGCGGCATCGGCCTTCATCGTTTACCATGCCGTCAAAAGGATGTACCATCCCGAGGCGGTCCTGGGGCAGATCGTCATCCTTGCCGCCATGGCCGGGATCGTGGGCAACGGCCTTTCGGCATGGCTCCTTCATCGGGATGCGGGCCATAATATCAACATCCGGGGGGCCTTTCTGCACATGATGGGAGATCTCATGACCTCCGTGGCGGTGCTTATCAGCGGGCTCGTTCTCATATGGAGGCCCTGGTACTGGCTTGACCCGGTGCTGTCTCTGTTCATCGTCGCCTATATCCTGGTAAACTGCTGGAAAATCCTGAAAGAGTCGGTGTCCATACTGATGAACGCCACGCCCGAGCGTCTGGATCTTCATGAGGTGCGCCGCACCCTGTGCGGGTTGCCGGGGGTATCGGGGGTTCACTATGTCCATGCCTGGCCCCTGGATGCTTCGGGCGTAGCCTTTTCCTGCCACGTGGTGGTCCCTGACCAGGCCCTGAGTCAGACCGAAAGGACGGCGGAGCGCATCCGAACCGTGCTGAGCCGTTCCTTCGGGATCGATCACCCGGTTCTCCAGTTCGAAACCAGGGACTGCGGCGACGGGGGCATGCTCTGCGGGATATCGTGCAGCACTGCGGGCCGCGACGCTCCCGGCGGCGATGCGGGCATGCCGGACAGGCGGGGCGGCATTGTCCGCGCCGCATACCATGTCGCGCGCATCGTCCTGGGGGTGACGTTCGTCTACGCGAGCATTCACAAGATTCTCGATCCCGCCGCATTCGCCGCCACCGTCTACAACTACCAGATTCTGCCGGGCAGCCTCGTCAACATCACCGCGCTCGTATTGCCCTGGCTGGAGCTCATCGTCGGGGCCATGCTTGTCCTGAACGTCTGGATGCCCGGCGCGGTCTCGGCGGCCACCGGCCTGCTGGCCGTTTTTGCAAGCGCGCTGGTGTTCAACATGGCGCGGGGTCTCGACATCGGCTGCGGATGCTTCACCGCTGCTTCAGCGGAAAACGACATGACCCTGCTGACGGTCTTCAGAGACATTTCGTTTCTCGTGCTTTCCTTGTTCCTTCTCTTCCTGACCCTGAGAAAGGGGGGACTGGATTCTGCCCCGGCAGACCGTACTTCGCGTGGCGCAGAGCCCGATCCGGCTGACGATGCGTCCGCAGGCGGCACGGGGCGGTGATCTCGATGGAGATACGATAGATGGCAAAACGGGTTTTGTATGGAATTCTGAAAGCGGGCAAGCACAGCGTCGAACCTTCAGTGCAGTCAACGAGAAGAACGGTCTTCGGATGGACGGCCATCGTGCTTGCCTTGAGCTTCTTCTCCGGGACTCACGCGGCAGAGAGCAAGCCCCGGGCGGTCCTCGAAAAGAGCGTGTACGAATTTCCCGCCGTGGTGGAAGGCGTGGACGTGGAGCACGATTTCATCTTGAAGAACACCGGCTCTGCAACGCTCGAGATCGTCAAGCTCGACGCCGGTTGAGGGTGCACGGCTGCTTCCAGCGTGAAGCAGATCCCCGCCGGCGGCGAGGGAAAGATAACGGTGAAGGTTTCGACACAGGGTTACGGCGGAGAGGTGATCCGCGAGACCGTGCGGATCATCACCAATGACCAGGCCCGGCCGGGTCTGAGCGTAACCGTCACCGGGCCGGTCGAGAAGTTCGCAGTGATCGAGCCCGAGCGGGTGCGGCTTATCGGCAGGGTCGGTGAGACAACAGAGGCGGCCGTGAACATCCTCCCGAGGGAGAGGTATCCCTTCCGGATCGAAAGCGTCCGGGCAATGATCGGGAAACACATAGAACTTCATCTGGAAGAGAAGAAGACCGGAGGGCGGAGGACATACCTGCTGACAGTCAGAAATACGAAAAAGAACGCCGGGCAGTACAGCGACAGGATCGTTCTGGAAACGGACAGCCCGATCCGTTCGAAGCTGCAGATCTCCGTGTTCGCGAGGATAGAGAATTGAGCGGCGGGATGCGGCACCGGACAAGAACCTAAAAAAATAGTGAAAGAAAAGGATGCCTTGTGATGAGTGACAGGATCTTTATCTACGGCACCGATACCTGACCCTATGTCCGGCAGGCCAGGTCGGTCTATGGAGACAGGGCGATCTACGTGAATGTGGACCAGGATCCGGAGAGGCTCAAGGAGATGCTCGCATACTCCGGGGGGAACATGCAGGTTCCAGTTATCGTGGAGGGAGAAAAGGTCAGGATCGGGTTTGCCGGCAACGCAACTCTCCCGAAGGAACTCCCGCTCTTCGGACGGACATGACCGGTTGACAGAGCCCCTCGTCGAGGGGCAGGAACAAAAAGCGGCAAGTAAGGAGCATCAAGCGGCAGGCATTGTCTGCGCTTGAAAACGCAAGGATGGTTCGGTACTATATATTTCGATATGTTGCTAAATATAACAATCAGGGGGCGCTCTCATGAACACGACACTCAATGTAACAAAGGCCCTTTCGGACGGCAACCGCCTGCGTGCGGTCGCGGCGCTCATGGAGCACGACGAGCTCTGCGTATGCCAGATCACCGAGATGCTCGGGCTGGCCCCGGCCACGGTCTCGCGGCACATGAGCGTGCTCCAGAACGCGCGCCTGGTGGAATCCCGCAAAGACGGGCGATGGGTGCACTACCGCCTTTCCGGATCGTTTCCCATTCTTGTGAAACACTGGCTCGTTCAGGAGTTTTCGCAGGCTGACGTGATCGCGGAAGACCGCTTGAAGCTCGATGCCGTCATCTCAGCCGACCGGGAGGACCTGTGCAGGTCACAGAGAATGAAGAAATCCCACGGCGGGTAAGGCGGTCGAACACGTGCTGAGCTGAACAGGAGACGCATATGGGTAATGAGGCGCACCAGTACGGCGACCGGAGAATGAAGAGCGTGTTCGAACGGTACCTGACTCTGTGGGTGGGGCTGTGCATCATCGGAGGCATCATCCTGGGAAAGATCGCCCCCGGGCTGGCGAAAGAGCTCGACAGCATGTCCATCTTCGTGGGCGAGGCCCCGGTGGTGTCGATCCCGATCGCCATCGCGCTCTTTCTCATGATGTATCCCATCATGGTCAAGATCGACTTCGGCTCGGTCATCCGGGCGGGCAGGAGCGGCAAGCCGGTCCTGCTGACGCTGTTCATCAACTGGGCGATCAAGCCGTTCACCATGTATGCCATCGCCATGCTGTTCCTGGGGGTTCTGTTCCGGGGCTTTATCGGGCCTGAGGCCACGGACCTCGTCAGGATGCCCTTCGGGCTGGACCTGCCGGTCGGGGCTGCGCACGGGGCCGGGGTGGTGGTGCTCAGCGAGGGCGTCAAGATGCTCGAGATCCCCCTGTGGAGGAGCTACTTCGCCGGGTGCGTGCTGCTGGGCATCGCCCCGTGCACGGCCATGGTGCTCGTCTGGGGGTATCTGGCCCGCGGCAACGACGGCCTGACACTGGTGATGGTGGCCATCAACTCGCTCACCATGCTCGTGCTTTATGGCCTGCTGGGCGGCTTCCTGCTCGGCGTGGGCAGGCTCCCTGTTCCCTGGCAGGCCCTGGCTCTCTCCATCGGCATCTATGTTGCCCTTCCGCTGGTGCTGGGGTATTTCTCCCGGAAATGGATCATCGCCACCAAAGGTCTCCTGTGGTTCGAGGAAAAGTTTCTGCACGTGCTCACCCCGATCACGATCATCGCGCTTTTGGCCACCCTGGTCCTGCTGTTTTCATTTAAGGGCGACGTGATCGTCGCGAACCCGCTGACGATCCTGTGGATCGCGATCCCGCTCTTCATCCAGACCAATCTGATTTTCTGGTTCGGGTATTTCCTGGCAAAGCTGCTCAGGCTCTCTTATGCCGACGCAGCGCCTGCTGCCATGATCGGGGCGTCGAACCATTTCGAGGTGGCGATCGCGACCTCGACCATGATCTTCGGCCTGTCGTCGGGCGCGGCCCTGGCGACCGTGGTGGGCGTGCTCATCGAGGTCCCGGTCATGCTCATGCTGGTGAACATCTGCCTGCGGACCCGAGGCTGGTTTGAGCCAAAGGCGGGAAGCGCGTAATTCAACAGTAAGGAGTACAAGCCATGTTCTCGAAGATTCTGGCGGCAACCGACCTGGCCGATGCGTCCGATGCGGTGATCTGCACACTTGGCGTCTGGAAGGGCCTGGGCACACGCGAGGCGGTGCTGGTCCACTGCTTCAATATCCGCGATGTGGGCACGCTCGGCAACGAGATCATAGAGCTCTCCAGGCCCCTGTTCGAAAAGCAGAAAAAGACGCTCGAAGGTTTGGGCTTCAAGACAGAGGGCATGATGGTCCTGGGCCTGCCGCACATCGAGATAAACCGCATCGCCGAAGAAAAGAACTGTTCCATGATCGTGGTCGGATCGCAGAGCCGGACCCTGGCGGGCGAGCTGCTGCTGGGCAGAACCGCGTCATCGGTGATGCACAGCGCAACCAGGCCGGTTCTGATCCTGTATCTGAAGATGAGGTGCGAAGAGGGTCGGACCGTATGCGTGGAGACCGAGTGCAGGCCGCTCGATCACGTGCTCTTTCCCACCGATTTTTCGGACAATGCCGAGCTCGCCTTCGACTACGTGAAGGAGATCGGCAGATCCGGGGCGCGGACGATCACCCTGTTCCATGTGCAGGACAGGGCGAAGATCTCCCCGCATCTGCAAAACCGTCTCGAAGAGTTCAACCGGATCGACACCGGGCGGATGGAGCGGCTCAAGACAGAGCTCGAAGAAGCAGGGGTGCGCGATGTAAGGATAGAGCTGGCCTATGGCTCGCCCAAGCAGGAGATCCTCTCCCGGCTCAAACGCGGCTACATCTCGCTCACGGTCATGGGCAGCCAGGGCAGAGGCTATATCGGAGAGATCTTTCTCGGAAGCGTGAGCCACTCCGTGTCGAGACGAACCGAGGTCCCGCTGCTCCTGGTGCCGGCAAGGACCTGACAACCGTGCATGTCTCCTGCTGTCGCGATCGTGGCTTGATTATTTCCTCACACACTGAGAAAGGGGGTTTTCAGATGTTCGGAATAAATAGTTTCATCGCTGCCGGCAAATTCTTTCTGATCATTGCCGGGGAGCTCGTGATCATCTTTCTGGCTGTTTCTTTTCTCATCGGGGTGCTGATGGAGTATCTGCCGCCCTCGCGCGTACGGGAGTATCTGTCGGGCAAGCTCACCCTGATGCAGTATATCCTGGGCTCGGGCCTCGGCGCCCTCACCCCATTCTGCTCCTGTTCCACGGTCCCCATAACGGTCGGACTGCTCCGGGGAGGCGTGCCTTTCGGACCCACCATGGCGTTTCTCTTTTCCTCGCCGGTTCTCAACCCGGTGATTATTGCGCTTCTGCTCACGCTGTTCGGTCTGAAGATCACTGCAGTGTATGCCGCTGTCACTTTCCTCGGCTCCATGACTGCAGCGGCCCTGCTGTCGCGGCTCGGCATGGAACGGCAGGTCAAGCCCCTGGGAAGCATTCAGACAGCCTGCTGCAGCACAGAGGCCGGGGGCAGGAACGATCTCCTCAAGATCATGCCCTCCGCTGGATGCTGCGCTCCGTCGGGCGAGCAGCCAGCCCTGATCACCCTGCCGAGTCACCAGTCGTCCGGCGCCTGCTGCTCCTGTGAGCCCGAAATCGCGGGCTTGAAAACCGCGCAGTCATCGTGCTGCACTGCGGATTTCAGCGCAGACAGAGGTTCTGTGAAATCAACGCAAGTATCTTTCAGAGAAAAGATGAAAAACGCTTTATCGTCCGCGATCGACACGTTCAAGGGCGTATTCTGGTATCTGCTGCTCGGGGCGGGCATCGGCGCCTTCATCTATGGCTTCTTTCCGAAGGACCTGGTCGTCCGGCTGGCAGGGCCGGGCAATCCCTGGGCCATCCCCATTGCCGCCATTGCAGGCATCCCCATGTACATCAGGGCCGAGACCATCATCCCCATAAGCGCCGCACTGGTGGGGAAGGGCATGGGATCGGGCACGGTGCTCGCGCTCATCATATGCGGGGCCGGGGCGAGCATCCCCGAGATGATCATCCTGGGCTCCATGTTCAGGAAAAGGCTTTTAATCGCATTCATGATCAATGTGTTTCTGATCGCGGTCATTGCCGGGTACGCCGTGGACCTCTTCCTGTACTGATCGAAGGGAGAGAATGCATGCCGGTAGCGGGTGCACTTCCGGGGGTGTGTTGCAGGGCCGGATTAGAACGTGGAGATGTTATGAAAAGACTACTGATCATCGGCGGCAGCGATGCCGGCGTCAGCGCGGGCCTGAGGGCCCGGGAGATCGATCCGCGCCTCGAGGTCACCATGGTCGTCGCCGATAAGTTCCCCAACTTCAGTATCTGCGGTCTCCCCTTTTACATCAGCGGCGAGACGCCCGACTGGCGCATGCTGGCGCACCGGAGCGTCTCGGAGATCGAGCAGACCGGCATCCGGCTCCTGCTCGGGCACCGGGCCGAAGCGATCGACCCGGACCGGCGGATCGTCCTGGTGACCTCACCGGAGGGACGCGCGGTTTCGCTCGGCTATGACGAACTCGTCATCGGAACGGGCGCAATGTCCGTAAGGCCGGATATCCAGGGCATTGACCAGCCCGGGGTGTTTTTTCTCCGGTGGGTCGAAGACAGCATCGCGCTGAAGACCTTTCTGGAGGAAAACAGGCCCGTGCATGCGGCGATCATCGGCGGCGGGTATATCGGCCTGGAGATGGCCGATGCCTTCACGCGCCGGGGCATGCGCGTGACCGTGGTCGAGTATGCGGACACCATCCTCACCACGGTCGATCCCGAGCTGGGGGTTCAGGTGCGCGAGGGCCTGGAGCGCCACAGCGTGCAGGTGGCGACCGGGATGCCGGTGAGGGCGGTTGAGCCCATCGGAGAACGCCTGAGGGTGATCGGCGATCAGGGCTTCTCCCTGGATGCCGACCTGGTGCTCGTGGCGGCCGGGGCAAGGCCGAACACGGGCCTGGCGGCTTTGGCCGGTGTCGAGATCGGTGAATTCGGGGCCATCAGGGTGAACAGGAGGATGCAGACCGGCGTGCCGCATGTCTTTGCGGCCGGCGACTGCGTGCAGACATGGCACCGCGTGCTCGGACAATACCAATACCTGCCGCTGGGAACCACCGCGCACAAGCAGGGATATACCGCAGGCGAGAACGCTGCCGGCGGTGACGCGGTGTTCCCGGGCTCGCTCGGCACCCAGGCGGTGAAGATCTTCGACCTGGTTGCCGCGCGGACCGGATTGCGCGACTCAGAGGCAAAAGCCGCCGGGTTTGCTCCCCTGAGCATCGGATATGCCGCATGGGACCACAAGGCGTACTACCCCGGCGCAGGACGGCTCAACATCCGGATCACGGGCGACCGGGAGACCGGGCGACTGCTCGGCGCCCAGATCCTCGGCCCGTACGGCAGCGAGATATCCAAGAGAATCGATGTCCTGGCCGCCGCGCTGTATCATGAAATGCCCGTTGACGGGATAAGCGGCCTCGATCTTTCCTACGCCCCGCCCCTGAGCGGCCCGTGGGATCCGGTGCAGGCCGCTGCGCAGGAGTGGTCGAGGGTGCGGTATCGGGATATCCCCTGATATTCCCTCAATTTCTCTGATGGCTCGATTCACCGCAGATCGCCCCGGAAGGCCTGATCAATGGCATGTACCTGAAGCGGCAGGACCTGTGATCTCCTTGAGGCTGACGCGTGGAAGGGGTGTACGTGAAATCTTGTACGGCAAGGGCTGAAGAATTTTATCTGGCGGAGCCGCCCGGGTTCGGATATATGATGGACATGTGAAGGCTGCAGTCGTATCAGGGTTTTTCACCATGAATCGGAGTTTTTCGCCATGAAGAAGAAGGCGCGTACGTGTTTCTGGGCCGTGATGCTGATGATCCTCTTCGGCATTGACGGATGGGCCGAGGCCCGCGCAGCAGACGATCAGGTATTCGTCCTGTGCTACCATTCATTCCACGGCAACGGGCGGTTCGACTACGATGTCTCTCTAAAGGAGCTCGGTTCGCAGATGGACGAGCTCGCGGGCAAGGGATTCCGCTTCGTGACCTACGCAGATCTGCGCGAGGGGACGATCACGGGCAGGAAGAACGTGCTCGTCGTCGTGGACGACGGCAACCAGAGCGTGTACCAGGCCTATCGCCAGGTGTTCGAGCCGCGGGGCATCAGGCCTGTCCTGGGCATCTACCCGAACATCATCGGCAAAAAATCCTATGCGCTGACCTGGGATCAGCTCAAAGAGCTCTCCCGGGCCGGCTGCGACATCGCCGGTCACGGTTACTATCACCTGCTCCTGAGCCGGAAGTTTTACGAAGAGGACAGCAAGGCCTTTGTCAAGGAAATCAGGCTCTCGAAGAAGACCCTGGAAGAGAGGCTGGGCGTGGAGGTGACCTCGTTCGTCTATCCGAGCGGCGTCCGCTCGGACATTGCCAAGAGACTGCTCAAGGAGGAGGGCTACGAGTGCGCATTCACCATCCGGTGGGGCCGGGTTCTCGCTCCCCTGGGCTCGAATCAGGACCCCTACGAGCTCCCCCGCTATATGATCCTGAACAGCAACTGGCCCATGATATCGGGCGCCCTGTTCAAGGCCGCCGCAGAGTAGCGTTTCTCCGGCGCCCTGCAACAGTTCGGCCGGGTAAGGACTCACCCGGATGGAAACAGGACGTCCGCGGGAGCGCACAGGAGAAATATTTTTCCACTTTGCCCCTTGATTTGCCGAATCCCGTCCATACTACAATCCTATGTGTCTTAAGGAGACCGATCCGTGTATTCACAAAAGGGGCCACAGCATCGAGAGAAGATAGGAGCACATGATGGGACAGATCAGCGAACACCGGACACATGCACGAAAGGACTGCAGGATTCCCCTTGAGGTGGAGTGCACGGCCCGCGGCAGGGTCTTTCCCTGCGAGGCAACGCTCTATAACGTATCCGAAGAGGGAATCTATCTGGAAACAGACCAGGAACTCCGGCCGGGAGAACCGGTGCATATCCGTCTCATCCAGGAGGTGCCCAGGGTCCTGGAGTGTGCTCATCTCTACGACTCCAACGGCACGATCCGGTGGTCCAGACAGCGCAAGATCGGGAGACTCCGTCTCTATGGAGCAGGTGTCAGGTTTTATTTTCCACCCTCGCCCGGAGAAATGATCGAAGAAGGTCCGGGCATCGTGTGTCAGTGCGATATGTGCGGTGAGACGATCAGCCTGTGGGACGCGCGTCGGCAGGGGCCCGTCTGGCTGTGCCGGGCTTGCCGGAGATGTCTCGAAAAATACCCGGAGACGATCTATCGGGTAACGGCACGGTATCTTATCGGGAATGTCCTGTGACCGGCTCCTGAGCCTTTGTGAAAACTGCTTGTCGGCTGTCCGTGACCTTGCCGCGCCCAGCAGGAGGGTGTCACCCGCGCGGCATGGGTGAGATGGGCGGCTGAAAAGAAGCCGGGTTTGCGGAGCGCATATACGGGGACAACCGGTTCACTCATGGCGGGACCATGCAGACAACAGAGGAACAGGGGAAGCGAGGAACACACAAGGCTCTGCACGCGACATCAGGTGCAGAAGAGGTTCTGGATGCCCTGGGCATCGGGACTGTCCGTCTGGACAGCGGCTTTCTGATCACCTATGTGAGCGACAGGGCCGCCGGTTTGTTGCAGAAGACAAGGCACGAGCTTCAAGACAGACCCTTTGATCGCGAGGTCCCCGGCATGCTCGCCGGAAGGATTCTCGAAGGATGCCGACAGGCCCTGAGAAGATCCGCCCCGGTCACGGGAGAATTTCTCTGGCAGGGGCCTTCCCCCCGCTGGATCTCCTACCGGTGCCTGCGCCGGGGAAAGGACGTTGATCTCTTTCTCGAGGATGTCACGGTCAGGAAGAATGCCGAGGAAAAGGCCTGCAATGAGGAGAGGAGGGCGAGGCTGGCCCTGGAGGGAATCTACGACTCTCTGCCCGTGGGGATGTGCATCCTCGATACGGAAATGCACGTGGCGATGATCAATGGGTCTCTCGCCGCGATGTTCGGCTCTTCCGCCGCGGAAATCGCGGGCCGCCCGTTGAGAGAGGTCGTGCCCGTGTTTGCACACCGGATAGAGCAGGTCTCGCGCTCGGTCGTGGAATCGGGTCGGCCGCGGTTCGGCGTGGAGCTCGAGTCTCCCCCCGGAACCTACGGAGGGCCTGCCCGCACGTGGATCAGCCACTACCTCCCCGTGGCGGACAGTGAGGGAAAGACGGCAGGGGTCAATATCGTTCTGCAGAACATCACGGAGCTCAAGGAGACCCTGAACGCCCTGAGGAACTCCGAGGAGCGCTACCGGCTCCTCCACGACACCATGAACCAGGGGGTCGTGGAGTTCGACCAGGGAAACAGGGTCGTGGCCGCGAACCCGGCCGCAGAGGAGATCACGGGTCTGGAGCTGGGGGAGATGTGCGGCCTGAGCCTGCACGAGATCTTTTCCCGGTTCCCGGAGTTCCATTGCGAAGAAGACCTCCAGTGCCTGAAGAACCCGGTCCGGGATCAAGCGTTCGTGAAGGAAAACCCTATCCGAAACCGGGTCATAGGCTTCCGCCATCCCAGGCTCGGACAACAGCGGTGGGCTTCTGTGGATAATATTCCCCGGCTTTTGCCCGGAGGGGATAAACCGGCGGGCGCGTTCGTCATCTTCAGCGACATCACCGAGCTCAAACATGCGCAGGAACAGCTCAGAGAGGCTCATGCAAGGCTGGAGAAGAAGATGAGGCACGACACCATCCGCCTTGCCTCCGCTGTTGAGCAGGCAGGGGAGGGCATCGTGCTGATCAGCCCGGAGCTGGTCATAGAGTATGTGAACCCGGCCTTCGAACGGTTCAGCGGTTATCATCGGGACGAGCTGGTCGGCAGGCACATCGTCTCTCTGGGCGAGTATTTCATGGGTGATGATTACCGGGATATCCTGGCCCGGATCACTGATGAGCAGGAGCCATGGACCGGCCACCGGAAGAGAAGGCGGAAATCGGGAGCGATCATGGAGGTGGACCTGACCGTATCGCCTGTTTGGGACGAGGAAGGGGCGGTGATCAACTATGTGGCCCTCGTGCACGACATGACTCAGGAGGCGAGGCTCCATGAGCAGATGACCGAGGTCCAGAAAATAGAGGCATTGGGCAGGCTGGCGGGCGGCATCGCTCATGAACTCAAGAACATCTTTACACCCATCGTGCTCAACACGGAAACCGTCCTTGATGATATCGACAAAGATTCGCACCTTCATCCCATGCTGGAGGAAACGAAGCAGGCAGCCCTTCTGGGGAACGACCTGGTGAAGCAGATCGTCGCCTTCAGCCGGAGGCAGGTGCGGGAGAAGCGGCCCGTAGACATAGCCTCCATCGTAACAGAGGCACTTGCCTTCCTGCGGTCGGCCCTGCCCAGCACGATCGAGATACACCGGCGAATCAGTGAGGGTTTGCCACGAGCCATGGCCGACCCCGTTCAGATCAAACAGGTTCTCATAAACTTGGGTGAAAACGCCGGACATGCCATGCGGTCGAAAGGGGGACTGCTGGACGTGAACGTGGCCAGGTCATTCCTGAACGAGGAAGATGCCTTGCGAATCTCTCCCGATCTCGCACCGGGTGTGTATGTTCGCATCATGGTGCGCGACACCGGGGAGGGTATGGACGATGAGACCCTGAACTGCGCCTTCGAACCCCTTTTCACCACCTGGAAACGGGCCGGAGGCACTGGTATGGGGTTGGCCATCGCACGCAGGATTGTCATGGACCACCAGGGAGCCATCACCGCATGGAGCAGGCCGGGAAGGGGTGCCACCTTTTCCATTCTGCTTCCGGCAATCGAAGGCAATGCAGGAACCCCTCGCGGAGTCTGATTCATCCTTCTTAAACTCAGTTTTATGAAAGGACTTGGGAAAGTGGGCGCCGGTGCCGGGCCATGCTTTTTATAAAAGGGGGCATCGATGTGACAGAGATTGTTCTGCTCGTTGTCCTTACCCTGATAGCCTCGGCTGTGGGTACCTCCACGGGATTCGGCACGTCAACCATCATGGTCCCCGTGCTCGCGGTTTTCACTCCCCTGCCGGTCACGCTTCTGTTTGTCGGGGTCATCCATTTCTTCGGCGATGTCTGGAAGATGCTCCTCTTCCGGAAAGGAACAGCATGGAGGCTCATTCTGGCTTTCGGAATTCCGGGGATCGCGGCGAGCTTCGCGGGCGCTGCCCTGGCGCTGGAAGTAAGGGATCTTCCCCTGGAGAGAATCCTGGGCCTCTTTCTGCTGATCTATGTGGGATTCCTGTTCACCAACCGGAAGTGGTCCTTGCCGAGGAATCAGGCCACAGCCGTGGCAGGCGGCACTCTGTCGGGGCTGTCGGCCGGATTGTTCGGTGTGGGAGGGGCGGTACGGGGAGCCTTCCTCGCTGCATACGACCTTCCCAAGGACGTCTACATCTTCACCTCGGGAGTCATTGCCTTCTTCATAGACATCACGAGGATTTCCCAATATCTGCTGGGCGGTATCGAGCTTGGGAACTCCCTGCTCGCGGCCCTCATCCTGTGCATCCCTGTCTCGTTCGCAGGCGCCTGGCTCGCCCGGAAGTTCCTGGATAGGCTGCCCCAGAACTATTTCCGCATGTTCGTCGCGGGCTTCCTCTTCCTGGTGGCGGTGAGGCTTCTCGTATGGTGAGGATCAAAGGAAAAGGACAAGGAGTGCGGCAGGATCACCCCTCCGGCCTCTTTGCACAAGCGGAGGGCTTCGGGATAGTTTATGCCGGGGCCTGCTATTTTGGCAAAGAACAGCCGGATTTGAACCATAGGACGAAAGAGCGGGCGTGACAAGCCGATGACGGGAATGTATGCCGACGGGCCGGTTTGACACCTTTTGCCCTCCCTCTACTATAATTCTTATGGTGCGTCCGTTTTCGGTAGATGCAGTGTCCAATGTGCCCGATCGGGGAGAGTGATGATGCCGCCTGAAGAAGGAAGAGAAAGAAAGAGGCGGAGCGCAGAACGGATTCCCCTGAAGCTCAGGTGCCTCGCCACCCGGGGAGTCGATTATTTCGAGGCAACCATTCGCAATGGCTGTGAAAACGGGGTGTACATCGAGTGCGACTGTTGCATGAGGCCGGGCGAGAGGGTCCGGATCCATCTCCTGGAGGAAGCAACCGAAGAGTTCCGGTACAGTGAGATCAATGAGAGCACCGGCGTGATCAGGTGGTGCAAGAGCCTCTCTCCAGTCAGCGGCCGCCGCTGGGGTGCGGGAATACGGCTTTCCTGAAATGCCCTCGCAGGAGAAAACGCATGGAAAAGGATGCCTGGACCATCAAGGAAGTGATCGAGATCCTGCACGTCGACCAAAAGCTCGTCACCACACTCGAACAGGAGGATATCATCACCCTGATCACGGATGAAACCGGAAGGGAGAAGCTGCTCCCGGGCCGGGAGATCGACAAGATCCGGGTCGCCAGGATCCTCATCGAGGAGATGGACATCAACCTTCCCGGGGTCGAGGTTATCCTCAGAATGCGTCAGAACATGATCGACATGAGGCGGCAGTTCGACGATATCCTCGAAGACCTGGCCCGGGAGCTGCGGAAGAGGATCGTTCAAAGGCCGTGACAGGGTAAGGGTAAGAGTCGGGAAACACCTCCCGGACCCTGCCTTTGGAGGTGTCTACAGGAGCAGGGTCGCAACCCCGAAATAGAACAGCAGGGTGAAGATATCTGCCAGGGCGAGTGTGACCGGGCCGGCGGATATCTTGGGATCGAGGTTGAACCGGTGCAGGAGAGTCGGCACACTCAAGCCTAGGATGCATGCGGAGCAGATCGCCAGCAGGATGCTCGATCCCACCGAGAAGGCTGCGAGAAATGCCCCATCCCACAGTAATATGATGAGCCCCACGATCGTCCCGCTCGCGGCGCCCAGCAGAAAGGCAGTGCCGAACTCGTAGAGGAACATACGGGAATACCATGCGAATGTCGGCTCTGTATGGCGCAGTTTCTGGATCGTGACCGTCATGGACTGCGTGGCGACCCCCTCACCCAACCCCAGCACCAGTGTCAGGAAGAACGCCAGGATGATGCTCCGGGCAATGGTCACCTCGAAGAACCCTGCCAGGACCGCGGCGATGGAGCCTCCTGTGATGGTGGCGATGAGCCACGGAAACCGGAAGCGGAACGCACGCACCGGGGTAGCGTCCTTGACCTGGGAGATATGAAAGCCTATGGTTTCGAACAGCTCGTCTATGCGCTCTTTTTCCGCGATGTCGAAGACCTCTTCGGTGAAGAAACCCACATCTACGATCCCTGTGATCCTGTGCCGGTCGTCCACGACCGGAAACGCCAGGAACTTGTACACAACGAACAGCTCGCACACATCCAGCACGGTTGCGGTTTCCGGAACAGTCACCACATTGGTGACCATGAGATCGGAAATCCTCTGATCGGGCTGGGCGCCGAGCAGTCTGCGGGTAGGCAGGACCCCGACCAGAACGTCGTTTTCATCAACTACATAAAAGTAGACGATCTTCTCGCCCAGTTCCTCTCCGCGGATTGCCTCCAGGGCCTGCTGCACGGTGAGGTCTTTCCTCAGCTGGGTAAAGTCCTTCCGCGCTACGTTCATTACCGGCTGGTGTATGTGCCGTATTTCCTGTTTTATTGTCATCTGCTTTTCCTCGGATCAACGGGCTGTTCAGACCAAAGCCCATCCGAAACACAATGCAGGAAACTCCAAGCAGGTCTAAAAAAGCCGGACAATGACAACGACGGCAATGGAACGATCTGCCGGAACCGATTCTACCTGCGTAAACGATGTGCCCATGCCGATAAATGAATATATCAGCAGAAAAGTCTGAAATGCAACATCAGAATAAACACTATCGGCCGGCATTGCGCATGGGTCATAGCCGCCTGGATATCGTTCAGATATTCTTTCTCAGAAGAGGTCCGCCTGGATATGAAAATGCAACAGGTACTTGTCCTCCACGCTGCCTCGGTTGGTTATGGGTATTCCCAGGCTCACCCTTGCGGTGAGGAACCCGTACACATTCGTTATCAGGCCGAGGCCCGCGCCCGTAATGTAGTCGCGGTGGGTCATGGACCCGCCGCCCGGCTTGTAAGGAAAGGCCCCGCCGTGGTCCACGAAGACGATCCCCCTGAGCCTGTCTCCGGCACCTGTGCCCAGGACCCCGGTTTCCGTAAAAGGCAATGGGAAGTGGAGTTCTGCATTGACCAGATATCCTTTGTCGCCGATGAGGAACCCTTCGGGATATCCCCGAACGGATGCCGCCCCGCCGATCTGGAACTGCTCGGAAGGCGGGAGATTCTCTTTTCTCGTGAGCTGGGCGTTGACCCTGAATATGAACATCAAGTCATCTGCAAGGATCTGCTGACGCAGAAGGGAAGGGTTGTACCGGAGAAACTCGACATCTCCGCCGAATGCATGGACCCCTTGCGTGAACCTGTGCTGGGTGAACCAAGAGCCTCCTGCATCGATCGTCTGGATGTCGAAGCCCGCATTCATTGTCCTGATCCTGGTACTGAACAGTGTCTCGCCGTCGAAATCTGTGGAGGACCCTTCGAAATGGAACCCTGTAAACCCGTTCAGCCTGAAGGCGGGATCCACTATGAACGGATGACTCAGGTCGATGCCCGCCTCGGAAGATTCACCGGTGATATCCAGGACCTTATACGGGCCTGAGATGATCTCTATCTGATTGTATTCATAGGACAATCCCAGCCTGGTCCCGAGGGCGCCCACCGGAAGGCTGTAGGCGGCCGATCCCGCGACCGTGCCCTTCTTCTTCGTGAAGAAGGCGTTGAGGAAAAGGCTGTCCCGGTAGCCGAAGAGGCTCCTGTTTCCAAGCATCATTCCAAAACGGTACAGGCCGACCGTATCGTTGCCGGCATTGTCCGAAAAAAGGGCTGCCCGATAGTTTTCAGGCTCCCTGACTTTGATGATGCAGTCGGTCGTGCCTGGAGCGCCGCCGGGCCTGAGCTCGGCCCGGGCGTCTACATAGCTGGTGGTGTTGATGAAAACGAGACTTCTCTCAAGCTCGTCAAGTCTGACAATATCCCCGCTCTTTAAGGTCGTACGATTGGTAAAAAACGAATCTCTCGTATACCTGTTGTCCTCCACCGCGATGTTTCCGACCCGGCCCTCGATCAGCTCGATCCTGACGACACCCTTTTCCACCTTCTGAGGAGGCAGCACCGCCCGTGCGGCAACAGACTTCCGGGCATAGAGCTCGTTTATGCGGCGGATGACCTCGAAGAGGTCTGTGATACGTAAGCTCTTCCCCTCGTATTCCCCTGTGATACCCTGGATCTCCTCTTGGGAGAGCACCTCTGAACGGCTTGTCTCGATCCGGCTTACGAAGATCGTCTGTTCCTCGGCCCTCAGGCCCGGCTCGGGAGCCTCTTTTGTCTTGTCCTCTATCCGGCCTTCCTCGGGAGCAGGTTTTTCCCGTTCGCGCAGCGTCTCCTCGAGGCGGTAGTATTCCTGCATTTCCTTCCCGCGCTCCCGCACAGCGCCCGGGTCGACACTCTGTGCTTCGATATGCGCGCCCGGGAGAAAGAAACCAAGCCCCAGCAGTATCACGAAAAATTTTCTCATGCCCTCTTTATTTAAGCCCTTTCCCGTCTGATCAACGCCGGAAACAGCGGACCCGGTTTACTCCCATTCAATCGTCCCGTCTTCTTCATCCACGATGATATTTTCGTCATCGACGCCTAGCATGCCTGAATCGTAATCAACTGTTCTCTGCACCAAAGCGGAACGCCGAGACGAAGAGGCCTCATCTGCGCCGGCGCTGTCATCTCCCTGCGGTTCCGCACAGAGGAGGAGCTTGGGCAACAATCGGGTGATACTGCTTTCCGGGTTGAATCCGCTGATGATGATATCATCCTGGAGGTGTACCACATGCGCGTTTGTCTGGAAGGTATTGCCCTGCACAGGGAAAAAGAGCTCGAACTCCTTACCCTTTGCACACAGCTGAATATCGGCATCCTCCAGGGCACTGGGTGCATTGTTCACGACCACGCTGTAGTGTTGGTCTGTAAACCGCGCCCTTTGATCGATGAGCGCGCGGGAGATGCCGAGATTGCCTTCAGCATCGATCTCTGCTTCGCGGGCAAAGAGTGTGTCGAAGAGTATTGAGTGTCCGGATGCGGCCGAGATATCAACTGAATCGGCCATTTGGCCGGTTCTGCCGCTCACACTCAGTTGAAGCGGCCTGTCCGCAGCGGTGTGGAGGGCGTTGAGATTGACACATCCGTCCGCCCGGATGTCGATCCTCCCCGATGTTTCCACGCGGAATTCTTGAGCGGTGGTACCGGCTTCGCCCGTGATTGCGTTCCCGTCAGTGGCGCCGATGTTCAAATTGCTGATCAGGGTGATGTTCCGGCCCGAGACATTGGCCTCTTCACCGGTCATGCCGCTGGTATTGAAGTCTTCGATCGAGCCGTCCACAATCAGGGCGACGTCTCCATCCGCACCCGCTACACGGTTCACCCGCATCGTTCCATTCGTTTCCGTGAGGTAGATGCCATCTTTTGCCCTGGCTGTGAGGACTCCGTCCAGGGAGTCGAGCGTGAGGTCGTTGTCTGCCGTGCCGATCCCGCCGTTTTCCGAGACAAGGGTGATGTCTTTTGCAATGATGGAAGCATGAGCGCCTTGAAGATCGTAAATAGAACCGTCTGCGGTGATCAGGGCATCGCCGCGGGTGCTCAAGGATTCGATGACGAGATCGCCTCCCGCTGCAGCAATATCGACCCGCCCTCCGGCGCCGGCCTTGAGATGCAATGGAAGGTCTTCGGCTGTATGGAAGACATCGAGATGCATACCGCCCCAGGCCTGGAGATCGATTCTCCCTGAGACCTCAACATCGAAATCATTAGATGCGGTCTCTTCGGCAGATCCATTTCCGTCAGGGGCGCCGATGTTCGCTTTGCTGATCAGGGTGATGTTCCGGCCCGAGACATTGGCTTCTTCACCAGTCATGCCGCTGGTATTGGAGTCTTCGATCGAACCGTCTGCAATCAGGGCGACGTCTCCATCCGCGCTCGCTACACGGTTCACCCGCATTGTCTTGCTGGTTTCCGTGAGGTAGATGCCATCTTTTGCCCTGGCTGTGAGGACTCCGTCCAGGGAGTTGAGCGTGAGGTCGTTGTCCGCTGAACCGATCCCGCCGTTTTCCGAGACAAGGGTGATGTCTTTTGCGGTAATCGTGGCGCTTATTCTCTGAAGATCGTTAATGGAACCGTCTGCGTGGATCAGGGCATCGCCTCGGGTGCTCAAGGATTCAATGACGAGGTCGCCTCCCGCTGCAGCAATATCGACCCGCCCGCCGGCGCCGGCCTTGAGATGCAGCGGATGGTCTTCGGCGGTATCGACGACATCCAGATAGACGTAGCCGCCGGCACGGATGTCGATCCTCCCTGATGCCTCGATGTTGAGGTCTTTGTTCAGCGAAACGACGACATTGCCCTGCTCATCGTATGCAGCCTCGCCCTTCTCCGCGCGCACGAGCAGCGCTCTCTCCTCGGGCGTCACGTTTCCGGAGGCGATGTCTGCCTTGTCGATGATTACGGTACCGCCATAGGAGCCGATGTTCGCGTTGCTGATCAGGGTGATGTTCCGGCCAGAGACATTGGCCTCTTCGTCGACCGTGATGTCCCCGGGCAGGGTCAGGATGTTCTTTGCATTAATGAGATCCTCGTCCCGCCACACGCTTTCGGCAAAGGCCAATTCTTCGTCCTCTGTGAGGATATATTCCCAGTCTGGATCATAGGTGCTGTCATAGGTGTCATCGTTCGGCTCGAACGGCGTACCGTTGTCTGAAATCCGGTGTTCGGCCTGGTATTCGGTTTTCTTCTGCTGTTTGTAGGCAGCTATCGCCTCCTGGACTTTGGCCTCACTGCCGAGATTCAGATCGTTCTTGGCATCGGCGAGCTGTTCAATGGTATCTTCGTCAGCCTCAGGAAAATTGTAGTCTTCGATCGAGCCGTCTGCAATCAGGGTGACGTCTCCATCTGCGCTCGCTACACGGTTCACCCGCATTGTCCCGTTGGTTTCCGTGAGGTAGATGCCATCCTTGGCCCTGGCTGTGAGGACCCCGTCCAGGGAATCGAGCGTGAGGCCTTTGTCTACTGAACCAATCCCGCCGTTTTCCGAGGTAAGGGTAATGTCTTTCGCAATGATGGAAGCATGAGCTCCCTGAAGATCGTAAATGGACCCGTCCGCGGTAATCAGGGCGTTGCCTCGGGTGTTCAGGGACTCGATGACGAGGTCGCCTTCCACCTCTGCGATGTTGATCAGCCCTTCGGCCTCTGTTCTCAGCACGCCGCCCTTCGTGTCGATGTGTATGGCCTGTGAGGCATTGCCAATCTCTCCCTCTGGCGCTGACAGGGTGATGTTCGTCCCCGAGACCCAGGCTGATTCGTTGAGGCTAAAGATGCTTCCCTGGCCGCTGCTGATAGACACGTCCCCGTTTCGGTTCACGATGCGGTCGTTGAGAAGAATGTCGGCGGCACCCGTGCTGGTCACGTCTAAGCGCGACCGGTCGCTTCCCATGAATTCGATGTCGATCGCATGATCCCCCTGCTGACCGAAGAAATAGAGCACTTGCTGTTCCAAGGGATTCAAGACTCTGCTGTTGGAAATCGCCTGGCCTGCGCCGAGATCGAGGAACCGTGCCCCTTCTCTGGGCTCATATTGCGTCGTTCTGCCATCCACGCGATCCGATATCATGCTGTTCTCGACCACCACGACCCGGCTGTTCTCCTCATCCCACCGGGTGCGATATTGGGTAACACTGAGGTCCCCGTTTACGCCGGTGATCTCCGTGACCAGGGGGTTGCCCTGGTCATCGAGCTTGCCCGTGTCCGTGATCTTGATCATGCCGCTGATCCGGTTGCCCGTGTCGAGCCTGTTGATGACGAGGTCCTGCGAGGAGTGGTTGGTCACCTCAATCTCGCCGTATCCGTCGATGACCTTCAGCTTGCCGCCGCCGGTGCTCACGATCTCGCCTGCCAGGGTGATGTTTCCTCCCGTAATCTTCACGTTCACGAGCTGGATGCACTGGTTCTCATCGTCCCAGTATGCCTTGATGTTGCTGTCGCCGGTCGTGGGGATCAGCTTCTTTCCGTCCGCTCCCTCCACAAGGGAGGCGGGATCGAATTCCGGGATGGTAATCGTCCGGATAGGGATCCCGCTCTGGATCGTTCCCCTGATGTTGAGGATCTGCCCGCTGATCGAGATGCTCCCTCCGGATATGTGGGAATCCGGTGAATGCCACACACCGGGTGTATAGCTCTGGGCGAACTCGCGGGCCGCGAATATGCTCACCTCATCGCCGGTGATGTCGCCCAGGCATTCAATGCTGCCGCTTGCGTTGATGATATCTATCGTCCCCTCAATGTTCGTGATGTCACCTCTCAAGACCATATCCGACCAGACACTTCCATCCGCTCCGGGCACATCGGGGTCATAGAGGTTCTCGACAATGATCCGACTGCCGAGGTTGCGGCCCGGATCGATATGCACGGTGCCGTGGGAGGTGATCGTCCGGTTGTTCAGCGTTATATTGCCGCTCAAGCCCTCGGGGATCTCGAGGTCGCCCAGCTCGAGATGGGCGAGCGACCCGTTCTGGATCAGGATCATGAAGTCGTTTCCGGGGGATTTCAGGGTGCCGCCACCCTTCAATGTCCCGGTGATGTTGATGTCGCCGGAGCCGACGATCGCATCATCCAGCGAAAAACGGTCGAAGAAACCATAGTCCGGGTCAGGGTCGTCAGGATCGCTGCGCCTGTCGATGATTTCCTGAAGCCTCGCCTCGAGCTGGGACCTTTCCTGGGCCAGGATGATTTTCACATTCGCATCCGTCTCTTCGCTATTGATCTGATCGTCCAGCGCATCGATCCTTGCCTGGAGTTCCGCCGCCCCGTCGATATCCGCGGTGAATTCCACCGGGATGTTGCCCGTGACATTCCCGGCAGCGTCGATGTGGAGGGTGCGTTGGTGGTTTATTCCGCTTTCGAGAGCGCCTTCGATGGTGACGGAATCACGGTATTGAGAAACGCTCGCGCGCGAGCCGTTGTTGTACCAGGTAATGGGAATGCCGAAGAGGGCGTATGTCCTCAGCTTCGCCCGCGCGTACCCTTCCGTGTAGGTCAACCCCTTGAAGGCCCCTGCATTGATGTCTCCGCCCGCCTTCAGATCGGCGCCGGAATCGACCAGCACGTCGTTGTAATCGTTCAGATAGGCATAGGCCTCGACACTGCTGAAGGGGATGCCGCCGGCGGAGAATGACCTTGCCTCCGCCCTCGCGCGCAGGTTGTTCTGCATCCCGTCCGGGTCTTTCCCGGCAAAGACGTTGATGTTATTGCCTGCCCTGATCTTCGCATTGGCACCGACACTCGTGTCGTTATCCGCGGTGAGGTTCACGGTAGCCTTTCCATCTGCAGATGCACCCAGGCCGAAGCCCTCGGTATAGGTCACTGCCTCGACGTTTGCCTTTGTCTGCGAATGCAGGTTGACGTCGTTCCCGGCAAGAATTTGCGTGTTCTCTCCAATCGAGGTTTGGGCGGTATTGGTGTTGATGATGGTGGAATGGACGTCTGCTACGGCGATCGCCCCGCCCGATGACAGGATTGCTTTGTCATAGGCGGATACATCGTTCGCGGCTGAGAGGGTGAGATCATTGCCCGCTTCTATCCTGCTGTTATCAGCAGCATAGGCCTCTGCCATATTCGTGATGATCGTTGCACTGTCTCCTGCAGGCCCGCCCCAGAACCCTCCGGAGCCCGCGCTCAGGTTGGCGCCGATAAAGGGCTTTTCAACGCGGTTGGTCGCATCCACGAGGATGTCGTTCCCTGCCAGGATGTCAGCGTCCTGCCCGAGGTACGCTTGTGTGGTCGAGGCAACCGTGTTGCCGGTCCTTGCGCCGTTGCTCCCCACAAACCCGTAGCCGGTGCTGTCTCCATGGGCGTTGAAGATGACATCGGATGATGCGGTGACCGAGATGTCTTCATCGGCGCTTATCTGTGCCGCCTCATCATCGTTCCCCGCCAGATAGGCGCTCACCGTGTTCGTCACATTCGTGCCGGCGCTGGCCGATGCCCCCGCGATGATGCCTCCGGAGCCTCCGTATGTCGTCGCATATGCATCGCTCTTTCCCCGGGCGTTTACGTCTATGGATTCTGCAGAGAGGGAAACATCTTCGTCCACATGGGCGCTCACGGTGTTGGTGATCGTGGTTGAGGATACGTTGTTCCCGAGGCCTGCCAGGGAGTACGATTTCCCGTTCACGTCCGATACGACTTCTCCGGAATAGCTCTTGGCGAGGATCGTAAGGTCTCCCCCGGCTTCGACCTCGGCGTCCTCCCCGATATACGCACCGACCGTCCAGTCGCTGGTCGCGGTTGCCGACGGACTGACGTAGCTTACGAAAAGGCTCCCTCCGACCGCGTCGTTTTCGGCCTTGATGAGTCTCGCCAGCTCCACGCCGCTGAGGTCATGATTCCCGAAGGCCCTGACGGAGATAGTATCCCCGGCTGAGACGGCTGATTCCTCGCCGCCCTCGATATACGCCTTCACCACCGGTTTTGCCGAAGCCTCAACCACGCCGGCTCCGACCGCAACCGCACCGAAGTTGTCCCCCCAGGTGTATGCTGTGCTGCTCACGTCCGCCTGCGATGTGACGATGAGATCCTGCTCGAGGGCGATCCGGGCGTCCAGGCCGATGGCTGCCGTTACGGTGGGATTGACGCTGGAATCCGCTTCGTTGTATCCGCCTGCAATGATGCCGCCTGCCAGGTGCTTGGAGTCCGTGTCCGCCTTGCCGGTTGCAGAGGCCGAGATGTCGAGGCTGTTCACGGCCCCCTCGTCCGATATTCCGATCCTGACGCCGTCATCTGCATAGGCCGATGTCGAGCCGTCCGAATCCACCTCGGCATAGGAGACGCCGATGGGCAGCAAGCCGGATATCGTTCCTTCCAGGCTCCTGGCCTTGTCGTCCGTGCTGGACCGTGCCGACACGGAAACGGTGTCGGCACGGTTGATAGCCACGTTCTTGCCGATATGGGCATCGACCAGATAGTCGTTGTCTATGTAGCTCACCGCTCCCGAGACACTCACAAAGGCGGACAGGCCGCCGGCAAAGGCCTGGTTGAGGGTCTTTTCGTCGAGGCTCGCAGAAATGTCGATGTTGCCTGCTGCATTGATGGAAGAGGTGTGACCGGGGATATCATCGTCGATGTAGGCTCTGACCTGGCTTCGGACATTCGCTATCCCTACGCCGCCCCCCAGGCTGGCAAGACCGACAGCGGCGCTTCCGGAGGTCATGTCAGCGTCGATGCGCTCCCGGGCATCGATCCGGATGTCCCTGCCGGCTTCGACCACAGCGCTCTTTCCGATGAACGCCGACGTGCCCGCCGGCGCTGCCGCGGGTGCAACGGACACCGCCGATGCGGCCCGGCTCGTCTCGCTCTTGATGGCGTCCATGCCGTAGGTGTCGCTCAGTGCCTCGCCCATGAAGTCGTACCTGGCCTGTTCGTTCGCATACTCCGACGGGTTGGTATACTCCTCGTTGCCCCCTTGTGCGGCGAGGTCTTGCACCGTCTCATCATCCGGCATCTCGCCGATGGTCAGGACCGTGACACCCCCGGCCAGGCCCACAGCGCCCCCTGCCGCGCTCACGGCATAGCCTTCGGCCTCTTTGTTCGAAAGGGCGGTCAGCTCCACGTCCCTGGCTGCTTTGACCTGTGCCTGATCGCCCAGGTAGGCGGAGACATCGTTCTGTATCGTATGAAAACCCAGCCCGCCCGAAAGGCCCACCGCACCGCCCGCGAGGCTGCCCGAGACGGCGAAGCCGCTTACGGTGTTGACCGCGGAAACGTTCACGTCCTGCTCGGCATTGGCGCCGTCATTGTCCTGGTTCACCTTCGCGCCGCTTCCGATGTATGCCGATGTACTCGAGTCGATGGTGCTGACCACCACCGCGCCTGCCACACCGGCAAATCCGCCTGCGCCAGCACCCGTGATCGTGGAGAAGTCCTCGCTGGATTGTGCCTGAACGGAAAGTCCCTTCACATCCTTTTTCGTCAGGTTGCCTTGACCATCCATCCCTGAGTAGGTGGATACGGAGCTGGATGAATTTCCCCTGGCGTTGACCACGGCGTTGTTCCCGACAAAGGCCGAGGTATCCTTCTCGATGATCGTCACACCGACCGCTCCGCCGATCCCCACAAGGCCGCCGGCCACGCTGCCGGCGATGATGTCGGTCTCTGTCCGGTCGACGGCCGATATGGCGATGTTGCCGTCCGCATCGACCATGGTTGCCTGCTCGCCGTCCCCCGTCCCCTCGACATACGCAAATGTCTCGTTATCGATGGAGATGACCGGCACGGCCCCTGCCAGCCCGACCGCGCCTATGCCCAAAGCGCCTGCGCCTGCGATGGACATGATGTCCTGCGTGGATTCGGCAATGACCTCCACGTCCTCTGCCGCATTGACCCGGGCGGATTTACCGATGAAGGCCCTGGTGTTGTTGTCTACCACTATGACCTCGGCCGCCGGCCCGAGGCCCACCTGACCGCCGATGGATACGGCCGCGCCGATGCCCAGATGTCGCAAATCCGTTCCGGCAGCCACGAGTACGGACTGGCCGTCGCCGGCAGATGCCTGATTCTCGTTGATCTTTGCGCCCTGATCGATGAATGCCGAGGTATTGTTCCCGATGACAGTGACAGATCCGGCCAGGTTGACCGCAAGAGTCCCGGACCCCCCGCCGCTTGCCGCGATGCCGGACACATCGTCCTTCGAAAGGGCTGTGACTGCAAGCCCTGTTATTTCCTTTGTTTCGGCTGAAGCGACCTGCGTGGTATCGATGTCGGTATCCATATCCATGTTGAGGTGTGCCATATCCGATGAATCCACGCTGTAGTCATCGCCGGTGTTGTCATCCGTCTGGACGATGAACCTGCCGGTTGCGACCTCTACGGCATCACGGTTTCCGTCGGCCGCCACCGTCGCGTTTTTCCCGACAGAGGCCTCGGTCGTCTTGTCGATGACCGCAACGACCGCAGAGGCCCCGATGCCTGCGGACATGCCGAAGACGCCGCTTCCGGCTATGCCGTCGATCTCGGTTTCATTTGCTGCGGAAATCACGATACTTCCGTCTGCGTGCACTTTCGTGGTCGAGGTGTCGCCCCCGCCAATGTAGGCCTTTGTCTGATTGGTTATGGCATAGACAGAGGCTGCACCGCCGAAGGCCCATTTTAAGCCGACGGCTGCCGTTCCGGTGATGGAATTGATGTCCTCCCTGGACGATGCCTGGATTGTGATGTTCTCCGCCGCATCAACGATACCGTTGTTCCCGATAAAGGCCTGGGTGTTCTTCGAGATCACGCCCACGTCGGCACCCGCGCCGATGCCTCCCTGAAGGCTGCCCATGGCCGTCCCGGCGATGCCGGTGATATCGGTTTCGTCCGATGCGAGGATGTTCACGCTCTGCCCGGCCCCTCCCGGCTCGCCTGCCGTGACTTCAGCCCCTGAGCCGATATAGGCCCTTGTCTTTTCATCGAGCGTATGGATCGCGGCGCTTCCCTGGATGGCAAGTCTCTGGGCCCCTGTGCCGCCTGCTGCGACGCTGAGGATGTCCTCGTAGGAGGTGGCGGTGACGGATACGCCTTCCATGTTCTTCGTGAGCCGGTTGCCGTCGTCGTCCTTTTCCCCGGTGTACACGTCGATCCCGTCGTCTCCCAGCCCCTTGGCCGTCACAATGCTGCCGCTTCCGATATACGACTCCACTGTGTTGTCCGTGATGATGATCGAAGCCGCCCCGCCGAATCCGGCCCCGCCTATGCCCTGAGACCCCTTGGCGATTGCGATGTTCCCGGCCACGGACAGGATGTCCGCATCGTCGTCAGCC
Organism: Candidatus Phosphitivorax anaerolimi; assembly: GCA_001896555.1. Classification (GTDB taxonomy): domain Bacteria; phylum Desulfobacterota; class Desulfomonilia; order UBA1062; family UBA1062; genus Phosphitivorax; species Phosphitivorax anaerolimi. The sequence goes on from MPOS01000042.1 coordinate 31,844, forward strand.
GCCAGGGAGACATTCCCGTCCGCAGTGACGCCGCCCAACATTTTGCCTTCGATATACGCCTTTGTCGTGTTGGTCAGGTCGCTCACCGCTGCCGACCCTGCGATTGCCATGCCGTCCTTGGACGCGCCGAGAGAGGCTGCGACCGTTTTGATCTCGCTCCTCTCATCAGCGGAAACTATGACGTCGCCGCCTGCCGTAATGTCCGAATCCTGTACAGAGGCCGCCGTGTCATTGTCTGTGGTGTTAACCGCCACGGAAGCGCCGATGCCGGCCTTGCCGCCGTAGCTCGCTGAACCGGCGATCGACCAGATGGCCGTGTCGTCTCCGGCCGAAATCTTTGCCGTGCCGCCCGAGTCGATGTCCGACCGGGAGATGGAGGCATGGGTGTCACTATCGATCTGGTTGACGGACACCGAGCCTGCGAGCCCGTACCCCTTGTCCTTTCTCTCCAGTGATCCGCTTGCCGAGATTGTCCGGACAGTACCTTCAGTCTCTGCCGAAAGCCCGAGATCTCCGGAAATATCCAGGATCGAGTCCATGATGGAGGCGTTCGTCTCGGTATCCAGCTCATTGTACGTGACCGAGCCGGCGAGGCCTACGGACGTCGCTTCCGAGCCGGCCATTGCGGCCGCTCCAGCAATGGAGCTGATGGTGCTGTCGCTGCGCACGGAGAGGTCTACATTCTCTGCCTCGACGAGTTTTAAGCCCGTGATGGCGGCGTGCGTGTTGTCCGTGATCAGGTTGACCGAGACATCGCCGGCCACGGATATGGCCGCCTTGGGCTTTTTCTCGGGCTGCGCGTCTCCCTCGTCCTCGTCCTCGTTGAACAGCCGGGGCAGGGATACGCCGTCGAGCGGGTCGTCGTCGGCTATCTTGTCCGGCACTGGCGAGGTCTCTTCCTGTGACTCGTCGTCATTCTTGCTGGTAGTAACGGCTGCGGCAAGCGAATAGGAGCTCAAGGACCCCGTGTTCTCGGCCGTGAGACTGACATCGCTCCCCGAGCTTAAGTATCCGTCTTCCCTGACGAGCATGTGCGAAACGCCCATGTCCGCGGCTGTGGCCAGGTCGATGACCGCGCCTGTTTCCATATCCATGAGGCTGATCTTCGTTTCGTCCACGACCATGACCTCATAGGTCTTCCCGTTCTCCAGCCCGCTGATGCTTGCGCCGCCGCCATTCAGGTAGACCACTGCATCGCCCGTCTCATAGCCGTGCTTGTAGCCGAGGTCGATGATGTTGCCTTCGATGAGGCACGCGGATGGATCGAATGCGGCGTGCCCGATGAGCGCCCGGGTGTCCCGCTCGATCGCGTTGATGGCCACGGAAGCGCCCACGCCCATGTTCTCTCCCTTGATGACTCCGCCAGAAACATTGAAGAGAAGGGTGTCATCCGTTGCCGATATGTTCACCTCTGAGCCGCTGACTTTCGCCCCGCTGTCGATGAACGCGAGTGTTTCGTCATGATGATCGATGTAGGAAAAAGTGCCGGCCATCCCGAAGGTCTTTGCCTTGGAGCCGGACTGTGCCAGGGCGATGCTCGTGACATCCGTGCGTGCATCCACGCTCAGGCCGCCCTGTGCACCCGTGAAGACCGATGCCCCGTCCTCTATCCTGGCGGTCGTGGTGTTGTCGAGGAACATGAGCAGAACCGAACCGCCGGCCCCGGCCTTCCCGGTTGCGCCCATGTCGACCCAATCCGCGAAGGGGTGATTCCAGGCCTTCATGTTCGTCAGGGTGGAGACCTGCAAATTGAGGTCGAAGACCCCGGACATATCGATCAGGTTCATCCGGGTCGCCGCATTGACGGACACGCTCTGGTCCGCGGTGCGGTAATCGCTGTCCTGGTTGATCAGGGCGTTCTTCCCGATGACGGCCTCGGCCGTATTCGTGAAGCTCATGTAATCAACGGACCCGGAGATGCCGAGGTCGCCCCCTGTCGCGACGCTTCGCGCCCAGGAGTTGAACAGCAGGCTCTGGAGGCCGAGCTTCTGATCGAGAACGTTCCCGAGCTTCGTCGGACTCTCGAAGTCCTCCTTGGTGAAGGGGAGCAGCGACAGGCCCGGTTCGGTCAGGAAGGGGTAGGTGATGCCCGCATCCACGTCCAGCCGGCGCCCGGCATCCACCTCGGCGTTGCCTGAGATGATCGCTCTGGCTGTATTGTTGTACGAGCCCGCGATGACGGCCGTGCTGACGGCCTTGTCGAGATCTTCGCTCCCCGGATCGGGTTCCTGCTGGGAAATGACGGTCTCTGCAACGGTCTGGACCCTGTCCGTGATCTTTGCCGTGACATTCACGTCCATGCCGGCCTTCAGGACCGCCGCATCGCCTACCTCTGCTTTCACCGTGTTGTCGACATCGGCGTAGGCGAGGCTCCCGGCCAGGCTCCAGTCGGTATCGCCGCCCCACCATCCGCCGACACGATTCCTGAGGCCTTTTGTCGTTCCGGAGAGAATGAAGGGAAGAAAGGGCGCAACCTCGCCCTTGAGCAGGGCGTCCTTGACCAGCGGATCTCCCCGGATGCCGGCGACGCCGCTCGCGGTTTCCTGGGCCGCGAGCTCGGCCGTGATGTCGATGCCCTGGATGAACCGGTGGGCGCTCCCTGTCGCCACTATGGCATCGATGGCAGTAATCGCATCTCCGGCCAGTGCCTTCTCGAAGGATTCCGCAAGCCTCACCTGGCCCGGGTTCAGGCCGTCGGCGATGACATAGTAGGTCTTCCCGTGTTCGAGCCCTCCAATGCCGGCTCCCCCGCCGTTGTCGTATCTCACCTGCTGGCCCGTGATCAGCCCGTGACCGGCGCCAAGATCGAAGACACCATCTGTCACGGCCGCGGCCGGATCGAAGACCGGCAGCACGCCTTCGGACGTCAGGGTCCCGCCTGCCTTGGCCAGGATATCCGCATTTGAGAACCCCAGCCCGACCGCGACCCCTGCCAATCCGTCGTCATAGGTGCCTGTCTCGGCGCTGGCTGTATTCGTGCTCTGTCCCCGGGCGTGGACAGCGACTGTGCCGCCTGCAGTGACGGACGATCCCTCGGCCACGGTTGCATGAGACGTGGTGTCGGAATTTGCGATGGCAACGGAAACAGCGATATTGTTGCGGTTGGAAGGCCCGACGCCCAGGTTCTGGGACGTGCGCGCCGTGGCGCTCGCCGTTGCGGAGGCATCGGATTGAAGCGATACATCGCCTGCAGCTCCGATGACGACGCCTGATCCGACCTCGACCTTTGCGGTCGCCTCGGCCTTGCTGTAGCCGACGCTGAAGATGTTGGCGACCGGATTGTTCGTGAGCGGGTCGATCCCGCCGCTGATCGCCTTCACCGTTCCGTCCGCAGAGGAGAGTGCGCTGATGTTCACGTTTCCGCTTGCGGAGATAATGGTCTCATTCGCCGGATCTTCGTTGATCTTGACTACAGCTTCGGCGCGCTTGATCATGACCGCGGCCGGCAGCGAGACGTTGTCGTCGAGCAGGGTCTCGAGCTCTCCGAAGGTCCAGTTGTCCTGGATGGTAGGCTCGCCGTCTTCCGGGTTCGAATCGCCGGCCGAGGCCCGTATGTCGATATTCCTTCCCTTGATCGTTGCGCCGTCGATCGTGATCTTCGCTGCATTGCTCTCATTGCCCGCCAGCCTGATCAGCGGCGTTTCCTCGATATCGACTGCCTGAAGCGTGATGTCTCCGGCCTGGTAGAGACTGCCGTCTTCGACGTTCGCAAGGAGCTTCGAACCTGCCTTGAGCTTGATTTCCGGGGCGCTTAAGGTCAGCTTCCCTGAGCTTCCCAGAGAATCGGCCGTGAGGAAGTCCGCTCCATTGTCCACGTTTCTCGTGGAGATGACGGCATCCTCGTGCAGGGTGATGGACCCGCCTGCGCTGATCTCGATGTTTCCGGCATCGACGCCTTGAGGACCGGCGTAGTCGGCCGGGTCGGTTTTCATGGTCCCGCTGTGCTGGACATCGCCTAGTGCGCGGATGTAGATGTCTCCGTTCTCAATCGAGAAGACAGCGCCGTCTTCGATCTCGCCGGTGTTCACCACATCGCTGAAATCGACGCTGTCCCAGTCGAAATAGGCGCCTGTTGTCAGAAGGCCGGTGCCAGCGACGTTCACGCTCCCGCCGAGCAGGGTGATGTCGTTTATCGCATTGACTGTTCCTTGGATGGAGATGAGTCCATTTTCCCGAATCGGCACGGCTCCGGTGAACAACATGTTCATCGATGCACGTGAAGGGTGGCCGGGAGAGTCAAAGAACCCCTCCATGAAACTCACCGTGGGGGTGATAGCGGTCAGTGAGCCGACGTTTATCACACCTTGCTGTCCCACCATGAAACCATGCGGATTCAGGAAAAAGACGTTCCCCCCGATTTGGCCGTTGTGTATGGCATTCAACAGGCCGTTTACCGTCGTTGCCTCTGAATGGACCAGATTCACCAGGTTGAGAGCAGTGCCCGGAACATGGAGGTTGACGATATCGCCCGAGTATACGTTGAACTGAGAGAATGAATTGAAGGCATTGATGCCGTGGATGGTGGTTGTGGTCACGTTCGTGACGTTATCGACCGGCGCGGATACCTGGGTGTTAGTCATGCCGTCTGTTACGATCTGCGCGGCAAAGGCGATATTCGAAAGGAAGAAAGAGCAGATGGTCAGGACTGCGATAATCGGCCTGACCGTGCTGGATCTCCGGTGAAAGCGGCGGAAAAAGCTCCAAGAAGGGCTTCTTTTCATGTTTTCCTCCCCATGCGCATGCTCACGGCTTGTCTCTCCATGCTCTTCTGAAGATCGATGAGCACACGCAGGCTTTCTTTATGAATGGATGTGTTGATCAATGAATTCATGGGGAAATATATTTCCATGGATCTCTCCACAAGTGCCCGCTGGCTGGTCCGTTTCCGGGATCTTGAGTATCTTGGGATGTGCATAGGTTTGCCGGTCAGAATGACACGGTCTACAATGAGGGTGATGGGAAGGCGGGGACTCTGTTTTTTGCCTTTTTCCTGAGATAGACGGCCCTCTCGTACTCTATCGTTGCCTCAACCCTGCGGTTCCTCCATCTTCCTTGCTCAGTTCCGTTGTCGGCAACGGGCTTGCTTTCTCCGTACCCCTTTACTTCGATGCGGGAAGCATCGATTCCTAGTGACACCAAGTGATCCTTCACGCTCCCGGCCCGTTTCCGGGAAAGCTCCAGGTTACTCCCGGCATCGCCGACGTTATCCGTATGCCCCTCCAGTGTTACTACGAGATCGGGATGATTCTTTAGGACGTGTGCAAACCGGGCCAGTTCGCTGAAGTGAGTGTCTTTGAAGATGTATTCGTTCGTATCGAATTGGATGTTCAGTGTTATGGTCTCAGTATAGGAGTTTTCAGGCTTCAGAAGAAACAGGGCGAGAAAGAGCAACGCGCATGCGCGTCTTTTTATGGTATGCCCCTTTGCCATGTCCATTTTCATTATATTCATAAATAATATCAGCACATGCAAGATTATGACCATTTCGTAATCGCGCAATGTGCTGTAAGTAAAGACAAAATGATCAGAGAATCAGAGGGAATAATGAGATATTGGAAAATATTTTCCACTATTTTGAAAAGATTTCTTCTCACGGGACGGGAGGTGTTCCGCGATGCACGGGTCTTCTTTCTCGAGCATATTGTCCTTAAAGCCCGGACGGCGGCCCGGAACGGAAGAGGGGAAATGATATCGGGGACTATAGCCTCAGGCCTTCCCTCACGTCCCCGGCATAGAGCCGATCGATTTTCTGAGCCGCTTCCAGGGCCTCACGGTCATCGGTCCTGGGCACCTTGACCACCAGGCGGATCAGGAGATCGCCGTGCTTTTTGGTTCTCGGGTTCAATGCACCTTTTCCTCTGACCTTGAGGATCTGGCCGCTCTGGCTCCCGGGAGGCACCTTGACCTTGATCCGGCCGTCCACGGTCGGCACTGTTATGGTTCCGCCCGCCATGGCCTCGCGGACCGTTACCGGGACGTCCATGATGAGATTGTCGCCCTCACGTCTGAGAAACGGGTGCTCCCGGATGTGGATGATGAGGTAGAGGTCCCCCGGGGTGCCGCCCCTGCCGGCGGGTTCTCCCTTGCCGGCGACCCGTACCCGCGAGCCTTCTCTGACACCCGGCGGTATGGTGACCTTGATCCGCTCCACCCCAGCCACCATGCCCTGGCCGGCACAGGTGGGGCAGGGATTGCCTATCCTGCCGGTGCCCCGGCAGCGGGGGCAGGTCTTTGTGAACTGCATGGGGCCTCTGGCTACGCTCACCCGGCCTGATCCGCCGCATAGCGTACAAGTGGACATACCGGCTTGGGGATTGATCCCGCTCCCCTGGCAGGTGGGGCAGACCCGGGTCTTGTCCATGGCTATCTCGGTCTCGAACCCCTTGAGCGCCGGGATGAGATCAATGCTCATTTCATATTCCAGATCTCTCCCCCGGGCCTGTTCGCGGAAGGGCTGTCCTTCAGGGCCGAAACCGAACTCGAACATGTTCCCGAATATATCCTCAAAGCTGCGGAAGCGGCCGAAATCTTCCGCTGACCACTCATTGCCTGTCTGCGGTCCCGCGCCTGCGGACCACTGCTGGTACTGCCGGGCACGCTGCTCGTCGAACCCCGGATGGAGTGCCTGCTCGCCGAACTCGTCGTACAGCCTGCGCTTCTCCTCGTTGCCTAGGACATCGTAGGCGCTGCTGATTTCCTTGAACTTCTCTTCAGCCTCCTTGTTGCCCGGGTTGATGTCGGGATGCCACTTTCTGGAGAGCTTGCGGTAGGCCTCCTTGATCTGCTTTGCAGTGGCGTTTCTGGGAACCCCCAGGATCTGGTAGTAATCCTTTGCCATGGTTCCCTCCCTCGCTCCGGTTATCTCTCATAGATACTAAGGCCTTGAACACGGTCTGCAAGGGGCGGCAATGGCGGGTCCATGAAAAAGGGTTCTCCATCAGAGGGAAACAGCATCTGTTCATTTTTTTCGTCCGCCGTATTGTAGCTCTATGACAGAAGGCGGTGAGGACGGGTAGCGGCCTTGTGACCGCCGATCGAGTGACCACAACCGACATCAGGGGAGAGCAGATGGGGTGGCGCCCCTGTATCCGCAGATCAAGGGATCGGTCCGCGATACTACAAGCTAGGGAAAAAGTGGCACCCCTGTATCCGCGGATCGCTGCCGATGTCCGCCATATGGGGTCGGACTGAAGAGAAAGATTGAGGAAATTGCCTGATGAGCGAGTTCTGGCTGAGTTTCGTGCCCCTGTTCGTGGCAGTGGATGCGATCGGGACCCTGCCGTTGTTTCTGGGCCTCACCGAAGGCATGCCCCGCCACGTTGTGCGCAGGATCGTCATCGAGTCGGTCCTGACCGCCGGTGTGGTCGCCATCCTCTTTCTCTTCGGCGGGCGTGAGCTGCTTCGCCTTCTGGGCATCACGATTGCTGACTTCATGGTGGCGGGCGGCATCCTGATATTCGTCATCGCCATGAGTGATGTGATCACCTCGGGAAAACCCGAGAACGAGGTCGACAGGAGAAACCCGGGCGCAGTCCCGCTCGGGGTCCCGCTCATCGCGGGGCCCGCGGTGCTCACCACCTCTATCCTGCTGCTGGATACCTATGGAGCCGTACCGACAGCCACGGCGCTTGTGGCGAACATCGCGATCGCAGGGCTGGTGTTTCTGTTCGGCAACGGACTCAACCTTGTCCTGGGGAGTGCAGGGGCCAGGATCATCTCGAAGATCGCCAACCTGCTTCTTGCTGCCATAGCCGTGATGATGATCAGGAGAGGGATGATCATGCTGCTGACAGAGATGCCTCTGAGTCCATGAGGATCGGGGGTCAGGTCTGCCGAAATCACCTGTTGCCCCTGAGCAGGCTGCGGAGCTCGAGGATCGCGGAGGTCAGCGAGGTCGCTGCAGCGACAAAATAGCCGTATGCCGCAAGGAGATGCATCCGCTGGTTGTTCCTCTCGTATGCGTCGATGGTGCGGATGATGGACTTGGAGTATCTGTCGAAGGTCTTCTCAGCCTCGGGGTCTTTTCCATGGTATTCGATGGCGTTCAGGCCGAATTGAAGGGGCTCAGCGCGGTATCTCTGCGCGGCAAGAATATGGAAGATCCCGATGGAGAGCTTCATGAGGAAGATCGCAATCCACACCATCAGGAGCACCCGCCGGTTGGAAGAAAATTTCGCCGTGATGTTCATAGGATTATAATTTAAGCCCGGCGGATAAAAATCAAGAATCGCGCCGGTGGAATCGAGGAAGCCGCCCCGCCGGCGGTGCGCCGGGCCAAGACAGGGAAGGCCGCCTCATGTATCCTGTTCCCTGATGCCCCGGATGCCGTGGCCCTCGGCATGCCGGTGGTCTGGTATCGGTTTTGCAGAAACGGCATACAAAAAATTCCTGCGGCATATCGGAGCATTGCCGGGGAAAGGCTGGGGAAGGAGCCGAGTGAACGGTCTCACACCGTGATTATGGTCTTCACATATGATCGGATTGTGTTAAATCAGACCCCATGAAAGGGTGCGCAATGCAGAACATCAACGACGATCACTGGCACGAAGAGTGTGGAGTATTCGGAATATACGGCGACCCCGATGCCCCGGAGAAGACCTATCTGGGCCTGTACGCCCTCCAGCATCGAGGTCAGGAGAGCGCAGGTATTGCATCGACCGATGGGAAGGACATCAGGCTGAGAAAAGGTACCGGCCTGGTTTGGTCGGTTTTTTCCGACCCGAACGCCATGCCCGCCCTGCGAGGCACGGCGGCAATAGGCCACAACCGGTACTCCACGAGAGGGGCGAGTGATCTCGTCAACGCCCAGCCTATCTCCATCGAGTGCAAGGCAGGGAAAATAGCCATGGCCCACAACGGCACCATTACCAATGCCGTGAAGCTCAGGCGTGAGCTCCAGGCGAGCGGGTCCATCTTCCAGACCACCTCGGACAGCGAGATCATCCTGCACCACATCGCCCGCTCCAGAGAAGAGACATTTCTTGACATGTTCAAGGATGCGCTGGCCAGGCTCTCCGGGGCATACTGCTTCGTACTGCTCACCCCTGAACGGATGATCGCGGCCCGCGACCCGCATGGTTTCCGGCCCCTTTCCCTGGGTGTATCGGACGGCGCGTACGTGGTCGCCTCTGAGACCTGCGCCTTCGACATTGTCGGTGCGGAGTATCTGAGGAGTGTTGAGCCCGGAGAGATTCTGGTCTTCGACTCTAAAGGCATGACCTCGCACCGGATGGGCCCGGCGCCCAGGATTTCGCAGTGCATCTTCGAGCACATCTATTTCGCGCGTCCCGACAGCCTGGTGTTCGGTGAGAAGGTCGACAAGGTTCGCAGAAGGCTCGGGAAGCAGCTTGCCAGGGAAGCCCCGTGCGATGCCGATATCGTCATCTCGGTGCCTGACTCCGGAAACACGGCTGCCCTGGGATATGCGCAGGAATCAGGCATCAAATATGAGATCGGGCTCATCCGAAACCACTACGTGGGCCGCACCTTTATTGCCCCGCACCAGGACAAGCGCAATCTCGACGTGAGGGTAAAGCTCAATCCCGTGCGCGGGGTCATCGAGGGAAAGCGGGTGGTCCTGGTGGACGACTCCATCGTCCGGGGCACCACCATGCGGCAGATCGTGCATCTGCTCCGTTCCAAAGGCGCCCGGGAAGTGCACGTGCGGATCAGCTCTCCCCCGGTCACGTGTCCCTGCTTCTACGGCATAGACATTTCATCGAGCGATGAGCTCATCGCCTGCAACCAGAATGTGCAGGATATTGGAAACTATGTGGGCGCCGATTCACTGGCCTATCTCTCCAACGAGGCCCTCCTTCAGACCGTAGAAGACGGGAGCCGCTACTGCACCGCGTGCTTCACGGGCGACTTTCCCACCGAGGTGCCGGAAGATCACGATAAATATTGTCTTTGAACGGATAGCACCGCCTTTTTAAGGTTCTCAGGGGACCATACTTGCGTAACAAAATTGATCCGAGGCGAGTGATTTGGACAATATTGTGCCGAACGTGCTCCCCTGAGTGCAGGGGGATCACGGCGGATATGACAGCCCCAAAATCACACCCCTTTGCCCGGGAACGCTCTCAAGGCAGCCTGGTATGCTGCCCGAGGCATCCACGTTGCCTGGAAAGCGCCTGAGCTGTGCTTGAGGGGCATGGTGTAGAAGAAGCCTCCAGCCAAGATCCTGCAGAGGTCTGACCCGCGCTTGGGGAGGGCAGGGTGACTGATCTGGTTGGACCCTCCTTCGCGTTCGCTCCAGTAAGGACTTTGAAGGCGGGATCACATTCCCGGCCAAGCTTTTTTTCGCTTGAATCAGGGTCCAAGGCTTGGCGTTGAAGATCTTTGCCATTGATTTGCAAAGCCGCCGGACCGGGCACCTTATGCCTTCTCCCTCCTTCATGGCGCCGGCTTCCCGATGGGGGTCTCGTCTTCAGTTGATACCTTGCAGCCAGCACTCTTTTGGGGTATCAATGACCCAGCCGCCTGGCACAAAGGTTGCTGGCATGAGGTTACCGGATATCGCGGGAAGGGGCCTGTTGTAAATTACCCGGCGGTCCGGTCTACAACAACGGATTTCAGGAGGAACATATGGCTTTTATCGGCGAGGATCTTTTTCGCTTCCAGGCATCACTCGTACAGTCGGGCACGTCGTTCGAAGAGTTCATCCGCAATAACTATGTCGAGAAGTGGGTGAACGATACGCTGTTCTGCGCAATGAATATCCGCACGACGTTCGTGACCGCCATCCACAATTTCCTTGTCGATGAGGGCCTGATCAATATCGAACGGGTTCAGATGAGCCCGGTGACCGACCCCCTTGCGCACGACGTGGAGCATGTGCCCACCATCCACTACAAGGGGATGCCCTATGTGGTCACCCATTCCATGATCTACATGAAGTTTCTCGCATGTTTCAACAAGCGGGTGAAGGGCATATTCGTCGATTCGCCCAACATCAGGCTCGAGATCGAGAGCCCGTTGAGGATGCAGCGCGGCAAGTATCTCATAGATTTCTCGCAGATCGACGTGGAGCTCAGGCGCGGCCGCGGGATCGGGTTCGACGAGTACAAAAACTCCCCGAAGAAGGTCGAGAGCATCCTCAGGGAAGACTATGAAAAAATCATCGATTTCTTCGAGCGGATGATCATCACAGCCTGCAAAGCCGTGGCTGACACGAACGAGACAGAGCTCAAGGAGCTGGGCATAGCCATCGAGGTGCCCGCTCAACCGTTCCCGCGCATCAGACACACCGACGCGCTGAAGAAGTACGGCAAGCTCGACACCGATGCCAAGGCGGGCAGGGACATATCCTCTCAGTTCTTCTGGATCACCGGGCTCATGAGGGAGAACTACGATCTCATCTATCCCTATCTCCTGTACGACGGGTCCAAGGTGCCGCTGGAGGCGTACAATTCCGACATGATCTACAACTACGATCTCTGTGCCAAGCCCCTCGTGCGCGATACGAACACCTATGGCGACGCACTGGAGATTCTCTCCGGAGCGATCCGCGAGTGGCTCTACGAGCCCATAGTCCAGCGCCTCATCGACAACCGGATCATTCCTGAGGCCCCGGTCTTCAACAACGGTGTCCTGGAAAACATCTCGGTCCTGGACGGCTATGGGCCGTTTCTCACCGCTGTGCACATGATGAACAAGGACGGGCAGCCCTACTTCCCCGACACCATGGGAGGGGGCATCGGGGTCGAACGCTCGCTCTACGCACTGCTCAAGGGCCCGAAGATCAAGAAGATCGACGATGTGACCTGCTTCGGCAAGAACCCCGACTCCTACCCGATATTTCTCTATTAATGGGGGACGGGTTCACGTTTCCGTGTACCGAGACTAATGGGAGACGGGTTCACATTTCCGTGTACCGATGATGACTTGATACCCGGCAGCTTGCTTCAGGGCAGTTCATTCGCGTGAGGGAACAGGGCTGTTTCAGGTGTTCCTGCGGGCGCCCTCCTTTTTCTCGCCTCGCTCGATAGCAGCCTGGAGTTGAAAGACCACCGGAGGTCATCCATACCATCGCTCCATCGCTGCCTGGGCCTCAAAGGGGTTCTTCACTCCAATGTGGGCCCGTGATCGGGGAACATGGACCTGTATGCGGGCCGTCCGGCCCCGCGGCCTTTTGATACCGGCAGGGCGGCGTCTATGTATAAGTATAGGGAGGCCGCCCTTACCCCCGGGAAGGGCATGGGGACATGCCGGACAAAGACCTCGGAAAGCTTGCCATAGAGAAGGACGAGAAGAAGCGGAAAAAGAAGACGCGCCGGGTGCGGGTGCCTGTGCCTCTGCTCCTCATCATGGCAGGGATTCTTGTGGTTCTGGCGGCTGCATGGTTCTATCTCTCCCGGGGTGTTGTGGTGCAGACCACAACCGTGTCCCGGTTGTATCCGGCCCAGGTGCTCACCAGGCTTACGGCAAGCGGATATGTGGTTGCACAGCGCAGAGCCGATGTCGGCACTAAGGTCACGGGTCAGCTGGTGTCGCTCCTGGTGGAAGAGGGAGATTCCGTGAAGGAAGGCCAGGTGCTCGCGCGGCTCGAGAGCGAAGAGGCCGCGGCCGTGGTGCGCGAAGCACGGTCGAATCTGACCCTTGCCGAGGCCCGGCTCAGAGAGGCCGGGGCAACCCTGGAAAACGCCCAGAGGGATTTCATGAGGATGGAAAACCTGGCCGAATCGGGTGCGGTGTCACGCTCGGAGTATGATGCAGCGCGCACGACCTATCTTGCCGCCAGGGCTTCGCACCAGGCGGCTCAGGCGGCCGCCGATGCGGGCAGGGCGGCCCTGGAGCGGGCCCGGGTATCGCTGTCGTACACCGAGATTACGGCCCCGTTCGACGCTGTTGTCCTCACCAAGAATGCAGACGTGGGAGACATCATCACCTCTCTGGGGGCGGCCGCCCAGGCAAAGGGGTCGGTGGTCAGCATTGCAGACCTCTCCTCGCTCAAGGTGGAGGCCGATGTCTCTGAGTCAAACATCGGTATGGTGTCGGTGGGCCAGCCCTGCGACATCACCCTGGAAGCGCTTCCGCAGAAGCGGTTCAGGGGTGTTGTGGATTCCATCGTGCCCACGGTTGATCGGGCCCAGGCAACGGTGCTCGTGAAGGTGAGCTTCGTGAATCCGGGACAAGGGATCCTGCCTGAGATGAGCGCCAGGGTGGGGTTTCTCTCACAGCCTCTGGGCCCGGACGGGTGGAGGCCCCGAGACATGGTGAGCAGCAGGGCGATCGTACGCTCGGAGGAAGGGAACTTCGTCTTTCTGGTCAAGGGCGAGCGGGCGGAGAAGACGCCCGTGCAGACAGGCGAGCGATTCGGCGACATGGTGAGCGTGCTCAGGGGCGTTCGTACCGGCGACATGGTGATCGAGGCACCGCCCGAGGACTTGAGCGACGGTGAGCGGATCACCCTCGCCGAGGAGTGAGAGTGGAGAACAGCGCGAACATCGTCGAGGTCAGGAATATCTGCAAGTCATACCAAAGGGGAGAGCACACGATCACGGTGCTCAACGACATCTCGTTCGACATCGCCCGGGGGGAATTCCTCGCGATCATGGGCCCGTCGGGCTCGGGCAAGAGCACGCTGCTCAATCTCATCGCGGGTATCGACCGGGCGGACAGCGGCTCGATCGTGGTCAACGGCGAAGACATCACCGAGCTCTCCGAGACCGAGCTTGCGGGATGGCGCGCGGGAAACGTGGGGTTCATCTTTCAGTTCTACAATCTCATCCCCGTTCTCACGGCAGCGGAAAACGTGGACCTTCCCCTGCACCTGACCGGGCTCTCGAAAAAGGAAAGAAGGGAGCATGTGGAGGCCGCCCTGAGCATGGTGAACCTCACCGAGCGGATGGACCACTACCCTTCGCAGCTCTCGGGAGGGGAGCAGCAGCGGGTGGCTATAGCGCGGGCCATCATCACTGATCCCGCGATTCTGGTGGCCGACGAGCCCACCGGAGACCTGGACCGCAAGTCAGCCCAGGACATTCTCGGGCTCATGGGGCGCATGAATACCGAGCTGGGCAAGACCATCATCATGGTAACACACGATCCTCACGCAGCACAGAGCGCTCATATTATCCGGCACCTCGAAAAGGGCGAGTTCAGCGTATGATCCTGTGGAAGATGATCTTCAAGAACGCCTTCAGGCACAAGCTGAGGACCACGCTCACCGTGCTCGCGGTCGCGGTTGCAATCCTGGCGTTCGGCCTGCTACGCACCGTGATCAGTACCTGGTATGCCGGAGTTGAAGCATCCTCCGCCACCCGGCTCATCACCCGTAATTCCGTCTCCCTGATCTTTTCGTTGCCCCTGTCTTACTACAACAAGATCAGGCAGGCCGATCATGTGGAGATGGTCTCTTACGGAAGCTGGTTCGGCGGCATCTATATCAGCGAGGAAAACTTCTTTGCCAACTTCGCCGTCGAGGCACAGACCTATCTTGAGCTGCACCCGGAGTATGTCATCCCCGAGGATCAGCGGCATGACTTCCTGCGCGACAGGCGAGGGTTCATTGCCGGCAGGCAGCTGGCTGAGCGCTTCGGGTGGGAGATCGGCGACATTGTCACGCTTCAGGGCACCATCTATCCAGGCAACTGGGAGTTTCAGCTTGCAGCCGTCTACCGGGGCAGGGACGAGAGCGTGGACGAGAACCAGTTTTTCTTTCACTGGGAGTACCTCAACGAGACACTCGAAGAGACGAACCCGGCCATGGCCGACCAGGTGGGTTTCTACCTGGTGGGAGTTACCGATCCCGACCTGGCGGCACAGGTGGCGGAAGAGATCGATGCCATGTTCGAAAACTCGCCGGCCGCAACGATCACCGAAACCGAGGAATCCTTTGTGCTCGGCTTCATCTCCATGACCGAGGCCATCATCCAGGTGATCCGCGTGGTGTCGTTCGTGGTCATCGCGATCATCCTGGCCGTGGTGGCCAATACCATGGCCATGACCACCCGGGAGCGGACGGGTGAATATGCGGTGCTCAAGACCCTCGGCTACTCGGGCATCCAGATCATGCTTCTGATCATGGGCGAGGCCCTGGTCATCTCGCTGAGCGGTGCACTGCTGGGGATCGTGCTCACCTATCCCGCGGCATCCGGCTTTCGCCAGGCGCTCAAGGCCTTTTTCCCCACGTTCAGCGTGCAGCCCGGCACCATTCTGCTGGATCTGGGGATCGGCATGCTCGTGGGGATCGCCGCATCGCTGATACCGGCCCGGCAGGCCGTCCGCATCCGGATCGCTGAAGGTTTGAGAAGGATCGGTTAGATGGCCGTGCCGCTCTCCTACAGCATTCGCAGTCTCTTGACCCGCAGGCTCACCACGGTCCTGACCGCCGGAGGCATGGCCCTGGTGGTGTTCGTCTTCGCTGCAGTCCTCATGCTTGCCGAGGGCCTGGAGAAAACACTGGTGCAGACCGGATCGTCCGACAACCTGCTGATCCTGAGAAAGGGGGCCACCAGCGAAGTGGACAGCGCCATTGAGCTGGACAGGGCCGCGGCAATCGAGTCCCTGCCAGGCATCGCCGCCGATGATCTGGGCAGGCCTCTTCTGGCCAAAGAGGTGGTGGTGCTCATCACCATGGACAAAAAAGGGGGAGGGTCTTCCAATGTCACGGTGCGGGGGATCGACAGGCAGTCACTCGCGTTGCGACCTCAGGTGAACATCGTGAGGGGCCGGATGCCCCGGTTCGGCGTCCGCGAGATGCTGGTCGGGCAGAGCCTGGTGAGGAGGTTTCAGGGACTGGATATCGGCAGCACTCTGTCCGGAACATTGGAAGACTGGAGGGTTGTGGGTGTCATGGATGCGGGCAACACGGCCTTCAACTCTGAGATCTGGGCGGACGCCGAGCAGGTGATGCAGTCCTTCCGGCGCGAGGCATACTCACTGGTGATCTTCCGGCTTGAGGAAGACGCTCCCCTCGACGAGATCGCGACAATCGTGGAGAACGATCCCCGGCTCATACTGCAGGCCATGATCGAATCGAACTTCTATCGGGAGCAGTCGGAGATGATGGCAAGATTCCTGCGGGTGCTCGGGATCACCCTGACCGTGATCTTCTCGCTGGGGGCGGTGATCGGGGCCATGATCACCATGTACTCGGCTGTGGCGAACCGTACGGGCGAGATCGGCACCTTGCGGGCCCTCGGTTTCAGGCGCAGGGCTATTCTCCTGAGCTTTCTCGCCGAGTCGCTCTTTCTGGGTCTCGCCGGCGGATGCGCGGGGCTCTTCTTTGCCTCCTTCATGCAGTTCATCACCATCTCGACCCTGAACTTCCAGTCGTTTTCCGAGCTGGCATTCCGGTTCACCCTCACCCCGGTCATTCTGATCCAATCCCTGGTCTTCGCCCTGGTCATGGGATTTATCGGCGGGGTACTGCCGGCCTTCAGGGCATCCCGGATGCAGATCGTGGATGCGCTTCGCACGAGCTGAGGTTGTGAGTGCGAGACCATTTGGGGATGGAACAACCTGGCAGGTGCCGGCACCTGCCGACCGGAAGGAGGAGGGGCCATGCCAGTCCAGCCCATCTCTATTTCCCGGTCAGATGAGGCCCAGGTTGGTGAGTGTCCAGGTGAGGTCCTGCAGCCGCACCGGCTTCGAGATAACGGCGTCCGACAGGGATTTCACCGGCTCCAGATCGTCTTCGGAGCCGTAGTGGCCGGTTGTCATCACGACCTTGACACCCTGGTCCCGGGGGATTCCCTGTTCCTCCTCGGCGGCCCTGATCATAACAAGGGCCTCGGACCCGTCCATCTCGGGCATTATCACGTCCAGGCAGACCAGATCGAACGGCTCTCCCCGGGCGTGGGCGGCGGTGAAGGCTTCAACGCCTTCTCTGCCGTTTACGCACTGATGGACCACACCGTAGCGGGAGAGGATCTTCTCCAGGATGGCCCTGCTCGTGAATTCATCCTCAACAATGAGTATCTTCACCGGCTAGCGTCCTTTCGTTTCGATCCACCCTTCTTTTTCGGCTGCAGAGCGAAAAAGCTCAAATCGATCGAGGAGCTGTGGTTTCAGCGATGCCGCCAGCGCCAAGTCACCTTTTCTGCCCGCCATCTCGATTTCCCGGGCGATTTCGCTCAATGCCTCACCGCCGGCATTGGCGGCGGCGCCCTTGATGGAGTGTGCGTGCAGAACCACCCCTGGCTGATCTGCCTTGTCCAGAGACTCTTCGAGCTTGGCGATGGTGTCGGGGATGTGCTCGAAAAAGGTATTGAGCACGATTCCGGCAAGCTCCCGATCTCCGTCGAGCCGGTCCATGAGCCCGGCCTGATCGAATGCCGCAGCCCCGGGCGTGCCGGGATGTTCCCCCTGCGCGGAATGCTCCGTGCCAGATGTGCCGCCATGGTCCGATGCACTTTCGCTCTTCAGGCCCAACCCGGCCATATCGTTTCCGGCGCCCGGCAGCCATTTGGCGAGCATGCTTGCGAGATCGGACTGCCGTACCGGCTTCGCCAGGTAATCATCCATGCCCGCAGCGATACACCGTTCGCGGTCGCCTTTCATGACATAGGCGGTCATGGCGATGATGGGCACATGGCGGTTCAGCACCCCGGATTCACTGCTCCGGATGAAACGCGTGGTCTCGAATCCGTCCATCTCGGGCATCTGACAATCCATGAGCACGAGGTCAAATGCTGTCTTTCTCAGGGCACTGATCGCATCAGCGCCCCGTTCCACCGCGGTCACCCGGTAGCCCAAGTGGTCGAGCATTCCCTGCGCAACCATTTTGTTGGTGAGGTTGTCCTCCACAAGCAGAATGTGCCTGCGCCTGGTTTTTGCCTCGTTGAGGGTATGGCGGGTGACGAGATCCCCCGGTCTCTGCCCGCTTGCATCCGGTTGACCGTGATACCGGCCCAGCACCGTGGTCAGGCACGCGAACAGGTGGGCCTGCCTGACGGGCTTGGTCAGATAAGCGGCAAAACCGGCATTGTGGGCACGGGATGCCTCACCGCGCTGGGCGAGCGACGAGAGCATGACCAGGGCGGTATTTTTCAAGTCAGGGTCTTCCTTGATCATTTTCCCCAAGGCCTCGCCGCTCACCTCTTTCATGGCAGAGTCCAGGATGACAACGGTGAAGGGATCTCTCTCGCGGGCGGCTTTGTGCAGGATGTCCAGCACCTCCTGTCCTCCCGACGTCTGTTCATGCCGGGCACCCCACGATTCCAGCATCAGGGTCAGAACTTCCCGGTTGGTGGCGTTGTCGTCCACCACCAGGATGCGCCGACCGGCTATCGCCTCCACACGTTCCGGAACAGGCGGGGAAGAGCCCTGCTTCCTGTCGAGCTCCACGGTGAATGAAAAAGTCGATCCCTTTCCCACCGTGCTCTGCACTGTGATCTCGCCGCCCATCATCTCGGTGAGTTTTTTCGAGATCGCCAGCCCAAGGCCGGTTCCGCCGAATTTGCGGGTGCTCGAGGAATCCACCTGGGTAAACAAGGTGAAGAGCAGCGGCAGGCTTTCGGGCGGGATGCCGATCCCGGTGTCGCGGATCGAGAACTTCAAGGTCGAGCTCTGCTCTGTCTGGGCGACCTGTTCCACCCGGATGGCCACTTCTCCCTGGTTCGTGAACTTCACGGCATTACCTGCAAGGTTCATGAGGATCTGGCGGAGCCTTCCCGGGTCGCCGTGTACCAGGGCAGGCACATCCGGTTCGATGAGACAGGAGATCTCGATGCCCTTTTCAGCGGCCCTCACTGCCAGGAGGTCGGTCACATCCTCCACCATGACCCTGAGATCAAAATCCGTTATCTCCAGTTCGAGTCGGTCCGCTTCTATCTTGGATATGTCGAGGATGTCATTGATGAGCGTGATCAGGGCATCTCCGCTTTTCATGATGATCCCGGCATACTGGCGCTGCCTGGGGGAGAGCTCGGTGTCGAGGAGCAGCTCGCACATCCCGATGATGCCGTTCATGGGGGTGCGAATCTCATGGCTCATGTTCGCCAGAAACCGGCTCTTTGCCTGGTTTGCCGCGTGGGCCTCCTCCGCCATCCGGTTGGCCCGCTCCTCGGCTTCTTTTCTCGCCGTGATGTCCACAAAGCTTTCCAGCAGATAATCTTTGCCGCCGATGCTCACCCGGATAACCGTCTTGAGGATCGGCATCTCTTTTCCATCCGCAGTGATCAGTATGCGCTCGGAATTCTCCAAGGTTTCGCCGAGGTCGGTAACCGGGCACGATCCTTCTTCTGCCTGGCAGATATTCCCCCTGCACGTCATACCCACCATGTCTTCGATCGAGGTATTGCACATCAAAGCCGCTGTCCTGTTGACGTTCACGATGGTATGGGTTTTAGGATCGATGAGAATAATGCCTGCCTGCACGTTGTCGAACACGGCGTGGAGATGCTCTTCGCTTTCCTTGAGCGCCTTCTCGGCCATCTTTCTCTCGGTGATGTCCCGGGCAACGGCATGAAAGCCGGTGACCGTATCCCCGTCCAGGAGCAGTCTCACGTTCTGTCCTATCCACATCTCGCGGCCGTCTTTCGTGATCGTGGGACACTCGATATAGATGCTCGGGAGCTTCTTGACGAACTGGATGCCCGTCTTTCGGATGAGTTCGCGGTGATAGTCTTCTCTGACGAAGTGGAGGTAGTGTTTCCCCACGAACTCCTCGGGCGGGTATCCGGTCACACGTTTCCCGGCGGGATTGACAAACCGGATAATGCCCGTGGCATCGGTTTCGTAGATCACATCGTTGGCATTGTCTACGAGCTGGCGGTACTGCTCTTCTTTTCTGCGAAGATCATTTTCCATGTTCTTGCGCGGGGTGATGTCCGAAAAGGTCCCCACCATGCGCGTGGGCGCCCCGTTCGCATCCCGTTCGACGATCTTTCCCCGGTCGAGGATATGCCGGTAGGCGCCCTCCCGTGTCCTCATCCTTATTTCGCATTCATAGACAGGGGTCTTTCCTTCGAGGCAGGCGCTCATGGCCTCCCGGAACCGGTCCAGGTCGTCGGGATGGATGGTTGCCTCGCGGAAGTCGTCCATCGCGCGAACATCCTCCTGCGAGTATCCCATCATTGCGACCCAGTGGGGATTGTACTTGATCTTCGAGGTAACGAGATTCAAGTCCCAGAGGCCTTCGCTCGTGGCTTCGAGGGCATAGCGCAGGGTCTGCTCCGATGCCCTGATCCTCCAGTGCGATATCTTCGACCTCCTCTGATAGACAGTGGAAGAGAGGGCCAGGAGGGTGATGATCATGGTGGCCAGGATGGGTTGCATCCGGGCATGATAGATACGCTTGAGCCAGTGTCCGGCATCGATGTCGATGCCGAGCACGGCAAGAACATTTTCCTGTTTCAGATCTCGTATCGGAATCGACGCACTCACCCAGGTGCCCCATGTATCGGTGAGCGGCCCTTCGGTGATCTCGATGCCGGGCTCGAAGGTCTGGAGAAAGTCATCCGTGGTTTCCTGCTCATAGATCTGCCCGGGAGGTGAATAACCATCAGAGCCCGGCTCCTCTGAATCGACAAAGAAGAATAGGCTCCTGTCTTGTCTGCCCATGAGATAGATGAAGCGGTACATGGGCTCTGACTTGCGGATGTTCATGAGCTGCTTCTTGATGTGCTGGTAGTCGGGGGAGTCCAAGTCTTCCGGTCTGCCTGTGAGCATCTGCACCTCAGAGACATCGATCGCCAGGGCGGCAATACGTGCCTGAGCGAGAATCTCCTTGCGCATTGATGCATCTTCCAGCATGCCGATCCATTGGGTGATGCCCCAGCCCGAAATCAGCACGAATGCCAGCACCCAGGTGAACCATTGCACATCCGTGAGTACGCTTTGATACTTCCCTCTGAGCCGGCTGCCAAAGACGGATGTGAATCTCGTAAGGGAGGACGCCAGCAGGATGGAGACCGCGGCAATACCGACATAAGCCAGGAAAACCAGAACAGCAATGAAGTCGACCGGTTTGAACGGAGAAACGAGGGAGGCGCCCGAGCCGGGTCCGCATACGGCGGCCAGAACCGTATATGCAGCCATGCTCGAAGCGGATGTCATAAGCCAGAAACGGGCCTGTTTTCCGGGTCGGGATTTCCATTCCCGCATGAGCACCAACGAGGCGAGAAGGCCTGAGGGCAGTACCAGTCCCGCCCGCAGAACGATCCCAAAGGCGGCGGGTCCGAACGTGCAGGCCATGGCAGCGACCAGGAACAGGGCGAGGTGAATCCACGGTGTCAGTGAATATCCGGCTTGTGTTCTGATGCCCTGACGGGCGAACTCGGCGAGGGGAAAGAACGAGACGGTAAAGACCACCGTGCGGAGAATCTGGAAAGCCACAGGATCAGGAAGACACAGACCGAGCAGGGAAAGAAGCCAGAACCCGCCCTGCAACAGGCTGAAGGCGCATGCCCATTTCCATACGAGGTTTCCTATCCGGTCATGATGGAGGTAGAAGAATACGACGGCGGAAACGAGAAAGGAGAAACCGATGAGAAAGAACAGATAGTCGAGCTGGTGTATGAGGTGGGAGTAGTCCATCATCCTGTTCGCAAGGGCCGGTAGGGTTTGGGCGCCACTCCGGGGATAATGTCTGGACAAAACAGTCCGGAGACCTTCTCCACCGGTTTTCTGTCACGCATGTCCTGTTCTCCTCATAGTAAAAACACTGATCGCCGGCATCCCCATCAGGGGATATCACTGCTGGATATTCTTAAAAGGTAGTATCGTACTTCCGTATGGGAAAATTGAATCGGGTGAAAAAAATTTCCGCAATCAAGGCAATGAATTATCCAGAAGATGTGGCGGGTCTCGACAGCCGGATCAGCAACCATAAGTATTGTCAAGAAGTTGGAAATGTTCTAGCATAGTATACTATTTGCATGGAGTTTTTATCATTGGACGTGCGGTTTCTCATCTCCTGTGAAAAGCCGTCCTGGATTGCAGCGTGTGCGAGTTCGCACCGGTGCCGTGTGAAATGAACAAATACGCATCAGCTGAGGGTTTTCCCCTATGGAAGAGGGCCGGGAAATGAACATGCGGCGGCGCGGCAGGCCGTGGAGAGCGTTTGGAGTGGTATTCCGCCGGGCCGTCATGATACTCTGTGCAGCGATAGTGCTCTCGCCCCTCTCGTGCACCGAGACGCAGCCGGAACCGCAGAAAGCCCCGCCGCCCGTCCTGACGGAAACTGCACAAAAGCCGGTTGAGCCGCTGGTCGCAACGATCATGACACCCCGCGGCCCCGAATCCATATATGAGGGCGATTCACTTTCATTCAGCGGCCGTGCCCGGGGGGGAGAGTCGCCATATACCTTCCGGTGGAATTTCAGCGGGGCGGCAAGCCCGATCGAGAAGGCCGATGCCGGGGAGATCACCTTTGAGCGTCCCGGTGTATACGAGATTATCTTCGAGGTCATGGATGCCCGTGAAGCGGTGGCCAGAGACACGCTCGCCGTCGAGGTGATCGAGGACACCAGCCCTGTTGCCCGGATCGATGTCCCTGCAGAGGCCCTGGTAACCATACGGGAGGGCGGCACGCTCGACTTCGCGGGTTCTGCGCTCGGGGGCAATGGGCCCGTGAGCTTTGAGTGGGATTTCGGACAGGGCTCCAAGACCGCCTCCGGCATGCGCGTAGACAAGGTCGCCTTCCCTGATTCGGGCGTTTTCACCGTCACCCTCACGGCCCGGGACGCCGACGGCGACACCGGGAAAAGCACTGTGGTGGTGGAGGTGACGAAGAATGTGCCCATAGCCTCGATCATCGAGCCGTCCAGCGCCCGTGAGATCTTTGAAGGCCGGTCCGTCCGCTTTTCCGGGCAGGCAAGGGAAGGCAACGGACCCTTCACCTTCTCGTGGGATTTCGGCGGCGGGGCACCGCCCTCTGCCTCCAGGGAGCCTGGAGATGTCGTGTTTACGAAGCCCGGGCTCTACGAGGTCACATTCACGGTAAAGGATGTTCATGGGGATGCCCATTCCGCCTTCACCACCGTAAGCGTGCTCCAAGACACGAAGCCCGTGGTCGAAATCCTTTCACCGGCATTGCCGGTCAGCATCCTTCAGGGAAGGGGCATCGAGTTTCTGGCCCGGGTGACGGGCGGGGACGAGCCGGTGGAGGCCCGGTGGGATTTTCAGGGAGCAGCCCCGGAAACCACGCAGATGAATCCCGGGCTCGTGACCTTCCCGGTGCCGGGCATCTATCAGACATCGTTCAGGGCCACCGACGCATCGGGAGACACGGCGGAGGCAACGGTGCAAGTCACTGTAGTGGAGGACACCGTGCCTGAGGCAGCCATCATAGACCTTCCGGAAGAGATCCTCATCACCGAGAAAGGCAAGGTGCTGTTCCGGGGAGCGGTTTCAGGCGGAAACGAGCCGCTGTCCTTTCTCTGGCGGTTTGGCGGTGCAGCCCCTGACGTGCAGGCACAGGATGCAGGAGAGATCGAGTTTAAGACCATAGGCGTCTTTCCTGTCAGCTTTACGGTCACGGACTCAGACGGCGATACGGCCGCCGCATCCGTGACCGTAAAGGTGGCGGAAGATACCAAGCCGGTAGCGGCCATGGAAAAACCCGAGGAGGACGTGGAGATCTTCGAGGGAGAATCGGTTCTGTTTAGGGGATCAGCCAGGGACGGGAACCTCCCTCTCCGATACCGGTGGGATTTCAAGGGCGGCGCCAAGAATGCCAAGGTTCAGAACCCGGGCGAGGTGGTCTTCAAAAAGGCCGGGGTGTATGAGGTTGTCTTCACCGTCACAGACGACAATGGGGACACCGACTCTGTCAAACGGATCGTGAGCGTGATCAGATCGTCGTGGGCATCCGTGTCAGGCGGATGGTCGCATTCTGCAGGACTGAAGACCGACGGTACGCTCTGGGCGTGGGGGCTCAACTCATACGGCCAGCTTGGAAACGGCGGCTCTGCAAGCTGCCGCACGCCGGTAATGGTGGGCAAGGGCACAAACTGGGCAAAGGTGGTGGTGGGAGGCGCCCATACCCTTGCACTCGAGAATGACGGCGCCCTGTGGGCCTGGGGTGCGAACGGTACGGGCCAGCTCGGCATTGGGAGCAACCAGAATGCCCATAACCCGGTCAGGGTCATGCCGGACAGCAGGTGGAAAGAGATCGCCGCCGGAAAATCGCATTCTCTGGGCATCCAGGTGGATGGAAGCCTGTGGGCCTGGGGCAGGAATGCCGAGGGGCAGCTGGGCGACGGAACACGGACCGGCTGTAATGTCCCGATGCCCGTGGGGAGTGAAAAAGACTGGAGGCACGTCGCCGCAGGAGAGGCGCACAGCATCGCGGTGAAGGAGGATGGGAGCCTGTGGGCCTGGGGCTCCAACGAGCTGGGACAGGTCGGCGACGGAGGGCAGTCCGACAGCCTTTCTCCCAAACGGATCGGCGGTGAGGAAGATGTCTGGATCGCGGTTGCCGCGGGCAGATGGCACACGCTTGCCATCCGCAGCGACGGAAGCCTCTGGGCCTGGGGGGCCAATATCTGGGGCCAGCTCGGCGATGGGACAAAGGTCTATAAGGTGTTGCCGGTGAGGGTTGGAGAAGACACCAACTGGAAGATGGTATCTGCCGGCGAGTATCACAGCCTCGCCCTGAAGAACGACGGCACGCTGTGGAGCTGGGGATGGAACGCCTTCGGCCAGCTGGGCATCGGCATGACCCACGACCGGAAGCATCCTTCGTGCATCGGGTTCGATACGAACTGGTCGTTCGTATCGGCCGGTGACCACCACAGTATGGCTGTCAAGCAGAACGGCACCCTGTGGGGGTGGGGCTACAACGGCTACGGTCAGGTGGGGGACAACACGTCCGAAGACCGGGATGCTCCGGTTCTCCTCAGGCCGCCCAAGAAAAAGATAGCCCCCTTTGGAATATCCCTTCCCGGAACGGGAGATGAAGATGAGGAAGAAAACGGGCGAAAATAAACGAAAAGGGCAAAAGAAGACAAGCTATAGCCTTTCTTGAAAAATTCCATAGCGGATGCACAAAAATACTCAATAAAAATTTCCTGAACGCCGAAGAGATCTGCATACCATCAGAGAAAGAGAGTCGGCGTATGAAGGGATATCGGCAAAAAATCATTTTGATCTTTGGCGGTATTTTTGCGGTCGTTCACTTCGGCTGGATCATCTCTGTCTTCTATCTGATGAGTAATTCGCCGGAGCAGATAAAGGTGTTCAGCACTCAGGGCATTATTACCTGGGTTGTCTGCTTCGTCATCGGGGTGGGCATCCTTTACGCCTTGGTGCTTCCCGTGAGTAACGGACTGGAGCAGATGGAGAAGGGAAGCCTAAGCGATGCAGATCTCGCCAGCATCACCAGGAGAAACTCCCTTCTCCCGATCTACAGCGGCATCCTTGTCGTGATCATGACCAATCTCAATAACGTGATCCTCTATCTCAACTATCTGCGATACGATATCGGCCCCATAGCAGCCAATGGACTCTGGCCGGCGGGTGTCGCATCGAGCTCGATATTCTATATCCTCGTGTTCGGCGCCATCAGCCTGGTGACCAGCCCCATGATCGGTATTCTGAAAGGGGAATGTGCGAGACGGGGCGTGGAGTACCAGGGGGTGACCTACAGTCTTCAGCGCAAGCTCATGGTCGTGTTTATCCTCTTCTGCCTGGGATTCACCTTCTGGGTGGGCATGATGGCCTTCTACGAAGGTGTCTACCGCATCCAGGAAGAGCTGAAGCAGAACACCCTTGCACTTCAGAGGACCCTTGTCGCCGCCTTGGATGAGAACCAGCAGGACCTCAATGATGAGAGTGTTCTCGAGAAACTCGTGGATACCATGTCCCGTTCCGGCATTGGCGGTGCCTTCCTGGCCGACAGGAACGGGAATATCCTCTACAACCCGCAGAACAGGGAGATCTACAACGGGAAGTGGAAGGATATCGACAGGACCGTCAGAGAGGGAATCCAGGCCGGCAAATCCATGAGCGTGTATGAGAATATCCACGAGCAGGTGATCTCATTTCACCCGGTGAACGATTCCTATGCCATCGGCATGGTCTCAGGCATCCACGAGCGCATGGACCGTTTCAACCAGTTCTGGATGATTTTCCTGCTCCTGGCGATTATCGGCATGGCAAACGTCATCCTGGCAGGCATAACCCTGTTCAGGAGCATCATCATTCCCATCAGGAACACGGTGGACAAGCTCAAGGACATCTCTGAAGGCGACGGCGATCTCTCATCGCGCCTCCAGGTGCAGAGCAATGACGAAACCGGTCTGTTGGCCGAGCAGTTCAATATCTTCGTCGACAAGCTGGAGGGCATGATCAGCTCTCTGAGGAATGTGGCCCTGCAGGTGGATTCAGCCACCCAGGAGGTGGCGGCCGGATCGCAGGAGCTTTCCCAGGCCACCCAGGAGCAGGCCGCTGCGGTGGAGGAGGTTGCCGCAACCATCGAGCAGATGACCTCGTCCATCAAGCAGAATGCAGCGAATGCCGCTGAGGGCAGGGAGCGGGTGAAGTCCATGGTGCTCATGGCCAAGAACACAGGCGAGGCATCTCAAGAGCTGGTGAGCCGGATGAACGAGATGTCGGAGGCCTCCAAGAAGATCGGGAATATCATCACCACGGTCAACGAGGTGGCTTTCCAGACCAACCTGCTGGCCTTGAACGCCGCAGTGGAGGCGGCCCGTGCAGGCGAGCACGGCAAGGGATTTGCCGTGGTGGCTCAGGAGGTGCGGGCCCTTGCCCAGCGTTCCGGCGATGCAGCACGACAGATCAAGGTGCTCATCGAAGACACGGTCAGCAAGATCGGCGCAGGCGATGAGATGGTCAGGAAATCCCAGCAGTCGCTGGAAGAGATCATCGGCTATATCGAAGGCCTCTCCCAGAGCATGGATGAGATCGCCACAGTATCCGAGGAGCAGGCGAGCGGCATCGACGAGCTCAACCGGGCAATCAGCCAGATCGACACCACTACCCAGCAGAATGCTTCGACCGTTGAAGAGCTGGCAAGCACCTCCGACAGCCTGAGCATCGAGGCCAGAGAACTCGCCGGGCATGTGGAGCGGTTCAAGGTCAGCAGGGACGTTGTCCGGCAGACCACCCCGCAAAGGGCACCCAAGGTCATGCGCGCAGAGCAGAAATCGAAACCCGCCCCAGCGGTTCCAAAGCCGGTTAGGCAGATAAAACAAAGCGAGTTCGACGACTTCGAGGAGTTCTAGAAAACGACTGTGCCGGGGTGAAGGGACCTATTGAAAGGATCGGAAAGGACGGCCGGGCATGTCAAATGCCCGGCCGTTTTCTTTTCTTCACGCAGCCGGCTTTTACCGAGTTCTCCGCGGGCTTGGTGACCCGGGTCCGGCCTCGCCGCTGCCGGCGGTTTGGCCTTTCAATCACTTTTAAGGGTACTCGTAAAAGCCCTTGCCGGTTTTGCGGCCGAGCCAGCCGGTCTCGACATATCTGCGCAGCAGAGGGCATGGGCGGTATTTCGAGTCGCTGAAGCCGTGATAGAGGGTTTCCATGATGGCCAGACAGGTATCGAGCCCGATGAGATCCGCCAGGGCCAGCGGCCCCATGGGATGATTCATGCCGAGCTTCATGACCGTGTCGATGTCCTCCCGGGTTCCCACGCCATGGTACAGGCAGTAGACGGCCTCGTTGATCATGGGCATCAGTATGCGGTTGGAGATGAATCCGGGATAATCGTTGGCCTCAGCCGGTGTCTTGCCGAATTTCAGCGCCAGGTCCCAGGTGGTCCGGAAGGTCTCGTCCGAGGTTGCCAGCCCCCTGATGACCTCAACCAGCTTCATGACCGGTACCGGGTTCATGAAGTGCATGCCTGCCACCTTGTCCTGCCGCTTGGTCTGGGCCGCAATCCTGCCGATGGGGATGGATGAGGTGTTGGAGGCCAGGATCGTATGCCCGGGGCAGAACGAGTCGAGATCCCGGAATATCGCGAACTTGATGTCCTGCCTCTCCGAGGCCGCCTCCACCACGTAGTCTGCCGCCTCCATATCCTGGAGCCGGGCGGTGGCCTTGATGCGTGCCAGCGCAGCGTCCTTCTCGGCCGGGTTCAGCTTGCCCTTGTCAACGGATTTCTCCAGGTTTTGGGTGATGTTCTTGAATCCTTTCTGGACGAGCTGTTCGCTGATATCGTGCATGACGACGTTCACGCCGCTCATTGCCGCGACCTGGGCAATGCCCGCACCCATCTGGCCGGCGCCTACCACGCCGAAGGTTTTGATCTCCATGCTTTCCTCCTTGTCTCTGCAGGTAGTTACGATACAGGCGGTTTTAGTCTCTCTTCACCACCAGGGCCACGGCCTCGCCGCCTCCCAGGCACAGAGACGCACAGCCGGTCTTCTTGTCGCGCCTGATCATTTCATAGATCAGGGTAGTGAGCACCCGTGCGCCGCTGGCACCGATGGGGTGGCCCAAGGCAATGCTTCCGCCGTTGACGTTCACCTTTTCCGGATCGATCTTGAGCTCCTTCAAGACCGCGACCGTGGAGCCGGCAAAGGCCTCGTTGATCTCGAAGAGGTCTACATCCTCGATGCCGATTCCTTCCTTCTTCAAACACTTGGGTATGGCAAGGATGGGGGCCACCAGGACGTATTTCATGTCCAGCCCTGCGCTCGCCTGGGCGCCCACGGTTGCCATGACCGTGCAGCCCAGCTCCTCGGCCTTGTCACGGGCCATGACCACCACTGCTGAGGCCCCGTCGGAGATGACCGAGGCATTACCCACCGTGGTGAGCCCGCCCTCTTTGAAAGCGGCGGGCATCCTCGCCAGCGTCTCATAGTCTGTCTCTCTGGGGCACTCGTCGGTGTCGAAGATCATGGGCTCTCCTTTTTTCCGGGGAACACTCACCGGCACGATCTCATCGACGAAGGTGCCCTCCCGGATGGCGCGCAGGGCCCGGGAATAACTCAACGCTGCGTAGCGGTCCTGGTCTTCCCTGCCCACACGATACTTTTCCGAACACAACTCGTTGGAGATACCCATGTGGAAATCGTTCACGATATCCCACAGTCCGTCGTGGACCATATGGTCCTGGATGACGCCCGGTCCCATGCGGTAGCCGAATCGGCCCTTTTCTAAATAGTAGGGGGCTGCGCTCATGTTCTCCATGCCCCCGGCCACGATCACGTCCGCATCGCCAACGGCGATTGCCTGGGCCGCGAGCATTACCGCCTTGAGCGACGAGCCGCAGACCTTGTTGACCGTGATGCACTCGACCTCCCAGGGCATACCCGCCTTGATGGCGGCCTGCTTTGCAGGGTTCTGGCCATAGCCGCAGGGAAGCACCATCCCCATGATGACCTCGTTTACATCCTCCTTGCGGATGCGTGACCGGAGCACCGCCTCTTCGATGACCGTTGCACCCAGCGTAGTGGCCCCGACACCTGCAAGACTTCCGCTGAAACCCCCCAGAGGCGTTCTCACCGCCGAGGTTATGACGACCTGTCTCATTTCATCCTCCGCTTCATGGACTTTTTAAGATTCCGGATCTCTCATGCTGCTGAGCTCATTGAATCGAAACATTCCAGTGTTAAAGAACTCTTAGGTAAATCATGCCGAGAAAAAAATCAAGAATCCATCGCTGATAATACTGAAGTAGGCGGTGCTCTCGGTTCTCTCCCTCTGCAGTGAATGGGATGGAGTGCCCATGGTGAGTGCTGAAAAATGACGCAGACCTTCAACCAGGAAACAACGCGGGTGAAAAACCCTTGTCTTTTCCCCGGCCGGGCTGCATGATAACATGTTGAAGAAAGAGAGGAGGGTTCTATGGCCTCACAGATTGACGATATTACGATACAGTATGAAGAGGACGACCGGGTGATCGTCGAGGAGCTGGACAAGGAGATCCTCTCGAAAGGGGCATGGACCACGATCATGTTCCGCTACCGGCAGTGGGACCCCAAGATCGAAGATTTCGGGCCGGAGCGCTACTCGATCAGGAGGTATCGCAAGATCAACAACGAATACCGGCAGCAGTCCAAGTTCACCATATCCAGCGTTCAGCAGGCGAACAAGATCATCGAGACCTTGCAGCGATGGACTGGAGATGCAGGGGAGTAAGACAGCCGAACCTGCCCGGTGAAGATAATCCCGGAACAGACTTGAAGAAAATCCGTACCGGGATTTTTTGCATGCAGGCAGGGCAGTAGGCCGCTACATGGCGCCCAGGCCTCCATCCACCGGGATTATTGCCCCGGTGACGAAGTCGGAAGCGGGAGATGCGAGGTATACCGCCAGGCCCTTGATATGGTCTGCCTCACCGTACATCCTTAAGGGGATCTGGCCGAGCATGATATCCAGGATCCCTTTCATCTCGGGTTTGAAGATGTATTCCATCATATCGGTGCGGAAGAACCCCGGAGCGATGCAGTTGACGCGGATCTGATACCGGGCGAGCTTTACCGCGAGGTTCTTGGTGAGGACCTCAACCGCGGCCTTGGACGGATTGTAGGCCACTGCCGGGTGCCCTTCCTCGATGGAGCCCCGGGACCCGAAGATGGAGGAGATATTGATCATCTTCCCGCCGCCCTGGTCTTTCATGATGTTTGCCACCTTCTGAGAGAGCACCCACACCCCCCGTACGTTGACGGCAAAGATCTTGTCCCACTTATCCAGGGGGTACTCCAAGGTGGGAGCGCCCCAGGTGATGCCGGCATTGTTCACGAGGATGTCGATCCTGCCGAATTCTTTCATGGCCGCATCCACGAGCCCCTGGATATCATCGTCAGAGGCCATGTCGCACTTGACTGCCAGTGTCTTTACGCCCAGCGCCTTCAGTTCTTCACACGCCTGCTCGCACTTCTGCACCTTGCGCGATGCAATGACCAGGTCGGCACCCGCCTCGGCCAGCCCCTCGGCGATGAATTTTCCGATGCCCCTTCCTCCTCCGGTAACAATAGCCACCTTGCCCTTGAGTTGAAACAGTTCAGTGATGTTCATACGATCTTCCTCCTCCTTTATTATGTGTGGTTCCCCTTTTAGATCGCGGTCATGAAGAAAAGGGGGTATTTAGTAAACGCTTCAGTATCTCATGCGAAGCATGCTCAATATCACTGTGCAGAGAACGGCCATGCGCGTCCATGGTGACCAGAGCGGGAAGGTCCTCGACCCTGAACACCCACATGGCCTCGGGCATGCCGAACTCCAGGAGATGCACCTCTTCCACGGCCACGATCCGCCGGGCGATGAACGCGGCGGCACCGCCGGCGAGATGGAGGTAGACGCACCCTTCGGACTGAAGGGCGGCGCGAGTGGCCTCTCCCATGCCCCCCTTGCCCATGATCGCGCCCGGACGGTGGGTGCGGATGACGCGGGCCTCGTAGGGCTCCTCTCTCATCGAGGTGGTGGGTCCGGCGGCGGTCACGCGCCAGGTATCACCCTGGCGGATAGTTACCGGGCCGCAGTGGTAGATGACCAGCCCGCCGAGATCGACAGGCGAATTTCCGCCGGATGCGAGGTATTGGTGCACCTGGTCTCTGGCAGTGACGATCCTCCCGGACAGGCGCACCTGATCACCTGCGTTCAATGACCGGGCTGTCTCGGTCGAAAGGGGCGAAGTGAGCGGGATCAGAGCCATCGGCTGATCCTCCCCTCGTCGTCGAGCTCGATGCGGGCGCGCCTCGTGGCCCAGCAGGAATAGCTCACCGTCACGAAATAACAGGCCGGATGCCGGCCCGCCGCAGCAAACCGGGCGCCCAGGAGCGTGGTGCGTCCGCCGAGTCCCATGGGGCCGATACCGAGCGAGTTCGCCTGCTCAACAATGGTCTCCTCGAGCTTGGCAAGGACCGGCGAAGGGTTTGGCTCATCGAGCCTGCGGAACAGGGTCTCCTTTGCGATGAGGTGGCCCGATGCCCTATCCCCGCCGATGCAGACGCCCAGAATTCCCGGAGAGCAGCCCTTGCCCTGCGCCTGGAAGACGGCATCGAGCACACACTTGCGCACCCCGTCCAGGTTCCTGTCCGCACCCAGGCCGGCGTGGGGCAGGGCGTACTGGGCGCTCATGTTCTCCGAACCGCCTCCCTTGAACATCACGCCGATGGAGGTCGCCTCGTGTGCAGGGAGGAAATGGACCTGCGGCACGTGCTCCCCGATATTGTCGCCTGTGTTCCTGCCCGTGAGAGGGTCCACGCAGTTCTGCCTGAGGATGCCCTTCTCCGTGAGCCGCCGTAGGGCCTCCCTCACGGCGGATTCCACGGCGAACATCACAGGCCCGGGAACGGTCCGGACGATGACAAGGGGGACCCCGGTGTCCTGGCAGATGGGCAGTCCGTGCTCCCGGGAGAGCCGTGCGCTCTGGAGGATCGTCTCCAGGGTGCCACGGGCAACGGAGCCTTCCGGTTCCCTCTCGAATGCCTGCGAAAGGGCTGCGTGCACATCGTCGGGCAGCATGGTGCAGGCCTTTTCCATGAGCTCGGTGACGCTGCTGAGGAGATGGGTTTGGTTTATCATTTCAAGGGAGTCTATACCACAGTGTGTGATCGATTTCCAAGGCATCCGGGCGAAAGAGGACAAGAATTCCTTCCGAACAGCCCAAGCAGGGTCCTGCAGCCGATCTCTCAGGTCGCCTTGCGCAGGTCTTCCATGGTGTTGATGTTGGCAAAGGTCAGGGCCGGGTCTGTGAACCTGCGGATGGTCTCCTCCTCAACGATCAGGGTGTCTATGGCGGAGAGGAGGTCGAATATCCTGAACACCCGCCGGCCGAGGAGTTCTTCGATCTTGGGGAGAATCCTGCGGTGGTAGACCGCGTGGAGCGGTTCCCGGCCTTTCGACCAGATCGGGACAACCGCATCGTGGTCGTCCGCTACCGAGATCATGTACTCGATGAATGCCCTGCTCAAGTTGGGCATGTCGGCTGCGAAAACGAAGCAGTGAGGGGTTTTCGACACGCTCAGCGCGGTGCGGATGCCGCCCATGGGCCCCTGTCCCGGGGTGAGGTCTTCCACGATGTGAAAGCCTTCCAGGCCTTCGCGCACATGGCCGATGAGGATGATCTCCGAGAAGAGCGGGGCAATGATGTCGGTGACACGCTCGATGAGTTTTTTTTCCCCCATCCGGGCCATCACCTTGTCCGTGCCGAACCGTCTCGATCTGCCGCCGATCAGTACGATGCCCGTCATGGGCAGACACCTTATTGAGGTTGCGCAAGCTGTGTCAAGGTCCATTTTCATATGCCCTTTGAGGCATAAGTGGCTTGATTTCTATTTCGGCACGTATTATACCGCAAGCCGAAAGAGACCGATGAATCAAGGATTCTTCTTGCTGGGAGCTGCCCAGGGAGTTTTTCCGAGCGCTCTTTGTTATCGGTGAAAAAGCAGATCCAGCGGAAAAAATTGCTCCGAAGCCGACTGCCGGAAGTTCCTGAAAGGTCATAATACGTGAAAAACAAGAGGAAAATAGACCTCTGAATAGTGAGCCATCATTCAGTTTAGGCTTGATGCTGAAAGAAATGCGTGGTATGTCAAAACAGTCGAAACAATGTCACGGGGTACGTACGTAGTATGTACTAAGCATAGAACGGAATAAAGGGAGGAGAAAGTGGCAGGCATTGATAGGACCCAAATGGAAGCGGGGCTGGCAGAATTCACTGCTGATCAGCTCGAAAAAGTCGATGAAATCATTGGCAAATACAAATCAAAACCAGGGGCACTGATTCCGGTTCTCGAACAGGTCCAGGAAGTATGCGGATATCTCCCCATGGCACTGCAGTACCGCGTGGCAAAGGGCCTCAACCTCCCCGTTGCCAACGTGTACGGCGTGGTGAGCTTCTACTCATTCTTTACCATGGTACCCCGGGGAAAGCACGTTATCAGAGTGTGCTTAGGCACAGCCTGTTACGTTCGCGGCGGCCAGAGGATTCTCGAAGAGCTGGTTCACCAGCTGGGCATCGAACCCGGCGAATGCACCGACGACAGGAACTTCTCGCTGGAGACCGTTCGGTGTCTGGGTGCCTGCGGGCTCGCGCCGGTTGTGGTTATCGATGAAGACACTCACGGACAGATGAAGCCTGCGAAGCTGCCGGGCATTCTGGCTCAGTACCAGTAGGAGGATATCATGGCCAAACTAACCATCAACGATCTGAAAAAGATCAAGGAAAGAGTCGAGAAGGAAGATCAGTTCCGCGCAGGGAAAAAGCGCGTGAAGCTGACCGTCCATATGGGAACCTGCGGGATCGCCTCCGGTGCAAAGGGGATCCTCGATACGTTCATGAACGAAATCAGCGAAGCCAACGTTAACGACGTGCTCATCACCACCTCCGGCTGCATCGGCATCTGCAGCCGCGAACCTCTTGCAACTGTTGAGGAGCAGGGCAAGGAACCCATCGTCTATGAGTTCCTCACTGAGAACAAGGCCCGGCAGATATTCAAGCAGCATGTCCTCGGCGGCAAAGTCCAGACGGAGTTTGTCCTGGCAAGAGGCAGAGAGCAGGAAGGAGGGAAATAGATGAAGGTCTTTCGTTCTCATATTCTCGTATGCGGCGGAACCGGCTGCAGGGCATCAGGCAGTGAGACCGTCCATCAGGCGGTCGTCAAAGAAATAGCAGCAAAGGGGCTCTCCGATGAAGTGGCGGTCGTCGAAACCGGGTGCAACGGCTTCTGCGCAGCCGGACCCATCATGGTGATCTACCCCGAGGGCACCTTCTACCAGTATGTCAAGGCAGATGATGTCAAGGAGATTGTCGAGGAGCACATCGTCAAGGGAAGGCCCGTAAAGAGGCTCATGTACAAGGAGCCGGTCACGGAAAAGCCCATTCCCCATATGCTTGAGATCCCGTTTTTCGGCAAGCAGATGCTCATCGCCCTGAAGAACCGGGGCCTCATCGATGCCGAGAAGATCGATGAGTACATCGCCAGGGACGGCTACCTGGGCGCCGCCAAGGCGCTCACCGAGATGACGCCGGATGAGGTCATCGAGGAGGTCAAGAAGTCGGGTCTCCGCGGAAGAGGCGGCGGAGGATTCCCTACCGGGCTCAAGTGGTCCTTTGCCAGGAAGTCGCAGGGCGATACGAAGTACATCCTCTGTAACGCCGACGAGGGCGACCCCGGGGCGTTCATGGACCGTTCGATTCTGGAGGCCGATCCCCATGCAGTCCTTGAGGGCATGATCATCGGCGGATACTCCGTCGGTGCCAACAAGGGTTATATCTACTGCAGGGCCGAGTATCCCCTTGCCATCAAACGTCTCCTGCTCGCCATCGAGCAGGCTAAGGACTATGGTCTGCTGGGCAACGACATCCTCGGTTCCGGCTACAGCTTGGACATCGAGGTCTACCAGGGTGCAGGCGCGTTCGTCTGCGGTGAGGAGACCGCGCTCATGGGCTCCATCGAGGGCAAGCGCGGCATGCCCAGGCCGAGGCCCCCGTTCCCGGCCGTCAAAGGCCTTTGGGACAAACCCTCCGTACTGAACAACGTGGAGACCTATGCGAATATCCCGCAGATCGTCCTCAAGGGCGGAAGCTGGTACGCCTCCATCGGTACCGAGCGGTCCAAGGGCACCAAGGTGTTCGCCCTGACCGGCGCGGTGAACAACGTCGGTCTGGTCGAGGTCCCCATGGGCACCCCCATCGGCGATATCATTTTCGATATCGGCGGCGGGATCAAGGGCGGCAAGCAGTACAAGGCGGCCCAGCTCGGCGGCCCGTCCGGCGGCTGTATCCCTGCCGCTGCGCTCAACACCCCGACCGACTATGAAGAAATCGTGAAACTCGGGGCCATCATGGGCTCGGGTGGTCTGATCGTCATGGACGAGGACACCTGTATGGTCGACACGGCCCGGTTCTTCATGGAGTTCTGCCAGGAAGAGTCCTGCGGCAAGTGCACCCCGTGCCGTGAAGGCACTAAGCGCATGCTCCAGGTCCTCCAGAGGATCTGCAAGGGCGAGGGCAGAGACGGCGACATCGAACTGCTCGAAGAGCTGGCTACCATCATCAAAGACTCGGCCCTGTGCGGTCTGGGCCAGACAGCCCCGAACCCGGTGCTCTCCACCATCCGCTACTTCAGGGAAGAGTACGAGTCCCATATCTACGACAAGAAGTGCCCGGCAGCGGTGTGTTCCGCGCTGTTCAAGTCCCCGTGCCAGCACGCGTGCCCCATCGAGATGGACGTTCCCGCGTACATCGCGCTCATCAGGGCGGGCAGGCTCGAGGATGCCTACCGGGTCATGAAGAGGACCAATCCGTTCCCCGGCGTATGCGGCCGCGTGTGTCCGCAGTTCTGCGCGTCAAAGTGCCGCAGGGGTCAGCTTGACGATCCCATGGCCATTGCCTGGCTCAAGCGCTACATCGCCGACAACGGCAAGAAGCCCGTTGTCGAGCCCGTGCCTGTCACCCGCAAGGAGAAGATCGCAATCATCGGTGCAGGCCCCGCAGGTCTGACCGCTGCCCAGGATCTGGCGAAGCGCGGGTACAAGGTCACGGTGTTCGAAGAGCTTCCCTATGCAGGCGGCATGATGCGCTATGCCATCCCCGAGTACCGTCTCCCCAGAGACGTGATCGAAGAAGAGGTGAAAGACATCGAGGCCCTTGGCGTCGAGATAAAGACCGGCTGCAGGGTGGGCAAGGACATCTCCTTTGACTCGCTGCGCAAGGACTATGATATCGTCGTGCTGGCGGTCGGTGCTCACAAGAGCTGGAAGCTGGGCGTGGAAGGCGAAGATCTCAAGGGAGTCTGGGGCGCCACCGAGTTCCTGCGCGAGGTCAACCTCGGCAAGGATGTGAAGATCGGTCCGCGGGTTGCGATCGTGGGCGGCGGCAACTCGGCGATCGACGCGGCCAGGACTGCGGTGCGGCTCGGAGCGAAAGACGTCACCATCCTCTATCGCAGAGAACGCAAAGACATGCCTGCCTGGGAGCACGAGATCGTGGCTGCCGAGCATGAGGGCGTGAAGATCGAGTACCTGGTCGCCCCGGTGAAGCTGATCGGCAAAAACGGCAAGCTGGGCGGCGTGGTGTGCCAGAGAATGAAGCTCGGAGAGTTCGACCGCTCCGGCAGGCGCAAGCCTGTTCCCATCGAGGGAAGCGAATACACCTTAAGCGTCGACACCATCATCCCGGCCATTTCCCAGTCTGCCGACACCTCCTTTATCCCGGAGGGTTCCGATGTCAAGAAAGACAAGTGGGGTGGCATAGAGGTCCTCTCCCGGAGCAAGAACAGGACGACCGCCGATGGCGTGTTCATCATCGGCGACGCGGCCACGGGCCCGGCAACGGTGGTGGAAGCCATCGCCATGGGCCACAATGTCGCAGCCGATGTGGATGCCTCGATCAGGCTGAAGAACAACGAGCCTGCATACAAGGAACCGCCCGAGGAAAAGATCGAAATCCCGTTCGAGGTGGACGAGGAAGTTGTCGAAACTCCCAAGGCCGCAATGCCCGAACTCGCCGTGGCGAAGAGGATCTCCAATTTTGCGGAAGTGGAGCTTGGCTACAACAAGAAGACAGCATTCAAAGAGGCCTGCAGGTGCTTACGGTGCGACGCGGAGATCTGATGATACCGCGGCGAGCAGGTGCCTGCCCTGCAGGATGACGGCAAGAGCGACTTTCTCGAATGATATGTGATGAAAAGCCCTTACTATCTCCCCGGGTGGTAAGGGCTTTTTGCATAAAGAGCTTTGGCCCGTCTGTGAGTGTAAGCGCATCGAGGGCACATATTTTCTTGAGATTTTGAAGGAGACAGGCTATAGACGATGTGCCGCAGGTCTGGCTGATAAAGACCGGCATATGAGGGTTTCAGGGAGGGATCGCGCATCTGTACGGTATCCGCCGCCAGGCGTGGTGAGCGGAGAGGCAGATACGATTTTCATCCCCTGTTTTTGGACATCCGGGTAACCGGACAAGTTTTGCCGGGGTGCAGAAGGCTTATAAAGCCTTTTGACTTAAAGGAGCGAATAAAGAAATCTGAGGAGGTAATCTAATGAGTAATGAGAATCTGGAAAGCAAACGCTGGTGGATTGCAGTAGCTGCTGTCATAATTCAGCTATGCCTGGGTACGGTCTACGCATGGTCGGTTTTCAAAAACCCCCTGATGAATATGCACGGGTGGGACGGCCAGACCGTTCAGTACACCTTCATGCTGCTCATGCTGATCATCGGACTGTCTGCGGCCTTTGGCGGCTCGCTCGTCGATAAGAAGGGGCCCCGCTTCGTCGCCACGATCGGCGGCATTCTCTTCGGCGCCGGCACCTTGATTGCGGGCTATGCCGACCAGATCGGAAGCATCGCACTCCTGTACCTGGGCTTCGGCGTGATCGCTGCTTTGGGTAACGGCTTCGGATATGTGACCCCTATCGCAACGCTGATCCGCTGGTTCCCCGATAAGCGCGGCCTGGTCACGGGATTGGCAGTAATGGGCTTCGGCGCAGGCGCCTTTTTCATGGGACAGATCGCGCCGCACATGATCTTTGCCTTCCGCGAGGTTGATGCGTCCGGGCAGTTGGTTACATCCGGCGTCGCCAAGACATGGTATATCTGGGGCGTCATTTTCCTCGTTCTCGTAACGGGCTCAGCCCAGCTCTTCAAGAATCCCCCGCAGGGATGGCTGCCGGCCGGGTTCAAACCCGCAGCAACTACGGTTTCGGCCGCTGATTCCTTTACGCTGGGCGAGGCCGTGAAGAGGCGCCAGTGGTGGATGCTCTGGGCCATGCTCTGCCTCAACATATCCGCCGGACTGGGTCTCATTTCGCAGCACTCTCCGCTCGCTCAGGATGTATACAAGAAGACCATGGGCCTTCTGGGCGATCTGACTCCCGAACAGCTCGCAACAGTCGCAGCGGCAGGCGGCACCGTGGTCGCCATTGCGGCCATCTTCAACGGCCTTGGCAGGCTTTTCTGGGCCAAGATCTCTGACAATATCGGCCGAAAGAACGTCTTTCTCACCATGTTCATCACGCAGGCTATCATTTACCTGCTGGTCGCCATGGGTTATGTGTCCAACTACTATCTCTTCATCGTCGTCTCCTGCTACCTGCTGGCATGCTACGGCGGCGGATTCGCCACGATGCCCGCATTTGCCGCAGATGCATTCGGGCCGGCATATATCGGCAAGATATATGGTTTCATGCTGACTGCATGGAGCGCAGCCGGCATCATCGGGCCGTTTGTATTCGAGGCCTTTAAGCCGCAGGCATTGTATATCGCCGCAGGCCTGCTGATACTGGGCTTCATCATCGCACTGACCTACACCCCGCCCAAAGGGAAGAAGGCCAGCGTCGGTCAGATGAACAGCTCAAAGGCTGCTTCAAAGTAATCCGGTAAAATACCAGGCACTGATTCACCGGCCGAAGGCGGGGTGCACCCGCCTTAGGCCGGTTTTGCATCTGCACTCACAAAGCACCATAAAAAATATATGCAAAATATAACACAATAATAACAGCAACTTGATGCGTTGCATACTGAACGAGCATTCATTCAAAAGAAAAAATATCCATATCTCCCCTTGTGATCCGACCGAAAATCATTTATAGATAGTGTGCCGGTCCGAGCACACAGAGTCTCGGCAAGATAATGATAAAAGGTACTTAAGGATACAGACAACATGCTGAGATCATTCCATAAATAGAGGAAACAAACTGCCCGTTTCAAAAAATAATGAGAACCGAGGGGGAGAAGGATGGTTATTACCATAGACGGCAGAAAATGCGAATTCACAGCCGGTCAGACGGTGTATGAAGTCGCGAAGGCAAACGGGATACACATACCCGTGCTGTGCCATCATGAGCAGATAAAGCCTGTGGGCGCATGCAGGGTGTGCGTAGTAGAGGTGGAGAAGGCCCGCTCGCTGGTTGCATCCTGCGCGATGCCCGCCGAAGACGGAATGGTGGTGCATACCTCAACGCCAAGGGTCTTAAGCTCCCGGAAGCTTTCCGTTGAGCTCCTCATGACCCAGGGCCACCACAATTGCATCACCTGCGAAAGCAGCGGAGACTGTGTGCTGCAGGATCTGGCGTACTCGCTCGGCATCGAGTCGCCGCGGTTCGACAACCCGGAAACATATCGCAAGCTCGAAGATGCGAACGAGATGATCGTGCGCGACATGAACAAGTGCGTGCTCTGCGGCCTGTGCGTGAGGGCGTGCAACGAGGTCCAGGTCAATCAGGTGCTCGACTACTCGGGCAGGGGACCGAGAGCAACGGTGGGGCCCGCTTTCGGATTGACGTATGAAAATTCCGACTGCGTGTTCTGCGGCGAGTGCGTGCGGGTCTGCCCCGTGGGAGCGCTGTTCGAGAAACAGGGGCGTTTCCAGGGCAGGGCGAACGACCTTATGAAGGTGCGCACCACCTGCGCCTACTGCGGAGTCGGCTGCCAGATGGACGTGAATGTCAAGGAAAACCACATCGTCAAGATCACCACGCCCCGTGAAGGAGTGCCTGCTCCGAACTACGGCAGCCTGTGCATCAAGGGGCGTTTCGGCTATGATTTCGTGGATCATAAAGACAGGCTCACCAAGCCTATGATCAGGGTCGACGGCGAGCTCAAGGAAGCAACCTGGGACGAAGCGATCGCCTATGTCGCCGAGAAGCTCAGCACCATAAGGAAAGAGCACGGCCCCGATGCCGTCGCCGGGCTTTCATCGGCACGGTGCACGAACGAAGAGAACTATCTGTTCCAGAAATTCTTCCGTGCGGTGATCGGGACGAACAATGTCGATCACTGCGCCCGTCTTTGACACAGCTCGACCGTGGCCGGTCTGGCCACAGCATTCGGTTCGGGCGCTATGACGAACTCCATCACAGATCTTGGAGAATCCGATTGCTACCTGATCACCGGGACGAACACCACCGAGAACCATCCGGTGATCGCCACATTCATCAAGCGCGCTGTCACCCAGAGAGGCGCAAAACTCATCCTCGCAGATCCGAGGAACATCGAGCTCGGAAAATTCGCGGCCATATGGCTCAGGCAGAAGCCCGGCACCGACGTCGCCTGGATCAACGGGATGATGAACGTGATCATCAGCGAGGGTCTGTTCAACGAGAAGTTCGTGGCAGAGCGCACCGAGAACTTCGAGGCGCTCAAGGCGACCGTGAGCAAGTACACGCCCGAATATGTCGAGAAGATCTCCGGAATCCCCGCAGACGACCTGAAAAAAGCCGCACGGCTGTATGCCAAGTCGGGGGCCTCGGCAATCGTGTATGCCATGGGAATCACCCAGCATATCAACGGCACCGACAACGTGAAGTCGCTGGCCAACCTCGCCATGCTTACCGGCCAGATCGGAAGGCCGGGAACCGGGGTGAACCCGCTTCGCGGACAGAACAACGTCCAGGGCGCCTGCGACATGGGGTGCCTGCCCGGAAACCTCCCAGCCTACAAGAAGGTGACCGAGGACGCTGACAGAAAGCCTTTTGAGGATGCGTGGGGTGTGTCCCTCCCGGATAAGGCCGGTCTCACGATCCCGAAGATCATCGACGCCGCAGCCAGCGGAGCGGTGAAGGCCCTGTATGTGATGGGTGAGAACCCCATGATGTCCGATCCCGATGTGAAGCATGTGGAAAAGGCGCTGAAAAACCTGGATCTTCTCGTCGTGCAGGACATCTTCCTCACCGAGACCGGCAATCTTGCCCATGTCGTGCTTCCCACGGCAGGGTGGGGCGAAAAGGAAGGCACCTACACGAACACCGAGCGCAGGGTCCAGCGCATCAGGAAGGCCGTGGACGCCCCCGGCGAGGCCAGGCCGGACTGGAAGATCATCACCCTACTCGCAAACAGGCTCGGAGCGAACTGGAAGTATGCATCCGCGGAAGACATCTTCGAAGAAGTCCGTAAGGTAACGGTGTCCTATGCTGGCATCACATACGGCAGAATCGAGAAACAGGGCATCCAGTGGCCATGCCCGAACACCGAGCATCCCGGCACCCCGATTCTCCACTCCGTGGCATTCACCCGGGGCAAGGGCCTGTTCAGCGTGTGCGAGCACATCGATCCTGCGGAGCTTCCGGATAAAGAGTACCCGCTCCTTCTCACGACGGGGCGCATCCTGTACCAGTATCATACCGCGACCATGAGCAGGCGCTCCAAGGGGCTGGTCTCAAGGACGCCGCAGCCCTTCGTGGAGATCCACCCGGACGATGCAGCCAAGCTCGGCATCACTCACGGCGACAAGATCGAGGTATCGTCCCGCAGGGGGTCCATCGAGGTCTATGCCGAGGTGAGCGGCCGGTGCGACAAGGGTGTTGTGTTCATTCCCTTCCACTACAGCGAAGCCGCGGTAAACCGGCTGACCAATACGGCCATTGATCCGGTCGCCAACATTCCGGAATACAAGGTGAGCGCAGTCAAGATCAGGAAAGTAGCCTAACAATACACCGCAGACAAGCGTCATGCATGCCCCTTCAAGCGGCATGCATGACGCACCATATCTCTCGAAAAGAAAATCTTTGAAAGGAAATAATGAGAGCAGAAGGTCCGGAAAGGGGTATATTTCCGGGCTTGAAGGCAACGGTCATAATACACCACAACTAGACGGAGGTACATATGGGTTTCAATACACCAGTGCAGGTTGCAGAAGCTGTTGCAAATGCCGGGAACAATAAGGCGAATCTTCCATTCTTACAGATGCTCATCCTGGGTCTCTTTGCAGGCGCCTATATCGGGTTCGGAGCCGAGTTGTGCACCATGGTGCTCACCGGGACTCAGGCGACACTCGGTCTTGGGCTCTCCAAGTTCTTCGGAGGCGCCGTGTTCTCCGTAGGCCTCATGCTCGTCGTCATCTGCGGCGCAGAGCTCTTCACCGGGAACAATCTCATGACCATCGGCCTTTCCCGCGGCCAGTTCGGCATGAAGGGTATCGTGTATAACTGGGTGATCGTCTACATCGCCAATCTGCTCGGTTCGTTGCTGCTCGTGTACATCATGTACGAATCCAACCTGTGGATGACCGGCGGCGGCGCTGTAGGTCAGACGGCCATCGGCATCGCCAACGGAAAAGTGAATCTCACCTTTGCCGAGGCCTTCTACCGCGGCATCGGCTGTAACTGGCTCGTATGCCTCGCCGTGTGGATGGCGTTTGCCGCCCAGGACATTGTGGGCAAGATATTCGGAATATTCTTCCCCATCATGGCGTTCGTTGCATCCGGATTCGAACACTGCGTGGCGAACATGTATTTCATCCCCATGGGCATCGTCCTGAAAGGCACTGATGCACTCTCTGAGTTCTCAGCAGCCCTGCCCGGCATCGAAAATCTCACCTGGGGCGGGTTCTTCATCGACAACCTGATCCCGGTGACCTTGGGCAATATCGTTGGCGGCGCCATCTTCGTAGGTCTCGCATACTTCATGTGCTTTGCGAACCAGCTGTGCAAGATCGATAAGTAATCAGGCAGGAACATTTTTGCATATTATACGAGAGTCGTACCCGCTTCAAGCGGGTGCGGCTCTTTCATTGAGCGCGGTATTATTTTATGCCCGGGCGATATTCCTGGTGATCTCTTCCAGATACAACGTCACTTTATGCACCTGATTCTATTGACATTGCGCAAGCCGATATGGTACGAAAAGCCAACTCTCCACTGGAGAAAATCAGGTGAAACTCTCAGAAATCAGGGATTTGTTGGATGCTCGAGTTATCGTGGGCGAAGATAAACTGGATATCGAGATCACGACCGCCTTCGGCGCCGATCTGATGAGCGATGTCCTGTCCTTTGCCCGTTCCGGCTGCCTGCTGATTACCGGCCTTTCAAACCCTCAGGCCGTGAGAACCGCATATGCGCTCGATATCGCCGCCATCCTGGTGTGCCGGGGCAAATCCCTTACCAGCAAATTCATCGAAACCGCCAGTGAGCTGGGCATTCCCATCCTGTGGACCAAATTCATCATGTTCGAGTCGTGCGGCAGGCTCTATCAGGAAGGACTGACCGGCTGTATCCGGAAGACGGATGGAATCGAGGAAAAAACCCTTGTCCGATGAGGACTTCATCAAGTCGCTGGAGGGCGTCTACCATATCCAGGGGAGAGATTTCGTAGATGCGGGCATCGTATCCAGCGAGGTCAAGAAAAGCCTGCAGGGAAAGGGCATCCCGGAGAGCATTATCCGCAGGGTTGCAGTGATCACCTTCGAAGCGGAGATCAACATCATCTCCTATGCCCAGCAGGGGACCATCCAGCTGTTCATCGAGCCTGACGCCGTCATTATCGAAGCAAACGATATCGGTCCGGGGATCGCGGATATCGATCTTGCACTCCAGGAAGGATATTCTACTGCTGACGACTCCATCCGCGAGCTGGGGTTCGGCGCCGGTATGGGGCTGAACAATATCAAAAAATTTTCGGATGTTTTCGAGCTCACCTCCGATGTCGGTCAGGGGACTCACCTGAAGAGCATCGTGAAGCTCAGCGGGTAAAGGAGCAGGGAGATGAATCTGGAGACACTGGCCGAGGCGCTCGGCCTGAAATGCAAGTGCTGTTGGGAGAAGCTGAAAACCACCGAGGTCAAAGGCGGCTATGCAGGGGATCTTCTCAGCGACGTCATGGCGAACAGCAATGCCGGCGATATCTGGGTGACACGGCAGGTGCACCAGAACATCGTTGCCGTGGCATCGCTGAAAGGCCATGCCGGCATCGTCATCGTGCAGGGAGCAAGTCCGGACAAAGACACCCTCGATCGGGCGGGCAGAGAGGGAATCCCCATCATGGTGACCGACATGTCGAAGTTCGAGGTTGTGGGGAAGATCTATCAGCTCCTCTCCGAAGCTTGACCATGCCAAGCTCAAGAGGGCTTCCCATGGGTGAATCCGGGCCGGGTATATTCCGCTGCAACCTGCACGTTCATACCTGTCTTTCCCCGTGCGGAGATCTCGATATGCATCCCCGGGCTCTTGTCGACGAGGCTGTTGCCCAGGGGCTCGATATCATTGCCATCTGCGATCATAACTCATCCGAGAATGTGCCCTATGTCATGCGTGCAGCACGCGGAACCCCCCTGTGCGTGATCCCCGGAATGGAGGTATGCACCCGGGAAGAAGTCCACGTGCTCGCGCTCTT
The DNA here is from genome assembly GCA_001896555.1 of Candidatus Phosphitivorax anaerolimi. Classification (GTDB taxonomy): domain Bacteria; phylum Desulfobacterota; class Desulfomonilia; order UBA1062; family UBA1062; genus Phosphitivorax; species Phosphitivorax anaerolimi. The sequence continues at coordinate 76,752 of MPOS01000042.1, forward strand.
TGGTGATCAGGCTCAGCTCTCACTACTTCAGGACTATGTATACGCCAACCTCCAAGGCCTCAACGACGAGGATGCCTTCGGTATGCAACCCATCGTCAATGAAGCGGGCGAGGTGGAAGGTTTCAACGAGAGGCTCCTCATCGGTGCAACCGGCATCCCGCTGGAAGATCTCGTGAGCCGGATCCACGAGTACGGAGGTCTGGCGATCGCCGCCCATATCGATAGGCCGAGCTTCAGCGTGATCGGACAGCTCGGATTCATACCTCCCCATGTCCCCTTCGATGCCCTGGAGATATCCGCCCGCCTGGGGATCAAGGGCGGCAGAGAAAGGTTCCCCGAGCTCTCCGGCTATCCCTTCGTCACCTCTTCCGACGCCCATTTCATCCACGACATCGGCGCCGCCTGCACACGCATGGCCCTTCAGAAGCCCTGCTTTGCCGAGGTGGCCATGGCCCTGAAGGGCGAGGATGGGAGATACATCGAGGAGGATGCATGATCGAGCTCGCGCTCCACATCCTGGATATTGCCGAGAACTCCACCCGGGCACAGGCCGATCTCGTGGAGATAACCATCGTGGAAGACCTGAAAGAGGATATCCTGGTCATGGAGATCAGGGACAACGGCTGCGGCATGGACGAGGACACTTTGAAGAGGGTGATGGACCCGTTCTATACCACGAAAAAGGTGCGCAGAGTGGGTCTCGGCCTGCCCATGCTCGCTCAGGCTGCACGGTCGACCGGTGGAAGCTTCGAGATCGAGTCGCAGATAGGCAAGGGAACCCGGGTGAGCGCCCGGTTCCGGCACAGCCATATCGACCGGCAGCCTCTGGGGGATGTGCCCGGGGCCGTGAGCGCCCTGATTCTCGGGAACCCGGATGTCGATTTTCTCTATACCCACCAGAAGAACGGCAAGATATACGTCCTTGACACCCGTGAGATCCGGCGGGAGCTCGACGGTGTGCCCCTGAATCATTTCGAGGTGATCAGCGCAATCAGGGAAAATATCCGGGAAGGAATCACCGAGCTCGATAATGATTGCTGATGAGTTTCCCCTTTTCCTGTTCCTGCCCCTTGCGATGGAAGCTGGCTCCATGGTATGGCTCGTAAAGTTTTATAATGATAATCGGGGTCTTGGAAAGGCCGGTTGACGGAAGCCATAGCATTTCCGGATCGATGGCATGAAATTTCAGCGGCAGGCCCTTCGATCCTTTATTTGCAGATAGCTGCAGGGCATATGACCTCATCCTTCGCGTGCAGAGGAACCAAGCGCGCAAGAGGATTGAACTTTACCGGCTTTTCTGTATGATGTAAGACTATATTACATATAAAATAGAGATAGAGGAAGGTTTTGCATTCATGAAAACAAGACTCAATCCGAAAGAACCGGTCAGGTTTGTCACGGCCACGTCACTATTCGACGGTCATGATGCATCCATCAACATCATGCGGCGGATCCTGCAGGACAGCGGTGCCGAGGTGATCCATCTCGGGCACAACCGCAGCGTGAACGACATCGTCAACGCTGCGATCCAGGAGGGCGCCCATGCCGTGGCCGTAAGCTCCTACCAGGGAGGGCATCTGGAGTTTTTCAAATACCTCATCGATCTTCTGCGCAAGAGAGGGTGCGGGTATGTAAAGGTCTTCGGCGGGGGTGGCGGGGTGATCGTTCCCGAAGAGATCCGGGAGCTCCAGGACTATGGAGTGGCCAAGATCTTCTCGCCCGAAGACGGGAAGGCCATGGGGTTGAAGGGCATGATCGACTACATGATCACCCTGGCCGGCAAGATCGAGTTTCCGCCTGTCGACGGCAATGCAGCCAGGCTAAGAAAAGACGACCATGCCCTCATCGGCAGGATCATCAACCTTGCCGAGAGGAGCCTGTGCGGCATTGAATGCGGATTCGACGCTATCCGGGAGACACTCGGGCGTTCGCGCTCGCGCGTGCCGGTGGTCGGGATAACCGGCACCGGCGGCGCAGGGAAGAGTTCGCTCACCGACGAGCTGGTGAGGCGGTTCCTGAACTTCTATCCGGAGCGCACCATAGCCATCGTGTCGGTGGATCCCTCGCGCTCGAAGAGCGGGGGTGCGCTCCTGGGCGACAGGATCAGGATGAACCATATCGACGCCGGCCGGGTGTATATGCGGTCGATGGCGACCCGCGGCTCGCGCGACGAGCTGTCCGAGGCCGTGCATGACGCCATCCTCGTCCTGAGCGCCGCCGGCTTCGATCTCATCATCGTGGAGACGAGCGGGATAGGGCAGGGCAATGCCGCGGTGACATCGATCAGCGACCTCTCTCTCTACGTCATGACTTCAGAATATGGTGCCCCCACCCAGCTCGAAAAGATCGACATGCTCGATTTCGCCGACATGGTGATCATCAACAAGTTTGAAAACGAAAAGGCCGAAGACGCCTTGAAGCAGGTCCAAAAGCAGTACATGCGCAATCACGGCCTCTTCGGCACCGACCCGGGGCAGCTCCCTGTCTTCGGCACCGTGGCAAACCGCTTCAACGATCCCGGGATCAACCGCGTGTTTTCCCGCCTGGTGGCCAGGCTTGTGGAAAAAGGCCTCGTCGACTGGGAGATCCCTCCCGAGGGGGAACACCATGGCGGCGGCCTTTATCAGGGGATCGTGCCCATGGGAAGAGAGCACTATCTCCGGGAGATCGCAGAGGCGGTGAGGGGCTATCATGCAGACACCCGTTCAAGAAGCGAGCACATCCGCAAGATCTTCTCCATACAGGAGCTCCTCAAAGACACGGACGGCACCGAGGCGGCGCCGGTTCTGAAGCGCAGGCTGAAAGAAATGAAAGGCAAGGTGCCTTCCGAAGAAATCGACATGGTGGAAAAATGGGAAAAGGAGCGGAAAAAATACCTCGGAAAGACCTTTACCTATACGGTCCGGGATAAGAAGATCGAGGTGCCGCTCGTCCAGGATTCTCTCTCGGGCCTGCCCATCCCCAGGATCTCACTCCCCGCGTTCACCGACCCGGGTGACCTGTACGCCTGGCTGAGAAAGGAGAACGTGCCGGGGCGGTTTCCCTACACGGCAGGCGTGTTCCCCTTCAAGCGCCGGTGGGAGGAGCCAAAGCGGCAGTTCGCAGGTGAAGGGTCTCCGGAGAGGACCAACCGCAGGTTCCACTACCTCTGCAGAAACGACGATGCCAAGCGCCTGAGCACCGCATTCGACAGTGTGACACTCTACGGTGAGGACCCCCACGAGGAGCCGGACATCTTCGGCAAGATCGGCGAGAGCGGGGTGAGCATCTGCACCCTGGACGACATGAAGAAACTCTACGCAGGCTTCGATCTCTGCGCGCCGAGCACGAGCGTGTCCATGACCATCAACGGGCCTGCACCCATCATGACCGCCATGTTCTTCAACACCGCGATCGACCAGCAGGTAGACAGGTTCAAAGAGGAAAAGGGCAGGCTCCCGAACCGGAAGGAGCGCGAGGAGATCCGCTCCTGGGTGCTCAAGAATGTGCGCGGCACGGTCCAGGCCGATATCCTCAAGGAGGACCAAGGCCAGAACACCTGCATATTCTCCACCGAATTCGCCCTGAAGATGATGGGCGACATCCAGGAATACTTTATCGAGCACGAGGTGAACAACTTCTACTCGGTGAGCATCAGCGGCTACCATATCGCCGAGGCAGGCGCGAACCCTATCAGCCAGCTTGCTTTCACCCTGGCCAACGGTTTCACCTATGTCGAATACTATCTCTCGCGCGGGATGAAGATCGACGACTTTGCCGGCAACTTCTCCTTCTTCTTCAGCAGCGGCATGGACCCCGAGTACAGCGTGATCGGGAGGGTGGCCAGGAGGATCTGGGCCATCGCCATGCGCGACCTCTACGGTGCGAACGAGCTCTCCCAGCGGCTCAAGTATCACATCCAGACTTCGGGCAGATCGCTGCACAGCATGGAGATTCAATTCAACGACATCCGCACCACACTCCAGGCCCTGACCGCTCTGGAAGACAACTGCAATTCGCTGCACACCAACTCCTATGACGAGGCCATCACCACGCCCACCGAGGAGTCGGTCCGAAGGGCCATGGCGATCCAGCTCATCATCAACCGGGAGTTCGGGCCTTCCATCAACGAAAACAAGCTCCAGGGGTCGTTTTTTATCGACTGGCTCACCGATGCCGTGGAAGAGGCGGTTTTGAAGGAGTTCGAGCGGATCAGCGACCGCAAGGGCGTTCTGGGCGCCATGGAGATGCAGTATCAGCGCTCAAAGATACAGGAGGAGTCTCTGTATTACGAGGAGCTCAAGCATACCGGCAGGCTTCCCATCATCGGGGTCAATACCTTTGAGAATCCGAACGCAACAGGAGAAGACCACCCCGGCGGGTGCATACCGCTCACCCGGGCCACCCCTGAAGAAAAGATGGGCCAGCTCACGAACCTGCGGAAATTCCAGGCGCTCCATGCCAAAGAGGCGCCTGCGGCCCTGGAAAAACTCAAGAAGGTCGCTCTCCAAGGCGGGAACATCTTTGCCGAGCTCATGGAAACCGTGAGGGTGGCAAGCCTCGGCCAGATCACCCGGGCCCTCTACGAGGTGGGCGGGAAGTATCGCCGGAATATGTGATCCTCCTTTGCTGGGGGCTGCCGAGGGCTGGTTCTCCTCTCCGAGATGCTGCCGATGGCGGGTGCTTGCTGAACCGGGGAAGGATAGGGGCAACGATGAAGGTGAATGACGTGAATGGATGGCAGGAGCTGTGATGAGCGATATCGGAAAGGGCTATGTGCAGATCTATACCGGCGACGGCAAGGGCAAGACCACGGCAGCGCTGGGACTGGCCCTCAGGGCGGCCGGCTGTGGGCTTAAGGTCTGCATCATCCAGTTCATGAAGGGCCGGCACTACTCCGAGCTCGATTCCGTGCCCCTGCTGCAAGGGCTGGTCACCATCGAGCAGTACGGGCATCCCACCTTCTGCCGCTTCACCGATCCACCTGATCCCCGCGAGGTCGAGCGGGCTCACGAGGCGCTGGAACGCCTTGAGTCTCTCATGAATTCACGGGCATGCGACGTGCTCGTTGCCGATGAGATCATCACGGCCATGAAGTTCTCTCTGCTCACCGAGGACGAAGTCCTCGCCTTTATCGGCCGCAAGCCCCAGGGCATGGAGCTGGTCCTTACGGGCAGGGGGGCTACGCCGGCCCTGATAGAGGCCGCAGATCTCGTCACCGAGATGCGCGAGGTCAAACACTACTATCTCAAGGGCATTCAGGCCCGCTGCGGCATCGAGAGCTGATATCGGAGCCTGTCAGAACGGTTTCGAGGCTCTGGCGTGAACCCCAAGCAGGGCGGCCTGCCGTCACCCGGTGCATCATCCTGATCCGCTGTTCTTCTCATTGACCGCTCAAGGTTGTTCTTGCTCGCCCGCATGTCGGTGAAATGAGCTGCAAATCCTGATCCAATGCCGCTATATAAGCGGTTTTACTCATCAATAATATCCTTGCAGACTGGCTGGCGAGATGTTAGGGAGGACCTGCCCCCTGAAAAGGAGGCGAAGGCCTGACCAGGCCGTCCAGGGCTGAGCTGAGTGCAGGGCGGGGCAGGCAGTGACAGTCAGGATAGGTTTTATCCGAGAAAACCGAAGCGAACCGGGTTGACGAGGCAGCGGGCTGTTTCGAACGGCTTGCGAGTGTCACCCATTGAAAAATCCTTGAGAAAAAGAATTGGAGGAGCAACCATGTCAAAGGCAATACAACTGCTGATCGGAATCATTCTCGTGCTGGCATTGTACCCGGTGAACGGTTATTCCGCACAATGTATCCTCTCAGAGAACTTCGACGATCAGATCCTGGACGAGAGGCTGACCGTCTATGGAAAGAACTGGCAGGTTCTGAGCCCGCCCCAGTACAACCTGAATGCGGCGGGAAGGACTGCCGGGGGATATGCATTTTCTTCAGGCACCACGAGCATGGCCCATTTGGGCTGGATGGGCGATACCATGCTCTCGCCCTGGCCCACTGACGAGCTCTATGTGTCGTTCTGGATGCGGTATCCCACATACAGCCGGAGCGATCCCATGGAAAACCTGAAGGTGTTCTATCCCCATTGGGAAAGTTCCCGGAGCTATGTGCACTTCACGCTCTCGGACAGCAACACCATCTATTATTCGGCCATGGCGAACCGCACGCTGCTCACCGGGGGCAACTGGCTCGAATGTCCGGGCCAGACCGACGGCGCCTGGCATCACTATGAGTTCTATATCAATTTTGCAGAGGGCATCTGCCGGTTCTGGTATGACGGACAGCTCAAGGTTGACGATATATTCGGCACCGGCGTCTGGACGAACAGCGTATACTCCATCATCGTCCCTTCCATCGACGGCGAAGAACCTGGAAACTTCTCGCGCCAGGTCGACGACCTGGAGATATGGGACGGCATGCCGGCACCGGGGGACCTGGCCGCGCAGAATGTCAAACCTTCGCCTCCATCCGGACTGGGCCTTCAATTGGTGAACTAGGGCAGACCCGGTCTACGAACCCCCCCAGGGGAAGAACTCTCCCTGACACAGCCTTGCCCCTGGTTGCCTTCCCGGGACAGAAGGCTTCCGGCAGCAGGTGTGTTCATTGGAGGCAGGGTGTAAAAAAGAGGGCCTGCTCTGTTTTACTACAGAGCAGGCCCTCTTTCATGGACACTGCAGGTATTTTTCTTAGAGCATCTCTACGGCGGTTGCCATGGATACACCGCCTCCGCCGCACAGGGTGGCGAGGCCAAGGGTCTTGCCGCGCTTCTTCATGGCGTGGATCAGGGTCACGATGATGCGTGCGCCGGTGCTCCCCACGGGATGACCCAGGCCGATGCCGCTGCCGTTGACATTGGTGATCTCGCGATTGAGGCCCAGCTCTTTCTCGCAGCCGAGGTACTGGCCGGCAAAGGCCTCGTTCACCTCGATGAGCTCAAAGCTCTCCAGCGTGAACTGCGGGTTTTTCTTGAGGAGATCCCTGACAGCAGGGACCGGGCTCAGGCCCATGACCGAGGGATGGCATGCGCCCCGGCCGCTGGCGGCGATGCGGGCGATCGGCTTGAGCCCGAGCTCGCGGGCCTTCTCTGCAGACATGATGATCAGGGCCGAAGCGCCGTCGTTCAGACCCGAGGAGTTGCCCGCCGTGACCTTGCCGATCTTGGGGACAAATGCGGGAGGCAGCTTTGCAAGGTCATCCATGGTCAGGCCCGGACGGAAATGCTCGTCCTTGTCGAAGATGACCGGCGGCTTGCCCCTTTTCTGGGGGATTTCCACGGGCACGATCTCTTCCGCGAAATCTCCTTCTTTGGTGGCGCGCTCGGCATTGTTGTGGCTTCTGAGCGCCACCTCGTCCATCTCCTCCCTGCTGATATTATGGAGGTAGGCAATGAACTCGGTGGTGTGGCCCATGATGTAGGGCTTGCCCTTGTACATCTCGAACAGGGGGCCGTCCTTCATCGGGCCGTCATCGGAGAGCGGCATCACGTATGATCCGCAATGCAGGGCCCTGATCATGGCGTCCACGAACACCTTGTCCTGGAGACGGCACCCCCAGCGCGCATCGGGCGAGATGTACGGGACCCCGGACATGTGCTCCACGCCGCCTGCGAGGATGATATCGGCCATCCCGGCCTGGATCATGGCCGCGCCGCTTAATACCGCCTCCATCCCGGAGATGCAGACCCGGTTGACGGTGACAGCGGTCACGGTCTCGGGAATGCCTGCCAGCAGCGCCGCTACTCTCGTGACATTCAGTGTGTCAGCCGGGTCCATGCAGCACCCGAACCGGACGTCGTCGATCATGGCAGGGTCGATTCCTGCGCGCTTGACAGCCTCTTTCATGACCACGCTCGCCAAGCGTGCTGCGATTACATCCTTGAGCGTTCCTCCGAACGTGCCGATAGCCGTTCTGCACGCAGAAACAATGACTACGTCTTTCATGAAAACCCCCCTTCGAGAAGTGTCGTGTGAGAATGTTATCGATGAGTATGTTAAAAATGAATACTCATTCATTGACACGTATATCTAAAATGAGTTATCAAGTAAAGAGAAAACATGTTTCCCGTCATGGCGCTTCAGAGAAGAGATGACCTGGTTTTTACAGTGCTGCCGCGGTCGTAGGAGAACTCCATCAGGCGGCCTCCACGTGCTTCCATGGGGCAATCTTGCCGTTGCCGGCTCGACCCAACAGTCCTTTGCCGTTGTGATACCCGGCCGGCAGGACTGAAGCAGGACACAGAAACGGAGTGGGCGGATGGACGAGAGAGAAAAAAGGACAGGATTTGAGTGCAGCCGCTGCGGAATGTGCTGTCTTGCCGACATGATCGCCTATGTCACCCCGGAAGACCTGAACCGGTGGAAAAGAGAGAACCGGCAGGATATCCTGCACATCATCGAAAACGAGCAGGCCGTCTGGCTGGGCGACCACTTCATTTCCAGCCGCACCGGCAGGCCCATATACGGCTGTCCCTTTCTTGAGATGAAAGACGGCCTCTTTGCCTGCAGCATCTACGAAACCAGGCCCCGGGTCTGCAGGGACTACCAGCCGGGGTCGTCAGAGCTCTGCTCCCTATGGATACGAACACACACTATCACGGGTGTTAAGGGCTAAGGCTGATCCGCAGGCGATCCCCGGCATCGGCGGCAGCTTTGCCCTTCCGGCTCGCAGCCGTTCTATGAGCGGTCTTGCGGGCGGGAGGCCCGAAGTGTTCGTGCCGCCCGCAAAGGCGGGCTTCCGGATAGCAGGTGGAAGGGGATCAGGCCTTTACCCGAGGCAGGTCCGCCCACGACGTGGTGAACCGGGGAGACTTCTTCGCCTGGCGCATCCACCAGGGCCGATCGAAGCCCGCTGCCGCAAATGAGATGGTCCCTCTGCCCCACCGGCTGTTGATCCCGTCCATGGCCTCCATGATGGCGAGCTGTTTCGGGCCCTCACGGCAGGGGTGGAAGAGGTTCATCTGGACCCGGCCCCGGGGCGTGATGCCCGCGAGCATGACGCCCACCTTGCGGTATGCTGGGCCGCGCCGGTAGACGCGCGCGAGCAATGCCTTGGCGTAGCCGATGAGCTCCGGGGTATAGGCCGTGGCCACGGGGATGTTCGCAGAGGCGATGCGCGTGACGGGGAAGCCTTCGTTGAAGGGAAACTCCACGAGCATGACCTGGAGAAAGGATGCGGCCGATTTCTGGGCGCGCAGCTTTTCGGCGGCACGGGACGTGTAGGCCGCGGCGGCCTCGCTCAGCTCCTCGATGCGGTAGACCTTCCGGCCGAACGAGCGGGAGCAGATGATGGTCTTGCTCGTCTCCCGGGTGTCCTCCAGGGGGATGCAGGAGATGCCCCGGAGCTCCGTGACCGTGCGCAGGCCCATGATCGTGAGGTTTTTCCGTGCCCATTCATCATCGACCCTGCTCAGATCGAGGGCCGTGCGTATGCCGTGACGCCTGAGGAGCCGGGCGTATCTCCTGCCGACGCCCCATACGTCCTCCACCCCGGTGGAGGCCAGGACCTCGTCCGTGTTGCCGCGGATATCGAGCACGCCCCGCAGTCCGGGGTCTTTCTTTGCCGCCCGGGCTGCAATCTTCGCCAGGGTTTTGCTCGGGGCGATCCCGATGGACACCGGCACGCCCACCCATTTATTGATGCGGTCCCGCAAGTCCCTGCAGAAATCCCGGGGGGAATCCGGGAGCCCGGTCAGGTCCAGGAATGCCTCGTCGATGGAATATATCTCAACCTCCGGGCAGGAAAGGTGCAGCACGTCCATGATCCGGCGGGAGATGTCGCCGTAGAGGCTGTAATTCGAAGAAAAGACGCGCACGCCGTGCCGGGCGATGAGCGAGCGGCACTCGAAGACGGGCTGGCCCATGCGGATGCCGATGGCCTTGGCCTCCTCCGACCTGGCGATGATGCACCCGTCGTTGTTCGACAGCACCACCACAGGCCGGTGCTTCAGCGCGGGGTTGAACACCCGCTCGCACGAGACATAGAAGTTGTTGCAGTCTACCAGGGCAAAGAGATCGTTCATGAAATTCTCACGCCTTGTGGATTACATAGGTAACCACGCCCCAGACCTCCACGGTCATGTCCCCGGTGAGCTCTATGGGCGCAAAATCGGTGTTCTCGGCCGCGAGAAACGACCGGCCGTTCTTCACCTGGAAGCGCTTGACCGTGAACTCGCCGTCGAGCACCGCGATCACGATGCTGCCCGGTGCAGGCTCCTTGGCCCGGTCGACGATGAGGACGTCGCCCGGATGGATGCCGGCACCGATCATGGAGGTCCCCTCCACCCGCACGAAGAACGTTGCCGAGGGATGCTCGATGAGAAACTCGTTGAGGTCCAGGGCCTTGTCGATGAAATCGTCTGCCGGTGAAGGGAAGCCGGCGGATATCCGCGCGGTGAAGAGCGGGATCTTCAGGTCGGTCCGGCGACAGAAGCCCCACACCTCTTTCACGTGCATCCGCTCTCTTGGCATGAACAGGAATGATAGCACTAAGTGCCGGTGATGTAAAGGGATCTCCCTGGTGGCAAGAGATTCAGAGCAGTTCTTAAGGGTGCAATGCTGCCGGGGGGAGTTCTCTGCTTTTATGAAGGGCCATGGTGTGATATGAGTGCTGCCATCACCACGAGATAGTGCGATGTAGTACATTGCGTCTGAAGGCATGCGGAATGATTTTTTTGCTCCCTGCTCTCAAGAGCTGAGTGCTGCCGTGAGGGCGATGGCGCTGCCGGGGGAATGGGTATTAAATTTCTTTGTTTCGCCGGCCGAACAGCTATACAAAGGAGGGGTTGTGGAGGTATTGACTTGACGTCTGGTGATCCTATAAAGGTACTAAAGCAGCACGATTTATAAGGAAGGGAATATGTATAATTTGAAATTTCAAGAAGTTGTAGGGTTTTTCCTCGGGCAGGAAAGCCAAGAGGAGAGGCTCGGTATCTGTTATCCTCCATTGGATGTCTACGAGTGCTCCAACGAGCTCTGCATAGAGGTCGAGATTCCCGGTGTGAGCCAGGATGAGGTCCAAGTCGAGGTGGTCGGCAGGACCCTGGTCATCAGCGGGATGAAGCGGGACACGCTGGCGAACAAAGGAGTCCGGTATATCAGAATGGAGCGAGGATTCGGAAGGTTCAGGAGAGAACTGGATATTCCCGGAATATTCGATCTGGAGAAGGTGGATGCCAGGTTCTCCGACGGAATCCTGGTCATTCGTATAGCCCGGTCTGACGACAAGGCGAAGCTCATCAAGCGGATCACAATCGAATAGGAGTATAGTGAATGGAAAATGAAAAGCAGGCAATAGATATCCCTACAAATATCCCATTGCTCCCTATCCGGGATGTAGTGATCTATCCATATATGATCCTGCCGCTCTTCGTGGGCAGGGGGTTGTCCATCAAGGCGGTCGACGAGGCGCTGAACAAGGACCGGTACATCTTCCTGGCCGCGCAGAAGGACTCAACGGTTGAGGAACCCGAGGAAGATCAGATCTACACCGTGGGCACCGTGGCCATGGTCATCAGGATGCTCAAGCTCCCTGACGGCAGGGTGAAGATCCTGGTACAGGGCGTGGCAAAGGCGAGAATACGCAAGCTCTATAAGGACGACCGCGGTTTCTACACCGTTGACATCGAGAAGATCGAAGAGCCCGAGATCAAGGAAGTGACCGTGGAGGTCGAGGCCATGATGCGCTCGGTCAAGGAGCAGTCCGAGAGGATTCTCCAGCTCAGGGGCATTGTCTCGCCCGACGCGCTCTCCATCCTTGAGGCGATCGACGATCCCGGCAGGCTCGCCGATCTGGTTGCATCAAACCTGAGGCTCAAGGTTGAGGAGTCGCAGCACGTGCTGGAGATCATCGACCCTATCGAGCGGCTCAGGCATGTCAACGGCCTGCTCTCCAAGGAGATGGAGCTCTCCGAGGTCCAAGCCCGCATTCAGACCCAGGCCAAGGAGGAGATGAGCAAGACCCAGCGCGAGTACTTCCTCCGCGAGCAGCTTCGCGCCATCCAGCAGGAGCTGGGCGAGGTGGACGAGAAGAGCAAGGAGATGGAGGAGTACCAGGCCAAGATCGAGAAGGTCGGCATGCCCGAAGATGTGAAGAAAGAGGCCACCAAGCAGCTCGACCGGCTCAAGATGATGCACCAGGATTCTGCAGAGGCCAACATCATCCGGACCTATCTCGACTGGATGACCGATCTGCCGTGGAGCCATTCCACGCATGACAGCCTCGATATCAAGCAGGCCGCCGTCATCCTCGACGAGGACCACTACGGTCTCGATAAGGTCAAGCAGCGGATCCTGGAGTATCTGGCGGTGAGAAAGCTCAATCCGAACAAGAAAGGCGCTATCCTGTGTTTCGTGGGTCCTCCAGGCGTCGGCAAGACATCGCTGGGCAGGTCCATCGCGCGCGCCCTGGGCCGGGAGTTCTACCGGCTCTCGATCGGCGGCGTGCGGGACGAGGCCGAGATCAGAGGCCACCGGCGCACCTATATCGGCGCCATGCCCGGGAGAATCATCCAGGGCATCAAGCAGGCCGGCTCCAACAACCCAGTGTTCATGATCGACGAGGTGGACAAGATCGGGCAGGACTTCCGCGGCGACCCGTCTTCAGCGCTGCTGGAAGTGCTCGACCCCGAGCAGAACTTTTCGTTCCAGGATCATTACCTCAACGTGCCCTTTGATCTGTCCAAGGTCATGTTCATCACCACGGCAAACCTCATGGACCCCATTCCGGGCCCCTTGAAAGACCGGATGGAGATCATCGAGCTGCCCGGGTACACCGACCAGGAGAAGCTCCAGATCGCCAAGCGCTATCTGGTGAAGCGGCAGGTGACCGAAAACGGTTTGAAGATGGAAGACATCGTGTTCACCGACGACGCGATCCTCGACGTGATCAACCACTACACCAAGGAAGCGGGCGTCAGGAACCTGGAGCGGGAGATCGGCTCCATCGTGCGCAAGGTTGCCAGGGACGTAGCCGAGAAGAATGGCAAACGCAAGAAGGTTTACCGGATCACGGCCAAGAACGTGCACAACTACCTTGGCGTGCCCAAGTACCTGCCCGAGCAGGAGCGCACCGAGCACGAGGTGGGCGTTGCCACCGGCCTTGCCTGGACCCCCTTCGGAGGCGAGATCCTCTACATCGAGACCTCGGTTTTGCCCAGCAAGGATGGCAAGGGCGGCGGGCTCGTCCTCACCGGACAGCTCGGAGACGTGATGAAGGAATCCGCCCAGGCCGGTCTCACCTACGCCAGGTCACGTGCCGACATGCTGGGCATCTCGCCCGCATTCACCCGTGAGTCCGACGTGCACATTCACGTCCCTGCGGGCGCCATCCCCAAGGACGGCCCGTCTGCGGGCATCACCATGGCGACCGCGGTGATCTCCGCCCTCACGAACCGGAAGGTCAGGAAGGATATCGCCATGACCGGCGAGATCACGCTCAGGGGCAAGGTGCTCCCCATCGGAGGCCTCAAGGAGAAGACCCTGGCCGCTCACCGGAACAAGATCTTCGACATCATCATCCCCAAGGATAATGTCAAGGATCTGGAGGATATCCCGCCGGTGATCAAGAACAAGGTCACGTTCCATCCGGTGAGCTCCATGGACGAGGTGCTCGAGCTGGTGTTCGTAGAGGATAAGAAGCAGGAGAAGAAACCCGCCCAGGAGCCGCCCAAGCGGCGGAACGCGAGGAAAGAGAGCAAGCCCGCGGAGCATGCGGCCCACTAAAAGGCCGTATGCCTGGAAAAGATGGCGGCCGGGGAGCGCCCGGGAAGAATATCGGTTCACACGAGGCTGAGGCCCTTGGTGAAAAAAGGGCTTCAGCCTTTTATTACACCTTCAAAGATTCGTGTGATCACAGGCCCTGCCTTCTCGGCCATGGCAATGACCTGTTCGATCGGAGCGGGCAGGTAGTTGTCGGGGTCGTTGCTGTTGGTGACAGCCGATATGGCGAGCACCTCCATGCCGCAGTGAACGGCCTGGATGACCTCCATCACCGTTGACATGCCCACAGCGTCCGCGCCCATGAGACGCAGCATCCGGGTCTCGGCCGCGGTCTCCATCGACGGCCCCGGCACCTGCACATACACCCCTTCGCCCAGATCGATGCCGTTTTCGCGTGCGAACAGCCGTGCCTTGGCAATGAGCGCAGGGCTGTACGGCCTGGTCATGTCCGGGAACCTCGGGCCCAGCTCGTCGATGTTCGGCCCGGTGAGCGGGTTCTGCGAGGTGAAGTTGATGTGGTCGGTGATGAGCATGGCGCTTCCCGGAGTCAGGTCCGGCCGCAGGCCCCCTGCTGCATTGGAGATGAACAGCTTCCTGATCCCCATATAGGCGAAGACGCGGATGGGAAAGGTGACCTCCCGGGGCGAGTACCCTTCGTAGAGGTGGAACCTTCCGCTCATGACCACCACGCGCTTCCCCCCCAGGGTGCCGAACAGGAGCCTGCCCGCATGGCTCTTCACCGAGGAGACCGGGAAGCCCGGGATGTCCGCGTAATGGATCATCCTCTCCACGGTCACGGCCTCCTCCATGACGCCCAGGCCGGTGCCCAGGATCACGGCGGTATCAGGCCTGGCAATGGAGAGAAGATAGTCGGCGGTGAGCTGTTCCTGCAAGCGGCTCATTCTTCCAGGGGGATGGCTTCGTCGATGAGCATGACCGGGATCTCGTCCTCGATGCGGTACTTCAGCCGGCAGGCACGACAGACGAGGCCGCTCTGATCTTCCTCCAGTTCCAACTTGCCCTTGCACTTGGGGCAGGCGAGAATATCGAGCAGTTGCTTGTCAATGGACATGGAAAAAATCCTCCTTCTTTTCGTATGTCATTGCAGGGGCGTGGATGTCAATACGGGAAAAGGGCAGAGCCTGTGAGCGGGATTATGCAGGCAGGAACGATTATCGTCTGTGCCGCTGTGGAGTTTCTTAAGCCTTCAGGTATCCATGGTGCCTATAGGGCTATCCACTCCTCTGAAAGGCCATGTCATTGATCGAGCATGGGAATACGTGCCACTACCAGCTCCTGCACAGGGCGATAATGCACTCCCGGACGATCTTGGCGGCTGTGATAGACGATATGCCGGTGGTGTCCATGTTCGGGGCGAGCTCGACCACATCCATGCCCGCTATCTTGAGGCCGCCGATGAGTTGGACCAGGGTCTCGCAGAGGGCCTGAAACGAGATGCCGCCCGGCTCAGGGGTCCCGGTGCCCGGGAACACGGCAGGGTCGAGGATGTCCAGGTCGCACGTGAGGTAGCAGGGCGACCCTCCCGCCCAGGCAATGATCTGAGGAACGTTTGCGGCGAGGCTTTTCACGAGAGGATATTCCTCCCTGGTGCACGAACGGATGCCGAACTGACGGATGCGGTCATGGCCGAGCAGGTCGACGGCACGGCGGATCACCGAGGCGTGCGAGAGTCTCTGGCCCAGATAGTCGTCCCGCAGGTCGGCGTGGGCGTCGAGGTGGATGATCCTCAAGTCCGGGAACCGGCCGGCCGCGGCCCTGATCGCGCCGAGAGAGACCAGGTGCTCGCCGCCCAAGAGAAAGGGGATCTTGCCCTGGTCCATGAGCTCTCCAATGGTTGCCTCGATCATGGCGAGGGCAGGGGATGGGTCGCCGAAGGGCAGCTCCAGGTCGCCCATATCCATGAACGCGCAGTCTTCGAGGTCGAACTCCTGATTTGGAGAAAAGGTTTCCAGGCCCTGGGATGATTTGCGGATCTCATCCGGGCCGAAACGCGCCCCGGGGCGGTAGCTGACGGTGGAATCGAAGGGAGCACCCACCAGGCAGATGCGGCCCTGGTCGCGGGCTGCGAGAAACCGGCTCATAGCGCCTGCTTGATGAAATTGGGCAGGGCGAAGCATGCCCGGTGGATATCCGTGTTGTAGTACCGGCATCTCTGAGAGACAAGTTCTGCGCGATCCCGGTCGAAAACATCGGCAGGGTTTCTATCCTGTTTGAAGCAGAGAGTGCACGACCACAGGCCCGAAGGATAGCAGGGAACCGGGACCAGATAGGGATAGGCGTTCCCGAAGGCCTGCCGCATGTTCTTCACGATGGATGAAACCTGATCCAAGCTCCATGCCGGAGACTCGGTCTGTGCGCTCATGGCGCCCCTGTCGGTCAGCGCGTCACGGATACTGCCGTAGAACTCGATCGAGAAGAGCCCTACCGCAGGACCGATAGGGTCGGTCGAGTCGATGCAGATGCAGTCGAATTCGTTTCTGTGTGCCTTGACATACTCGATGCCGTCCGTCACTACCACCTCGACCCTTGGGTCGTCCAGGCAGGAGGACAGGGCAGGGAAATACTCCCGGGCCGCCTCGATCACCATGCCATCGATCTCGCAGAGCACCACCCTACGGACACCGGGGTGCTTGAGCACCTCTCTGACCGACCCGCCGTCCCCGCCTCCGACAATGAGTACGCTCTCAGGGTTGTCCACGCAGGTCATGGGCACATGGACGAGCATGTCGTGATAGAAGAATTCATCCTTGTCCGTGAGCATGACCAGGTCGTCCAGCAGCATGATATTGCCGAGGAACGCATTCCTCACCACCTTGATGTTCTGATACGGGCTCTGCTTCTCGTAGAGGACCTCGTCTATGTAAAAGCTCAAGCCGCCAGCCTTGCCGTCAAAGACCTCGATGAACCATGAATCCGCCGTTCTCATGCATCACTCCCATAAGACCACGGCAGCAAACGCACAGCCGCACTTCACCACCCGATGCTCCACGGCGGTGCTCTTGATCTCGCGAATGGCCTTTCCCCGCATCTTCATGCCCTCTTCGGCCATACGCCTCACTTGCTGCTCGATCTGATCCTTCGTGCCGATTCCCGAATACTCCATGATTAGTCCCGCATGGTCCTCATCCTCGGGCAGGGCCAGCGCCACACCCGCTGATATGACATCGCCCGGTTTCTCCGAGACGATTTCTGCATACGCCACCGGCACCAGCGAGCCCTGAGGCAGGTTCACAGACGACACCTGGCGTGCGCGGGGCGGGCAGATACTGCTCATCTTGAGCAGGTTCACGTTCCCGACTCCGGAAGCCAGGAGCGCGCCGTCAAAGGCGTTGAGCCTGCTGAAACCCTCGGATGACCCTGAGGTGATGAAATATGTAGAAGGTGTCCGAATGATCATGTTCTTTTTGTCACCTCGCTGCGGATGCGATTGCATCCGGCTTGTATTTGAGCTCCTGGCCGACGACCTTGAGCTGGCCCCTCTTCATCTCGATGGTGGAGTAGTGGGCGCAGTCCAACGACTCTTTCAGAAAATCGAAGGCCTTCCACGGGTCCACCGTGTCTCCGCAGGTGAAAATGTCCACCGCGGCATAGCCGTATTCCGGCCAGGTGTGGATGGACAGGTGCGACTCGGCAATGACCACAAAACCGCTCACCCCGTGGGGATTGAAGGTATGGAACGCCGATGACACGATAGTCGCCCCCGCTTCCAGCGCGGCATCATTCAAGTGTTTTTCGATCTTTCTCGCATTGTTCAGTACTTCGACATCGCAGTCATAGTATTCAGCCAGTATGTGGGTTCCCAGTGCGTTCGTCATTTCCATACCCCCTTTCTTCAGAAACTTGGCGGGGCAGAGATCCAGAGGAACTGTGCCCTGCTTTTCGATCTGTTCTCTATCCAGTGTTTCTTGTCTGCCGTATAGTAGAAGGCATCCCCCTTCGATGCCTTGAACGTGTCTTTCCCCAGGCAGATGACGATCTGGCCTTCGCGAACCAGACCGCACTCATCGCCATAGTGCGTTTTTTCCTTATAGGTGACCGAGCCCGGCTCCAGCGTCACCAGGAGCATGTCGGCCTCCCGTCCTTGCGCCCCTGGAATGAGGACCTCCCTGCTTACCCCGGGTTCGTCTTCATCCTCGATGAGGACCCGCTGCGAGGGTTTGAAGACCACGATCTCCGGACCCTTGACCGCAAAGAAGTCGGCGAGCGAGGTGTCCAGGGCATTCAGGATCAGCTCGAGCGTATCCAGCGACGGTGTCTGGAGATCACGCTCAAGAAGTGAGATAAACCCCTTGGTGAGATCTGCTCTCGCTGCCAGATCTTCCTGAGTCAACTCCATGGAAAGACGCAAGTTTTTTATCTTTTCACCAATCTTCATCCGCTCCCTCTAGGCATATTAAAGTGTTATCGATTGTTTACAATAATAAACATTGAGGGGGCTATATATGATATGTCAATCCTTTGTGTCAAGGAAATTATCGAAAGATCGCCTCCCGCGAAAAGCCGTTATACTTAACTGAAATTACAGGCATACTTTCCGCCTTGCACTCCATTTCAGGTCGACTGTCCCAGGGATGGCCGTATGTCATGATCAAAATGACGATCAGCAAGTCCACGCATCGGGGTCACAACCCTTAAAAGGTGATAGGTTCGGGCGCAGGGTCTGGTGCACTTCGGGATCATGTCATCGATCGGTCTTGTTACTGCGGGAGCTCTTTTGTCGGGTGTGCAAGCAGGGAGTCTGAACACTGCCGGAAAGGCACGGGAAAAAGACTTGCTGCTGAATCGGGAAGGGCGTGAAACATAAGCGGCCCTGTTTTCAGTGCTTCAACAGGGCCGCTTCCGGGTCCGACAAGACCTTGCGGCAATGTGTCTGCCGCAAGGCAGTGCGCGAGGATCACTGGGTCTTGAGCATCTCCCAGTACTTCTCGTAGATCATGATGGCATCGCCCACGTCTGTCTGGAATTCGCCGCGGTCCAGGTCGGCCTTGTCCGGATACGCAGCCTTGTGGTTGCGGGTCCTCTCGTCCAGCATCTCCTGGGCCTTGGCGTTTGCCGTGGCATATCCCACATATTCGCAGTTTATCTTGGCGATGTCAGGCCTGCACATGAAGTCGATGAAGGCATGGGCGTAGTCTATGTTCCTGGCCGAGGCCGGTATCACCATGCTGTCGACCCAGAAGGTCGCGCCCTCTTTGGGATAGACATACTTGATATCCGGGTTCTCCTCGTTGGCCTGGTAGACCTCGCCGCCCCAGATCTGGCCGATCACGACCTCGTTGTTGAGGAAGGGCTGCTTGGGAGAATCCGAGTTGAAGACCTTGACGCTCGGGATGAGCTTCAGGAGCTTCTCGTAGGCTTCCTTGATGCGGGCAGGGTCGGTCTCGTTGCCCGAGTAGCCCAGCGAGCGCAGCGACATGGCGAACACGTCGCGCACGTCGTCCATGAGCAGCACCTTGCCTTTGTAGGCGGGGTTCCACAGGTCATCCCAGCTGGTGATGGACGCAGGGTCGACCACCTTCGCGTTCACCCCGATTGCGGAGGACCCCCACAGGTAGGGAATGCTGTAGGCGTTGTTCGGATCATAGGGTTTGTTCAGCAGGTCCTGATTAAGATTCTTCATGTTCGGCAGCTTCGAGTGGTCGAGGGGTTTGAGCATCCCGAGCCGGCTCATGCGCTCGACAAAGTAGGTGGACGGAAAGGCAACATCATAGCCGTCTTTCTTGAGGATCTTGAGCTTGGCGAACATGGCCTCATTGCTCTCGAAGGTCGAATACTTGACCGCGATGCCCGTCTCCTTCTGGAAAAGCTCCAGCACCTCAGGATCGATGTACTGGGACCAGTTGAAAACATACACCTCCTTGCCAGCGGCAAACGCCCCCAGAGGCAGGAAAAACACCAGGAACAACACCAACACCTTTTTCATCTACTTATTCTCCTTTGCAAAGAAAAAATGGGCAATGGTTACGGTGAGCAGCGACACCAGAAACATGACCGCGCTCAGTGCGTTGATCTCGGGCTTGATGCCCAGGCGGACCATGGAATAGATCTTCAAGGGCAGGATCTCGAACGAGGGCCCGGTAGTGAAGAAGCTCACGATCACGTCATCCAGCGAGAGCGTGAAGCTCAACAGCCAGCCCGCAATGATGGCGGGCATGAGCATGGGAAGCATGACGTGCCGGAACATCTGGAGCTCGCTCGCTCCCAGATCTTTGGCTACATCAATGATATGGCGGTCGAACCCGCTGATGCGCGCGTAGACGGTCACTATCACGAAGGGGAGGCAGAAGGTCACGTGGGCCAGAAGCAGGGTCACGGCGCCTACACTCAGTCCGATGGTGATGAAGAACATGAGCAGCGAGATGCCCATGACGATGTCGGGGCTCATCATCAGGATATAGACGAACGAGTACATGATCCTGCGGCCCAGGAAGCGGTAGCGGCAGAAGGCAAAGGCGCCGAGCGTCCCTAAAACCGTCGCGATCGTGCTGGATACAAGAGCGATGATGAGTGAGTTGGCGAATGCCTCCATGAGGGGGCCGTCCGAGAAGAGCACCCGGTACCAGTCGAGGGTGAAGCCCTGCCAGTTGGTGGAGAACCGGCTCGAGTTGAATGAGTAGATAACGAGCACGATGATCGGGATGTAGAGAAAGAGAAAGATGAAGCCGAGGTAGGCGGACTGAAAGAGTTTTTTCACCTCACCGCCTCCATGTCGCCCGAATGCACCCTGCGCGTGCTGATGAAGAACCAGATCAGGAGCATGACCATGAGCAGTGTCAGCATCACGCTGGCAGCCGAGCCCAGGGGCCAGTTGCCGGTGGTGAGGAACTGGTTCTTGATGAAGTTGCCGATGAGCATGGATCTGGCCCCGCCCAGCAGATCGGGGATATAGAACAGGCCGAGTGCGGGCAGAAAGACCATGGTGCTGCCTGCGATGATGCCGGGAAGCGTGAGCGGCAGCACGATGTGGAAGAAGACGTGCCGCGAGGTGGCCCCCAGATCGCGGGCAGCCTCCATGAGCCTGCGGTCGAGCTTGAGGAGCGACGCATAGAGCGGCAGGATCATGAAGGGCAGCAGCGTATACACAAGCCCGATGAACACGGCTGTCTCGGTGTAGAGGATCGAGAGCGGCTCGCTGATCAGGCCCATAGAAAGCAGAAAGGTGTTGAGCAGCCCGTTTGCCTTGAAGAGGATGATCAGGGCATAGGTGCGGATCAGAGACGAGGTCCAGAAGGGGATGATCATGAGCACGAGCAGGAATCTGCGGATATTTTCATCGATCCGGGTGAGGATAAAGGCAAAGGGGTAGGCGAGCAGGAGCGTGAGCACCGTGGTGCCCAGGGCGAGCACGAGCGAGTTCATGCACACCTTGAGAAAGACAGGAGAGAAGAGCTCGCGGTAGTTCTCCAGGGTCAGAATCCAGGTCACAATGCCTTCAGGGTTGCGGGTGAGGAAGCTGAACAGCACCACGATGAGGTACGGGACCACCACGAACACGGCGATCCATACCATGGGCGAGCCGATGGCGAAGTTTCTGAACCGGCTCCCCCTTGTCATGGCTACAAAACGACTTCCCAGCCGTACGGCCAGTCCACGTGAACTCTCTGACCCTGCTGGAAGATCACGTCTTCCTGGTCCTCATTGAAGAACTGGGTCACAAATATACTCTCGCCGGCATCGAGGCTGACGATAAGGTCAACGGTCTTGCCCTTGTAGATGACCTCATCGATCACGCCTCCCAGCGACGGCGGGACAGGCCTGGAGTCCTCATCTCTGGTCACTATGAGATCTTCGGGGCGGAGCAGCACCTTGACATGCTCTCCGGTAGTGAAGTTTTTGCGGTTGAGCACCTTGAAGGGCTGGCCGTGGATATCCACGGTGGCGCTGCCGTTATAGATCTCGGTGATCCTCCCCTCAAAGATGTTGATTTCGCCCACGAACTTGGCCACAAACATGTTCTCGGGCTCTTCGTAGATCCGGGTGGGCGTGCCGATCTGCTCGATGCGTCCCTGGTTCATCACCGCGATGCGGTCCGACATGCTGATGGCCTCTTCCTGGTCGTGGGTTACGAACACGAAGGTGATGCCCAGCTTGCGGTGGATCCGCTTGAGCTCGATCTCCATCTCCTGCCGCAGCCGGTAGTCCAGGGCGCTCAAGGGTTCGTCGAGCAGGAGCACCTGGGGCTTGTTCACGATGGCGCGGGCCATGGCCACCCGCTGCTGCTGACCCCCCGAGAGCTGATGTGGCTTGCGCTGCTCCATTCCGAGGAGCTTGACGATAGACAGGGCCTCTTCCACCTGCTCGCGGATGAGGGACTTGTCGAGCTGCTTCATCTTCAGTCCGAAGGCGATGTTGTCGTAGACGGTCATGTGGGGAAAGAGCGCATAGCTCTGGAAAACGGTGTTCACGTTGCGTTTGTTTGGCGGTGTTCCGTTGAGCGGCACCCCGTTCATGATGATCTCGCCCTTATCGAGCGACTCGAAACCCGCGATCAGGCGCAGTACGGTGGTCTTGCCGCAGCCGGAGGGGCCCAAAAGGGTAAGGAACTCTCCCTGGAAGATATCCAGGTTCAGCGCATCTACGGCGACGACGTCGTCAAACCGTTTCGTCACCTCCCGTAAGCGGACTATGGGTGCCTTCTCCATCCATACAATCTCCGAGGTGTGATCTTTGCGTGATTTTGAAATGGTCTCTATACGAAATACATAATTTAATCAACCCGGTTTTTCTGCCAAGAAATCCATCCCTCAAATGCCTTGCTGCGTTTTTTTGAAAAGATTGCGGCTTGCCATCAAATCACTTTCGACGTACATACGAACAAGGGAGAACGATACATGATTGAAAAGATACCCTTCCTTCACCGGAAGAAGATGTATAACATCATCATAAAGGACGACATCAGCTTCGATGCCCTGCACTATATCATCGACGTGCTCATCGACCAGGGCGCGTTCATAAGCGAGATGGAGCCCTCAGACCTGTACACCGTGGTATACGAAGAAATCCGCTATACTGTGGGCGTGGACGGAATCGACATTATGATCGTCTGCGCCTGATAACCCTCCCATGGTAAACGTGCACCTCTGCCAGCCCGATGCGACCAAATCGTGCGCCGCGTGCTGCGGCATCTACAACTATGTCGAGAACACCAGGCCTGCGCTGGTGAGGCGGTTCGAGTACCGGGGCCTGCTGATGGCCGGTGTGCGGGCCGGCACGCTCTCCCTGGATGAGTACAGGAGCGCGGTCCGCCACCGTGAGGATGGAAAAAGGATCTTCAAGACCATTTACTCCTGCGAGTTTGCGGGGTTTGTCGACGATTCCAGGCAGCGGGTGGGGTGCATGCTCCATCCCATGGTGACCGGCGGGTGTGATCTGCGGGAGGTGAGTTTCTACGGCCGCGAGATCTGTGACGGCCATTTCTGCCCCAGCTATCAGAAACTTGCGGCGAACGAGGCGCTCTGCGTGATCTCCTGCATCGACGACTGGTACCTCTACGGCAGCGTGATCACGGACATCGATTTCGTAAAGAGCTTTTTCCGCCTTGCACAGAACCGCCTCGGCGAGGAGATCTCGCCCGAGGCTCTCAAGGCCTCGCCGGGCCTTGCCCGAATCCTGAAGAGCTATTTCTCGCTCAAGCTCGACTGGACGTTTCGAGATACGGCAAGACCCAGGTTCGGCAAGTATTATTTCGTGGGTGAGGAATACGCGGTGGACAGGATCGACTATGAAAGTCTCAGGGCCGATATCCCGCCCTACGATTCCATCTTTCTGAGCCTGTCTTCGTCGTTTGCGTCCAAAGATGAGCTTGACCGGGCCACGACAACCATAGATAATCTCTTGAAAGGCTTCTGCCATGAATACGAGCGATCTCATCGAGAGCATCATTGACCTGGCCCTTGCCGAAGACGGCCAGGACATCACCTCTACAGCCATCTTCGAGCCCGGAGACGAGATGTGTGCCGTTTTCACGGCCAAGGCCTCCGGTGTGATCGCTGGTCTTGAGATCGTTCGGCAGGTTTTTCTCCGGCTCAATCCGGTTGTTCAGTGTTCTTTCCGCATAAGCGACGGGGAAGAGGTAAAGGCCGGAGATGTTCTGGGCTCCGTGTCCGGGCCGGCAGTTGACGTGCTCAAGGGCGAGCGGGTGGCGCTGAACTTTCTGCAGCGCATGTCGGGCATCGCCACGCGTACCGCCGAGTATGTCCGCCGTGTCAGCGGCACCAAGGCGCGAATTCTCGACACCAGAAAGACCGCTCCGGGCCAGCGGGTGCTTGACAAATACGCCGTCAGAATGGGCGGAGGGACGAATCACCGCATGGGCCTGTGGGACATGGCGCTCATCAAGGACAACCATATCGATCGCGAGGGCTCCCTGGCCTCGGCGGTGCGCAAGGTCAGGCAAAAGCATCAGGGCGTCGCCGTGGAGGTCGAGGCCAGGACCCTGGACCACGTGCGCGAACTGCTCGACGTGGGCGTGGACCGGATCATGCTCGACAACTTTTCTCTTAAAGATCTTCGGAGTGCTGTTGAACTGGTGGGAGGAAGAGTCCCGCTTGAGGCATCCGGGGGCATCACCCTGGATAACATCCGCGACGTGGCGCTCACCGGGGTGGACTTCATCTCGGTGGGAGAAATCACGCACTCGGTCAAGGCCCTGGATATCTCACTCACCTTCGAGGGGGGCGAATGACGAGAGAAGAAGCCCGCAAAATCATCGAGGAGAAGAAGCAGGAGCTGGGAAGAGGCCTCATCATCCTGGGACATCACTACCAGAGCGATGAGGTGATCGCCTATGCCGACTTTGTGGGCGACTCCCTGGAGCTCGCCAGAAAGGCATCCCAGGTGGAAGAGGCCGGCCATATCGTGTTCTGCGGGGTGTTTTTCATGGCGGAGAGCGCGGCGATCCTGGCACCGGATAAGTCCGTGTACATCCCTGATTTCTCCGCCGGCTGTCCCCTGGCCGACATGGCGGAGCCGGGCGCCGTTCAGAAGGCGTGGGAGGTGATTACAAAGGATGGCGCCGGCGTCGTCCCGGTCACCTATGTCAACTCCAGCGCCCGGATCAAGGCGTTCTGCGGCAGGCATGGTGGGATCGTCTGCACCTCGGGAAATGCGCGACAGATCTTCGAATGGGCCTTTGAGCGTGCAGACAGGATCTTTTTCATGCCCGACATGAACCTCGGCCGGAACACGGCCCGTCAGATGGGCATACCCGAAGAGCAGGTCGTGCTGTGGGACCCGGAAAAGGAACACGGAGGACTGGGCAGTGAAGAGCTGGCCCGGGCCCGGCTGGTGCTCTGGAAGGGCTGGTGCCCGGTGCACTGGCCGACATTCACCCCCGAGGACGTCCGCATGCTCAAGGAGAAACATCCCGGCATCGATGTCATTGTGCATCCCGAGTCCGATCCGCAGACCGTGGATGCCTCCGGCCGGAGCGGCTCCACCGCACGCATCCTCGAGGTGGTGAAGGCTACTCCTCCCGGAGGCAAGCTGGCCATCGGCACCGAGGCCAATCTGGTGAAGCGGGCGGCGCGTGAGAACCCCTCGCTTACGATCGTGCCTCTGCGCGAGGTATACTGTGAGGATATGGCCAGGATCACACTCGAAAAGCTCGCCTTGGTGCTGCTCCACCTGGGCGAAGACACCTTCCGGGTGACGGTGGAGCCTGATATTGCGCGCGATGCCCTGTCCGCCCTGGAAAGAATGTTGAGGGTATAGCCATGCCCGACGCCTATAAGGAAACCGAATGCCTCATCATCGGAACCGGCATTGCCGGAGCCACCTGTGCCTACATAGCGGCAAAGGCCGGAGTGAAGGTATGTCTTCTCACCAAGAGGTCTGACCCTTCATTGGCCAACACCAACCTCGCCCAGGGAGGAATTGTCTACTCGGGCAACGGGGACAGTCCCGAGCTGCTGAAACAGGATATCCTCAAGGCGGGGAGATTTCTCAACTCACTCGACGCGGTCGATTTTCTGTCGCGGCAGGGGCCGGCTATTGTCAAGGAAGTGCTCATCGATGATCTCAAAGTAGACTTCACCCACCTCAAAGGCCCGGAGGATGAGAGCTATGACCTCACCCGGGAGGGTGCGCATTCCATCAACCGCATCCTGTATTCCGCCGACCACACGGGCCAGGAGATCGAAAAGGCCCTCCTTGACGCGCTTCGCAAAGAGAAGAATGTTGAGCTCATCACCAACGCGACGGCTATCGACCTGATCACCCTGCACCACCACTCGACAGACATCCAGTCGCGATATCTGCTGGAAGACCGGTGCGCCGGCGCATACGTGTACAAGGAGAGCACCAAGGAGGTAATCGCCGTGCTGGCGCAGTACACGGTGCTCGCAACCGGCGGTCTCGGAGATATCTATCTGCATTCCACCAACGAGAAGGGCACTGTGGGAGACGGCATCGTCATGGCCAAGCGTGCCGGCGCCAACGTGATCAACATGGAGTTCATACAGTTTCACCCCACCACCCTGTACCTCCCGGGCGCGAGAAGGTTCCTGCTCTCGGAGGCCTTGAGGGGGGAGGGCGCGAGGCTGATGAACCTGCGCGGCGAGTACTTCATGGACCGGTACAACCCGGAGCTCAAGGATCTTGCCCCGCGCGACGAGGTGGCTATCGCCATCTGGGACGAGATGATCGAGAACAAGGAAGACCACGTCCTGCTGGATATCGCCAACTTCGTAAAAGAAGACATTCCCGAGCGGTTCCCGAAGATCTACTCAACCTGCAAGCAGGCGGGCATCGACATCACCCGCGAGCCCGTGCCCGTGGTGCCGGCCGCGCACTACTTCTGCGGCGGGGTGCATGTGAACAACCTGGGCCGGACCACCCTCAACGGTCTCTATGCAGCGGGCGAGGTGTCGTGCACCGGGCTGCACGGGGCCAACCGGCTCGCCTCAACCTCGCTGCTCGAAGGGCTCGTCTGGGGATATACCTCTGCAAAAGACATTGTCTCAAGGATCAACTCAGGCGAAACCATCCGGACCAATACGCTCCACTCGGTGCGCGACTGGATATACACCGGGAACGTGGAGAACGAAGACCCTGCGCTCATCGCCCAGGACTGGGCCTCCATCAAGAGCACCATGTGGAACTATGTGGGGATCGTCCGGACCAGGCAGCGGCTGAAGATCGCCATCGAAGACTTGAGGCACATGCTGCTCAGAATCGAGGACTTCTACCGGGAGACGCCTGTGTCGAAGGACATTATCAGCCTCTTTCAGGGAACTCAGTCCGCGATCCTGGTGGCGGACGCCGCTTTCAGAAACCGCAACTCCATCGGGTGCCACTTTTTGAGGGACCATACCGGCTCAACACGATCATACCCGGCCATGCCGCGCCACTACACTCCTTGATATGACGCCTAACATTTCTCCGGGGGCTTTCGCCTGTCACACTCTACCCTCGCGATGCCGTCCTATGGTCTGATCGCCATACTATGGCCCCAAAACCCCTCATGTTTTGGGAGGGCAGTCCCAAACTCCTGCACCGGAGAAATGGACATGCATATGTAAAATCAATGGCATGGGTCAATATCCCCTCAATGGCACGGCATTCGCATCCTTAATCTGCAATCTGGACATGAACTGGGGTGCGCCAAGAAATGAGTCGAAAGGGTTCGCCTGACGATATTTGCATTCTCTGCGGCGGGACAGAAGGGGTGAGCAGGTGCGGGGGATGTGACAGGCCCCTGTGCAAGAGATGCAGGAGCATGGAGATCTGCACCAAGGTCGATGGGGAGATCACCATAAAATACTTCTGCCCTGACTGCGGCAACGATCCCCAAATCAATCCTCCCAAGGCATTCACAAAGGTGTTCGGGCTGGAGGATGTCACCGATATGGTGAACCAGGAAGAGCGGGCCAAGGCAAAACGTTTCAAGATCAAGCTCAAGATGTCGTGACCCGCGGGTCCCTTTTTTTCTCTTTGGGTCCAATACCCCTGATAGCATACGAAATAATGCCTGGTCGACTTGCAGGCAGGGATATCCGTACGTCTGCCTGCTGGGGCGGCTCATGGCGGTGCGGACTGGTGATGTATTATGGCGGAATTGCCAGAGAATGGTATGGTGACGGCACCATAATCACCGCAAACATTCAAACGGACATATACCATAGGCCATGAAAATGAATATTAATATAATAATAAAATCAATATGATAAAAAAATCGATAAAATGGCACACCTTTCGCTAATAATAGAGGCCGGAAGGAAAAGCTCTTTCACAAAGAAACCGTAAAAACAGGTTTCCATAGAGAACGCGAGGTACAGTACACACGGCATTGGGCAGCACACAGAAGGCCTGCTGAATAATCGGGCAGGAGACGATATTCTCGCAGAGCAGGATATCACTGGGGTAAAGATGATCCCCTTTTATGCCTGAAGCAGCCCCTCTCTTTCCTGCAGGGAAAGTCCTCTGCCGTTCGGTACTCTCAATAACACTAACTGAAACCTCCTTTTTGATGCCAGAAGATGGGACAAGATCCATACTCCGCTACCGTCCCCACACCTTATATCTTCTGGCTTTTTTTTGTCCTCAGGACTTCCTTGAGGCCATAACCTCCCTCCGGGGGAAAACTCCTTGACAATCAAGGCAAGTTTCATTAATAGCTCTACCACTTTTCACGGATAAACAAGAATCAGGAGTATAGACATGTATGCGGTGATAAAGACTGGCGGGAAACAGTACAAGGTCGAAGAGGGCGACAGGATCCAGATCGAGAAGCTCGATGCGGCCAGCGGCGATGTAGTGACCTTCGACAACGTCCTCTTCATCGGCGGTGACGAAGAATATCAGCTGGGAACGCCGAGCCTTGATGGGGTGACCGTAGACGGAAAGGTCGTGCGGCAGCTCAGAGGCAAGAAGATTATCGTGTTCAAGATGAAGAGAAGGAAGGGCTACCGGAAGAAGCAGGGTCACCGGCAGAACCTCACCGAGGTCTTTATCACGAAGATCAATGCAGGCAAGGAGGCTTGATAACCCATGGCCCATAAGAAATCAGGCGGCACCTCCCGCAACGGAAGGGACACAGCAGGAAAGAGGCTCGGTGTGAAGCGCTTTGACGGCCAGCCGGTGAGGGCAGGGAGCATCCTGGTCCGCCAGCGGGGCACCAAGATTCATCCTGGGCCGAATGTCGGCTGCGGAAGGGACTACACCCTGTTTGCGCTTACCGACGGCGTCGTGAAATTCGAAACCCTTTTCAACAATAAAAAGCGGGTGAGCATCGTAGCGAACGCTTCGTAATATATGGACTTCATCGACGAGTCCAAGATCTATGTGCAGGCCGGCAACGGCGGCAATGGATGTTGCTCGTTTCGCAGAGAGAAATACGTTCCCAAGGGGGGGCCCGACGGGGGTGACGGAGGTAAAGGCGGGGATGTAATCATCAGAGCATCCACAGGCGTCCACACCCTCCTCGATCAGCGCTACCATCCCCACTACAAGGCAGAAAGAGGTCAGCACGGCAAGGGGAAGAACTGCACCGGCAGGTCGGGCAGCGACCTCGTCATCACGGTCCCGGTCGGAACCGTGGTCAAGAATGCTGAGACCGGTGAAATCGTGGGTGATCTGGTGGAAGAAGGCCAGACCCTGGTGATCGCACGCGGCGGTGCCGGCGGACGGGGGAATGCCCGGTTCGCAACCCCCACGGTCCAGGCGCCCCGCTACTGCGAGCCCGGCAAACCCGGAGAGGAGGGGGAGTTCATTCTCGAGCTCAAGCTCCTGGCAGACGTGGGTCTGGTCGGCTTTCCCAACGCAGGCAAGTCCACGCTCATCTCGCGCGTCTCAAGCGCGCGGCCCAAGATAGCCGATTACCCGTTCACCACGCTCGTCCCCAACCTCGGCGTGGTCAGGTGGAAGGACCGCGACTTTGTCATGGCCGACATTCCGGGCATCATCGAGGGGGCGCACCAGGGCGTGGGGCTTGGGTTGCGTTTTTTGCGGCACATCGAGCGGACCAGGGTCATCCTCTATATCATCGACCTCTCTCCGGATACCGGGCGCGACCCCAAGGAGGAGTTCACCATTCTCAGGAGGGAGCTTGAGGCCTATTCGCCCGAGCTCATTGAGCGGGAGCAGCTCGTGGTGCTCAACAAGTCCGACCTCAAGGAGGCGAGAGATAAGGCTCCGGAAACGCTTGCCTTTATCGAGGACAAGGGGTATTCTTGCTTTGTTGCATCCGCCGTAAGCGGCGAGGGAATCCCGGAGATTCTCGATGAAATACTAAGGACCCTGTATGGATAAGAATCCGCGATCAACTTTGAAAAAATGCCGGCGCGTGCTCATCAAGATAGGCTCCAAGGTGCTGAACACGGGCAAAGGGCTGAACAACCGGGTCATCGACCGGCTCTGTGACGATCTGTCGCTCCTGCGGGACCAGGGCAAAGAGTTCGCCCTGGTGTCGTCCGGCGCCATTGCCGAGGGTACCGCCATCATGCGCGTCAAGGGCAACGGCGTGACGCTCTCGAAAAAGCAGGCCCTGGCCGCCATCGGCCAGGGGAGCCTGATCCGGGCGTATACGGATGCGTTCAGGCGCTATGGATACACTGCGGCCCAGATCCTCATCACCCGCGAGGACCTCGACGACCGGCTCAGGTATCTCAACATCCGCAACACCTTCACCGCGCTGTTCGAGTACGACGCCATTCCCATCATCAACGAGAACGACACCGTATCGGTGGAGGAGATCAAGTTCACCGACAACGACATGCTCGCTGCTATGATCATTCCTCTGGTGGAGCCTCAGGCGCTGATCGTGCTCACCGACACCAATGGTGTATACCGTGAAGACCCCCGGGTGAACCCGAACGCCGAGATCATCAGGGAGATCAAGGACATCAGGAGCGAGGATGTCAAAGCCCACAGCTGCGAGGCGGGCAGCATGGGCAGGGGCGGCATGCAGTCGAAGATCAAGGCCGCTTACCACGCATCCCTGCTAGGCATCCCCACGGTCATCGCATCCGCCTATGTTCCCCAGGTGGTGAGCTCGGTGCTCGAGGGCAAGGAGATCGGCACCTATGTGCATCCGCGCAAGAAGGGCAAGCTCACGCAGAAAGACCACTGGATCAGCTACGTGACGAGACCCAAGGGCAGGGTGGTCGTTGACCGGGGCGCGGCGGCGATGATTCTCGGCCAGGGCAAGAGCCTGCTCCCCTGCGGGGTCGTGCGTGTGGAGGGTAACTTCCAGGCCGGTGACCCGGTGGAGATCGTCGAGGAAGACGGCAGGGCCATTGCGGTGGGCTTGAGCAATTTCACCACCGAAGACACGCTTAAGATAAAGGGCGCCAACACCAAAGAGGTGTTCCGGATCATGGGCCACGAGTGCGACGAAGAGGTGGTGCACCGCAATAACATGATCGTGAAAAAGGAGCTTCTCTCGTGAGTGAATCCATGATCGAAACCATTGCAGCCAGGGCGCGGAAGGCATCGCGGCCCCTCGTGAGCCTCTCCACCGTGCAGAAGAACCGGGCGCTCGCCGCGATGGCGCAGCGTCTCAGGTCGAGCGCCGAAGAGTTGAAGACCGAGAACGCCAAGGACCTCAAGCAGGCACGGGCAAGCCACTTAAGCGCGGCAATGATCGATCGGCTCACCCTGAGCGACAAGGTGATCGAGGGCATGGCTTGGGCCTTGGAAGAGATCGCAGAGCTCCCCGACCCGGTGGGAAAGATCGAGAACATGACCCGGAGGCCGAACGGCCTGACCGTGGGCAAGATGAAGATTCCGCTCGGCGTGGTGGCCATCATCTACGAGTCGAGGCCGAACGTCACATCCGATGCGGCCGGGCTCTGCCTCAAGTCGGGCAACGCCGTGATCCTGCGGGGCGGCTCCGAGGCCTTCAATTCCAACCGGGCAATTGTGAAGGTGCTCAAGTCAGCGCTTGAGGAGTCGGATATCAACCCCGACGTGATCGGCTTCATCCCGGTCACCGATCGCGAGGCCATCAACGAAAT
Source organism: Candidatus Phosphitivorax anaerolimi (assembly GCA_001896555.1). Lineage (GTDB taxonomy): Bacteria > Desulfobacterota > Desulfomonilia > UBA1062 > UBA1062 > Phosphitivorax > Phosphitivorax anaerolimi. The sequence goes on from MPOS01000042.1 coordinate 108,431, forward strand.
GCTCTCCCTTGAGCAGTACATCGACCTGGTCATCCCCCGCGGGGGCGAAGGGCTCATCCGGACCGTGGTTGAGAACTCGCGGATCCCGGTGCTGAAGCACTACAAGGGCGTGTGCCACATCTTCGTGGACAGGGATGCCGACCTCGACAAGGCGTACAAGATCTGCCTGAACGCCAAGGTCCAGCGGCCGGGCGTGTGCAACGCCATGGAGACCCTGCTGGTGGACGCTCCGGTGGCGGATACCTTCCTGCCCGAGATGATCAGGCTCCTGCGGGAGAACGGCGTGGAGATCCGCGGGTGCGAGAAGACGCTTAAGATAGTGCCCGATGTGACGCCAGCCCGGGAGAGCGACTGGTATGAGGAGTTCCTCGATCTCGTCCTGGCCGTGAAGGTGACGGACGGCATGCAGGAGGCGATAGACCATATCGAGAAGTACGGCTCCGACCACACCGAGGCCATCATCACCGAGAACCACACCCGCGCCATGCAGTTTCTGCGCGACGTGGACTCGTCAACCGTACTCGTAAACGCCAGCACGCGGTTCTCCGACGGCGGGGAATTCGGACTGGGCGCCGAGATCGGGATCTGCACCTCGCGCATTCATGCATACGGGCCCATGGGGATAGAGGACCTCACCATCGGCAAGTTCGTGTGCTTCGGGGACGGTCAGATCAGAACATGAGGATAGGAATCTTCGGAGGAACCTTCAACCCCATCCACCTCGGGCACTTGAGAGCCGCGGAAGAGGTGAGGGAGGCTCTCGATCTCGAAAAGGTCCTGTTCGTGCCATCATACCTTCCGCCCCACAAGGAGCTGGCCTTAGGCGTGCCGGCCGAAGTCCGCCTGGAGATCGTGCGTCTCTCCATCCGGTCCAATCCCTTTTTCGAACTCTCGCCCTTCGAGGTAGAGCAGGGAGGGAACTCATACTCGGTCAAAACCATCGAGTACGTACGTCAGCGCTTTGAGACCGTGCCCTGGTTCATTCTCGGGCAGGACGCCTTCAACGAGATCCTCACCTGGTACCAGGCGAGCCGGCTGTTCGACCTGGCGCACTTTGCGGTCATGTCGCGCCCCGGCGCCGGAAGGCCGGAGCTCGCCGACATTCTGGCTGAGGAGGCGGCCCGATTCCGGCCCGCGCCTGATGGATATATAAGCAGCGAGGGCAACAGAATCGTGTTCGTGGATGTAACCCCGCTTGACATCTCTTCGTCTAAAATACGTGACCTCTGCCATCAGGGGAGATCGGTCACCTATCTCATACCAAAAGAAGTGGAGGAATATATCGAGCGTGAAAGGATATATGAATAAATGAAGCCGCTGTGGAGCAGAGCCGTCGAAGCCCTCGAAGAAAAGAAGGCGACCGACGTGGTGGTGCTGGATGTAAGCGGTGTGAGCTCGTTCACCGACCACATTGTCGTGTGCACTGGCATGTCGGACCGGCAGATCAGGGCCATGGCCCAGCACCTGATGGAGACCCTGGGCAAACCGTTCGGCGTCGAAGGACTGGACAGGGGACGATGGGTGCTCCTGGACTACGTCGACGTGGTCATCCACATCCTGCAGGAAGACCTGAGGCAGTACTACGACATCGAAGGCATGTGGTTCGATGCCAAGAGGGTCAGGGGGTGAAGCTGGTTTTCTGCCTGGCCGGTAAGACCGAACGCGGCCCGGTGGGAGAGCTGGTCGACGACTACCGCAAGAGGATCTCCCGGTACGCGCCGGTTGAGGTCATCGAGGCAAAGACCTTGAGGGTCCAGTCGCGCGAGGGTGTCCACGTGCTCCTGAGCCCTGACGGCCGGATCATGACGTCGGAAGGATTTGCATCCTTCCTGGGAGATATCCTGAACAGCTCGGCAAAGCACCTGTTCTTCTACGTGGGAGGCCCCACCGGATTCGATCCGGAAATGGAAAAGGCCGTCCCGGAGAAGATCTCGCTCTCGGCCATGACCTTCAACCACCAGATCATCCGCATCATGCTCTTCGAGCAGGTGTACCGCGCGTTTACCATACTGAACAACGAGCCCTATCACAAATGAGTCCTACGATACATAAACGGCCCGCCGTGTACGCAGGCCGGCAGGAAGAGACCATGCACAGGCCGCCTGCCAACGAGCTGGAAAAGGGCAGGGAAACGGTGGTACGTGCATACCCGCAGAGCAGCCCGCACACGTACCGCTCCCAGGCCTTCGACACGTTGTCCACCCTGCTTCAGGAGGGTGAAGGCACCCGGGTCGAGTTCAAGCTGCGCGCCCCCTCGGCGGACCGTCTGGCAAAGCTCATATGCGCGTTCGCCAACACGAGCGGCGGCCACATACTCATGGGCGTGGACGACGGCGCGATCGTGGAAGGGGTGGAAGATATCGGCGAGACCAGAGATGCGATCGACCGGGCCCTGATGATGGTCACCCCCACACCAGAGGTAAGGATCACGGAGCTCCGCCTGGATGAAGAGCGGGTGGTCGTGATGTGTGCGGTGGGCCGGGGGAGAGACAAGCCCTGCCGAGCGGCCAATGCTCGGGGAGGAGAGGCGGCCTACATCAGGGTGGGTTCCGCAATCATGCCCGTGCCCAAAGGAGAGGAGGCCCGGCTCGAGCGCGAAGATGCCGTGCGGAGCCGTATCTCCCTTGAGAAGATTCACGAAAAGATCCTCAAGATCGTGGAGAGAAACCCAGGCATCACCCTGAAGAAGATCACCCAGGCATGCAACCTTTCGGCATACCGTGTGAGAAAAGCCCTGGTGCCCCTGCTGCAGAGCGGCCTGGTGGTTGAGAAGAACCCGGGGCGCTACACCCTCCGATAAGCCCGGGTAAGGAAGAGGAGCAATCGCATGAGAGCGAAAACAGTCTACACCACGGAGCAGGGAAGGATATGCCCCGGATGCGGTCTCCCCGCTCTTAGATGCGAGTGCCGATCAGTAGGGGCCGTTGACCGGGGCCGTGGCATGGTCCGCGTGGGCCGTGAGACCAAGGGCCGCAAAGGAAAGGGCGTGACCGTGATCACCGGCCTGCCGCTGGACGATGAAGGTCTCAGGCGGCTCGCCCGGGAGCTGAAACAGCGATGCGGAACCGGCGGCACCGTGAAGAACGGCGTGATCGAGATCCAGGGAGATCATCGTGACATGCTTGTAGAGGAGCTTGCGAAGCGGGGCTATAAGCCGAAGAGATCGTGAGGATAGTCTTGCTGGGCAGAACAGAAAACAGAAAATGAAGGCCGGCGAAGGAATCATCCGGCTGCTCCATTTCTGGTAAAGGCTGCACACTTCAGGAATGGGGCCTGCTGTCAGACAGTTTCACAGGTACTCACCAGCCCGGATTCGTCAAACATACCTGTTGCCTTCTGCAGTGTTGTTCCCGACATGTAACAAGGCATAAATATCTTCATACTTAACTGAATATTGGACAATAATAAAAGATCGGGTGCGTCATCCTCGGTGATTCCGAAGTAGTTGAGCCATTCGAAGGGCTTCTTATATATTATCACTACTGTCCCAACGTTAATCGAATAAAGTCAGCTGGTTGCTGGGAACTGCCCCTGAATCTTGCCCATTTGAATCTGTAAGTGCATGTATAAT
>MPOS01000062.1 GCA_001896555.1 Candidatus Phosphitivorax anaerolimi
CCTCAGCCCCGTTGACCTTCACGATCCGACCATCACGAACCTGAAGCTCCAACTGACACCCAACACCACAATACGGACACGTCGTACGCACCTTCTCCAGGTCCTTTTCCCGTCCTGCGAACCTGGCCTTTTTCTCTACAAGTGCCCCGACCGGGCATGCCTGCACGCACTGGCCGCAGAACACGCAGTCGCTCTCGTGATAGGGCATGTCGCCGCCTGCGATAATCTTGGCGTGCGGGCCCCGATACCCGAAGCTGATGGCCCGGTTCACCTGCACTTCCTGGCAGGCCTGGACGCACCGGCCGCAGAGAATGCACCGGGTGAAATCCCGGATGATGAAGGGGTTCACATCCTCATTTTTGTACGGCCTGCCCGTGGTTTCGAACCTGACCTTGTCGATCCCGTAGCGATATGCCAGATCCTGGAGCGTGCACGCCCCGGATCGCTCGCAGGTGATGCAGTCGTGATTGCCGCTCGCCATCAGAAACTCGGTGGTGAGCTTCCGGGTCCGGTGGACCCTGTCGGTATCGGTTTTCACCACCATGCCCTTCTCGGCCGGCATTGAGCACGATGACACCAGTGACCTCGCCCCTTCGACCTCAACCAGGCAGATTCGACACGCACCCGTAGGAGTACAGCCCTTCAGGTGGCACAATGTGGGTATTTTCACCCCATTGTTTTCCGCCACCTGGAGAATTGTCTGACCTGGTTCGAATTCGACCTGTTTGCCGTTCAATGTAAGCACAAAGCCGTCCATTCCACTCTCCTTAAGGCTCGTTATTATGCTGGGGTGGGGTAGCCCGCCACAGTATACTTCGATTCCATGAACAAACCCTATACCTTCTGCATCAAATTATGTCAATATACACACAATGAGATAATTGCATTTCCCTTGTTCGATTGTCCCGAAAAGGCGGTTGTAGAAAGGATGGAGGTATTATTCAGGCAAATTTGCGGGGTAGTTTGATATAGATGACATCATCGGCATCGATGCCGAACGAGATCTCGGCAAGCACCCATTTCTCGGCTTCATGCCTGGAATCGAACACTATGATCTCGCCGCATGAGTCCCTGAGCCAGAGAAATTTGCCCTGTTCCATATCGCAAGGACCATATGCCACAGCCCATCTTTCCTGCATGTCTCCTCCGGATGATCCGGTTCTTAAGAGGGGAGCATTTTACCTATATAAATTATGCAAAAACTAGCACAAAAAACAGCCCAGTGCCAGAAATTTCAGCTGCACGTGTTTAAGGTGCCGGACTCCGGCCATGAAGATGCGGGCCGGTGCCCGGGCGGCGCTGGTCAAGGCGATCGTTCCGGCAAGGATGCGGGAAAAACCGGTTCGCTTAAGCGGTATCGGGCCCTGTTCAGAACAGCATATTCTTCAGCAGCGAGAGCTTTCTCCCGAGACTCGACTTGATGAAGATCAGACCGTAGAGGGAGTGGAAGCGCCTGATCTTTTTCGAATCGTAGGGGTGCCATACCCAGAACTTCTTCCAGAGCAGCCGTGGTATGGGCATGGTGTCGTAGTTTACATGGCAGGGCAGGCACAGATCCCTAAGCCCGTCGTCCGAGTGGGCCCTGCCTGTTCCGCTCTCTTTGAACCCCTGCCAGGGGGTCTCGGGGAATGCATGGGTGATCAGGGTCTCATTGAGCATGACGGTCCCGGCTTCGATCTGCTCGGCGATCCGCCTCCCTTTTCCCGTGTCCTTCGTAAAAACATACGCGCTCAGCCCATAGATGCCTTCATTGGCCTTGCGGATCGCCTCCCGGTCGTCTTCCACGCTCATGATCGGAAGAACGGGGCCGAAGGTTTCTTCCTGCAGCACCTCCATATCGTCGGTGACATGGGTCAATACCGTCGGCTCGAAGAACATGCCTCCCTTGTCCGATAGCTTGCCGCCCGTATGGACATGTGCGCCTTTCCGTACGGCATCTTCAACCTGCCTCTGCACGATCTCGAGCTGCTCTCTGCTGGTCATGGAGCCGATGTCGGTGCGTACGTTCACGGCGGGATCGTCCTGGATGAGCTCACGGGTCAGTTTCACCACTTCTTTCACAAAGATATCGAATACGTTCTTGTGGACATACACCCTCTCGACGGATGCACAGATCTGCCCCGAATTCCCGAAGGCGCCGTTGACGATCGACCGGGCCGCAAGCGCGATGTCGGCATCCTCGCAGACAATGGCCGGGTCCTTGCCGCCCAGCTCCATCGAGCAGGGAATGAGGTGCCTTCCGCAGAGAGAGGCCACTACCTTCCCGATTTCGGTTGATCCGGTGAAGTTGACGAAATTGATGTAAGGGGGGCCTTTTTCAATCAGTTCTTCCGCCATCCTTCCAGGACCGGAAATGATCTGGAAGAGCTTGGGATCGAGGCCCGCTGCATCGAAAATCTCCCGCATCTTGTAGGCGATGAGCGGGGTCAGCGAGGCCGGCTTCAGCAAGACGCCGTTGCCTGCAATGAGGTTCATGATGACCGCGCCCGCCGGTATGGTGAAGGGGTAGTTCCATGGCGATATGATGAGTGTCACCCCGCGAGGCTTGTAGTGGATATAGCTCTTGCGGTTTTTGAATACCCAGATGGGAATGGGTTTGGGTGCCAAGATCTTCTCCGCCCTCTTCACGAAGTATGCGGTAAGATGGATTACCGGGAGCACTTCGTGGATATATGCCTCGTACAGGGGTTTGCCGTTCTCCGCACTCAGCAGCCTCGCAACCTCGTCAGCCCGTTCGTGAAGAATCTCCCCAAATGTCTTGATGATCTCAAGACGCTGAGCTATGGGGATGCGCGCCCACTTCGCCTGGGCCTCCCGGGTTTCCCGGAGCGCCGCCAGGGATTCATCCATGCTGAAGGAAGGGACTTCTCCTATCCTTTTCCCATTAGCCGGATTGAATACCTCGATCATTGTACGACCTTTTTGTGCGTCGGCCTTTTTCACCGCAGGCGTTTTCATATTCCCTCCCTATCCCTATAAGGTAATGAATGTGATACTGGTTCAGTCATTTCCATAGTGTCAGCCGTACCGGGCCTTGGTGAGACAGGCCATAGATTGCATAATTATGTAAGATATTGCATAATATAAATCCGGCAGTTTTCGGTCAATAGAAGGAGATAGGAAAATTGTGTAGTACGATCTCTTACAACACAATGTCTTCGGAAACCGGCTGCGAGGCGCTCCACCTGAGGGGAAGGGTGATCGAGAATGTGGTGCCCCTGTCGGGTTCACTCCTGACCGAGACCGTTCCCCCATAGAGCCCGACGATCTGTTTGACGATCGCAAGCCCAAGGCCGGTTCCCCAGATGTCCCGAGTCTTTTCGTTCTTGATGCGTACGAATTCATGGAAAAGCCGCGACTGCTCCTCGCCGGTCATGCCGATCCCCGTATCCGCCACCTCTATGGCGATTCGGTCTCCGGCTTTCTTCAAGGTCAGGCAGACTTGCCCGTCCTCTCGGTTGTACTTCACGGCATTGTCGATGAGTTGACCGATGAGGAGATCGATCTCTCCAGCCCCGGTATCCATGATGATGTCGTCTTCTATGTCGGCTGAAAGCGTGATGTTGCGGGCCAGAGCTTCTTTCCAATACCTCTCTAGGATGAGCCGGGCAATCTCCGAGATGTCCCGAGAGGTGGGGTTCCGCGGCGTGGATGGGTCCCGGGTTCTCGACCACGCCACGACATCGGTGATGAGCTGCCGCATCTGGTGAAGCCTGACCATGGACTTCTCCAGTATCGGCATGTACGGGTCGAGGCTCTCTCCCATGATGCGGTTCTGCATGATCTCAAGATAGGATACAACAGCATTCAATGGTGCCTTCAGGTCATGACCGAGAACCGTCAGGATATCCGGTGGCGTCATATCTTCTTTTCGAGATTGACCGCGCAGGCCTTGTACTCGGCGGTCTGCGTGACCGGGTCGAATGCCGGGTTCGTGAGCCAGTTCGCGCACCCCTCCCGGAAATGGAAGGCCATCCATACCATGCCCGGAGGCACCTCCTCGGTGATACGCGCCTTCACCACGACCTCACCCCTACGGGACCATACCCTCACATAATCTCCGTCTGCGATATCGCGAACTTTTGCGTCATGGGGAGAGATGTCGGCGGTCTCTTCGGGAAGGATCACATCCATCCCGGCCCGGCTCGTCTGTGTGCGTGTATGGTAGTGGTAGAGTCGTCTTCCGGTGGAGAGGACGAAGGGGTACTGTTCGTCTGGGACTTCTGCGGGGGGAGTCCAGTCCACGGGGTTGAACACGCCCAGGCCGCAGGTGAACTTGCCTTCCCTGTGCAGGAAGGGGGTGCCGGGGTGGTCTTCGCTCGGGCAAGGC
>MPOS01000058.1 GCA_001896555.1 Candidatus Phosphitivorax anaerolimi
CATCTGCTCGATGGTGGCGGCAACCTCTTCGATGGCGGATGCCTGCTCCTGGGTGGCCTGAGAAAGTCCCTGAGAGCCCGATGCCACCTCCTGAGTGGCTGTATCTACCTGGGCGGCCGCGAGCTTGACCTTGCTGATGACCTCTTCGAGGTTTGCCACGAATGCGTTGAACCAGTGGGCGATGTCCCCGATCTCGTCCTTGGAGAGCACGGGAAGACGTACTGAGAGATCCGCCTCACCCTGGGCGATGTCCATCATTCTCGCAGAGATGTCGCGGGCCCTTTTCGCGGTCTTGTGCGTAATGAACGAGCTTATGACCGAAACCGCAAGGGCGATGATCAGGAAGAAAACCCACATCTGCATCTTGAGCGTGTTCACGTTGGAGAGTATCTCGCTGGCAGGGGCCGATCCCCATATGATCCAGTCCGCCCCCTTTATGTAGGTGAGGTAGGATATGGTGTCGATGTTCCCGCTTTCGTACCGATAGAATCCCTGCTTCTTCGCAATCGCCTCGCGTACATAGTCGGTGCTGTTGTAAAGATTCGTATTATTGCGATATTCAATTTTCGGATGATAGAGGCAGGTACCGTCAGAGGCGAATATGGTGAGAGAACCGGAGTCATAGTACTGTTCCCGGGAGGCCTGCTTTATGAGTTCTTCCTTGAGGTTCTTCTTGAGCTGCTCCTTGATGATATCGAGATTGCCTTCGATGGAGTCGAACCTCAGCTGCACCATGGAGGCGAACCCGTCAACCTTGGCCTTCAGGTAGTCCTGGGCCTGCTTTTCGAGCAGGTTGCTGCTCCTGTTCCCCACATAGATGATCGCCACCAGAAGGGGCACCAGCCCCACCGCGAGGACAAGTGCTGTGAGACGTTCACGTAATTTCCACTGTATTCTCATAAATATACTCCTCGTATTAACGTTGTTATTGGCCTCTCGACCGGAATATCAAAACTCCTCGAAATCATCCTGATACGAGGGTGTCATGCTTCTGCCCTGCTTCTGTTCTGCAGGAAGCGAAGCCGGTTTACCGATCATTCTCTGCTGCGCGGAATCGATGCCCGATACCCTGAACCGGCCTACAATCCTGGCGAGTTCCTTTGCCTCGTTGCTGAGGTGGTCCGAGGTGCTGGCAAGCTCTTCTACGGTCGCGGAGTTCTGCTGAGTAGTGTTGTCGATCTGTGACACGGCCCGGTTGAGCTCGTCCACCCCGCTGGCCTGCTCGGACGATGCCGCTGCAATCTCCTCCATGGTCTGGGAAAGATCC
>MPOS01000017.1 GCA_001896555.1 Candidatus Phosphitivorax anaerolimi
AATCTCGAAGGACGGGGTCGATTCTCAGGACACTGTCGGGTAAGGGTGGTATACTTTTCATTCCCAGAATTGGTATACTTTTATCTTCCCGTTGACAATTGCATTACATACTGAATATAGTCTGCCCATTAGGTTAATTCTGAGTATCTCTAAAGCAGGAAGATACTTTTCGTGCTCAAATCATTTTCAAATGAATTAAACCTTTTATCTAATTTTATTATGAAAATGATTATAAGAAAAATCAGTATTAATCTAATGACAGGTTATTTCATTTGATCTTCCAGCATATTGATATAATTTTCTGGACCACCTGCTTCATAACCAAATTTCTTTATGGTAATCCCCTTTTTATTCAATAGAAATATTGAAGGAAAACCCCGAACCCCATATTTTTGTGCCATCTTCATGTTATAACTTTCTTCTCCTGCAGGCAATTCTATAGATTTCGGAAAATCAAAACGAACAAGAATTAACTCATCATTTGAGAATTGGGTAAATTCAGGTTGTTCAAAGACTTCATCCCTTAATCTGTGACACCATGTACACCAGTCTGAACCTGTAAAATTTATCAAAATATGCTTATCCTGTTCTTGTGCTAATTTCTGAGCCTGATCAAGATTTCTATACCATTTTTGTCCTGATGGTGAGATATATGGTTCTTCCAGTTCTGCTGAATCCCAATTGAGAACTCCCTCAATATATTTCACATATTCCACTGGACCACCTTCACGGTAACCCAACTGCATGGCAATTTCACCATTTGATTCCAGAATGATCACAGAAGGATATCCACGAATACCATATAGATCTCTTTTTTCTTCATTATATTTTTTGGTTGCCTGATCTTGTGGGGTACTTCTTGGAAAATCCAAAAGCACCATTTCCATATTCTTTTTTACGTAAGTTTGAAATTCATCATGATCAAAGACCTCATCTGTAAGCTTGTGGCACCATGAACACCAGTCTGATCCAGTGAAGAATACAAAAACATATTTATCGTTTACTGCTGCTTTATCTAAAGCATCTTCGATATTATTATGCCAGTTCAAGTCTGCCATGAGAAAAGGTGTAATGAATAAAATCAAACTCATTTACCGGCATGTTTTACGGCTTTCAAAGCATACAGTACCGCTCCCGGTGAATGGTCCGTTATATTTCAACCGGCAAGTTGTTTTCTAACTCTTCAGCCGTGCTTGATTTTTCCAGGGCAATAATTACATTCATGCTTGGCTCATCATAAACTTCTTCCCCGTCAACTTCACCCAGTTCACTTCGCGCCGGAAACGCTAACATTTCTTTTTCCAAAGAAAATTGAGCATTCACACCTTCTTTATTTCCCCGGGCATCTAATCTGACCCATTTGTCCAAGCTTTTTAGGTAAACCGAATTCAATCCATGCAGAATTATTTTTGGGTTTTCATCCGAAAAAATCAGTTTTTGATAGCAGAACCCGGTGGGAATACCCAAACTTCTTAACAAGGCAGCTAATAAATGTGATTTTGCATAGCAGATTCCTTGTCCGTATTTTAATACGTCAGAAGCTTTGCAGGTAATTACATTTCCTTTAATATCAAAGGTGTGTTCAATTTTATTATTGAAAATTAAAGGCACAAAATGAAAAGAATCCCCTTACGTTTAAGATTCACAGCTCTCTTTCCCGATCCGTCTTCATGCTCACCCTTTTTGAAGACATTGATCCTTTTCAAGCCGCTGTTCATTTACTGCCATTTATACTCATGTTTGTTTATGCCCGAAAAAAACAGAATTTATGACTACCAGTCTTTATCTAAATCGACGGCAACTGTCAAACTGATATTTTGAATTGTTCATGAAATAGGCATCATTTTTTCTTGACAATAGAACGTTCGTTCTACTAAGTCTTATCGCTTCGGGATGGACTTATCCATTCTGTGAAGCGAGGAAGACATGCCATTGGCAACAGCCTCATACCACCCACGCCACCCGCAAGATACGGATTATTATCACTGCGTCGAGGATTATTTTGAAACCTATGTGCAGGAATATGACGACCGTTTCTCACAGCAATATGGATTCTGGCGGCCTTATGTCGAAAAGGTAATCTACCGCTATCTCGATTGCGGCGATCTGCGCCACGGCTTTGCCCGCGTCAAATGCAAAGACTGCGGCCATGAATACCTCCTGGCCTTCTCGTGCAAAAGAAGGCACTTCTGCCCGTCCTGCCATCAGAAGCGCGTCGTGGAATTCGGGGAATGGCTCTGCATGGATGTCCTCAAGAAGGTACCCCACCGTCATTTCATCTTCAGCATCCCGAAGATTCTCCGCCGGTACTTCTTATATGACAGAAAGCTTCTTGCCGGTCTCAGCCGCTGTGCATGGGAATCCCTGAAGGTCTTTATCAAAGAGGCCGTACCGGAAAAGGCACCCATCCCCGGCGCAATCATTGCCATGCAGACGTTTGGTGATTTTCTCGGATTCAATCCCCACTGCCACATCCTCCTGACGGACGGCTGTTTTTATGGAAACAGAGGAATGTTCCGCGTCGCCCCGCCGCTGGAACTCAAAAAACTGGAGGCCATTTTCCGGCACAAAGTATTCAGGATGCTCCTGAACAGGGGAAAGATAACGAGAGAGGTGATTGCCATGCTTTCTACATGGCGGCATTCCGGTTTTAATGTTTTCTGCGGCAACCGCATCTTGCCGAAAGATGAAACCTCGATGGAAAATCTGGCGCGTTACATTATCCGGGCATCGTTCTCGCAGGAACGCATGCGTTATCTGGAACAGGAAGGTACGGTCATCTATTCATCCAAAGATGGCAGGACAAGCAAGAACTTCCCTGCAATGGAATGGCTGGCGGCCATGTGTTCGCATATTCCCAACCGGGGAGAGCAGATGGTCAGGTACTACGGGTATTACAGTAATGTCTCACGGGGGAAACGAAAAGAAACTGGAGCAGATGACGCCATGCCTTGCATTCTCGAATCGGATGGAAATGCGAAGGCTTTCAGGAAAAGCTGGGCAAGATTGATTCAAAAAATATATCAGATTGATCCTCTGGTCTGTCCGAAATGTCAAGGTGTCATGCGGATCATCAGCTTCATCGAAGACCAGCACATCATCCGCAACATCCTCACGCATCTGGGACTTTGGCTTTTCAGGTCAAGACCGCCGCCGAAAATACGCACGGCCATCACATTATCCGAATCCAAAGCCTCCGATTCCTACGCGCATCCTCCACACCAACAAGCCGACGCCTACGCCGACCCCGAATACTCATGGGATGAATATATTCAGTCATAACGTTTTGTGATTTTTTTCAAGAATCATTTAAGGCGCGCCGGTGAGGTCTGCCTGAATTCTGTAAAAAACAACTATTTTTCAGCTGAAACGGCCAGGAGATGAACACATGTTTCATAAGAACAGAAACCACAATCCACTACTCGTTCGCTAATTTGTGACACACCCCACATCTTGTGGCAAAATATTCTTGACACACAAGAAAACGTTTCTTATACTGCCGACAACTAAAAGCAAGTTCTTATCAATTATACTGCCGACAACTAAAAGCAAGTTCTTATCAATTATACTGCCGACAACTAAAAGCAAGTTCTTATCAATACCGCTCTGCATGAAGGGGGACGTGAGGAGGACTTCAATGAAACATTATCAAAAGACGTGAGGAGGACTTCAATGAAAACATTATCAAAAATAGTCATTTGTTTGGTACTCACGGGAATCCTCACCGGCTGCGGCAAGGATTCAGGTAGCGGCGGCAAGGCCGGTGACGCCACGACTGCCACGATCAAGGTCAATGAGGATTTCGCGAAATCGCTGGACCTTAACAACCCCCAATATTTAGAGGACGCCAAGCGGGGTTTTATCGCCAGGCCCAGCGGAAAAATCACCACCGCGACGGGTGACGTGCTGATCGATTTCGACGACTTCAATTTTGTCGAGGGCAAGGCGCCGCCGACGGTCAACCCCAGCCTCTGGCGGCACGCAAATCTCAACGCCCAGATCGGCCTGTTCAAGGTGACTGAAGGCATCTACCAGGTACGTGGCTTTGATATTGCCAATATGACTCTGATCGAAGGCAGTAGCGGGTGGATCGTTGTCGATCCGCTCTCCTGCAAGGAAACATCAGAAGCGGCTATCGCTTTTGCACGCAAGCACCTGGGCAACAAACCCGTCTCGGCAATAATATTTACACATAGCCATATTGACCATTTTGGAGGGGTGTTCGGTATAACGTCGATTCAGGATGTTGCCGAACGAAAAATTCCCGTCGTCGCTCCGGATGGTTTTCTTGAGGAAGCCACCAGCGAAAACATTATGGCCGGCCCCGCAATGAGGCGCCGGTCCATGTACCAGTTTGGAAAAAACCTGGAACGCTCCACCAAAGGATTGGTGGATGCGGGAATCGGTAAATCAATGGCGTATGGCACAATTGGCATCTTGGCGCCAAACCAGATCGTCACCCGGGCCAAACAGGAGCTGATCATCGATGGCGTGCGCTTCATTTTTTATAATGTGCCAGGTTCAGAAGCTCCCGCCGAGATGACTTTCATAATCCCGGATAAAAAAGCCTATTGTGGAGCTGAAATCCTTGTCCAGACCATGCACAATATTTTAACACCGCGCGGCGCCAAGGTAAGGAATGCTTTGCGCTGGTCAAACTACCTGGATCAAGCCCTGGAACAAGCAGCCGATGCCGAGGTATGCTTCGGTACGCACAACCATCCGGTCTGGGGTCGGGCGCACATCACCGAGTTCATCACCAAGCATCGTGATGTCTACCGCTACACGCACGACCAGACCGTGCGCCTCTTCAATGCCGGATATACCCCGCAGGAAATAGCCGACATGATCAAACTGCCCGAGTCATTGGAATCCTATTTCGGCTGCCGAGGTTACTACGGTGACTTACGCCACAACGTCAAGGCGGTCTATCAATTCTATCTGGGATTTTATGACGGCAATCCGGCCAATTTGAATCCACTGCCACCGTCGGAGTCGGGCAAGCGCTACCTCGAGCTGGCCGGGGGCGCCGATAAAGTTATCGGTGCGGCGCAGGCCGCCTTTGACAAAGGGGACTACCGTTGGTCGGTGGAATTGCTGAATCACGTGGTCTTTGCTCAACCCGACAACACAAATGCCATTACGCTGCTGGCGCGCACCTACGACCAGATGGGCTACATGTCTGAATCAGCCGTCTGGCGCAATATTTATCTGACAGCCGCTTCAGAGTTGCGTAACGGACCGCCGAAACGGGAAAGCGATCGCAGTTACGCAATCGATATGCTCATGCAGACACCGATTGAAAGTTTTCTCGATGCCATGGCGGCCGCACTTAACGGTCCGGCTGCCGAGGGGAAGGATTTCAAAGTCAATCTGGTAATTCCGGATGCACAGGAATCCTTCGTGCTCTGGATTGAGAATGCGGTGCTCCACCACAGGAAAACGGCACCGGCACCGGACGCCAATGTGACCATTACCATGAAAAAGAATGTCTTCATCAAGCTTTTGACTGATTCCGCCGACATCAAAGACACCCTGTTGAGCAGTGATTTCAAGATCACCGGCAGCCGGATCGATCTGATCAGATTTCTCACTCTGTTTGACAAACCACCCGTTTCGTTTGCAGTCGTAACGCCGTAAGCACGCAACGCTGCATGGACACGCGGTGGATGGCTATTCCGGCCATTCACCGCGCACAAAACAACCTGGCGGGCTTTGGATCAATGGTGAGATGCTTGCTGTTGAATCGGCAGCGGGCGCAAACACGAAGGCCCGCTGCCGGATTCAGTTTCTTAATTGCAGAGAATTGCCTGACGGCCGTTCGTCTTGAAATCATCCTTTATTTTATTGAATTCCTCAGGCGTGAGTTTGTGATAGGTTGCCTCACCGCGTTTCTTGAAATAAATCCGCATGTCGGGATTTTTGTCAATATTGAATTGATAAGAACTTGCTTTTCGTTGGAGGCAGTATAGGGACCGTTCACTTGTGTGTCAAGAATATTTTGGCCACAAGATGTGGGGTGCTGCATGGATG
>MPOS01000014.1 GCA_001896555.1 Candidatus Phosphitivorax anaerolimi
CCTCCTTCTGGGTTTTGGTGTTTCTTGCTAAAAACAACTCTACCCTCCAGGAGGATTTTCACAAACTTTTTCTTCTTATGCTATTTTGGACAAGTGTGAAAAGGAGTATGTTTTTCCCCATCACCCATCTATGAGGAAAGGGGATGTGATACATGGGCAGTAAAGACAAAGCGCTGAGATTGACCATCAAGGTCCTCCTTGCAGGAGCATTCATAGGCATCCTGATCACCCTGATTTCCTTTGCGGGTTACCACGCTGCCGGGAGTTCCGTCTTCTGCACGTCCTGCCACAGTATGAAGGAAGTGGGCGCCACGTGGAAGCAGTCCCAGCACAAACAGTTCGCATGCATCGAATGCCACCTCCCCGACAGCAACCTCGCCGTACAGCTCGCCTATAAAACAAAAGCCGGATTGAACGACCTCTACCATGAAACCCTGAGGGCATACCCCGCCACCATCATCATTTCGTCCGAAGCTAGGGCTATCACAGACGGCAACTGTCTGCGGTGCCATTCTTCTACGGTGCAGAACACGTTCATGATAGAAGAGGGAGGAGATTGCCTCAAGTGTCATTACGGCCTTGTCCATGGCACGGAAAAGATTGCAGGAGGAATCAACGTTGAATAACAAGAAAAAATTTTTGCTTGCAGGCCTGGGAGTGTGCGTTGTCATTCTGGCGGCCGTGATCGTCGTGCAGTCGTTCGTCATCCAGCCCCCCGCCGCGATCGAGCTGGCGAAGCTGCCTGCAGGTGAATACGATCCGGCGGTCTGGGGCGGGTATTATCCTCTCGAATACGAAAGCTATAGGAAGAATCTCGAGATGACCCCATCTCCCACGGGTTTCGGCGGCAGCGTAAATGAGCAGAAGTCCATCAAGGAACCCGAGATCCTCATGAACTTCAAAGGGATGGCCTTCAGCAAGGACTATGCTGAAGACCGGGGCCATCCCTATTCCCTCGAAGATCTCATATCATCAAAGCGGGTCACGCCTGCGAGTGTCGGCGCATGCATGACATGCAAGACACCTTACGTCAAAGATGTCTTCAAGGAAAAAGGGTGGGACTATGCCAATTTGCCGCTGTCCGAGGTGGTCAAAGGTGCCGGGCATCCCGTCTCCTGCGCCAACTGCCATGACCCCGCCACCATGAAGCTCACCGTGGTCAATCCCGCCTTCATCGAGGCTATGCAGAGAAAGGGCATAGACGTGCACAAGGCTTCGCGCAAAGAGATGCGCAGCTATGTCTGCGGCCAGTGCCACTCGGAATACTATTTCGAGCCCAAGACCAATAGGGTCGTCTTCCCCTGGGACAAGGGCTACACCCCTGAGCAGATGTATGCCTACTATGAGGAAAAGCCCGCAGGCTTCGAGAAGGACTGGGAGCATCCTGATTCGCAGGCCAAGATGCTCAAGGCTCAGCACCCCGACTTCGAGACGTGGTCAGGGGGTGTCCACGGAAAATCCGGGGTGTCGTGCGCCGACTGCCATATGCCGTATCAGCGCCACAATGGGCAGAAGTACTCATCCCACCACGTAACCAGTCCCATGAAGAATATCGAGGGATCGTGCAAGACCTGCCACACCCAGAGTACCGACTGGCTGCTGGAGAGGGTCAAGACAGAGCAGAACAATGTTTTTGAGCTGCAACATACCGCCGGCCTGGCTGTTTCCCGGGCGCATGAGGTCATCGGCAAGGCGTCGGCAGTGGCCACAGCAGACAAGGCTGGGCTGGACAAGGCACGGGAGCTCGTGAGAAAGGCCCAGTGGTTCTGGGATATTGTGGCAGCGGAGAACGGCATGGGATTTCACAATCCCGACCAGGTCATGAACACCCTCGGCCGCTCCATCGATATGGCTCACCAGTCCGTAGAAGCAGCCAACAAGGCGGCAGGCACCCACTATTAAATTGTATTTTACGACCAGATCGGGCAGTATGGGGTTGCCGGTAAGCTGCCGGAGATAGACGGCAAAATCACGGCGATCATCGTCCCCAAGAAGACGAAAGAATATGCCGCGCCCAAGCTGGTGGAATAGATGGGCATGGACGGAATGGAAGTCGCCGATGCCGTCCTGCTGGATGCGCGTGTTCCGTTTGAAAACACCCTTGATCACAAGGAGGAGTTATGGATCTGAAATATTTGCTGCTCTCGGTTGAAGACAAAGTGGCAATGGTGACCATTCACCGTCCGGACAAGGGGAATGCCCTCGCCCCCGAGGTGCTTGAGGAAATCGAGGCCCTCTTTACCGAAATCAGCACGCGCCAGGATGTCAACGTGGTCGTTCTCACAGGTGGCGAGAAATACTTTTCAGCGGGATTTGACCTGACGATTATCCGTAAGCTGGAAAAGGTATCCAATGAAGATTACACCGCCCTGTTCCACAGGGCATACCGCGCAATCCTGTACTGTGATCAGCCCGTTATCTGTGCGGTCGGCGGGCCGGCGATTGCCGGTGGTTTCGATCTGACCATGATGTGCGATATCCGTTACGCGTCGGAGCGGGCAAAGTTCGGGCAGCGCGAGATCGCTCTCTCACTGACCCCGATAATGGACCCTCTGTGGAGGATCATCGGTCTGGGGCGCGCCAAGGAAGTCGCTCTCACCGGCTGTATTTACGATGCCTATGAAGCGGAGAAGATGGGATATGTATCCAAGGTCTTCCCGGAAGGGAAATTGATCGAATCCGTGATGGCCATCGCCAAGGAGATGGCGACCTACGACAGGATGTGCCTGAAAGAGACCAAACAGCTCTCCAACCACGTCCTCGGCCAGGATCTCGACAGTGCGATGAGGGTGGAAGAGTGGCTCTTCAGGACTTACATCGGGTCCGAGGACAATCACCTGAGGATCGATGCCCTGCTTGAAAAACTGGCGGCTGCAAGAGCAAAGAAAAGCAAGTAACCAAGGCCGGGGCCAGGCGCTCATTGCCCAAGAGAATCTTGCCTCATCAAATCGAAGAGAAGTCTTGTGAAAAGATATAATATCAGATAGGATCGAATCAGTTTTGGACAAAGGTTTTTGGCTGGTATTCTCAAACGGCAAATAGACAGACACGATTGACAGATGACAATCTTTATTGTCATGTGGCAAACTCAATTGGAGAGTAACACTGGAGGAATAGCATATGTCAGGTTCGTTGAATAAGGTTATGCTGATCGGCCATCTCGGCAAAGACCCGGAGATGAGATTCACTCCCAGCGGGAAGGCGGTAACGAATTTCACCATGGCAACCAACGAGGTATGGCTGGATCAGAACGGCGAGAAACAGGAGCGCACCGAATGGCACCGGGTCGTCACCTGGGGCAAGCTGGCCGAGAACTGCGCCAAGCTGCTCGCCAAGGGCAAGCAGGTCTACATCGAAGGCCGCCTGCAGACCCGCCAGTGGGATGACAAAGACGGGAACAAACGCTACACCACCGAGATCGTGGCAAACCAGATGCAGCTTCTCTCTTCGATGGATTCCCAGGGCTCGCGCGCAGGCATTGCATCCGAAGATCCAGGCTACGGAGTGTCAGACAATATTCCGAGCTCGCCCGAATTCGACGACATACCCTTCTAGCGGGTAAAAGACCAGAGGGCTGTCCCTCTGGCGCATGATCGGTCGCAAGAAGCTGTCACTCCTGCACACGCAGGGGTGACGGCTTTTTCTTTTCGCTATCCCGGAAGTCCCTGAAAATGTTCAAGGATCGGCCCCAGACAGCGGGTGTGCCCGCGCCGGGGTATGCGCGCTGCGGCTATGACCGGCTCTCCCTGACGGCCTTGACCGCCTTCTCCAGGCCCGGAGCGCATCCTTGTATGGTCTCCATGCTCACGCAATAGGCAAACCGCACATAGCCCGGATAGCCGAAGCCCCTTCCCGGGACGGCCAGGATTTTTTCCTTTGCCAGCTCCGCACAGAAGGCCACGTCGTCTTCCATGGGCGACTTCACAAAGAGATAGAACGCTCCCTCAGGGGGAACATAGGTGAGCCCCGCCTTGTCCATGATCTGCAAGAGCAGGTCGCGGCGCTTGCGGTAGGGTTCGATGGAAACACACTCGCCTCCGCACAGACAGGAGGCATAGACCTTCTGCATGAGGGATGGGGCGTTGACGAACCCCAGAATCCGGGTGGCCAGGCCCAGAGCGCCCATGAACCGCTGCTTGTCAGGCACACCGCTTCCCGCGGCGATGTAGCCGATCCGCTGGCCCGGAAGCGAGAGCTCCTTGGATGCAGAGGTCACCACCACCGAGTTGGGGATGAGCCTGAGCACAGAGGGCACTTCTCTGTCGTCGTACACGATCTTCCGGTATGGTTCGTCCGAGATCACAAGGACCTCTGGGTGGTCTTTGAGGACCTCGACCAGGCCCGTGAACACCTCTTCCGGGTAGACCCTGCCGGTGGGGTTGTTGGGCGAGTTGAGGATGATGGCGCGTGTCTTTGGGCTCAGTGCCTTGCGGATGTTCTCCATGCTGGGTAAAAAGTCGGGCCCGCACGGCACCTCGACCAGGACGCCGCTGTGGTTTTCCGCATAGAACCCATATTCCACGAAGTACGGCGCAATGACCATGATCTCGTCGCCTGGGTTGGTGATCGCCTTGAGCACCACGTTGAGCCCGCCCCCTGCTCCGCAGGACATGACGATGTCGTTTGCCGTAAGCGGAGTCTGGTAGAGGCTGGACGCATATTCTGCCAAGGCTTCTCTGACGTCGGCGAAGCCGGCGTTGGGCATATAGCCGTGATCCATGCTCATGATGAGCTCGGCGGCCTTTTCCAGAACACTCCTCGGAGGGGGGACGTCCGGATTCCCCAGGCTGAAGTCAAAGACGTTCGCGGCGCCGTGGATGGATTTCAGCCGGGCGCCTTCCTCGAACATCTTCCGGATCCACGAGCTGCGCTCCATATAACCCCGCATCTTCTCGGATACAGACATGCTTGCCTCCATGAAAGATTCGGCTGAGTATATCAGCGGCAGTGGTTGTTGTACAGCTGATTACCACCCGAGCGAAGAGGATGTCGAGTGCCTTCAGCCGCTTTAGTGGAAAATAGGTTTTTCATTTTCCGGTGCGCTTGTGCCGAAGAGGAGTGATGAACACCGGACAGTGCCGCGATATAAAGCTTTTTGACCTATGCCGGCACGCTCAAGGGAAGCGCCCTGTCCGGCAGCCGCACCTCGGCGCAGGGCGCATAGCTTTCCCGGAAAAAACAAGGAAAGCCTGTTGAGGGAAAAGTCTGATCGATGATATGGGTCAAGAGGGAAATATCCGGGCAGGGGTTGGCCGGGAGAGACGGATACGGGCATTCTGGCGCCCGGCTGCCGGCCGGAGCATGCTGGAGGTTATAGGGTCATGACGATACCGAAGAAACAGTATCTTGGGCTGGCACTGCTCATGGTCGTGCTTGTCCTGGGTCTCTATCACAATATCCTGGACAACGAGGCCACCAACTGGGACGATCCCGCAATCTTCAACCGGACAGCCCTGCATGAGATCACTGCCGAGAACGTGGGCAAGATTCTCACGGTTTCCAAGCTCTCCACCTTCCAGCCCGTGAGAGACCTCTCCTACATGGTGGATTTCGCACTCTGGGGCCCCGCGCAGGAGGACGTGGTGTTCGGCATGCACCTGACCAGCATCGTGCTCTATGCCCTCATGATCCTTGCCTGCTGGCTCTTTCTCCTGGAGCTCTTCCGGGTCTTCACTGACGACGACAAGCTGGTCTTCACCTGGGCGTCCCTGTCGAGCATTATCTTCGCCGTCCATCCGGTGCACGTGGAGAGCGTGGCCTGGCTGTTCGCCCGCAAGGAACCGCTCATGGGCATCTTCACGTTCCTGTGCCTCTGGGCGTTCATCCGGGGCCGGACCGGAAGGTGGGGCTATTATGCAGCGAGCGTGGCCTTCATGATGCTCGCGGTCCTCTCCAAGCCCATTGCGCTCATGATCCCGGCTGTCGTGATTGCCCTGGATATTGTCATCCATCTGCGCCGGCCACATCCCTCGTTCTGGAAGACCAGGGCCTTTGTCTACCTGCCCATGCTCCTCATCGCCGTTGGCATGGGCGTGTGGCTGGTGCTCATGATGTATGCGGCAGGCGGGGTCAAGCCCTATCACGGCGGGGGCTTTTTCACCAATCTCCTGGCGGTCTCGCAGATATTCACGAGCTATCTCTCGCTCATCGCCCTGACGATCAACTATGCCGCAGACTATGCCATCGAGCTCTATGCCGATCCCGGGGCCTGGCAGGCGTGGGCATACGTCGGGGTCAACCTCGTGCTGGTTTCGAGCGCGGTGTTTGCGCTGGTGAAACGGCGCTATCTCTATGCGTTCTTTATTGCCTGGTACTATGTTTTCCTCATTCCGGTGGCACACATCTTTCCCATCTCCCAGATCATGGCCGACCGGTATGCGCTGCTGCCCTCGCTTTCCTGGTGCGTGCTCCTGGGATACGGCCTCTCCCGTCTCTGGCATCTGCGGCTCAATTCGGGGCGGTTTTCACCGGAGTTTCCCCTGCTCATTTCCGTAGCCCTGCTCGGCGTGATCGTGCTCGCCTATTCCTACATGACCTTCCGGCAGAACGACATCTGGCAGAATTCCCAGACCCTCTGGGAGGACACCCTGGCCAAATATCCGAACTCCTCGCCTGCAAACGTGAACCTGGCCGCCATCTATCTCGTGCAGCTGCGGTTTCCCGAGGTGCAGGATCTCTGCATCACCGCCATCAAGGCCAAGCCCTACGACTATCTGGCCATCAGCAACCTGGCTCTGGCTCAGATGATGATGGGCCAGTACGACCATGCGATCAACAACTACCGGCAGGCCCTGAAGCTGAAATCCGACCTGCCCAAGGCCAAGAAAGGGCTTGCCTTCTCCTACTGGTATGCCGGGGATTACGAAAACGCCTACCAGGCCTTTGCCGAGCTGTTTGCCGAAGGAAACGTGGGCGGGAACGATGCAGTGGCCCAGTATTACCACCGGATCGGCTTCTCGGCATGGAAGGTGGGCAGGCAGGAAGAGGCGCTGAGATATCTGGCTTCCAGTGAAAAACATGCAGGGACCAACCCCTATTTCCTCAAAGATATTGCCATGGCGTATACCAGCATGGGTGAGCTTGGCCGGGCCAAGGCCGCCTTCGAACGGCTCTATCCCCTGATTGAAGACGAAGAGCAACGGCACCACCTCGACCGGATCCTGAATGCCCTGGAAAAGATGAACTGAGCATCTCGAAGAGTAGAGTTGGGGTCATATGGGGTCAGAATCCCATAGCTATGGTGACGTCACACAAAGGTGCGTCAAGAGAAGGAAGCAGGCCGGCGGATCACAGCTGCGGGATTGAGAAGCTGATGAAGACAGCCCCCTACTCGCGGAAAAAGGGCGAGATCCTCACAAGCGCATAGGTTTCGCGCCGGTCGTACATGCTGACAACCTCTGCATCCATCCGGCGGGAAAGCAGGTCGACCGCCTCGTCCAGATCATCGGTCCGAAGCGCGAGATATGCGATCTGTCCGACCGGCACCACCTCTTCGCTCACCACGATGGGGCGTGCTCCGGCATTTCCCAGGTATCCCCTCATGACCAGATCGTTGCGGTAGACCAGAAGCGGCGAGAAACCGCTTATCTGCCGGGCATAATCCATCGGCCCCGCAGACCTTGCCGGGAGCATGACGAGCGCGGCATACCAGCTCAGGCAAAATACCAGGACCATGCACAGACCAACGACCGCGGGGGCCTGACGTTTCCTGGCGAACCACCAGAACAGGGCCGCAGCGGCCAGGAGAGCGATCAGGGCCAGGCCCTGGGTGAGGCTCAGGGACAGGTCTCGTATGGATTCCACCGAGAGCTGGAGGAATGCCCAAGCCACCAGGATCGCGCCCGTGGCCGCAAGCGCGGCAGTCCGCACGATCTGCAATCTTTGGGGGACCAGGAAACCTCCTGCTGCCCAGTATCCGATGAGAATACCGGCAAAGGGAACGCCCAGAAGCGCATAGCCTTCCTGGAGGTTCGGTGAGAAGAGAACGGCCGCAAGCCCCATGCCGAAACCGGTTTTCGGGGCCAGAAGGGCCCGCCAGGCGCCGGGGCCCTGCGGCCTCCCGCTGTATGCCCACGCCGGGATAACCAGCAGGAGCCAGGGCATAAGGTATTTTATCCAGATCCACAGCCGCTCGAATACGCCGTGCTCGGTATCGAAGGAGAAGACCCCTGCAGCATACGACCACCCGGATGCGATGGTGTAGGCCGCGAGCACGGCCATGATCATGACCGCGATGAGCAGGATTCCGTAAGGGGCGAGGATGGAGAGAATCCTCTTTGGCGAGAGATCGAAGAGGATGAGCAGGATGACGCCGAAGATGAAGAACCCTAAGGGGATCCAGCCGCCCAGGACAGTTGCCAGGCCCGCGAGAAAATAGGAGGGCAGATACCACCGGGCGCCCTGACCCTTGAGGTACACCTGCGCAAAGAGCAGGAACGAGATCGCGGCCAGGACCGCGGGCACCGCGGTGAGGTTGAGTGTGGCATGGCTTGCGATAAACCCCCACGAGGTCATGGTGATCAATGCAGAGAAGACCCCTGATCGCACGTTCCACTGGGAGGTGCTGAAGGAGAACACGGCCAGGGCCGCCAGGCAGCCGAACAGGATGTTCACCAGGCGCAGCGCGGCAATGTCGGCCACGGGCAGCAGGGAAAAGAGTACTGGCATCAGCGGGTTCGGCCCGTGGAGCGGGATCCCGTTGAGGGTGGGCACCAGCCGGAAATTCTGGTGGAGCTCACTGATTGACTGGATAACCCATGCCTCGCCTGCAAGCGGTATATCGAGGGCAAGGAAGGGAACGAGCAGTGCAAGGCAGGAGAAGAAGACCCCCAAGAGAATCAGCAATGAGCGGAAAAAACCCACCGTTAAAAACCTCCTCCAGTCATTATGAGGCTTTACCCGAGGACAATCCGGCATGTCAAGCATGGAATCCTCTGATAAGGGGCTGGAGCAGGGCGACCGGCGGGGCCGGCTTTGCTGGCGCTCTTCCGTATCGACCAAACAGTTGACATTGCCGAGTGCTCCCCTTAGTATTGCCGCAAAGACCCACGATTGGAGAGGTGAATGGCGTCCATTGAGGAATTACTCAAGAATAAAGGCATCTCAAAACCGAAAGTTCTGAAACGTTCAGACGGAAGAAAACCCGAAGACATCCGGAATGTTAAGGTCACCAGGAACTACTGCAAGCACGCCCTGGGGTCGTGCCTCATCGAGGTGGGCGACACCCGGGTGATCTGCGCCGCCAACATGGAAAGCAAGGTGCCCCCGCACCTGAAGAACACCGGCACCGGATGGCTCACCGCCGAGTACGGGATGCTTCCCTCGTCCACTACAACCCGCATGATCCGCGAATCGTCCCGGGGCAGGCCCCAGGGGAGGACCCAGGAGATCCAGAGGCTCATCGGAAGGTCGCTGCGCGCCGGTGTCAGCCTGGAGGACGTGGGCGAGCGGACCATCTGGATCGACTGTGACGTCGTGCAGGCGGACGGGGGGACGAGGACTGCCTCGATCACCGGGGCCTATGTAGCCCTCAAGGACGCCATGGACACCCTGGTGAGCCAGCAGATCATCGCACGGAGCCCCATTCTGGAGCAGGTTGCAGCCGTCTCCGTGGGGATCGTGGATGGCGAGATCATGCTCGACCTGAACTATGACGAAGACTCCCGCGCTGATGTGGACATGAACGTGGTCATGACCGGGAGCGGGAACATCATCGAGGTGCAGGGCACTGCAGAGGGCCGGGCGTTTTCCCGTGAACAGATGATCGCCATGGTGAACTTCGCCTACAAGGGGATCCTCGAGCTCATGAAGATCCAGAACCAGGCCCTCGGAATCGGATGAAGCTGCTGGCCGCAACGACCAACCAGGGAAAGATCAGGGAAATATCCGAAATACTCTCGGGCCTCGGGATCTTGGTGGTGACCCCGCAGGAGATCAACCTGACCATCGATGTGAAGGAAGACGGGGCCACCTTTGCCGAGAACGCGGCCATAAAGGCCCGAGCCTGGAGCAGGGCCGCAGGCCTGCCCGCGGTGGCCGACGACTCCGGACTGTGTGTGGATGCGCTTGGAGGCAGGCCCGGGGTGTTGTCCGCACGGTTTTCAGGCCCGGACGCAACCGACGCGAAAAATATCGCGCTGCTCCTGAAGCTCCTGGAGGGCAAGCCGGACCGGTCGGCCCGGTTTGTGTGCGCAGCCGCCCTGGCGTGGGAGACAGGCGAGGTCATTTTGGCCGAGGGCGTCTACGAGGGGGTCATCACCCGTGAGCCCAGGGGGAAGGGGGGGTTCGGCTACGATCCGGTGTTCCTCGACCCGGAGCTGAACAAGACCCTCGCCGAGATGAGCCCGGAAGAAAAAAACGCCCGCAGCCACCGGAGAAAGGCCTTGGACGGACTGAAGGATCTGCTGGTGAAGTCGGGGAGGCTGGATTCCTGAAGGCCGCATGGCTGTATCCGCCTTCAAGGTCCTTATGGAACGCGGACTATGAAGGAAGATTCTATAGGGGGAAAAGGGCGCGCCCTTTTCGGGTCGTGCCATTGAACATGATCGCAGCGCCCCTTGAGCGCCGGGCTCAAGGGGCGCTGTTCTTCTCGTGATACCATGGCGGCAATGTGCAAGCACCCCAAAAGGGAGGCCGGTATCCGGGGCCGCCAAAACAAAGTGGCTTTTCCCGCGCCGCACAACAGGACCATCCCCTCTCTCCAGGGTGAAGGGACGGTCCGGACGGTATCAGGCCTCGGGTGCTTCCGGAGCGGGGGCAGCAGCCTCTTCCGGGGCGGCCTCGACCGGCGCCTCGGCGAACTTGGCCTGGACGAGAACCGCAATCACCTTGTCCTCGCTCACTCCATGGCCGAGACTGACGCCCTCGGGGAGTTTGAGATCGGCCGCGCGAATGACATCGTGCTTGTCAACGATGGCCGAAACATCCACCACGATCTCTGAGGGGATATCCGTAGGCAGGCACTTGAGCGATATGCTGGTCGCCTCGCGGCCGACCTTGCCCGCACCTTCCTTCTCGGCGGGTGATTCACCCACGAACACGAGAGGAACATCCACCGTTACTTCGTGGCGCATGTCCACCTTCAGGAAATCCACGTGCAGGATGTCTCCTTTGATGCTGTCGCGCTGAACGGCGTGTATGAGGACCGGCAGCTTTTTGCCCCCGATGCCGGCATGGATGATGGCAGCGCCATGGGTCTGCTTGTAGGCTTTTTCAAAGTCTTTCCGCGGTACCTGGACCATGGTGGTTTCGAATCCCCTCCCATAGATCACGGCCGGGATGATGCCCTCACGGCGAAGAGCGCGAACCTTTTTCTTATGCACCGAACGTGGGGTCAGTGCCAAGGTAATATTGTCCTGTGTTCCCATCTCTTATCCTCCGCTTTCTTTATGAAAAAACGTGTCTTAAGCTTGTTGAACCTCTGCCACATAACATAGAAAATCGTAACAGTATAGTGCCGATGCACGCAATGATCGGCAAAGAGTCATTCTCTTCTTGACATATCGGCAGTGTATGTTACCTTTTATCTCGGTACTGGCGGTCAAAGGCCGCCGGTATCTTTTTCTTTTTTATGGTGGAGATGAATATGAAAAGGAATCCCATGACGCGAGAAGGCTTTCGTGCCCTGCAGGAAGAGATCGAACGCCTGAAAAAGGTCGAGCGGCCCCAGATCATCAGGGCGATAGAGGAAGCCAGAGGCCATGGCGACCTCTCGGAGAATGCCGAATACATCTATGCAAAGGAGCGGCAGTCCCTTATCGAAGGCAGGCTGCAGGAACTGGAGAACAAGCTGGGGACCGCCGAGATCATCGACACGGCGAATCTCCCGGATGACCGCATCGTGTTCGGTTCCCGGTTTGTCCTGTGCAACCTGGAAACGGACGAGGAAACCGTCTACCAGATCGTGGGGGTCGACGAGTCGGACATCTCGAAGGGCAAGATCTCCATCGAGTCGCCTATGGCAAAAGCGCTGATCGGCAAAAGGCTCGATGACGAGGTGATCGTGGATACCCCAAGCGGCACGAGAGAATTCGAGATCGTCGAGATTCTCAAGAGCTAGAGCTTTTCCCGGGGGCTTTCTTACCCTTTTTTCAACGCGTTCATTCTCCGGTAGCATCCGCAGTTGTTCCCGCCTGCGGGAGGAAATAGATGTGCGGTTTTGCTGTTACCGGATCTTTTCCCACCCGAACAGGGGTGTGGTAGACCTCCTCGATGGTCTCCCGTGTCAGGACAGAGCCCGGCGTTCCGGAAGAATGAACCTCTCCGCCCTTCATGATGAGCACCCTGTCGCAGTATGCGCCGGCGAGGTTGAGGTCGTGAAGGATGATCAGGACGGTGAGCCCGGCCTGTTTCGAGAGTGAATAGACGAGGTCCAGCACCCGGATCTTGTGGGTGATGTCCAGATGGGCCGTGGGTTCGTCCATGAGGAGCAGCTCCGGCTTCTGCACCAGACCCTGGGCGAGGACCACCCGCTGCAACTCTCCACCGGAAAGGGCGCTTACCTTCCGGTCGCTGAAACCCTCAAGGCTGAGCAGGTTCAAATTCTCTGCAATGATTTCGCGATCTTCCCGCGTGAGAGGAGAGAGCCTTCCCCGGTGGGGATACCTTCCCAGCGAGACGAACTCCTCAACGGTAAAGGGTGGAGGAGCCGAGTGAAACTGGGGAATGACCGCCACCTTTCGCGCAAACTCCCTGCGCGGTATTCCGGCGAGGTCCCGGCCGCGGTAGAGGATCTTTCCATCCATGGGCTGCAGCACACGGCCGATGGTGCGGAAGAGTGTGGTCTTGCCCGCGCCGTTGGGGCCGATGATCCCCATGACGCTCCGGAAGGGGACTGTGAAGGTGATGTCCCGGATGACGGACTTTCTCTCATATCCTGCAGTGATGTGCTGTACCGAGAGCAGGTCCATGTCACGAAACCTCCGCCGGCCTGGCCTTGAGGAGGTAGATCACGAAGAACAGGCCGCCCACCATGCCCGTGATCACCCCCACGGGCAGCTCCAGCGGCCTGATGATAATCTGGGAGAGGGTGTCCGAGAGGATGAGAAAGCCTCCTCCGGCCAGCATGGAGCACGGAATGAGGGAGTGATGGTCGGCGCCGGTCATGCCGCGCACCGCATGGGGGATAACCAGCCCCACAAAGGCGATGATGCCCGAGAGCGCAACGCATACACCCGTGATGAGCGATGCGCCCAAGAGCAGGTATGTCTTGGCCCTTTTCGCGTCCAGGCCCAGATAGTACGAATGTTCGTCACCCAGGGAGAGCAGGTTGAGGTCCCGGGCGAAAAAGGGCAGGGAGAGCATTACGGGCAGGGCCATCAGGAGCATCTTCACAGACCCGGCGGGTGGCGCGCTCAGAGAGCCCATGAGCCACAGGATGGATGAATGCACCTCCCGTGAGGACGCCACGGCAAAGATGAACATCACCACCGACGAGAAGAGAAAGCTCATGATGATACCCGCCAGGATGAGCATGCTGTTGGAAAAGCCCTTGAGCGAGGCGGCCCCGAGAACGACTCCGATGCTCAGGCAGCAGCCGGCGAAGCAGATGAGCGCCATGGGGAGCCCGCTGATGCCCAGCAGGATGGCGATCACGGCGCCGAGCGATCCCCCGCCCGAGACACCCAGGGTATAAGGCTCGGCCAGGGGGTTGCGCAGGATGGCCTGAAACACGACGCCGCATGCGGCAAGGGCGGAGCCGACGACCCCGGCCGTGAAGATCCGGGGAATGCGCAGCTCCCATACAAGCGTGCCGGCGATCCCGTCCGAACCGGAATGGAAGAGCGCCCGGATGATTTCTCCTGGCGGGAGCTGCATGCCTCCGGTGAACAGTCCCAGGGCGGCGGATGCAAGGAGAAAGACCAGCAGGATCAGGAACACGAGCCGGCGGTTCACGGCTGCTCCTGGTACAGGCAGGCTACGATGGTTTGGAGTGCCTGAAGAAACATGGCCGGTGTAGGCTGGCAGACGAGATCGGCGCTCAGCGGATACACCCGGCCCTGCCTCACCGCGCTGACTCGGCTGAACCGCGACCACAGGGCATGATGCACCTGGGTGTCTTCCATGTCACTCACCAGAAAAATCACTTCCGGATCTGCGGCAAGAACGTTCTCCACGTTGACCCTGGGGTATTTCGCCGGGAGCTGTTCGAAGATGTTCCTGCATCCGGCCGTACGAATGAGCTCTCCGGTAAAGGTGTTGTCTCCGGCCGCAACCAGAGGGTTGGTGCCCATCTGCCAGAACACCCGGTAGGCGGGCCCGCGTGAGGCCTTCTCGCGCAGGCCGCTCACCTGCCTGCGGATATCCTCGACCATTTGCTCCGCCTCGTGTTCCCGGCCGAGCAGGGACCCCAGCCGGATAAACTCGCTGCACATGCAAGCAAAGGACTCGCAGCCCTGAAACACCTCTACCCTGAACCCCAGGGACTTCAGCTTCTCCACAGCGGTTTCCCGGTTGGAGTCCATGCTGGCGAGCACGAGATCGGGTTTGAGTGCGCAGATCTTCTCGATATTGAGCAGGGTCAGCGTCCCCACCACCTCGCGTTCTTTC
The DNA here is from genome assembly GCA_001896555.1 of Candidatus Phosphitivorax anaerolimi. Classification (GTDB taxonomy): domain Bacteria; phylum Desulfobacterota; class Desulfomonilia; order UBA1062; family UBA1062; genus Phosphitivorax; species Phosphitivorax anaerolimi. The sequence goes on from MPOS01000014.1 coordinate 14,548, forward strand.
CGGGCCTCTGCAGGACAGAAGCTCGTGACCCCCACGAGCCGGTCCTGCTCCTGAAGGTCATAGATTTCCCGGGTGAGCGAAGGGGCAAGAGAGACGATCCTCCCAGGCGCCTCACCCCAGACCGGCGAAACGCACCCCAGAAAAATGACCGCATAGACCCCCACCCAGGCGAGGAATTTACCCATTGTAACACTTCTCTTCCCAATAAAATTTGTGAAAACCACTCTAACCATAGAACCCCCAGGCAAGCAAGCACCCATAAACAGGTAAACAGTAAACAGGGGACGTCCGTGAAATTTGGACATTTGCCCCCTTTCCTCCGTTACTGACAGGGGCAAGCACGAAAACAGCATCATGACAAACATGGCATCTTATCTCTACCGGTTGATCGAGGGGTAGGGGTAAATGGGGACGTCCATGAAATTTGGACATTCGGTTCCCTTGTATCTCCAATACCGATAGAGGCAAGCACGGAAACAACATCATGACAAACATACATCCTATCTCATCCTGTTGATCGAGGGGCAGAGTCACTTTTGATGTCATCTTCTCTTCATTCTTGTCTTTTGACATGATCGTATTGAGTGCCTTCGTACTTTGTAGATATTCTATGGGAAAGAGGCTCGCTCCTCCAGACGATCCCGGTTTGAGAGAACCAAATGTCAATATTTCACGGACGTCCCCCATATTTTGATTGACGTTAGTAGACGACTGGTCTACTAATGAGAGTGGGAATGAGAAAGTCAAATGCGAAGAATGACATACTTCTGAGCGGGGCTCGGCTCATCCATGAGAAGGGCTATCATAATACCGGCCTGCAGGAGATACTCAGCGCGGCCGGCGTGCCCAAGGGCTCGTTCTATTTTCACTTCAAGAGCAAGGAGGATTTCGGGCTCCAGGTCGTGGACATCTATGCCTCCTTTATCCGCCATATGGCTCAGAAGTGCCTCCGCGACGCAGAGCTGCCTCCGCTTTTGCGCCTTGAGAAGTTTTTGGACAGTTATATCCTGCACTTTCAAAACATGGGTCTTCGTTACGGGTGTCCGATCGGCAATATGATGCAGGAGATGAGCGACCTGAGCGAAACCTTTCGCGAGAAGATCGGCGCTGTCTACGACGAGCTGTGCTCCCTGATACGGGAGTGCCTGGACGATGCCCGGAAGACAGGTGATCTGCCGGAAGATATCGATACGGGGGAGGCTGCGCAGTTTGTGTTCGACAGCTGGGAGGGGGCTGTCATGCACATGAAGCTTGCCAGGAGTGCAAGACCGCTTGAAAATTGCAAAAAGATGCTCTTTGCAACCCTGCTGAAGCATCGGTCATCAAGGCAAAGCGAGCAGGGGAGCGGATGAAACGGACGTCCTGATCCGTCCGATGCCGGAATACGGCTTACGGTGGGCATGGGCGTGGCCCGATGACACGGAGCACGGGATACGCGTGAAGCGTTTTTTCTTAAGGGGAGGAGAGAGTCATGGGACAGTGGCACACGACCGGATGCGTACTCTGCGCACAGAACTGCGGCCTTAAAGTCCTTGTTGAGGACAACCGGATCGTCAAGGTCAGGGGAGACAAGGAAAACCCGAGGAGCAGGGGGTATGTCTGCCGCAAGGGCCTGAATATCGCCTATTACCAGTATCATGCGCAGCGGCTGACCCATCCGCTGAAAAGGGTCGGCGATCGATTCGAAAGGATATCCTGGGATCAGGCGATTCAGGAGATCGCTGAAAGGCTTGCGGATATCGTAGGCAAACACGGCCCGAGGTCCTTTGCCTACATGGGTGGAGGCGGGCAAGGCTGCCATTTCGAGGCGGCGTTCGGGGTCCGTCTCCTGCGCGCGCTCGGCTCTCGTTATCACTACAGCGCCCTCGGACAGGAGCTGACCGGCATCTTCTGGGCGCATGGCCGGATGACGGGCCGCCAGTATCTCTTTACCATTCCCGACGAAGAGAGGACCGAGATGCTCCTGGCCATCGGATGGAACGGCATGCAGTCGCACCAGATGCCCAGGGCCCCGCTCGTGCTCAAGGAGATCGCCAAAGACCCGGACAGGCTCCTGGTGGTCATCGACCCGCGCAGGTCCGAAACCGCAGAAATCGCCGACATCCACCTTGCCCTCAGGCCCGGGACCGATGCACTCCTGGCACGGGCCATGATCGCTATCATTCTCGACGAGGGGTGGTACGACAGGGAGTATATCGAAACCCATGTCACCGGCTTCGATGAAATCGTTCCCTGGTTTGCCGGCTTTGATGCGAAGGAGGCCATTCGGGTGTGCGGCCTCGACTATGGAGCGGTAAAAGAGGTGTGCCGGGAGCTCGGGAGGCGGAAATGGTCCATGCACACCGATCTGGGCGTCTTCATGAACCGGCACAGCACGGCCGCAACCTATCTGTATCTCATCCTCACGGGCATCTGCGGACGGATCTGCACTCCCGGAGGAAACATCATCCCCGGGCATCTCATGCCCATCGGCGCCCACTCGGACGAGCGCGATCCCAAGACATGGCGCACCGTGGCAACCGGATTCCCCGCGCTCATGGGTGTATTTCCGCCCAACGTCATGCCCGAGGAGATCATGAGCGACCATCCTCAGAGGCTCCGGGCCGTTTTGTGCAGCCAGTCGAACCCGCTTCGCTCCTACGCGGACACGGCAGCATACGAGAAGGCCTTCAGGAAGCTCGACCTCCTGGTCACCTGCGAGCTCGCCATGACCGAAACCGCCGTCCTGTCGCACTACATCCTGCCGGCACGCTCCGGCTACGAATCCTGGGATGGGACCTTCTTCCCCTGGACCTTTCCTGAGATCTATTTCCAGATGCGCCGGCCCATCGTAGAGCCCGTGGGCGAGCCCCTGGAGGTGAGCCAGATCATGGTCCGTCTCGCAGAGAGGCTCGGAATCATCCCCGGCATACCCGATTCGCTTCATCGGGCGGCCGGGACCGATCGCATGGCCTTCGGCATGGAGCTGATAAACTATGTGGGGCAGGAACCGGCCGCACTGAAGAACATGCCCTTCATCCTCGCAAAGACCCTGGGAGAGAAGATGGGTTCCGCAAACCTGGCGGCTCTGTGGGGTCTGCTGCAGGTTGCGCCGAAGGGCTTCCGCAGGGCCGCGGCCAGGGCAGGCTTCAAATCCGGCCCTGCTTTGGGCGAGGAGCTCTTCCAGGCCATTTGCGACCACCCCGAAGGGCTCATCATCGGACGGTGCGATGTGGGGAACAACTTCGAGAACATCCGCACCGAAGACGGGAAGGTGAACCTCCACATCCCCGAGATGGAGCAGTGGGTCAGGAGCATTGATGCACAGTCCGAGGAGTCGGCGCTCAAACCCGATCCAAACTACCCGCTCATCCTGAACGCGGGAAGGCACATGAGCATGAACGCCAACACCCTCATGCGAGACCCCTCATGGAACGACGGGCTCAGGGCATGCACCCTCGCCATGAACCCGGCCGATGCAGAACGCCTGAACCTCTCCGACGGTCAGCAGGTGAGGGTGATCACCGAGGCGGGCGAGGCACAGATCGAGCTCGAGGTCACAGACCGGGTGCGCGAAGGTCAGGTCATCATCCCTCACGGATTCGGCCTGATGTATGAAGGCAGGACCTACGGGGTAAACGTCAACCGGCTCACCCTCAGCACGCACCGCGACAGGTTCGCAGCGACACCGCTGCACCGTTATGTCCCGTGCAGGGTCGAGCCGGTGATATGACGGCGGGAAAGCGGTCTTAAAGGCTTCTCCTGAGCAGAAGGGCCCCATGCGGCTTTTATTAAGGGTCCTGTTTCCGCGGACTTGCAAGCTCACGGAAACGCTGCAGAACAGGCCCCGGCGCTGAGAAAAGCGAGCCCGTCTGCATACTGCCTCGGCACAGCAGGAAGATGAGGCCGGCTGCTTTACCGCCGTCGCCACAGTCACCGCCAGGAGCGTGCCTGGCATCCGGCCGGGCAGGGCGCCGGGATGAGGATATCCGCCGATCCGGATGAAAACCTGTTTCCCTTCAATGTCCTGCCAGACCGATCGGTAGTATGATCTTACGATCTGATCAGAAATGATGGTGACTCGAAGACGTGATTCGGGGTATAAAAACAGCTGTATCCCCGCGCACGCGGTTGAACCTCGCCTTCCCGCCGGTATTCTCGCCACTGCATGGTATAAGTGATTGTTATTATGAGAGTTACTATCGCCTAATTTCTTATGAAAAGGAGGAAAAGGTTATGAAAAGGGCAAAATGGATTACACTGGCAGGCATGATTCTCCTGGTTCTCATGGCCGGCTGCCGGTGGGCGAATGTCACCTTTACCATTCTGCACACCTCGGATGTGCATCACCATGCGAGCGGGTATGGCCCGTTCCTCGACTACACCCCGCTGGATACCACAGACAGCGATTCCATCACCGGCGGCTATGCCCGGCTGGCGACCCTGATCAACCGCATCCGTGCGGAGCAGGCTGAGAAATGCATGCCAACCCTGCTCTTCGATTCGGGCGATTTCACCATGGGCACGGTATACGACCTGAGCGCCTCGGATCCCATCTCGCTGAAGTTCATAAGCATGATGGGGTACGACGCCGTGACCCTGGGCAACCACGAGTTCGACTGGTCGCCCTCAGGGCTGGCCATGATGCTGGCTAACGGCGCAGCAGGCGGGTTCAACGTGCCCGTGGTGGCATCGAACATCGTGATACCCGAAGGCAATCCCCTGCAGGCGATCAAGGATGCCGGCATCATTGTGGAAAAGAAGATCATCGAGTATCCTCCCTACGGCGTCAGGGTGGGCATCCTGGGCATCATGGGCAGAGACGCCGACTCCAAGGCACCGGTGGCGGCGCCGGTCACCTTCAACCACGACTATGCCGCGATCAAGCGGCAGGTGGACGACCTGAGAAAGAAAGACGGCGTCCAGCTCGTGATCGTTCTGTCCCACGGCGGGGTCGATAGCGGCGGCACCGGAGACGACGCGGATCTGGCGGCCAAGGTCAGGGGCATCGACATCATCGCCTCGGGGCACTACCACACCGCGACCGCCGATGCGCTGGTCGTGGGCGATCCGGGCACGATCATCTTCTCGCCCGGCGAATACGGCGAGTATCTCGGCAGGCTCGACATCACCTACAACGTGCTCCTGCGCAAGGTGGTAAATACCAAGTTCACCCTCATTCCCGTAGACGACACCGTGCCCGGCGACCCGGCGGTCCAGGCCATGGTGGAGGCGTATCACGCATCCATGAACGCAAACCTCGCCCCGCTGGGCGTCACCCTGGAAGGGCCTATCTCCCAGACGGACTTCGCCCTGGAGCTCGCAGCCCTTCAGGAGACCGGGCTCGGGAACCTCGCGGCTGACTCCATCAGGGCCGTTGCCAGTTCCCTGGCCCCGCTCAACGACGGGAACCCCTGCGACTTCAGCGTGGTGGCGAGCGGCGTCATCCGCGACAATATCTACCCGGGCACCACGGGCTTTATCACCTTTGCCGACATCTACAACGTGCTGCCCCTGGGGATCTCGCCGGACACCACCCAGCCGGTGCCCGGATATCCGCTCATGTCCGTGTACGTAACCGCGGGCGATCTCAGGAATATCTGTGAGGCGGCCCTGACGGTCGCGCCCGCTATCGGATCGGACTTCTACCTGAACTTCTCGGGCCTCAAGGTGGACTACGACCCGGCGTATGCGCCGTACTACCAGGGCGTCAGGGGTGTAGCGCTCTATGATCCGGCGGATACCTTCTGCCTGGGTGAGGCGACACCGCTCGATCTCACAGATGAAGAGACGGTCTACCACTGCGTGGTGGACCTCTATGCGCTGCAGATGATGGGCGTGGTGACCGGCATGGGCTTGCAGATCATCCCGCGGTATGCCGACGGCACCATTATCGACCCTTCCCAATATCTCGACCGCAGGATCGATGCCGGGGCCGATCCCGGTGTCCAGGAGCTCAAAGAGTGGATGGCCCTGCTCTATTTCCTGGGCGATGCATTCCCGGCCGGCGGCTACGGCATTCCGCAAGCTATCTACGGCCTGGACGGCGCCGCCCTCGGACGGATCAATATCCTGAACTGAAACATTCACCTTGATACTACAGTGGGAATCAGCCATTGGGTCAGGTCATCAGGTCAGGTCTCAACATATGACACTCCCAGTGCCATAAGTTGAGACCTGACTCAGATCCCGCGTGATCCCAATCCCTGACCCCGATCATGCGTAAAAAAACCGGCCTTTCCCCTTCTTCAAGGCAGCCGCTTGAAGGGGAAGGCCGGGGATTTTGTCAAGGGCGAGGACGCTGCTTGACACATCTGTGGATATTCCCTAAGGTTCGGATATGGACTGGGATGCGATACGCAGGAAATACACGGAAGATGCCCACAGCATCGACAAGGCCCGAAAGATCCATGCAGCGGTGACGGAAAAGGTCCGGGGGCTTCAGATCCCTCCTGCGGATACCCCGCTCTCTCCGCGGGGAGTCATTCCGGCCCTTCCCTACGAGCTCCTGGCAGAGGTCTTGAGGGAGGTATGGGCGGAGCTCATGGGCGGCGAGCCCGGCGTGGACCTGGAAAAGGCCCTGCGGGCGTTTGCCGCTGACGAGCCCTTCCCTGAAGAACAGCACGATGCCTTGGGGGAGCTGCTGATGTTTCTGCGTCCCGCTATGACCGGATACCTCGCTCGACTCCGGGAGAAGAACGAGGGGCCCCAGGAAGCCGGGGCATCCACCGGGAGCTGTCCCTTCTGCGGTACCTACCCGAGGATGGCATTCGATTCCGAGGCATCCCGCGAGCTCGCCTGCCTGCTGTGCGGAAAGCAGTGGAGGTTTCGGAGGATCGGATGCCCGTTCTGCGGCAACAACGATCACGAGACCTTGGGATATTTCGAGGTGGAAGGGATAGAGGGCGTGCGCGTCCAGTACTGCTCTGAGTGCAAACACTACCTCAAGGTGTTCGATACCAGAAAGCGCGCGGTCCGCGATGCCGAGACCGAAGATGTTCTCAGCCTCGATCTGGACGCCGCTGCAAAGGAAGAGGGATACCTCTGATCCGCCTCTCTCACACCCCGCCTTCGCAGACGGGCGTCTACTCCCCGCTCTTCTTCTCTACGACGCGAGTGACCCAGATACTTATCTCGTAGAGTATGAGCAGGGGTATGGCGAGCATGATCTGGCTGATCACGTCGGGCGGGGTCAGGATCGCCGCCATCACGAACACGATGAGGATGGCGTATTTCCGGCTCTTCGTGAGCCTCTGCGGGCTTACGAGCCCCATCTTGGCGAGGAAGAACATGATCACCGGCAGCTCGAAGCAAACCCCGAAGGCCAGCATGAGCTTCATCACGAGCCCGAGGTATTCCTTCATGGTGGGCATGGCCGCGATGCTCTCCGTCTGGAAGCCCAGGAAGAACATGAACCCGTACGGGAACACCACGAAGTAGGCGAAGCTCACCCCTGCGAGGAAGAACAAGGTTGCCACGAGCATGAAGGGGATCACATACCGCCTTTCGTTCGGATAGAGGCCCGGCATGACGAACTTCCAGATCTGGTAGAAGATCACAGGGGTGGCCAGTATCAGACCGGCGAAAAAGGCCACCTTGAGGTAGGTGATGAACGCCTCGGGCAGGGAGGTGTAGATCATCCGGCTGTTTTCCGGCAGAACCTTGGCCAGAGGCCACACCAGAAACTCGAAGATCCGCTCCTTGAATGCATAGGTCGCCACAAAGCCCACGGCCACGGCGATGATGCATTTGATGAGCCGCCAGCGAAGCTCCTCGAGATGCTCGTGGATGGGGAGCTTCTCCTCTTCCACCGTGCTGAGCTCTTCAGCTCTGCTGTCCTTTTCCACCCTGCTATCCCTCTATCTCACCGGGACGGTAGGCAATGGGGTCGTCTCCGGTCTTGGATTCCCCCGAGGATGATTCCCCTTTGTCTGAAGGACGTTCCTGCTCAAGAGGCTTGGTCTCCTCTGAGGCCGGCTCCCGGACGTCCTTTTCCGGGGCAGGCCCCGGTTCCGGTTTGGCGGGTTTTTCACGCGACGAGATATCGATCTCCCTCTTGAAGTCGTCGGTCGCGCGCTGGAACTCGCCAAGAAACTTTCCGATGGTCTTCGCCATTTCGGGAAGTTTCTTGGGACCAAGCACGATCAAGGCTACAAGAAGGATGAGAAAGAGCTCCTGACCACTGATTCCGAACATGGAAGACCATATATGTGTTTTTCTCATGGGTGTCAAATCAAAGAACGATGGGGGTTTTAGCATTTGACTAATACCCTTGAGTTACATAATCTAATCCCAGCCATGCAGAGGAGGACCATAGCGCGGGAGATCCGTATGGAGGGGGTCGGCCTGCACAGCGGAGGCCGGATCACACTCTCCGTCCGCCCTGGACGGGAGGGGATCGTATTCGTGCGTGAGGGGGTGAGCATCCCGGGTACGCTGGAAAACGTGGTTGACACCCGGCTGAACACCACCCTCGGCAGCAGCGGTGCAACAGTCTCCACGGTGGAGCATTTCATGTCGGCCCTCTACGGGCTCGGCATCACGGACTGCGAGGCGGAGGTCTCAGGTGCGGAGATGCCTGCCTTCGACGGATCCGCCCTGCCGTTTTTCTCCCTGCTCCGGGAGGCGGGTGTGCGGGACATTCCCGGAGAGGCCCCGGAGATCTGCCTGCAGCGTCCGGTCTTGATCGAGGAAGGCGATTCGTGGATCAAGGCGGATCCGGGGGTCTTCGCCATATCCTACGAGATCGAGTTTCCCTCCCGGGCCATCGGCCTGCAGCGATATTCCTACGACGGCACCGATTACGGGGGAAGGATTGCACCCGCGAGGACCTTCGGAATGCTCAGAGATGTGGAGACAATGCGGGCCGCCGGGCTGGCGCTGGGCGGAAGCCTCGAGAACGCCGTGGTCGTGGACGATGACCGCGTGCTGAACCCCGAGGGATTGCGCTTTGCAGACGAATTCGTCCGCCACAAGGTGCTCGACCTGCTGGGCGACCTCTGGCTTCTGGGCGCGCCGCTCATTGCCCGGATCAGGGCGCACCGGGCCAGCCACCGGCTCCACGTGGCCTTTGCGAAGGCCGTCCTGGATGCGGTCCGCCCGGTTGAGAGGGAGCCGTCATGATGACGAAGAGAACCAAGGAGATCATCTACATCGTCGTTATCGTGTCCGTCCTTGTCTCCTTGAGCGTGGCCCAGACAAACATCAGGAACATCCAGGCCCTGTCCTCCATCCGCAATCTCGTTATATTCGGGCTTATCAGCCTCAACATCGTGCTCCTGGTCCTGGTGATCTTCCTGGTCACCCGCAACCTCGCCAAGCTCCTGCTCGAGCGGCAGCGGGGAATGCTCGGCACCAGACTCAGGACCAAGCTCGTGGCCGCGTTCGTCACGCTCACCATCATCCCCACGACAGTGCTGTTCATCGCCAGTATCATCTTCCTGAACCGGAGCATGGAAGGCTGGCTCTCCAGCGAGGTGGAGACCGCGATCGAAGAGTCCATGAACGTGGCGAACATCTACTACAAGGAGGCCTCGGCCGACGCCATCCACTACGCGAGCTCCATATCCGAAGAGATCACGGAGAGGAGACTGCTCAAAGAGGAAAACCTCGAGATCCTCAAGAGCCTGCTGCAGGAGAAGATGGTGCTGTTCCGGCTCTCGGCTGTCGAGATCTTCTCTTCTCAGGGCGAGGAGCTGGTGAAGATCGTGTCGCCGGACATCGGCGTCGCCGGTCTTCCCTCACCCGAGTCGAGCCTTGTGCTCTCCGCCATGGAAGGCAAGACCATGTCCATCGTGGTTCGCACCGGGAATGCGGACATCATCGAGGGCATCGTGCCCATCCGGTCGTCGTTCAATCTCAAAGACGTGGTGGGCGTGCTCGTGGCCGACTACTACATCCCGGAGAGCATTTCGGGAAGGATGAGCATGATCCGCTCCACCTTCACCGACTACATCCAGAGTCTCAAGCTCAAAGGGCCCATCAAGACCAACTATGTCATCATTCTCACCTCGATCACGCTTTTGGTGATCTTCTCGGCGGTGTGGTTCGGCATGAACATCTCCAAGGGGCTCATCAATCCCATCGAGAAGCTCGTGGAAGGCACTCAGCGGATTTCCCGGGGGGACTTGAGCTTTTCGATCGACGTCCAGTCCAACGATGAGCTGGGTTTGCTGGTGCAGGACTTCAACACCATGGTGGACGATCTCACGGAGTCGCGCAGGCGCCTGGTAAACGCCTACAATGAGCTCACCTACCGCAATCGCTACATCGAGACCGTGCTCACCAACATCTCCACCGGCGTCATCACCATCGGCCGGGATGACTGCATCAGCATGATCAATCCCGCGGCCCAGACCATGCTCGGCATCCAGGAGAACGAATCCATGGGCAAGAGGTATGACGAAGTGCTCAAGGGCGACTATGTCCCCATCGTCACCGAGCTCATCGAACCCCTCAAGAAATCCAAGGGCATGACCACCCAGAAGCAGATCACCATCTCGGCTGATTCACAGAGGCTCACGCTGCTGGGTCATGCCTCGTTCCTCTACGACGACAACGGCGAGCACATGGGCATGGTGGTGGTGTTCGACGACCTCACCCAGCTCCAGAAGATGCAGCGCATGGCCGCCTGGAGGGAGGTGGCCCGGAGGATCGCCCACGAGGTGAAGAACCCGCTGACCCCGATCCAGCTCTCTGCACAGCGGCTCAGGCGCAGGTATCTCGACCGGCTCCAGGACGACGGGCAGGTGTTCGACGAGTGCACCCGGGTCATCATCAATGAGGTCGACGAGATGAAGCGGCTGGTCAACGAGTTCTCCGCCTTTGCAAAAATGCCCTCGTGCATGCCTGCACCCGGGGATCTCAACAAGGTGGTGCAGGATGCCGTGGCGCTGTATCGTCAGGCCCATCCGGAGGTTACATACGAGATTACGATCGATGAGACCATACCCAAGGTGGAGATCGACGCGCCTCAGATGAACCGCGCCATCGTCAACCTGCTCGAAAACGCCACCACCGCGGTCCTGGAGGGGGGGAATTCCCAAAAGAAGGTTTCCATCCGGACGAGCTACGATGCCGATGTGCACATCGCAACCCTGGATATTTCGGATACCGGCCCCGGCATACCGCCCAAGGTCAAGGAGCGGCTGTTCGAGCCTTATTTTTCCACGAAGCGGGGGGGTACGGGGCTGGGCCTGGTCATTGTCAACCGGATCGTCTCGGATCACAATGGGTTCATCCGGGTACGGGACAACACGCCCACCGGCACGAGTTTCAACATAGAGCTACCGGTAAAGGAGTAGTACATGAAGCGTTCGATTCTCATAGTTGATGACGAGGAAAGCATACGGTTTTCGCTCAAGGGAGGCCTCGAGGACGAGGGGTACCACACCCTCCTGGCCGCCAACGGCGAAGAGGCCGTCCAGGTCATAGAGCGCAACGAGATCGATCTGATCCTCCTGGATATCTGGATGCCGGGCAAGGACGGCCTGCAGATCCTCGAAGAGCTCAATAAGAGCGGGTATCGAATCCCGGTCATCATCATGACCGGCCACGGCTCCATCGATACCGCCGTCAGGGCCACCCGGCTGGGGGCCCTGGACTTCATCGAAAAACCACTGGATCTGAACAAGATCATCATCACTATCAACAACACCCTGCACCTGCGCGCCCTGGAGGAAGAGAACGCCCTCTTGAGAATGAAGGCCCAGAAGGACGACGAGATCGTCGGGAATTCGCCCGCCATCCGAAAGCTCAAGGAACAGATCGACCGGGCGGCCCCATCGGACGCCTGGGTACTGATCCTGGGCGAAAACGGTACGGGCAAGGAGCTCGTGGCCAGAAGGCTCCACAAGAAGAGCCAGAGAAACAAACAGCCCTTCGTGGAGGTCAACTGTGCGGCCATCCCGCAGGAGCTCATCGAAAGCGAGCTCTTCGGGCACGAAAAGGGCGCGTTCACCGGCGCGACCGAGCGCAGGCGGGGCAAGTTCGACCTGGCCAACAACGGCACCCTCTTCCTCGACGAGATCGGCGACATGAGCCTGCCCACCCAGGCCAAGATCTTGAGGATCCTCCAGGAGCAGCGGTTTGAGCGGGTGGGGGGCTCCCAGACCATCCAGGTCGACGTGCGGGTGCTCACCGCCACCAACAAGGACCTGGAAAAGGAGATCGAGGCGGGCAGGTTCCGGCAGGACCTCTACTACCGCCTCAACGTCATCCCCATCTACGTGCCGAGGCTCGCAGACCGCAAGGATGACATCCCCGAGCTGGTGGAGCACTTCCTCAAGATGTACGCCTCCTTGAAGGGCGGGAAGAAAAAGACCATGACCGAGGGCGCGGTCAAGAAGCTCATGCAGCACGACTGGCCGGGCAATGTGCGCGAGCTCAAGAACATCGTGGAGAGGCTGGTGATCATGACGCCCGGAGACACGATCACTGCCGACGACATCCTCCCCTTGAGTTCGCGGAGCTCATCAGAGACCGATAAGCTCATCGACATCCCCCTGCTCAAGGATGCCAGGGCCCAGTTTGAGAAGATGTTTATAGAAAACAAGCTCAAGGAGTGCGGGTACAACATCTCCAAGACGGCTGATCTCATCGGTGTAGAACGCAGCAACCTGCACAGGAAGATCAAAGGTCTGGGTATCGATGTGGGATGAAACAGGCGCGATCAGAAAGGACCCCGGAGGCAGGCTGAACATTGCCCTGGTCTATCCCAACACCTACTGGGTGGGGATGTCCAACCTCGGGCTGCACACCATGTATCGCGTTTTCAACGACCACCCGTCGATCGTGTGCGAGCGGTTCTTCACCGACTCGCCGCGCTCGGTGGAATCATCCCGGCATCTCAATGACTTTCACATCATCGCGTTCAGCGTATCCTACGAGCTCGACTGGATCAACATGATCCGGATCCTGCTCGACAACCGCATCCCGGTAAGGAGAGAGGATCGCAGGGGCAGCCCCATCGTCATGGCCGGGGGCGCGGCGGCCACCATCAACCCCGAGCCGGTGGCCGAGGCCCTGGATTTCTGCTTCCTGGGCGAGGGCGAGCCATTGGGAGACGCGCTCGCCGATGCCTTCTTCGCAAGCAACGGCTACCGGGGATTCCTGGAGAGGCTAGCAAAGGTGCCCGGGATCTATCTGCCTGAACAGACTCGCCCGGTCTACGAGGGGGAGCGGATCAGGGGGTTTGAGGGCTCAAGGCCCGTGATCTCCGTGGTAAGGCCCTTCGACAATCCCGGCCACTCCGTCATCCTCACGGACAAGACCGTGTTCCAGGACATGTTCCTCACCGAGATCGCCCGCGGCTGCCCGTTCAACTGCAGGTTCTGCACTGCCCGCGAGATCTATTCGCCCTTTCGGCCCGTCGAGGTGGACCGGCTGCTCCCCGTGCTGGACCGGGCCGCCCGCTCGGGGAAGAAGCTGGGCCTGGTGAGCACCTCGCTGAACAACCACCCCCGGCTGACCCGGCTGCTTGAAGAGATCGACGCCCGCGGGCTGAAAATCGCCCCGCCCTCGCTACGTCTGGGCATGATCTCGGAGGAGCTTCTCGCCTATATGAAGGCCTCACGGGTCAACGAGGTGACTCTGGCCCCTGAGGTGGGCTCCGACACACTTCGTGCCGCCCTGGGCAAGCGGGTGAGCGGAGAGGAGATCCTGAAAGACGTGATCTCCCTGGTCAGGAGCGGCATCCGCGACATCAAACTCTACTTCATGGTGGGTCTGCCCGGCGAGGAACAGAAGGACATCGATGACCTGATCGACCTGGTCAAGCGCATCCGCCAGACCTTCATCCAAGTCTCCCGGGGCAACCGGCGGATCGGCAGGGTTTCGGTGAGCATCAACACCATGGTCCCCAAGCCCCATTCCCGCTATGGGCGGGCGGCCCTGCTGGAGCCTGGCGAGGCCAAGAAGCGGATTACAAAAATCGTGAAGGGGCTCAAATCCCAGAGCAACGTGATCGTGAGCTTCGAAGGCCCCAAGTGGGCCTACATCCAGGCCTTGATCGCCCGGGGCGACCGGAGGGTCCTGGATGTCCTGACAGAGATGGCCGCTCACGACCCGTCAAAGTGGCAGGAGGTGCTCAGGAGCTGGCCGCGCAACCCCGATTACTATGCGCTTAGAGAGCGTGAGCCGGACGAGATCCTGCCGTGGTCGTTCTACTCGCACTTCGAGCGCGACCAGTGCCGGGATGGGGAGGAGGGGTGATATGAGCACGGGCGAGCCGCACTACACCGGTCACCGCAGCCGCCTGCGGAGCAGGTTCAGAGATGCGGGCAGGGGCGCTTTGAGCGACTACGAGATCCTGGAACTGCTCCTGGGATATGCGATCCCCCGCAAAGACACCAAGCCCTTGGCCAAGGAGCTGCTCGAAGAGTACGGGTCGCTCAGGCGGATTTTCGATGAATCGCTGGAGGCCCTGGAGAGACGGAAAGGGGTCGGCGAGTACTCGAGCACATTGATCAAGCTTGTCAAGGCGTGTGTGATCCGATATCTGGAGCCCTTTACAGAGGGCGGCGTCATCCTGGACAGCCCGGAAGCGGTCATCCGCTATCTCCAGGCAGAGATCGGGGGCGAGAAGAGCGAGCATTTCATGCTTCTGTGCCTGAACTCCGCGGGCAGGCTCATCCATGTGCAGGACCTCTGCCAGGGCACCGTGAACATGGCCCACGTCTATCCCCGGGAGGTGTTCAAGACGGCCCTGGAAAGGGGCGCCTCGTCCCTGGTCCTCGTACATAACCACCCATCAGGGAGCCCGACGCCTTCGGCGCACGACGAGCGGCTCACCCGGGCGCTTACAGAGCTGGGAGAGAGTCTGGGCATCCCGGTCCACGACCACATCATCGTGACCAGGGACAAGGCATACAGCATCACGCTCGGCAGACACATCCAATACTGACCTTGCACCGGATAGGGGTTGTGGGGTATTCGGGAACCGGTAGGCATGGGAGAATGAGCAGGGCATGCCCCCGCCGGCGGGCTGGAAGGACCGGCGGGGCCGCAAAGAGGAGTAAAACATTGTGATTGAACTGGCGTTGATCGGTGCAGCGGGGATTGCCGGGCTCATACTCGGCTGGCTTCTTGCCAAGGGACGCTACCTCCCCGGGCGGGAGCAGGCCCGGCAAGAGGCGACCGGACTGCGGGAGTCGCTCCAATGCAGGGAGGAAGAGCTCCAGGCCCTGCGCAGCGTTTTGGAGGCCGAGCAGCAGGAGCGTGTAAAGGCCCAGACCCGGTTCGAGGCGGCCCAGGAATCGCTCAAGCAGCAGGCGGAGCTCGTCGAGGAATCGCGCCGCCGGCTCGTGGAGACCTTCCAGGCCCTCTCGGCCGATGCCCTCAAGAGCAATAACAAGGTCTTTCTGGATCTTGCAGGCGGTGTGGTCAACACCCTGCTCGCCGAGATGAAGGGCGACATGGACAAGAGGCGGGAGGCCATCGACGGGCTTGTCAAACCCCTGCAGGATGCCCTGAAGCGCTATGAAACCCAGCTGCGGGAGATCGAGAATGCACGGCAGAACGCCTATGGCGACATCACCCGCTACATCACCGAGCTCATGAAAACCCAGGAGCGGCTTCATGAGCAGACCCGCTCGCTGAGCACGGCCCTGAAGGTGCCCCAGGTCAAGGGGAGGTGGGGCGAGATCACCTTGCGGAGGGTGGTCGAGGTCGCAGGCATGTCGCCCCACTGCGATTTCATCGAGCAGCCGAGCGTACAGACGGAATCGGGAGTGAGGCGTCCCGACCTCATCATCCGGCTTCCGCGGAACAAGCAGGTGGTGGTGGACGCAAAGCTCCCCATCAGCGCCTACATGGACGCCTATGCCGCCGAGGACGAGAAGACGAAGAAAGAGCTCCTGGCAAAGCACGCCCAGAGCCTGAGGAACCACATGATTTCACTATCGTCCAAGGAGTACTTCCGGCAGTTCGACACTGCGCCGGACTTCGTGGTGCTCTTTCTCGCATCCGAGTCGTTCTTCAGCGCGGCCCTGGACCACGACAAGACGCTCATCGAAGACGCCATCGACCGGAACGTGATCATCACCACGCCCACCACCCTGATCGCGCTGCTGCGCACCATCGCGCTCACCTGGCAGCAGCACGCGGCCTCGGAGAACGCAGAGCGCATCTTCAAAGGGGCCATGGAGCTCTTCGAGAGGATCAAGGTGTTTGCACGCCATTTCGAGAGGCTCAAAGAGGGCATCCAGAAAACCGCGCAGGCATACAACGCAGCCGCGAGGTCGTGGGAGGCCCGGGTGCTGCCGTCTGCAGATAGGTTGAAGAGGCTGGGCGCGGTCAAGCAGGACAACTGCCTGCCCGGGGTGGAGCCTGTTGATGAATTTCTCGCAGAGATCACCCTGGAGGAAGACTCCGGAGACAGTGAACAAAGCCTGAGGGAAAGCCAGCCTGAGGAACTGCCTGATGATCTCCCGGCTGCAGAGGAAGGCTCATGACAGGCGGGAGATGGATCGTTCTCTCATCACGTCAAGAATCCGCCTCGAGCAGGCTCTGCACCTTGAAGAGGATGATGTGCGCCGGCGAGGGCTTTACCAGATAGAGATTGGCCCCGGCGTCGAAGGCGAGCTTCCGGTTGTTCTGGGACGCCTCAGTAGTGAGCATGATGATGGGCAGATCCTTGTACTGCGGGTTCTGCCGGATGTTGGCGATGAGCTCGATGCCGTCCATGTTCGGCATGTTCAGGTCCGAGATGATGAGTTTGATATCTGGGTTGAGGGCAAGCTTCTCCAGGGCGTCGAAACCGTCGCAGGCCTCAATGCATGTATAGTGCTTCGGTTTGAGAGTGTGTATCAGAAGTTTTCTGACGGTCGCTGAGTCATCCACAATGAGTATCTTCGTCATACACGCCTCCACCTACTCCTTTTTGTAGCCCAGGGCGCCGGGAAAATGAACCAGCTTAAAGGCCCGCGAGATGTTGTGCAGCGATTCCGAATGGCCGATGAAGAGATAACCTCCCGGATTGAGATTGTCGTATAGCTGGGATACGAATCTCTTTTTTGCAGCGTCGTCAAAATAGATGAGGACGTTTCTGCAGAATATGATGTCGAAGCCCCTCATCAGCTTCACCCTTTTTTCGTCATTGAAGTTCAGGTATTGCAGCTCCACGAGCATCCGAATATCGTCGCAGACCCTGAACTGGGGACCTTCCTGAATGAAGTATTTCTTCTTGATATCAGGCGGCACGGAGCGGAGGGTGTAATCATTGTATACGGCCGCCCGTGCAGACTTGAGCGCCTTTTCGCTGATGTCGCTTGCAAAGATCTTCACGTCCCATTCAGGCATCTTTTCCCCGAGCACCTCCCAGACCACCATTCCCAGGGTATAAGGCTCATCACCGGTGGAGCATCCCGCAGACCAGATCCTCAACACCTTTTCGCCCTGGGCGGCTCTCTTCCCCAGGATCTCGGGCAGGGCCTTCTCCTGGAAGGCCTGGATCTGAGGCGGGCTCCTGAAGAAGCTCGTCTCGTTGGTGGTCACCGAATCGAACAGTGCCCTCAGCTCCCGGGATGCCTGCGGGTCGTATTTGAGCAGGTAGTAGTACTTGTCGAAATCCGGAAGGTTGTTCACCTTCAGCCGCAGGGAAAGCCTGTTTTCGAGCTGGGACTTCTTGTTGTCGGAAAAGAAGATTCCGGAGTGCTCATAGATGAAGTCACGCAGCAGGCGGAAGGTCTCGTCCGACATTCCGGGCTGGGCGGTGTTGAGATACTCAGGCATAGGCACGTTCCCGGTCCTCCTGATCCGATACCGTGGTGATATACTCCTTAACCTCTTCGCCGATGTCTCCGATCTCAAAGGAGAACCGTTCGAGATCGATCGAGTCCATAGGATGCCCCATCTTTTTCAGGATCTGCCATCCCTGCTGATCTTTGAGGACAAAGGACATGGAGTCTCCCCCGCAGGAGAGCTCACTGGCCTTCGCCAGCAGGTTGGCTATGGATACCACCGAGGTGATGTCCTTGAACCGGGCGTCCCGAGGATGGTGGTGGTTCAGGATGATGTCGGCGATGTAGGGAGGCAGCCCCCATTTCTGGGCGAGGAAATGTCCGATTTCCATATGGGTCGTGCCGAGAATCTCTTGCTCTGCCTCGAACATGGAGCACTGACGTTCAATGGACAGGGCATGCGCCTGCATGAACTGGTCGTGGAAATACTCGTCGAGGATGATCTTGCCGATGTCATGGAGCAGGCCGCCCACGAACTCTCTTCCCTGGAGGCTCATGTGCAGCCTCGTATCGATGCGCCGCGCGATGAGGCCTGTGGCGATGCAGTGTTGCCAGAACTTTTTCCTGATATTCTGCTCCTGCGATTTCCGAGAACCCAGGGATGACAGGACCGACACCGATGTGGTGATGTTGACGACCTCGTTGAGCCCCATCAGGAGGATGGCGCGGTGAAGCGTTTCGATCTCATGAGCGCCCCTGCGGTAAAAGGCCGAGTTCGCCAGCTTGAGCACCTTTGCCGCAAGCGGGGGATCCTTATGGATACACTCCGATATGGTCTTGATCGAGACATCGGGCGACCGGGAGAGGCTCATGACCTCCACAGCAACCGAGGGCAGGGTGGGCAGGTCTTCCAGGTGCTTGACGGTTTGCAGGATCAGCCGATCCATCAGAAAGCCACCCCCTGAATCTTGTCTATGGCCTCTGCAGCAGCACGGGCCACGTCCAGGTTCTCATCATCCAGATAGATCTCCAGCTCGCTGATGAGGTCCACGTCCTTCCATTCACCCAGGGCCTTCACCGCGGATATGCGCAGAAAATCCCGCCCGCTTTTCAGGATGGACAGTAATGCCGATTTCGCCTCCTCGTCGCCGAACTTGCCCAGGGCCTCGATGGCATGGTAGGAGGTCCACATGTCGTCGCTTCCGATGGCGTCTTCCAGAAAGGATCTCAAGCTCGTTATCTTTCTTATCCCCACGATGTCGATGGCCGGGTGGCATATCTCGTCGTGCTCGTCATTGAGCAGGGTCACCAGGAGATCCTCCTCAATGGGCAGCCCGGCGTCCCTGGTTACCTTCACGGCGGCCATGCGGACTTCCCAGTCGGGATCTTTGAGCATGTAGGTGCAGATCTGTCCGAGGTTCGCGTATCCGAGTCTCTTCAGGCCGTCGAGCGCCATGATGCGGATTTTCGGATCGCTGTCTGCAGCAAGCGCCGTGAAGCATTCCTCGGCCCTGGCCGTGCCGATCCGGACGATCGCATCCAGGGCCATGCCCTTCACGTCGGGATATGGATGACGCAGGAATCGCTCGATCTTACCGATATCCTCGGGGTTGCCCAGATCACCCAGGTAGTTGAGCGCAGTCCCGACGACATGGCCGTCCTGGTCATCCAGGAGCGCGAGCATGGTGCTGTGCGAACCCTTCCCTCCGATGCGGGCAAGCGCCTCGGTCATGGCCCGCTTTACATATCCCTGCTGGGAGATGACCCGTGCGGATATCTCCCGGGCCTCCGCTTCTCCTCCCATGCTTCCCAGCATCTGAACGCCGAGAATCACGCTTCTCTCGTCCTGATCCAGGAGGTCTACCATCATTTCGACGCTTCCCACCGACGCGAGTGCGGATTTGATCGCCTCCCACTTCTCCGTCTCGCTGTCCGGATCCACCTTTCCGGCCAGTGCGATGATGCGCCGGGCGCTCTGGGAATCCCCGATACGCTCAAGCGCCGCGAGAATGCGATATAGAAGCTCTTCATCGGCCTCCGGAAGATAGGCGTCGAGGATGTCCTTGAGCACCTGCCTTTCCTGGACCTCCAGTGATGCGAGATCGTCTGTGCTCATGATGGTGAGCAGGGTCCGGGCCGCGGCGAACTCCACATACTGATTGGTATTCTGCAGCATGTCCAGCAATGGAGGCACTGCTTCGTGAGAACCGATCATCCCGAGGGTCTCCAGGATGGCGCATACGGTGATCTCATCACCCGACCACCGGGAAAGCTCCTGGATGAGGAACTCGACCACGCCTTCGTGAGGGATCCGGGCAAGGGATTCGATGACCGAGAAGCGGATCCATTCCTCGTCGTTGATGAGCTTCTTGAGATGGTCGAAGGACCGGGGGTCTCCCAGCTCGCCCAGAGAGATGACCGCGGCGTTTCTCACATTGGGATTCACGTCATAGAGCCCTTCGATGAGCGTGTCCACGCTTTCATGGCACCCGATGGTGCCCAGGATATCCATAACGAACAGGCGGACATTGTCGTCGGCGTCCTTTGCCAGGGCATGGAGCATGTCCACGCCGTCAATGCCGATCTTCCGCAGGATATCGATGGCCGTATTCCTGATGGCCGGATCGCTGTGCGACAGAAGCGGGAGCATCCTGGCAATGGCCTGCCTTCCGCCCAGGAGGATGATGGCATTCTGCGCCGCATCCCTCACCCCGTTGTTGGGGTCTTTCAGGAGCACCTCGAGCCTGCCGTAAGCATCCTCGCCCCCGATTTCGGCAAGCAGGGAGGCCGCGGTTCTTCTTTGGGAGGGATCCTCCGACGAGATCATGCTATCGATTTTCTCGAGCTCCATGTCTTTCCTCTGCTCCGTTTTTTCCTGCCACGGGTTCCGGGGAAGCCCGGCTTAAAAAAAGCGCGGCCCCTTCAGTGTGCCGTGGTGCTACCGTTTTTCATACTGGACAAACGCCACATCCTTGACCTGGAGGTCCTTCAGGTCTTCCCTGATCATGGCTGCCAGCTCATTTTTCGTATATATCCCGGCGTTTGCACTGAGCCTCGAGTAGATGAGGCTTCTGATGTCAAAGAGCCTGCCGGCGATGTTCGGCCACGTTCCCGGGGTGATCTGCAGGCTGATCTGGGCAAGCAGCACACCGGACTGCCGGGGATTGTCCGGATCGTACAGCACGGTGAAGGGATCGAGCAGGATATCTCCCTCGGATGAAGAGGAAACAGCGGGAGAAGGTTCAGGATAGCTTGGGGGGAGATACAAAGGTTCCTCCTCATGCGCCAGCACCATGAAAACGCCGATTGCCGCGCACACTGCAACGATTCCGGCGGCGAGGGAGAGAACGACCTTTCTGCGCCGCCAGACCGGGGTGTCCTGTGCTTCTTGTTCAACGGATTTTTTCGCATTGTCCGTCTCCCCGTGAACCTGGTTCTCCGGGGCATCGGTCAGTGCGATCCCGTCGTTATCGAGCTGGGCCTTGTTGAAATCAAAGGAGATCCCGTCTTTATCCAGCTCGGCTTTTTTCCCGGAGGAATTCGACACGCCCGCTCCCTCTTACTTATTGAATACCTGATTGATTTTCTGTCCGAGCGTCTCTGCGGTGAAAGGCTTCACGATATAGTTGCTCACCCCCGATTTCACGGCCTCGATGATGTTCTCCTGCTGGGCCTCCGCGGTCACCATCAGAAAGGGGATGTCCTTGAGCGCATCGTCGCCGCGCATGGCCTTCAGGAGCTCGAGCCCTGTCATCTTGGGCATGTTCCAGTCAGAGACAACCATGTCGATCTTTTCTTTCTGGAGGATGTCCAGGGCGCTGGCACCGTCATCGGCCTCGACAATATTGTTGAAATTGAGCTGCCTGAGGATGTTCTTCACGATTCTGCGCATTGTCGAAAAGTCATCGACAACGAGAATCTTCATATTCTTGTCAATTGCCATAGAGCCGCCTCCAAGGTCTTTTTCGTTTCATCGAAATTTCCCTCCCAAATCTTTAGGACCGGATTTCCTTGAAAAGCTTCTGCATTTTCGACCGGAGTCTCAGGATCGCCTTGGTGTGGATCTGAGAAACCCGCGACTCGGTGAACTTCAGGACATGGCCGATCTCTTTCATGGTCAGCTCGTCGTAGTAATAGAGCGAGATGACCATGCGCTCCTTCTCGGGGAGGGACATGATGGCCTTGGCCACCGTCTCTCTCAACTCTGCATATCTGAGCCGGTGGGAGGGCCAGTCCTTCTCGTCCTGGAGGATGTACTCAAGAAGGTTTCTCCTGGATGCATCGGAGTCGTCCTCGCCCAGATCGTCGAGGCTCAAGAGCGAGACAGAGGCCGTCTCCGAGATGAGCCGGTGGAAGCTCTCGAGATCGATATTCATCTCCTGCGCCACTTCCTCGTCGCTGGCAGGCCTGCCGAGGGCATACTCGAGCTTTGCATACGTGTCTTCCACCTTGCGCGCCTTCTGCCGCACCGACCTGGGCACCCAGTCCATGGACCTGAGCTCGTCAAGGATAGCGCCCCTGATTCGGAACTCCGCATAGGTCTTGAACTTGATCTGCTTGGATGCATCGAATTTCTCGATGGCATCGATGAGCCCGATGACGCCCGCATTGATGAGGTCATTCAGATCAATATGGGGGGGGAGCCTGATGGCGATGCGGCTCGCGATGTATTTGATCAAAGGCGAAAACTCGTTGATCACCTTTGACCGGATCTTCGGGTTGAGCTTCTGTTCTTCAGTAAGATCGGGAAATGCTATATCCTGCATGATTCGACCCCTTCATCTGATTGAGAACCATCCTTCTGAGGAAAAACTGCAGGCTGCCGCTGGATGAGGGCCGCGAAGTCTGTTCCATGCGGCTCACGATCCTCTCCAGGCGCCTTGAAGCCTCTCCGGAAGGATAGACCCCTACAAATGCCTTCTGCCCCTTGATGCACTCGGGAATGCTCTTGTCCGCGGGAACGGACCCGAGCGTTTCAAGGACGACATCCCCTAAAAACCTCTCACACACCAAACTTAACTGTCGAGCGACCTGATCCCCCTCCACCTTGGTGGATACGTTGTTCACGATGAGATCGAAGCGCTTTACGCCGTATTGTTTTCTCAGCACCTTGATCAGTGCATACGCATCGGTAATGGAGGTGGGCTCGGACGTGGCCACCACAATGACCCGCTGGGAGGCGGCGTTGAAGTACATGACATTGCGGGATATGCCCGCGCCCGTGTCGATGATCATGTAGTCGATGTCCTGTTCGAAGTAATCCAGCGAGTTCATCAGACTGAGCTGCTGCTCGCGGGTCAGGTCAGCAAGCTCCTGAATGCCCGAGGATGCCGGGATGATCTTGATGCCTTCGGGGCCTTCCAGGATGATCTCTTCCAGAGAGCATTGCCCCTGGAGCACGTGCTGGATAGTGTACTTCGGGACAAGACCCAGCATGACATCGATGTTCGCAAGCCCCAGATCCGCATCGAGCACGAGCACCTTCTTGCCCCGTGACGCCAGGATGATGGACATGTTGACGACAAGGCTCGTTTTCCCGACGCCGCCCTTGCCGGAAGTGACGGAGAGCACCTGAGGACAGGGCGGGGCCGCCCCATCGAAGATTTTTCTCAATGTATGCGCTTGATCTTTCATATTCTGTCTCCGAGACATCGGTGTACGATCGTTGAAGACGATGCTTTTTCAATGTCCTCCGGCACCCGCTGGCCTGTGGTGATATAGGAAACGGGAATCCGGTGGATGAGGTTGTGGGTGATGACGGAGCCTGAGTGTATCGCCTCGTCCGCCTTGGTGAAGATCATCCGGTGAATGTCGAGGCCGGAGAAGGTTCTGGTGATCGCGTCCATCTCGCTATCACGTGTGGCAACCGGCATGAGCAGGAAGGTGCAGGGATCGATCCCGTCGAGATGCTCCCTGAGGTGGGGGATATAGTCCCCGCACAGTGCCGACCTTCCTACGGTGTCCACGAGAACCAGATCCAGCGAGCCCATCTTGCCCAGTGCGGTGCGGAACTCGGATACCGATGACACGGACGTGAAGGGGATGTTCAGTATCTTGGCATAGATCCGCCCCTGGTCAACGGCGCCGATCCGATAGGTATCCAGGGTGATGAGCCCCACCTTCCGGCGGTGATTGAGTACCCCTCCTGCCGCGATTTTGGCGATGGTGGTGGTTTTCCCGACGCCCGTGGTGCCCACGAAGACCCATACCCTGCTTGTCTTGGGCTCTTCGGTCTTGATGAGCTTGCACAGCAGGTTTCTGACCGCGCTCTCCTTTGCCCCGGCACCGAGCTTGGTCAGCAGCACGTCCACGATATTGGGCCTGATTCCGCGCGAGAGGAGCTTCTTTCTCAAGGGGTTGTTCTCGTGGAGCTTCATGCCGGAGTGGGCGATGAGCTCCTTGATCATATCCTTGAGCTCGGTGATGCCTTCTGCCAGGTGCTCGGCCGAGGGGGCGGAGAAGGCCGGGAGGGCCGGCTCCGGAGCTCCGGAAGAGACCCGGGGCGTTTTCGGATAATAACCGGAGATGCCCGCGTCGAAGTCCACGGCGGCCGTGACCTCGATCAAGGGCTTTGCGGTCAGGCCGAAGGTCTTGTCCGTGATCTCGCGTTTGGAGAGGATCACGGCATCGGATCCCAGCTCGCTCTTGATCTGGGAGAGGATGTCCTTCATGGAGTTTGCGGTGTATGTTTTAATTTGCATCGACCCTTACCATTCCAAGATTTTTAATGGTGATATCCGGGGGGATTTCATTGTGGGAGAGGACCACGAGATCCGGCAGGTATCGTTCGGTCAGCCGCTTGAGATAGGGCCTGCTCACCGGTGATGTCAGCAGGATCGGAACCAGTCCCTGTTTGCCCACGTTTTGCACCTCCCTGTTCAATGTCATCAGGATCTTCTGTGATTTCTCCGGTTCTAATGCAAGATACGAACCATGCTCGGTGTGCTGGACGGAATGCGAAATCACCCCGTCTATCGCGGGGTCCAGAGCCAGTACGCGGATCGTGCTGTCCTG
This sequence comes from Candidatus Phosphitivorax anaerolimi, assembly GCA_001896555.1. Lineage (GTDB taxonomy): Bacteria > Desulfobacterota > Desulfomonilia > UBA1062 > UBA1062 > Phosphitivorax > Phosphitivorax anaerolimi. The sequence goes on from MPOS01000014.1 coordinate 39,219, forward strand.
GATGTAGGGCTTCGAGATCACGCGCATGAGGGCCTGTCTGACATACTCCGTCAAAATATCCGGGTCTTTGGTCATGGCACCATAATCAGCTAGGGTCTCCAGGATGGTGAGGACGTTCTTGACCGGCACCTTCTCCTTGAGCAGGTTCTTGAACACCCGCAGGACCACGCCTGCCGGCAGCGTCGACGGGATGAGGTCTTCCACCACCTTGGGATGGGAGCGTGACACGGTGTCCAGGATGGACTGCAGCTCCTGCCTGCCAAGAAGCTCGTGGGCGTTGTTCTTGATCGCCTCGGTGAGGTGTGTGGCGATGACCGTCGAGGCATCGACCACCGTAAGCCCGGCCAGCTGGGCCCGTTCGCTGTCGGACTTCTTGATCCAGAGCGCGGGCAGGCCGAATGCGGGCTCCTTGACCGGGATGCCCGGGATGTCGATCTGCACGTTCTCGGGGTTCAGGAGCATGAGCCTGTCTGCCATGGCCTCGGAACATGCGATCTCCGAGCCCTTGAGCATGAGCTTATATTCGTTGGGTTTGAGATCGAGATTGTCGCGCACGTGAATGGGGGGCACAATGACCCCGAGATCACCGGCAATGGTCCGACGCATTCCCTTGATACGCGTCAAAAGACTGCCGCCCTGTGCTGAGTCCACCAGGGGGATGAGCCCGTAGCCGATCTCGAACTCAAGGATATCCATAGGGAGCAGAGACTCGGGTGACACCTCTTCTCCCCTGGGCGCCTCCTCCTGGACCTCTTCTTCCTTTTTGTAGCGCAGGGAAAGCCAGCCGACAGCGCCCATGAGCAGGGCGATGGCGAGGAAGGCGATATGGGGCATTCCCGGTACCAGGCCGAAGCAGAAGATGATCGCCGCGGCGGAGAACAGGGCCAGGGGCTGGAAGGAAAGCTGTTCGGAGAGTTGCCTTCCGATGGACTTGTCCGCCGCCGACTGGGTGACGAGGATGCCTGCTGCCGAGGAGATGATGAGTGCCGGGATCTGAGATACCAGGCCGTCACCGATGGTCAGGGTGGTGTAGGTGGTGAGTGCCTCGCCAAAGGGCATCTTGTGCTGGAGAACCCCGATGATGATCCCGCCGATGATGTTGATGAAGGTGATGATAATGCCGGCGATGGCGTCTCCCCGCACGAACTTGGTGGCACCGTCCATGGCCCCGTAGAACTCGGCCTCCCGGCGGATGAGGTCCCTGCGCTCGCGTGCCTCCTGCTCGGTGATGATCCCCGCGTTGAGGTCGGCGTCGATGGCCATCTGCTTGCCGGGCATGGCATCCAGGGTGAACCGTGCGGTGACCTCGCCGATGCGGGTGGCGCCCTTGGTGATGACCACGAAATTGATGATCACGAAGATGCCGAACACCACGAACCCCACCACGTAGCTCCCGCCCACCACGAACTGACCGAAGGTGTTGATCACTCTGCCTGCGGCGAGCTCGCCTTCGGAGCCGTGCAGGAGGATCAGCCTCGTGGATGCGATGTTGAGCGCCAGGCGGTAGAGGGTCACCACCAGGAGCAGAGAGGGAAACACCGAGAAATTCAAAGGGTTGGTGGTATACATGCTCACCATCAGCGTGATGACGCCTATGGTGATGCTGAAGGTGAGCAGGATGTCCAGAAGGAAGGTGGGCAGCGGAACGAGCACGATGACCATGACCACCAGTACCCCGATGGCCATGACGAGGTCGCTCGCCATCTTCCGATCCAGAGTGAGGGGAAGCTCTCTGCCCTGTGCCATTTATCGGATGCCTGCCTTGAGTCTGTAGACGTATGCCAAAATCTCCGCCACTGCCTTGTACCATTCCTCGGGGATCACGTCCCCGACCTCGACGGTTTTATACAAAGCCTGTGCCAAGGGTTTGTCTTCGACGATGGGTATGCTGTTGAGCCGCCCGATCTCCCTGATCTTCTCTGCGATGTGCCCGGCGCCCTTTGCCAGCACCACTGGCGCCGTCATCTTGCCGCGCTCGTACTTGAGCGCCACGGCCAGGTGGGTGGGGTTGGTGATGATCACATCCGCCTTGGGCACCTCCTTCATCATCCTGCGCCTGGCCATGTGCATCTGGATAGACCGGATCCGGCTCCTGATTATGGGGTCGCCCTCATGCTGCTTGTACTCCTCCTTGACCTCCTGCTTGGTCATCATCAGGTCGCGGGTGTGCTGCCAGCGCTGGAACACATAGTCGGCTACCGCAACCATGACGAAGATCCACAGAAAATCCCAGAGCAGGTGCATGGCCGATCGAAAGATTGTCAATACTATGACGGAAAGATCACTGTCCATCAGGGGAGGGAGCACAGGGATTTCCCGCTTGATCGCCCGATAGGCCACCAGGGAGATGACAAGGAGAATGACGATGGTTTTGACGAGTAATTCCAAGCTCTTTAATGAGAAGAACTTGTTCTTGATCCCGGTGATGGGGTTGAGCTTTGAGAATTTGGGGGTAATGGGCTCACCGCTGAAGATGAACCCGAACTGAAGGATATTTGACGCTATGCCGACGGCCAGGAAGACGAAAAGAATAGGCAGAACGAGGATCCCGAGCTGCAATACCGCCTGGTGAAAGATGGTGATCAGCGAGGCCGGTGTGCCGTCCCAGGCCGATGCATTGCCCACGTAGAAGCTCACGATGTCGCCGAGCCTTTTGCCCAGCGAAGGTATGTAAAAATAAAAGGCTATTACGGATGCCACGAACAGGAAACACGTCGAAACCTCCGTGCTCTTACACACCTGCCCCTTTTCTCTGGCATCCTCGATTCGTTTACTGCTCGGTTGTTCCGATCGCTCTTGCCCGTTCTCGTTTTCTTTTGCCATGGAGGATGGTTCTGCGAAATCCATACCAAGGAAATCCGTCGCGGTGTTTTTTCCGCAGGAGGTTTCTCCTTTCCTTTATGCCGGGGAGATGAGAAAGAATGAGATTGGGGTTTCTTTCTGCCTGAAAATGTGGCAACGCAGGCCATTGTCTGGTATAACAGCAAGATGGCTACCGGGGAACGGGAAGTATATGGAGGAGTATTGGAAAATTGTTATAGTGTATAGTGTAAAAGCGTATGAACAATTGAGGATGAAGGTGTTTCAGGAGAAAAGACGTTAGGAGGAATCAGTGAACGATTTACGAAGCATTCGAAAATCAAAGGGATTGACGATGGAGCAGCTGGCCAATCTGAGCGGGGTGTCGTCGAAAACCATCTCGCTCTACGAGCATACTCCGCCCAAGAGACCGAGCAGGAAGGTCGTAGACAAGCTCTCGAAGACCCTGGAGATCTCTCCCGAGAAGCTGCTCGGCGCCATCGGGGCGGGAGGGAAGGCCCCTGCAGGTGCCGGCCAGGAAGGGCTCGAAGAGACCATTGAACTCGATGATGCTCATGTAGTAAGAATTCTGGGACTGATCGAAAAAGAGGTGAGAGAATTGCAGAATCTCATGATCGAGTCGGCCTCTCTGGCTAATGAGCATCCGGCACTGGAGCGGAGCATCGAATATCTCGCCGGCGAGATCGATCTCCTCACCGAAATCCGGAAGAGGTTTGCGTAATACTCAAGCAGGCAAAGGCATACGGTTTTTTTCAAGGAATCGGCAGGTACGGGTATGAGATGATTATTCTTCAGAACGTCTCGAAGCTCTACCACGACAGCACGTATGCCCTGCGGGATGTCTCGTTCCAGATCTCCAGAGGAGAATGCTGCTTCATTCTCGGCCCGTCAGGGGCCGGGAAGACGACCCTGCTCAAGATCCTCCATGTCATAGAGCGCCCGACGAAGGGACAGGTGTATCTCTTCGAGCGGGATGCCGGGAGGCTGAGCGGCCCCGATATCCAGGCCCTGAGGCAGCATATGGGGTTCATTTTCCAAGACTACCGGCTCATAGACGACTGGACCGTCTACGATAACATCGCCGTCATCCTCCAGATCCTGGGCAAGTCCTCGGGCTATATCCGCAGCAGAGTCTGGCAGTTGCTCAAATGGGCCGGGCTGCAGCACAAGGTGTATGAGCGTGCGGGAGCCCTTTCGGGCGGAGAGAGGCAGCGTGTCGCCATTATCAGAGCGATCATCCATGATCCCGACATTCTCCTGGCAGACGAGCCCGTAGGGAGCCTCGACGATGCCACGGCGAGGTTCGTGATGAACATGTTCTACCGGCTCCATCGAAAGGGCACGACCCTCGTCATCGCAAGCCACCGGGAAGACCCCTTCATTGATTTCGCCCGGGTGATATCCCTGGACCGGGGGATGATCGTGAACGGGTGAGGGGACCCATGATCAGGGCGTTCTACATCCTGAAACTTCTGGCAAGGGGGCTGACCAGGCGGCCGTGGGGGAGCCTCATCACCCTGATCGCCTGCTGGTTCGCCGTGTGCCAGATGGTTCTCGTCTTCCATGCCGTCTCGTTTACCAGCCAGGCGCGGATGCTCCGCGGCACATCGAGCACCCTCATGGTCTATCTTTCCGGCAGACAGCAGGAGAGCGTCCTTCAGGAGATCAGAGACCGGATCGCGCTCATGAACGAGGTGAACGCAGTCGAGTTCGTTCCCTGCCGGGAGGGGCTCGACCGGCTGCGTCAGTGGCTGGGGCCTGATGGTTCCCTGGTGGAGGGCCTTGACCCGGCAGTTCTTCCCGACGCATTCGAGGTCAGTCTCAAGCCCGCGCATACGGGATCGATTGCAGGGGTGGCCGCACGGATCGGGGAAATACCCCAGGTAGAGGATGTCCGCTATGACCGGGGTATCTTAGGAATGGTGGCCGATGCCTATTATCCCGTCCTCTTTGCGGGCATGGGCGTGATCCTGGCCGTGGTCCTGTCCCTTTCCCTGGTAGTATTCCTGTCCATCCGCGTGGGTATGGCCTCACGCCGTCAGGAAATGGAGGTGCTCCATCTCCTGGGCGCCCGGCGATACTTCCTCTATTCGCCCTATCTCCTCGAGGCGCTGGTGTATGGTGCAGGGGGGGCCGTCCTGGCGCTCCTGACCATTGAGGGTATTCGTGTTCTCCTTGCCGCCGAGGTGCCGGTCTTCGGCGATCTCCTGGCCCCCATGCGCATCCGGCAGATGGTTCTCGTGATCGCGTTGCCCGGTTTCTTAAGCCTGCTGGGGGCCCACCTGGCCATCAGACAGAGGACCGATGATTAGGAGCGTCGTCTTACTCTTTGCGATTGTTCTGCCCGCCCTCTCCGTTCTCGCAGCCGATGATCCGGCGGCAGAGCTCGAAGCATTGACCAAGAAAGCCCGTGAGGTGCACGGGACCTACCTCTCGGAGGAGAAGAAGCTCAAATCCATTGACAGTGAGATACAGAGGATGCAGAACCGGATCGACAAGGTGAGGGCGAATATCACGAGCAAGCAGGCCCAGATCGCGCTCCTCGACAAGGAACTGGCGGATTACGAGGCCAGCCTCGCCGCTGCGGAGAAGGGAATGCATCATCAGTGGGTCCAGCTCTACAAAGGGGCCTCTCTGGACCTGGCCGGTGTATACTGCCGGCATGAACGGTATTCCGGATACATCAACGCCGTCATCAGCGAGCGCACCCGGATTGTACGCGAGTACCAGGGCCTCAAGGAGGAGCGCGAGGCGACCAGGGAAAAGGCCCGGAAACTGGCGGATCTTCTCAGGCAGGACCTGGCCGAGCTCGAAAAGACGATGGCCGAGCTGGCCGTCCAGCGCGACCGGAAGACCCGGCTGGTGTCGTCCCTGAAAGGCCAATCGAAGAAATATCAGGATCAGATACAGGACCTCCTGGAAAAGATCCAGAAGAGCGCAGGCAAGGCTGCTGAGGCGGGTGCCGGTTTTCTGCTGAACAAGGGCAAGCTCCCCTGGCCGGTGGAGGGGAAGGTGGTGCGGAAGTTCGGACCCTTCACCCTCCAGGGTATTCCCCAGCGGTCTCAAGGCATAGACATTGAGGTCCAGGAGGGTATTCCGGTGAAGAGCGTTCACTCGGGCAAGGTCGTTTACTTCAACTGGATGGGAGGATATGGGAATACGCTGATCCTCGATCACGGAGAGGGTTACTACTCCATCTACAGCCACCTCCAGGAGGCCTTGAAGGCAGTGGGCGACATGGTCATGCCAGAAGAAATCATCGGGCGGGCAGGCCAGAGCGGGGATGTGCTGAAGCCCACCCTGCATTTTGAGATACGCTCCCATGGAAAGGCCCAGGACCCTCACGCATGGCTGATTCGTAAATAGTATGTGTTTTATCGTAAATAGATCTGTGATATAGGCGATAAAGGATAGAGAATGTTGGATACTCTATGGGAGCGCTTATGAAAATTCATAAGATTTTCATCCTTGGGGGGGTGGTTGTCGGTACCTTCCTTGCCATCGTGGGGGCGGACTTCACCAGGGGTCTCAGTGCCGACGTGTCGGGGATCTATCCCCAGCTCGAGAAGTTCACCGACTGCCTTGGCATTATCGAAAAGAGCTATGTCGAAGAGGTATCACCCGAGAAGCTCATCGAGGGGGCGATCAAGGGGATGGTATCTGTCCTGGATCCCCATTCTGCATACCTGACCAAGGAAGGATACAAAGAGATGCAGATCAGCACCACCGGGTCGTTCGGCGGGCTCGGCATCGAGATCGGCGTTCGCGACGACGTGCTCACCGTCATCACTCCCATCGAGGGCACCCCGGCCTTCCATGCCGGAGTGCTCCCGGGTGACCGGATCATCAAGATCGACGGAAAGCCCACGGCCGACTTGAGCCTCGAAGATGCGGTCAAGCTTCTCAGGGGGCCGAAAGGCACGCAGGTGGTCATCACCATCATGAGGGACAAGCAGGAAAAGCCAATAGACCTGACCATCACCCGGGCCATGATCCACATCGAGAGCGTGAAGGCGGAGATGCTCGAGCCGGGCTACGGATATATCAAAGTGCGAAATTTCCAGGTGGATACCGCCGACGATATCCGGAGCGCACTGGAGGAGATGGGGCCTCTCAAGGGCCTGATCCTCGACTTGAGGTATAATCCGGGCGGGCTGCTCGACCAGGCGGTCTCGGTGAGCGACCTCTTCCTCGAAAGCGGCATGATCGTCTACACCGACGGCAGGAGGCCTGAGGAAAAGACAGAGTACCGGGCGCGCAAGGAGGGGACCTTCGAGGGGTTCCCCATGATCGTTCTGATCAACGGCGGCAGCGCCAGTGCCGCGGAGATCGTGTCCGGCGCGCTGCAGGACAACAAGCGCGCCATCGTGGTCGGGGTCAAGAGCTTCGGCAAGGCATCGGTGCAGAGCATCAGGCCCTTAAGCGACGGGTCGGCCCTGAAGCTCACGGTCGCCCGTTACTACACACCCTCCGGGAGGTCCATCCAGGCCACCGGGATCGAGCCCGATATCCGGGTGGAACAGAGGGTGGAGGCCTCGGCCTCGGGAGAACCTTCAACACAGACCTTTTTGAGAGAGGAAGATCTTGAGGATCATCTAAAACCCGATGCCGGGAAGAAGGGCACAGGCGAAGGATCCCGCTTGGAAGAGCTTCTGAACAATGATTATCAGCTCAAATACGGGCTTGATCTGCTCAAATCCTGGGAGGTGTTCCACTGGGCCAGAAAGGCAGCATGAAAAGGCGCAGCAAAAGAGGGAAGAATCAAAAAAACATTCTGACCATCGTCATTGTCGCCCTGATCATCGTCGCGGGGGCGGCCGCCCTGATCATCATGACGCAAGGACGCGGGGAGGGCCCGGACTTGACCCCGGTGTCCACGAGAGAGAACGAGTCCCACGAGCTCCTGATCAAAGGCTGTCTCTTCGAGCTCGGCATTGCTAATAAAGATGTCCGGTTTTCCGGCCGCTCGGTCGATGTCACCCTCCACAAGCCGCTTTCCGAGGCGATGCTCTCTCGCGCCTTCTCGCCCGTCAAAGACGTGGGAGACCTGGAGATCGAGAGCGCCAGGCATGTACGGGTCGTGATCGACGGGCGCACATGGGACATCCGTTTCTCCGGTACCCCAGTGAAGACCGCCCGGTGCGCCATCATCGTCGATGACATGGGCCTGAACCTGAAGTGGGCAAAGGATTTCTGCGCGATCGATGCGGACCTCACCTTCGCCGTGCTGCCGGACAGGCCGTATTCGGAAAAGGCTGCCAGGTATCTCCACGAAAGGGGCAAAGAGGTGCTGCTGCACTTGCCCATGGAGGGCAATGGAATGGATCCGGGCAAGGGGGCGATCTATCATGACATGTCCCGCTCTGAGATCCGGGCCATTGTGCGCCACAACCTCAAGAGTGTTCCTCATGTCAAAGGCGTGAACAACCACATGGGCTCCCGGATCACCCCGGATGAAGACATCATGCGGCTCGTGCTGCAGGATATCAAAGACCGGGGGCTGTTCTTCGTGGACAGCCTGACCACCAGCAAGTCCGTATGCAGGGCCCTGGCGCCCGAAATCGGCATCCCCGTGATCGCGCGGGATGTTTTTCTTGACAATGAACACACCGATTCCTATATCATCTCCCAAATCGACAAGCTGGTGAAGATTTCACAATACTACTCGGACGCCGTCGCCATCTGTCACCCCTATCCTGAGACCCTGGAAGTACTCGCGCGGGAGATTCCGAGGATCAGGGATCAGGGGGTCGAGATCGTTCGTGTGTCAAAGCTGGTCTACTCTGCGAAACGCTCTCCTTGAGGATTACCGAAGCTGGTTTGGATTGATTGACTCGATACATGCTTTGGACTATACAAAGCTGGTGGAGCATGGGGAATGAAGCAGTGGTTTGTGGTTCAGACCAATCCGAAGGAGGAAGATGTTGCCTGTATGGTCCTCAGGCAGCAGGGGATCGTAATATACCAGCCCTTCATGGAGAGGTATATCTTTCATGCCAGGAAGAAGGTCCTCAAAAAATACCCTCTGTTTCCCAACTACATCTTTGCCAACATCGCGCCCACGGAAGAAGAATATCACAAGATCAGATGGTGCCGCGGGGTCAGGAGGATCCTCCTGGACAACTACCAGCCCGTGCCCATCGACGACGATTTCATCCGCGGCCTGTGCACCCTGGAGGACAAAGAATCCGGCACCATCAAGAAGCCTGTTTCGTTTGCCCCCGGAGATGTGGTGCGTATCAAGTCCGGGCCCATGAAAGACCTCTACGGGGTGTTCGAGGCCTGGGGTTCCGACGAGGGCCGGGTGAGAATCCTCATCGAGATGGTGAGCAATCGGGCAAAGGTCGTCATGCACGCCTCGCTCATCGAGAAGGCGTGAGGACATAAGAAAAGGAGCGTTCCATACAGAACGTCTACGGCAATTCGAAGTCGCTGAAGGCCTCAGAGCTCAAGTCCCTCGAACGACTCTACCGGAGAAGGGTCCCTCCGCAGTCGGTCATCACGCAGGATCTCGCACTGGAGATATCCAGGCTTTCCCGGGAAATCGGCATCCAGATCGGTCTTATTCTCAACCGTCAGGGCATGGTGGAGTACGTGATAGCCGGCACCGCAACAGGCCTGTCCATCCCCAGGCTGGAGCGGATGCGCACTCATCCGGGCAGGCTCCAGGGCCTGCGGCTCATCCACACGCACTTGAGTCCGGGCGGGCTGGATTTCGAGGATCTCACCGACCTCGCCAAGCTGAGGCTCGACATGATCTACGCCATCGAGGTCATGGACAACGGTGACCCCGGAGACGCCCATGGGGCACATCTCCTCCCTGCGGGCGAGGAGGGGGCGGTGTGGAACATTCTCGAGCCTGCGCCGACCTTTCGTCTGGACCTGCCCTTTGACGAGTTCATCACGGAGCTCGAAGCCGAGATCAACCGGAAGCACAAGGCCCTAAGCCGTGGGGCGGGCGAAGACAGGGCCATCCTGGTGGCCGTGGTGCCCTCCCTGTCTGAAGACGCGAAGATCGCGATCTCAGAGCTCCAGTCTCTTGCGAAGTCTGCAGGGATCACCGTGCTGGACACCATTGTACAGAGGCGGGAGAAGCCCGATCCCAAGTATATCGTGGGCAAGGGGAAAGTCGCGGAGATCAGCATCAAGGCCCTGGCACTGGACGCAAACCTGCTCGTCTTCGACCAGGAGCTTTCGCCCTCCCAGGCGCGGTCGGTCTCCGAGGTGGCCGAGCTGAGGGTCATCGACCGGACCCAGCTCATCCTTGACATCTTCGCCCGCAGGGCAAAGACCAAGGAGGGCAAGATCCAGGTCGAGCTCGCCCAGCTCCGCTACAACATGCCAAGATTGGTGGGGAAGAATCCGTTCCTGAGCCGTCTCGCAGGCGGCATCGGCACCAGGGGCCCGGGCGAGTCCAAGCTCGAGGTGGACAGGAGGAAGGCGAAGAACCGGATGACCAGGCTCGAGCGGGAAGCCCGGGGAATCAGCCGGAAGCGCAGGCTCACCCGTCTCAGGAGGGGCAGGGCCGAGGTGCCGGTCATCTCCATCATAGGCTACACCAATTCGGGCAAGTCCACCCTGCTCAACACCCTGACCAGAAGCCGGGTGCTGGCTGCGGACATGCCGTTCGCCACCCTGGACCCGTCGAGCAAGCGCCTGAGGTTTCCCCGGGAGATGGAGGTGATCATCACGGACACAGTGGGCTTTATCCGCGATCTGCCGAACGATCTGCGCGCCGCGTTCATGGCCACCCTCGAGGAGCTCGAGGACGCCAATCTGCTCCTTGAGGTCATCGACCTCTCCGACCCCCATCTGGAGTACCGGATGCAGGCTGTCGACGAGATCCTCAAGCAGCTGAATCTTCAGGACAAGCCGAGGCTCAAGGTGTTCAACAAGGCCGACCGGTGCTCCCCTGATTTTGCCGAAACCATCACCCGCCGCTACGGCGGTGTCGCCATATCCGCGCTGGACCGCTCCACCTTGAAGCCCCTGATCGAGAAGATGGAATCATTCTTCCTCGAAAAGTAACCGGGGAGTGGTTCACATTTCTCCGCCGGGGCCGCCTTTCGAAGATGATCGATCCTTTTTCGGCGCGTACTTGCGGAACTCGTTGCGGATCTCGGCCGGCAGTCCGAGAGCGCGCGCAATGGACTCCCTGATGGGATTCGAGATGGTCTCTATGGGTGCGATCTGCACCGAGGGGTCGTCCACATGCCCGGACACCTTCAGGCTCACCACCAGAAGCCGGCCTCTGTCTCCGGTAAGCACCCAGCCCAGAAGAGGAATCCAGCTGATCGCCTTGTCGATGGTCTCGAAAGGCTGTATGCCCAGGATGGCATCGATGCTTCGGGTCTTGAGCGAGTATTTTCCCACCGCCGAGAGCTGGAGGGAATTGCTGTCGAGGTAGAAGTCGTCGAAGCTCACAATGCTGTCATTGACCCGGAAGGTGCTTGTGATGACGTTGTATGGGAAATTCCTGCTGGTGAGCTCGATGTCGCGGGTCTGGACGATCTTGTAGAGATTGAGCAGGGCGAATATCCTGGATGCCAGGGCGTATTTCTTGAGCCGGCCGTTCTTGGCGACCAGGTTCATGGTGCCGTTTATCACCCCGTTTTCTCCAGTGAGATGCCCGCTCAGATCCATCGTGCCCCTGATCCAGTCCTGTCCCTCGGACATCATGTCGAAAAACCGGGCAATGTTGGCGTTGAGCAGGGCAAAGGTGATATCAAAGGAAAGGACCCTGGACAGGTCGGCGGAAAGCGAGCCCTGTATCGTGCCTGACTGTCCGCGGGTATTGATATTGGAAAGGGTGAGCACGCCGTCCTTCAGCGACGCGTCTGCATCGGCCTCTTCCACCGGCATGCCGTAGAGGTCGAGATCGAGGAATTTGATATGCCCGGTAGCGGTGTAGGCCGCCAGATCACCGACGGTGTGTGTGGTTTTTTCCTCCAGGGGGAGGGACATGCCCTCGACCGTGAGGTCTCCTCTGAAAACGGGTTTGGGCGTTAGGACGAGCAGGCCCTCTGAAATCGTGATCTTCCGATCGTCCATGAGCACCAGCATACGGCTGCTTTTCAGCACCTTGCCCGACATGATGACAGGACCGTCGAGGGTGACGATGGGGCCGCTTACGGGTACCTGTGCCTGTCTGAACCTGAGGGCGCCGCTTAAGGTTGTCTCTTCCCCCCATCCGATGTCCACTTCTCCGCTCACCTCACCGGAGAGCGGCCGGTCCCCATCGGCCAGTACCGCAACGAGACGGTTCAGATCCATCAGTCCTTCGAGCCGGACCGCGCCCTGTACAGCGCTCACATGCCCTGATACGGCAATCTTTTTCGGAGAGGCGGGGAGGATTTCTCCGGTAAAATCCAAAGAGAGCTCAGGCCTGATCCTGCCCGTGACCTGCAGGGCCGCCTCCGCCAAACCCTGCCTGACCCTGTAGGGGGTGTCGAGAAGCCTGAAGCGGGCCGTTCGGATATCCGCCCGGGCGGATATCTCCGGCCCTGTTCCCGTCCCCCTGATCTGAATGACGGAGTCTTTCCCGAGAGAAAACCTCCCGGAGCCCATCTTATCGCCGTCCATGGTAGCCTGGAACACTGATTTCTGCTCACCGAATGGATCGGCAAGGGAGATCTTGAGGGACCTGATGCGATGTCCGCCCACGACGAGGTTCGAGGAGATCTCCAGGGGAGAGGAAAAGTCCGCTGCCGCGACCATCCCGCTGTGATCACGAACCTCCTGAGTGCCCCACTGATAGGCGCAATGGTCCAGTGCGAGGCTGCCCTTTACGACAAAGGGCTTCTCGGCCTCTTCATCGAAATACGTGCTCACCGCTGCGGACACCCTTCCCTCGCTGACGTGAGAGACGCCCTCGAAGAGGTCGATGGCATATTCAGGCAGTCCTACCGCGTTCCAGGTATCCAGAAAGTCCCGGGCAGGCATGTCCACCTTCACGTCCACACCGACCCTGAAGCCCGGAGGAATGATCCCGGGAAAAGAAAGGTCGACCTTTTCGATGAGAGAGCCGTTCATCATTCCCCGAAGGTCCTTGAAAACGATGTCGCCGTTTCCATACACCACCCGGCCGGTGATATCCGTGATCCTTTCGGGGCCGAAGCCGGCGCCGAAACTCTGCCCAGAGAGATCCTGGACCACCATGATGTGATCGATAAACCGGGTGAAGTGCATGAGCTCATGTATGCTGCCACTATAGCGTGCAGATGCGAAGCGTGACATCCCGCCGCGGATCTGAGTGGTGAGGAGGTTTTCCAGCCAGTCATCGAATTCGTGTGTGGGGAGAAGGTCGACGATCTTTTCGTACTCGAAGGTGTCAGAGCTCAGATCGAGCAAGACCTGTGCGTCGGTTTTTTTGCGGGGCTCCATGATCTTTCCGGTACCGTCCACCCGGACCAGGGGGGTTTTCAGCGATATCTCATGTAGATCCAGAACCTGCTCGTCGCCCTGTGCCCTGAGGGCCAGCTCCAAAGTCTCGATTGTGGTTTGAGACCAGGGAAGGCCCACGCGCTCGCCGGAAATGCGGACACCCGAATCGACACGCTCGCCGGACCAGGCGAAATTCGCGTCTATATTCAGGATGCCCTGCATTCCATCTGCAAGCCGCGAGAGGTCCATGTTCCGTGAGGTGAGTGCTCCCTCCCACCCCTTTGTGCTCTGGATGGAGATCTCCGTCTGGCCTCCGAGAACCTTTGCTTTAAGCTCCATCTTTTCAGGAGAGATGGTGCCGCTGGCCGATTCCAGAACGTTCCTGGCGGTCCGTCCCCGAAAGGCCAGGGAGCCGTTGTGGATGACGACGGTTGTCACGCCCGGGGACCACTGCGAGCCCGTCAATTCATTGACGATGTCACTGTCCAGGATGATCCTGGGGTCTTCCAGGGTGAGTGAAGAGAGATGGAGCCCTCCGAAAAAGGCATTCCACAACGATGTGTGGGCCCTGATCCGCCGTGCCGTGAAGAGAGGTTCTTCCGGATCGCCTACAGCTACATGCTCAAGCGTTATCAGCACGCCGGGGAGCACCTCCGCCGAGACGTCCCCGATGGCGACATCACGGCCGGTATATCCGGCCAGGATGTCATCCATATGCTCGCAGAGCAGGACCGGAAAGAGCCTGGTCAGCGCCAGGTACCCGATAACAGCCCCGAGCACCAGGAAAACAGAAAGAAGAATCGAAAACTTGCGCATGGTCCTATCGTTTTTCGTTATTCCAGAATGTGAGCCAGCTTATTAACACAAAAATATGGGGCCTGTAACGGAGAAATGGAACCTTGCAGAAGAACGCAGGGTTTCTTGGGGGAGCCGGGAAGGACGGAGACGTGCGATTACAAAAAAGTAACCATGTACACTTTTCGCCCACCAGACCGGCTATTCACGGTTGTGGAGGTGCGGAGTGTGAATATCTCGAACAAAAATAGAAAAAATTCGAATACACGGAATTTGAGCATAATCCATATAAGTGCCCCATGGTCTTTCCAAGGCAAACTCGTCAGATATTCCGCGCCTGCTCCGTATAATCTTCCTGCCGGGCGGAAATATCGTGCAGGATCAAGAGGACATCTTGACGTAATGGCTCCATGGTGGTAGAAAAAAGCTATGTTAGATACGAAAATTATTAGGCAAAATATCGGCGTTGTGAAGAATGCCCTCAAAAACCGCGGGTCTGTGATGGATCTCGACGAACTGCTGGAGGCGGATGCCCGTAGAAGGACCCTGATCCAGGAGGCTGACGAGCTCAAGGCAAGGAGAAACCAGTTCTCCACCCGCATTGCAAGGGCGAGGACCGAAGGCCTGGATCTCGAGAAGGAAAAGAGCGAGATGCGCTCCATCTCCGAAAGGATCAAGGCCCTGGACGAGCAGATCCGGGAGGCGGACGAGGCGGTGAACCGGTTCGTGCTCGAAATCCCCAATATACCCCACGAGAGTGTGCCTGTGGGGAAAGATGCGCAGGACAATCAGATAGTCCGCACCTGGGGCGAGAAGCCGGAGTTTTCCTTTACCCCGAAAGACCACTGGGATGTCGGCGAGGGGCTCTCGATCCTTGACTTCAAGCGCGCGGCAAAGATCACGGGCGCCCGTTTCACCGTGAACTGGGGCGCGGGGGCCAAGCTGGAGAGGGCCCTGATCAACTTCATGCTCGACGTACACACCCAGGAACACGGCTATACCGAGGTGCTGCCGCCTTTCATGGTCAATCGCGAGAGCATGACCGCCACCGGCCAGCTCCCGAAGTTTGAAGAAGACCTCTTCGCCACAGATGACTACTTTCTCATCCCCACGGCAGAGGTGCCGGTTACCAACCTCTACCGGTCCGAGACCCTTCCGGGCGAGGACCTGCCGCTGAAGCTCGTGGCCTACACCCCCTGCTTCAGACGGGAGGCCGGGTCCTACGGCAAGGACACCCGCGGCCTCATCCGGCAGCACCAGTTCAACAAGGTGGAGCTGGTGCGGTTTGCCGATCCGGCCCGGTCGTTCACCGACCTCGAAGAGCTCACCAACGACGCCGAGGACATTTTGAAAAAGCTCGGGCTCCACTACCGGGTGGTAGTGCTCTGTACAGGCGACCTGGGGTTCTCCTCGGCCAAGACCTACGACCTTGAGGTCTGGATGCCTGCCCAGGGCGTGTACCGTGAGATATCCTCCTGCAGCAATTTCCTCGACTTCCAGGCGCGCCGGGGCCAGATTCGCTACCGCTCGCCGGAGTCGAAGAAGACCGATTACTGTCATACCCTCAACGGCAGCGGCCTTGCCGTGGGCAGGACCCTCGCCGCGGTGCTGGAAAACTATCAGCGGCCCGACGGGTCGGTGGAAGTGCCCGAAGCATTGAGACCTTACATGAGGCTTGACCTCATCGAACCGATCGGCTAAGGAGAAATACATCGTTTTACGTGGAGGGATGGCCGAGTGGCTTAAGGCGGCGGTCTTGAAAACCGCTGTACCTTTTCAGGTACCGTGGGTTCGAATCCTACTCCCTCCGCCAAAGGCTACACTATGGAGAGATGGCCGAGTGGACGAAGGCGTTCGCCTGCTAAGCGAATGTAGGGCCAAAAGCTCTACCGAGGGTTCGAATCCCTCTCTCTCCGCCATAACCTGATCATTCTTTCCCATCCCCAAACATCCTCTCTTCTCACGATGTCCGTGGTCTGTCTTGAAGGCTGATGATCCGAATACCCGCCCCATTCAGCCGGATATGGACGGATTCAAGGCGGCCGGGGGCGGTTCCGATACAGGATGGCAGCTGAACACTGATATCGATCGGTGGTCATGAAAGGGAGGCAAGAGGGGATGACGAAGCGGGAGATCATACGGGTACTGATCTTAAGCCCCTGTTATCTGACACTCAAGCTCAAGGAGAGGGCCAGACTCATCCAAAGGCTCGTGCGGCAGCGGCGCACGTCCCAAAGGGTCAGAGCATAGTGTAGGGATCCACATCGATCTTGACGCGGACCCCGGAGGGGACCTGGATGCGCTCGAGACGGTCCAGGGCGGCATGAAGCCTGTCGCGGGTTTTGGAGGTGAGGATCATGTGCCACCGGTGGCTGCCCCGAAGCAGGGAGATGGGCGCGGGAGCCGGGCCCAGGAGGTTGACGTCCCGCGGCTGAAGCCTGGCGGCCGTTTCAGTGATCACCCTGGTGACCAGCTCTAAGCTGGTGGAAGAGAACACGCACCGTGCCATGTGGGAGAAGGGGGGAAACCCCGAGACCTTCCTGACCTCTTCTTCGGCGCGAATCATCCCCTCGTAGTCGTACTCGGCGATGGACCGGATCAGCGGATGGT
Source organism: Candidatus Phosphitivorax anaerolimi (assembly GCA_001896555.1). Lineage (GTDB taxonomy): Bacteria > Desulfobacterota > Desulfomonilia > UBA1062 > UBA1062 > Phosphitivorax > Phosphitivorax anaerolimi. The sequence continues at coordinate 55,827 of MPOS01000014.1, forward strand.
CTGGGATGAGGGTTTGGATCAGCACCCGGGTGTCAGCCCTCCGGCGTCCGGCCCGCCCCGCTACCTGGACGACCTGCTGGAAGGTCCGCTCGCCCGCCCGGAAATCCGGCATGAACATGAGCTGTTCGGCATGCATGACCCCCACGAGGGTGAGGTAGGGGAAATCGTGGCCCTTGGCGATCATCTGGGTTCCCACGATGATGTCGGCCTGCCGGGTGCGGATGGCCTCAAGGGCGCTGGTGAGCTTGTTCGGTGTGGTGATCTCGTCGGAATCCATTCGGAGGATACGCGCCCGGGGAAAAAGCGCGCCGATCTTCTGCACGACGTGCTCGGTTCCGATCCCCAGCGGTTTCATATCGATGCACCCGCATTTGGGGCAGATTTCGGGCAGTTTGAGCGAAAAACCGCAGTAGTGGCAGATGCTCGATCCCTTCATCCGGTGATAGGTGAGGCTCCTGTCGCACCGGGTGCATTTCAGAGTCAGGCCGCACCCGGGGCACACCATGGCAGGGGAGTATCCCCGCCGGTTGATGAAGAGCAGGGCCTGCTCGTCCTTGTCCAGCGTCTCCTGTATCGCCTGACCGAGCTGCTCCGAGACCGCCCCCTGCACACCACGCATGTCGATGATCTCGATCAGAGGAAGGCCGGCGTCCCCGGTGCGCGCGGTCATGGTGATGATCGAGGAACCCTTGCCGGACGATCTGATATAGGTGTCCATGCTGGGGGTCGCTGACCCCAGGACCACCACGGCCCGGCTGTTCTTCGCACGCAGCAGGCTCAAGTCCCGGGCGTTGTACGGCACGCCGTCCTCCTGCTTATAACTGTGGTCGTGCTCCTCATCCACCACGATGAGGCCGAGGTTGGCCAGAGGTGAGAATATGGCCGAGCGCGTTCCCAGGACAAAACCGGCTGGTGAACGCGAGGCCTTTATGAACTCACGGGCCCGGGCCGCCGGGGACAGGCCGGAATGGAACACAGCCACTTCGATGGGGATGCGTGCGCGGATCATGGAGATCGTCTGGGGCGTCAGCGCGATCTCGGGCACGAGATAGAGCACCGAGCGTCCCAGGCTCAGGGCCTTTGTAGCGCAGGCGAGATAGACCTCGGTCTTGCCCGAGCCCGTCACCCCGTGGAGAAGAAAGCTGCCGAACTCTCTCTTGTCCAGGGCATCCGTGATCCGCTGTATGGCCTCGGTTTGCTCGGGTGTGTGAATGATCGATGGTTTCGGGATGTTCAGGGGAAGGCCCGGGGGAGTGTATGGCCTCTGTTCCAGGAACCCTCTCCTGATCAGGGCCTTCACGGAGCTCGAGCAGCCCGGGAACCGCGTTTGGAGATCCGCACGTAAGATGCCCTCATCCGGAATCGCCTGGAGGATCTCGTGCTGCTTCGTTCCCACCACGCCCCGGCCTGTCCCGGTCCGGAAAATCCTCGACTCGTGGACAGGGAAGGCGGGGCGCGCCTGTCTCAGGTATGGAGGAAAGGCAAGCGCCAGGGCGGTGCCTGCAGGGGTGTGGTAGTAGCGGGAAACCCACAGGAGGAGGTCGAGCAGCTCCCGGGGGATCAGGGGCTCGGCGTCGAGCACCCGCTCGATCGGCCTGAGTCCCGGCACATCATTCTGCCCTGTCTCCACTGAAACGGCAATCCCCACCTTGGAGGTCTTTCTCACGGGGACCACAACCCGCGATCCCACCGGGATACGCAGGCCTTCCGGCACCCGGTAGGTGAGCACGATGGGAATGGCCGCCATAACAGCAACCTCGGCTGTCTGTATCGCGCCCATTCGCAAGAGGCTAGCACTATTGCCGAAAAGATCAAACGTTTTTTTCGATGCTCTTGACTCATGCTCGCTTTCCCCTCTATACTCGTTTCCAAAGCGTAACGGAGGTTTTCTTGAAACGGGTAGACTTGGAACAGATCTTGCGCGATCTCAAGGACAACAACCCTGAAATCAAGAAGATGGCAGCCAAGGCTATTCTCAAGGATCCTTCCTGCTCCGGACAGTTCATCGCCTCTATCCTCAAGGACGCGGATAAACCGACGGCCGCAGCGATATACGATGTCCTGTTCGATGACGAAAAAGATTATCCGGAGATCTTTCTGGAAGCCGCCGCCGACCCCGATCCCAGGGTCAGGAGGCAGGCGATACGATATCTGTTCAGACGGGGCTCGTTTACCGTTGAGGATGGTATCGGCTGGCTGAACGACAGTGATCCCTATGTGCGCCGGAGGGTGATCAGCTATCTGTTCTGGATCAACGACCGTTCGGTCCTGGAGTCCGTCATTCGCCTCGCCGTGAATGACCCGGACCCCATGGTCAGGAAAGACGCCTTGAGGCTGGTGGGGATATGGGGGAGCAGAAAGGATATTCAGCACGTCATACACACCCTGGACGACCGCTCCCCCCTGGTCAGGGTGCAGGCGATACGGACGATGAAACGCCTCACGGGCGAGGATTTTGGTGAGCCGCTTGGCGTGTCCGACGATGAATTCGAGTGGATCGTTGCGAAGTGGCAGGGCTGGTGGGAACTGATGAGAGAAAGGATCTGACGGCATGGAAACCCCGGTATACTCAGCCAAGGAGTTTGCTTCTCTGCTCGGCATTTCAAAGTCGACCCTGCTGAAGATGGAGGCTGACGGCACCCTGCCGCAGCCATCGATAGACAACGGGATGAGGGTGTATATGCCCCACGATATTCCCGAGTATCTCAAGCGGCTCGGGAAACCGCCCCTTGTCGAGACAAAACGCCGGCAGATCTTCCTGAACTTCAAGGGCGGCACCGGCAAGACGAGCATCTCGGCCTTCTACGCATTCAGGCTGGCAGAGCTCGGCATGAACGTGCTCATGATCGACCTCGATCCCCAGGGCCACCTCACCCAGTGCCTCGGCATCGACCACAGCTCATTCGATGCAACGCTCTACAACGTCCTCATCGAGCGGATGGACATCCGCGACGTGATCATAGGCACCAAGATGAAAAACCTCAAGCTCATCCCGGCGAACCTCGATCTCTCGCCGGTGGAGCTCTCGCTCACCTCTATGAACGCCCGCGAGCTCAGGCTCAAGAAGAGCCTCGCCCCCATTCAGGACGAATATGACGTCATTATCATGGATGCCTCGCCGTCCATCGGCCTGCTCAACCTGAACGGCATCCTCGCCAGCAACGAGCTCTTCGTCCCGGTGCTGGCGGACTTTCTCTCGTACCACGGCCTGAAGATCCTCTTCGAGACCCTCACCACGATCGAGGAAGACTTCGACTTCCTTCTGGACAATATCTACATCTTTTTGAACCACTTCAACGCCTCTCACAACATTTGTCTGAGGTCGAAGGAGGCGCTGGAAAAGCACTACAGCGGTTATCTCATGAAGACCATCATCCGGCAGGATACCAAGATCGCCGAGGCGGCGAGCATGGGGATGCCCATACACCAGTACGCACCGAACAACCGGGGCGCCCTGGACATCAACTCGTTCATCAAGGAAATTTTCCCCAACCTGCCGATTGCCTTTTAGGGGGTTTTATGGTTATCCTGTCATCCAGTAGAGCATGCACTTTCGCCTTGCGACCGACACCGACCTTTAGGAGAAAAAGCGTATGAAAGACGGCTTCGATAAGAGCGTGGCTGAAAAAATGCCCAAAATCCAGAGAAAAAGGCCCAACAGGCCTTGGAATGTTGATCCCGTCCTCATAAAGGCCCAGGAGGAGAGCAGGGCCCTGGCCGCGGAGACAAAGCAGACCCGAAGAGAAGAGAAGGACCCCGGAGAGGCCCAGGCGAGGCAGACCAGGAGCGAAGAACGGGAGCCGAAGGCGTCTCTGGCGAGCCAAGTCCGGGAAGAGGCGAAGGGTCCGGAAACCCCCCAGGCGGGCCCGGTGTCTGGAGAAGGAGGAGTGTCCAAGCCGGCCCGGATGGGCATGGCAGTTCAGGAAGAGGCTGCGGCGGCAGCAGGCGTCGCAGAATCGGTCGTCCGGGGAGCGGACGCCCCCGAGGCCGATCCGGCAAAGAGCGCCGTATCGGCCGTTTCGATGGATAAGGAGCTGGACGCCCTCTCCCTGAGCGATATTCGCAGCAGTGCAAACAGTGACCTGGCAAAGACCGTCGAGACGATCAAAGACCTCAATTCGGATTTCACCCAGATCATCTTCGAGCGCAAGGCCATCCAGCAGAAGCTGGAAAGGAGCGCCCGGACCATCGAAGAGGTTGAGCGTGAGAATGCACTGCTCAAGGAGAAGATCTCTTCGTTCGAGCGGGACGCGCTTGACAGCTCACTGATCGAGCGGGAAATCGATTTCCTCAACGAGCAGCTCGAAGACGCGGACCTCTACATCCAGAACATGATGGGTCTTCTGGAAGAGAAGACAAAGACCGCCGAACAGGAGACTTCCCTGCGCAGGGATCTGGAGAGCCGGCTGGAAAAGATCAGCCGGGAGATCCACGAAAAGGCGAAGCTCGATGTCAAGGTCTCCATCCTCGAAAGGGACTTGAGCATCAGCCATACCCGGCTCAAGGATCTGGAGTCCAGGCTCGAGGAAGAGTACCAGAAGAGGGAGCCCCTGGAACAGGAAATCGTCGAGCTCAAGAATGCCCTCGACCGGGTGTATTCATCCCTCGCCCATATCCGTCTGAAGGCAAAACGAGAGGTGTATGGATCCTGATACAACCAAGAAGGTGAGCGAGCTCCTGAACCTCATGGAGGATATCTCATCCGATGTGGACACCAAGTCGGATCTGGCAGCCCTCTCAGAGAGGGTCGAGGTTCTGGAGAACAGGATGGAAGAGCTCACCCGGAGGTTCGAACAGCTCGAAAAGCTGTATCAGGAAAAGCGCATGCACCTCAGGTTGCTCAAGCAGGAGCTGCGCGACCTTTTCCCTGAAAACCCGTCCTAGTACTACAGAGTCAGGATCGGGGTCAGGTCTCAACATATGACAAATTATGTCATATGTTGAGACCTGACCCCATGATGACCTGTATGACAAATTATGTCATATGTTGAGACCTGACCCCATGATGACCTGCGCCGCGCTCTTAAGCGTGCTTTTCTGCTATTTTTGAATCGTGATATTGTGCTTCTTGATGAGGTCGTGCAGGGTCGGCCTGCTAATGTCGAGATCGATCGCGGCCCGGGTGATGTTGTAGTTGTTTCGCGCCAGAGCCAGGCTGATGGCCGCCGCCTCGGCCTCGTCACGGATTTCCTTCAAACTCTTTACCTCCCCGCCGGTCACCTCCAGGTCGATGTCCCGTGGCTCTATCCAGTCCCCCTCGGCCATGACCACGCCCCGGCGGATCCGGTTCTGCATCTCCCGGATATTGCCGGGCCAGTCGTAAGCAGTGATGGCATCCATGGCCGCGGAGCTGAACCCCTTGATCCTGGGGCCGATCTCCTGAGAATAGGTGTCGAGGAAGTGTTTCGCCAGCACGGGGATGTCGTCGGTCCGTTCCTTGAGGGCCGGAACGTACAGAGGGACCACGTTGAGACGGTAGTAGAGATCTTCCCGGAAGAGGCCCTCCTTCACGGCCCGGGTGAGATCTACATTGGTGACGGCGATGACCCTGGCATCCACCCGGATGGGTTCTTTTCCTCCGATCCTCTCGATGGTGCCTTCCTGCAGAAATCGCAGGAGCTTGACCTGGAGCGTGAGGGGGAGTTCTCCGATCTCGTCGAGCACCACGGTGCCGTGCTGGGCCCGCTCGAGCTTGCCGATCTGCCGGGCGTGCGCCCCGGTGAACGACCCTTTCTCATGACCGAAGAGCTCGCTTTCCAGCAGGTTTTCCGGGATGGCCCCGCAGTCGACGATCACCAGGGGCTTCTCCGAGCGGTCGCCCAGCTGGTGGATGGCCCGCGCGAGGCGCTCCTTCCCCGTTCCGCTCTGACCCTGGATCAGGACGGGATAGCTGGTTCTGGCGACCCTTCTGGCCCGCTCGATAAGCTCCAGCATGGGCTTCGAGGTTGCTATCATGCCCTCGATGGTCGTCTTCCCGGTCACCGCCTCTTCGAGTTCGGTTACGTGCTGCTCGAGCCGTGAAAGGTAGCAGGCCCGCTTGAGCACGATCTTGAGCTCCTCGATATTCACGGGTTTCTGATGGTAATCGTAGGCACCCTTGCTGATGGCCTTGACCGCGACATCTCTATGGGTGTTTCCCGTGATGACGATGACCTTCAAGGGTCTGGGCACACCCATGATCTTCTCCAGCAGGCGGAGCCCTTCGGTTGCGCCGTCCGGGTCGGGCGGCAGGCCCAGGTCCAGCAGCACGGCAAGCGGCGGCCGGGCGTCGATGATTTCCATGGCCTGCCTGGCATCGCCCGCCACAGAGACATCGTAGACATCGGCGAGGCCCCACTTCAGCTGTTTGGCCATGCTCGTTTCATCTTCAACGATCAGGATGTGTTCCTTGTCCATAGTGAGATCTTGGTCCCTTTCCCTGCTCCTGTTTTACCACCGCATTCCGCACGCCATGAAAAAGAGGTCCCTCGTGAAGGGATTAGTCGGGAATACGGATCGTGAACTTTACCCCCTGAGCCGGTCTGTTTTCGACCTCTATCCCCATACCGAGCTGGTCTGCAATGCTCTTCACCTGCCAGAGCCCGAGCCCGGTGCCGTTCTTCTTGGTAGTCTGAAAGGGCTTGAAAAGCCTCTCTCTGACAAACTCTTCCGTCATTCCCGGGCCGTTGTCCTCGATTGAGAGGGAAACGGCCCCGTTTTCTCTTCCCGCCTGAATCGTTATCCTGCCCTGGTCGGACACGGCCTCGGTTGCATTGATGATGAGGTTCTCGAGGATCCTCTCGATCATGTCCCGGTTTGTCCGCACCGTAAGACCGGGTTCCACCGACGTGGTAACGGTCAGCTTTTCGAGCCGGGGGTCGAGCTTGGAAAGGAGGAGGCCGATCAGATCGCCGACCGGGATGGTCTCCCGCGAGAGCTCTTCCTTTGACGGAAGGGCCCCGAGTCTCGACATGACCTTGTCGATGCGCCCGAGCGTCTGGGAGATGGTCTCGATCATGTCAGCCCGGAACTCCTCGCTGTCCATATGGTTCGGAGCATTCTGAAGGATCAGGGAGAGGTTGCCCGCCGCGTTCTTGAGGTCGTGGAGCACATAGGACGACATGCGGTTGAATGCGTTCACCTCCTTGTTGACCGCGAGTTCCTGGGCGAACCGGGCGCTCATCAATGCCGCGCTCGACTGGGAGGCGATGGCGGTGAGGAGGTCGATGTCGTCCCTGCCGTAGGGGGTCCCGGGGTTTTCCTTTCCCACGGCGATGAAGCCGATGAGCTTGTTCTCCACGGTCATGGCAACCGCAAGCTCGATCCTGGAGCGGTCCAGGAGGTCCTGATGATCGGTGACGATGGTTTTCCAGAGGGTGTCGTCCGGGCCGCGCGGGGTCTTTCTGAGAAACGAGTGATTGCGCTCGAGATAGGCAATGAGCGGTTCATCTTCGCCGATGGATAGGTTCGGGAGCCGGGAGGGGAAGGCGTAACCGCACCGGAACTCCGCGCCGTGTCTGAGGAATATGGAGAGCTCGCTGATATACATGCTGTCGAGGATCACCTGGGCCGTGACGTGAATGATCTGCTTCTCGTTGAAGGCGATAGAGAGATACCCGCTCAGCTCTCCCCACTCCTTGCGGTAGTCGTACTTGTTTGCGAAAAAGTGCGTGTCGATAAAGAACTTCAATCCCTGCCTGACATCCTTAGATGCAAGGATGAAGGCGAGAACGAACAGGGCCATGAACACGAAGAACCCCATGCTCACGAACGAGATCTTCAGCCCGAGCCGTTGGACCCCCAGCAGGAAAAGGCCCATGGCCACCAGGTATGCCCCGATGCTCAGGAAGGTGAATGAATGGTAGACGATATACCGCGACACGAAGATATCCATCTCGAAGAGCTTGAACCGGATGGAAAAGAAGAGCACGAAGACGATCCCCACCAGAGAGATCAGGGACTGCAGCATGAGCATGTCCATGTGAATGCTCAGCGTGCTCAGCCGGTACACCCCCATGAGCAGGAACGCCACGCCCAGCGCGATGATGCCCAGCACGGGATACTTGAGCACGCGCTTCTGTTCGTCCGTGCTCGACCGGTGGATGTTCTCGACAATCCACATGAACATCACCGCGCTGATGATGATGAAGACCGCATGCACCTTGGCAACCCACCCCAGGCGGATGATGCCGTCCAAATCCTTTGTGACGGTCATCTGGGGAAAGTACAGCCCCAGGGCGGCGTAGAGGGCATATGCCGTGATCAGAATCCGGCGCTCCCAGGTGAGGAACGCCTTGTTTCTCGCCAGCCCCGTCTCCATGGATGTGACGGAAAGCAGGAACATCCCGGCCCCTGCCATCTCGAAGAACAACGCGCATTGAAGGGGCAGCGCTCCGTGACGGAATGAAAAAAGGATATAGCAGAGCTCGGCACCCGACAGGAACAGGAGCCCTGCCGCCATCGATCTCCCATAGCGGGCGCCGCTGCGGGAGAGGATGATCATGCCCCCGGCAAAACTGATCAATGCAGTAATCGAGAAGATCAACAGTTCCATCGGAACACCATTCTTCTCCTGCTATGTATCAGACAACAGGGTTACTGTCGAGAAATTTAACAACCTCATTCTTGTTCAACTGCACTGTGTTTTTCAGGCAGTTGTCGGCAAAAAAGGACTTCTTCTTCACAGTGCTTACTCCCCTGGTTTATTGCCGGCCCGACAATTTAAGAAAAAATATACTCTTATGGTATTATGAATGTTTTTATTGGATTGACATCCTATTTTTATCAATTGAATAGGAAGGGATAAGCATAATTCAAGAAATAAAATCCCCCATGAACGAAGAATCCTTGAAAACCGGCAAAAGGCCACGATATATCGGCTGCAAAAAAACGGTTGTGCAGGTATTTGTACCTGTCGAAAATTTTTACAATAATTGAAGCAGAAAATAATGTATAATGATAATTAATTAATAATATCATTAATGTATAAATATGGCAGAGTAATTGCAAAAAATATTTAAAAATAATTGTTTATATTAGGGGGCGTTATGAAAAAGTTTTTATGGACAACCTTGGTTGTGGGAATGATTGCATGGGCCGGCAGCGCCTTTGCCACACCGGTTACTTTTGATGTGGATGGGCCGGAAGACTCTTATGTGCGGTTTATTGATATCGATACGGGCGTTTCAATCGGCCCATGGACACTCTTCGGTGATACATCCATATCCGCTACTCTGGCGGACCTGGCAGGCATCCCTAACTTCACTCTGGATGACAATGAAAACCGGGTCATCGACTTCTTCACCTTCTCTGTCGAGGGAAACGGATTAGGTTCCTTTGCCTTGGAAGCAAATCTGAATTTTGACCTGCCCGTACTGGATGTAGGCGGGGAAGGCTCGGGCGGCTGGGGAACGGTAACCGTGCCTTGGTGGCTCGGAGGCGGCACATACTCCGGCGGGTATTTCTTCTGGAACGATGCCGAGCAGGAATTCACCCTGTCGGATGGAAACGTCGTGCGAATCGCCATGGAAGACGGGTTCGCCATCGGCTGCGGCTCGGATACGACCGTGCAGGCCACGATCACCAATCTGGGCGGTGGGGCGGCTCCGGTCCCCGAGCCAGCCACCCTGGTTCTTCTCGGCAGCGGCCTGCTGGGCCTCGCCGGTTTCAGGAGAAAGAAGAGCTGATCGTTTTTCAACCACCTTACGCAAACGCAAGCCGGCGGTTTCTGACCGCCGGCTTTTTTCGTTTACAGGGGCCTCCCGATCTGGAGCACGAAGACCGGCCCTTCTTCGTCCAAGCCGTCCGGCTGGGCCACGGGCCAGGCAAGCCCTGCTTTGAACGCGGAGAGGTTCCCCCAGGCGATCTCCAGGGAGGTGATGAGCTCGAAGCCCGCCCCGGCGATCACCTGATCCCTGCTCAGGGTGTCCGAGCATATCCCGGCGTCGACAAAGGCGCCGAGGCTCAGGCGGTGGAGGAAGAGGGGCAGCGTCTTGTGCCCCCGATGGATCTCAGCAAGCGGGCAGAACACTTCGATGTTCGTTGTCACAGCCCTGTCTGCTTCGAGGATGTTGGCGGGAAATCCACGGATGGGGAACAGCCGCGAGGGGCGCCTGGTGAAATAGCCTTCGCCCACATCGCCTCCCACGCGAAAGGTGCCGTGTCCGGGCGAGACCTCTCCCCAGCTTTTCCCGGCCTGGAGAAGGGCGGTCAGGAACAGGTCTTTCCCGTAGAGAAAATGGAGTGTTCCATACAGGGACCGGCGCCCGCCCGAGTACGTCTCTGCCGTAAGCGATGGGGTGAAGGGGCCTATCCGGCCCTTGAGGGAAAGATCGCCCCACAGCTCATGGTCCCTTTCCCCCTCGTCCTCATCCTCAAGCGGCTCATAGGTCAGCCGGTGGAGCGAGAGCGAGGCCCACGGCATTCCGGGAGGCCGTATCCCCGCCGAGATCACGTGCCTCGACTCTTCGGTCTTCGGGGTGTTGGCCGGGTCGTAGGAGAGGGGATAGCGGGCAAAGGCGAGGGAGAGGTTCCGTATGCCCGTACCCGCCTGGAGAGAGAGGTAGTCGAGGTTGAAGGAGTAGCGGAAGCCTGCCCTGAGGGTGCACTCTCCGCTCACGTCCCTTCCCCAGGTGGCGAGCCCGGCCTGCACGTCGGAAGGGCCCGCGTAGAGATCCGGGGCCATGAAGTTGGGGATGATGCTCGGCCACGGGGAATAGGGGAGGGGCTCCAGGCCGGCTGCCGGTCCGGGCTCTTGAGACATGGATGCCGGGAGGTCCTTCGGAGAAACAGGCGCCCCCTCGATCTGTTCACGCTCCATGAGCCATCCGGAGCCGCCCAGAACCAGGTATGAATCGTTCCTGGGAAGGACGGCCCCCTGCCTGCTGCCGGCCGCTATGGCCATGTCCGCACGGTGGATACGGAAGGTTCCGCTGGAATTGGAGGCAAACACGAGCCCTCCTTTGGTCCACCAGGGGTCCATCTCCACGCCCGCGGAACCGGTCACCCGCTTCCACTCATTGTCGTACACCCAGATATCCCAGTTCCCGCCCGTGTTGGCCGAGACCGCGACCCGACCGCTCTCATCAAGGACCGGGCCGGAAAGCTGGATTACTCCCACAGGAGCGGGGAGCTCCCGCTGGACCGTCATATGTTCGCCCACAGGGCTCTCTTCGACCCGGTAAAACACGATCTGCGGCCGGGAACCCTTCCGGGAGACAGCCACACCGCCGGGTCCCGGGTCCCAGATATGCTCCTTTCCGGGTGCGAGGATCGCACCTCCCCGGTGCCCCACGATCCGGGCGATGCCATCCGGCCCATACTCGGATATCCATAAGATATTGTCCGGGTCCAGATACCCGTATCTTCCCCGCTGCCTGACCTGTTTCCTCCCGGGATAAACGCCCGAGGCGTTCCAGTAGATGAAGGGCTCGGGCCAGTAGCCCTCGATGAGCATGCCGTCCCTGGTGCCGCCGGTGCCGTCCGTTTCCTGGATAAAATCCGACCAGAGCGCAGGCCAGGTCTTTCCAAAGACCTCTACGGCTTTCAGATCGATCTCGATAGGAATGACGCCCCCGCCGTGGACAAGGAGGAATTCCCGGATCTTTTCCCAGCCGTAACGGCTCAAGATCCACTCCATGAACGGGATGCCGTAGACACGGTAGGCATGATATCCGGGCCATCTGCCCGGATGGTTGCTGACTTGGGAGATGTCGTCAGGAACAGAGGCGCGAAAGATGGCTGTGTGGTACGGGTCGGTGACGCGAGTGCCAGTGTAGGACGAGTACAGCAGGGCGCAGGCCCCCTCGAAAAACCAGGGGGGAAGGACGAGGTTGGGAGACGAGATCTCTCCGAAGATCCTGTGACCGGCCGCGGGCAGACCTGCCCGCAGCGTGTACATCCCCAGGAGGCACAAGCCCTTGAAGTAAAAGTACATCCACGGATCTGCACTGAGGTACCCATCTTCCAGAACACCCGGTGCCCGAAGCGGTATCCGGATTTCCCGGTGGGGTATCACATGAACTGTTGGCCCGGGCAGGTCGATGCGCTCATCCAGGACCACCTGCACCGGACTGGCCACCGGCAGGCCCATCCGGTCGAGAAATTCGAGGGCGCTTGGTGTCTGCTGCACGAGCCGGGATACGATTGCCTCTTCGCCCGGCGGGAAGGAGAAGGTGATGCCGGATGACTCCACCTGCACCAGTTCAGCGGTATGCGCAGGCGCCTCAAGGAGAAGCGCAACGAGGAGCATGATGATGACCGCGCGGATACCCTGTTTGATGCCTGTCCCTCCCGGTAATGGTGAAGGAAACCGTGCTGTCTAGCCTTGGGGATCGGTCAGGGAGCCGCCGCTGTAAGGGCTGTTCCCCGGCACGAGCCCTGCGATGCGCTCGGGATGGGAGTAGACGCAGAAGCTGTCCTGCTTGACACGGCCTACCAGGGTCAGCCCCGCCCTCTGCGCGGTCTCGGCACCCTGCCGCGTGGTGGCCGCCTTGCTGACCACAATGGGTATGCCCGCGTTCGCCGCCTTGGTGATCATGCCCGAGGGCTGTCTCCCCGTACACCCGAGCACGCACCCGGACAGATCGATCCCGTTGAGCAGGGCATGGCCGATCACCTTGTCCACGGTATTGTGCCTGCCGATATCGCTGCTCTTGGCCACGAGCTCGCCCCCGGAGAAGAGAACCGAGCAGTGTGCGCCGCCCGTGCGCTCCCAGAGCTCGGAGACGATGGCGGAGATCACGGTGAAGATGAGCTCCTGCTCGATCACCAGCGAACTCTTGACGTGCGACATGAGGGTGCCCGATGTGGGGCCGCCGCATGATTCGATGATGCTGCTCAGGGAACCGGAGCGCTCCGTTGCCGTCACCTGGACCGTGAGCCCCTGAACCTGTACGTCCTGGATCTCTCCTGCAAGGCCCTCGCTGACCACGAACCCTGCGCCCAGCTCCCGGAGCTGAACGGGTGAGGCCACGAGGGTGCTGATGGGCCTGTTGTTCAAGACAATGACCACGACCTCTTCGGTGCAGGCCTCCTTCTCCGTTTCCCGGACGACCCCCCCCTCATACGACCAGCAGCGTACCGCATCCAAAGTGTTGGTAAGATCCTCATTCCATATCATGGGAGAATGATATACCATGAAAATCTCTTGCGCTCAATCCAAGGATATGATTGTCTCAAGCGTTTTTTCTGGCCACGAGCTCGTACAGGGCTATACTTGCGCTCTGGGACACATTGAGCGAGTTGAAGGAACCCTTCATCGGGATGCGGGCCACGATGTCCGCCTCCTTTTCCATGCCGGAGCGGATTCCCACATCTTCTCCGCCCAGGACGACGGCTAGCCGGTCATAGGACGGGACCTCGGATATGGGCACAGTGCCCTGGGCATCGAGGCCCACGACCCAGAACCCCTCTTTCTTGAGCTCCTTGGCCGCCGCCCTTAAGTTCTTGACCCGGGCGATCGACGCATGCTCTGCCGCCCCGGCAGAGGCCTTGATCACGGCAGGGGTCACGTGAGCCGCCCTGTCTTCCGGGATGATGATCCCCGCATCGGCAAGGGCATAGGCGCTCCGGATAATGGCCCCGGTGTTTTGGGGATCTTCGATGGAGTCCAGAAGAACCACGACCTTTTTCTGCATCAGGTCCTTGATGGGTGTATAGGGGTAGGAAGACACGCGCGCCACCACTCCCTGGTGATAGGTCGACCGGGCGATGTGGTCGAGCTCTTTCCGTGACAGGGTTATGACACGGATCTTTCCTGCCGCACGGGCTATCTCGTCGTAGTTCTGCCGTGCCGTCATGATCTCGTAGAAGGTTCTCCTGCCTGCGGCCAGGGCCTCCATCACCGGGTTCTTTCCATAGATGACTTCCAATCTTCACTCCTTATTCTGTTTCAGGGCATTGCCCCAAAAAGCCGGACCGATACAGGCAGTGCCTCTCTATCCCGCCTTGGATCCACCTTCTTGAAAGCACGCAATCGAAAAGGCCTCTCCCATCGATGGTCGCGGTGTGAATCCTCCTCCTTGAGTTTGCCTCCAAGGGGCGGAAAAAGGATCGAAGGGCGTGCCCTTCAAAGATTCATACCATTGATCGGGCACCTCTTGCCACCCCTGATCTTCACCGATTACACTTTGAAGCCTGCTTCATGCGTAAAAAAGGCCTTTGCCCAGCCTCTTCTTCACGACTGGGGGACCCAGCTCACCCGGTACTCCAGAGGTTCCGGCATCCTGATCACGGGCGGTTGTTCCCATTTCCGCCAGCCTCCGGATATGCCGAGGCAGGATGCGGCCGATGCGAAGTGGAACATGGCGATGCCCATGTCGATGCACTGGAGGTCCACCCGGGAAAAGAGCTTGCGGTATCCGGGGGTCCGGGAGAGGAAGAAGTGGACGCCCTCTTCGGTGATCACAACCCGCCAGGGCTGCCTATTCGATGCCGACGGAGCGAGCCGCACCATCTCCAGGGCCTCGCCGTACGCGCCAGCCCCTGCCGGATCGAGGGAGGTCGAGAAGTCACCGCGGAAGAAGAGCTCGGTAAAGGGTTTACGATTTCTCGAGCCCGCACCCATGACCAGGAGGGAATCCAGGATGGAGCGTTTCCCGGCGATATACCCCACCGGGCTTACAGCCGGGATGATCTCGTCCGGGGCCAGGTCGACGGCCCTGCCGTAGTAGTCACGGCTGAAAGTTCCTCCCATCCAGCAGGTGCCCAGCCCCAGCCCGGTGCAGAAGAGGATGACGGACTCAAACGAATAGCCGAAATCCTCCCACACCGATGGGGACGGCCGCACGATTCCCACCAGGGTATGGCGCGCGCCCCTGATCACCCCGTAGGTGCCCGGGGTGCGGGTTTTTTCGGGCGCGGAAGAGTCCACGAGCCGGAAGCGCACCGTGCTGCCGAAGGGCGGGGCATCCATCGAGGCGCTAAAGTCCTGTATCTGGCCCTTGAGATCATCGGTGATATATTCCCTCCGGTAGCTCCTCCACGACTTTCTCCGCCGGATGAGATCCGTCACCGGCTCTGTATAAAATGTCATGGCAAGGATCCTCCTCGTCATAATTATGAGTGTCGAAGATATTCGTCCACCCAGGAGCGGATTTCCGCAAGGGCCTGCTCATAGGAGACTTGCGTGTTCCACCCCAACTCGGTCCTCGCCTTTGTGGTGTCCACATCGTTGTCCCTGCCCATGATCGCTGCTGCGAGCCTGGTGATGGGCGGGCGGATGTTGAGCGGGGTCAGTATCTTCTCAGAGAATGCGCCGAGCTTCCATGCAAGTGAGAAGGGGATGCTGAACCCGGGCCTCTTCCCCACCATGGCGCCCAGGTCGGTCAGATAGCGCCTCCAGGTCACGTCCCAGTCGTCGCGCAGGTGGTAGGTGTTGCCCGCTGCTCCCGAGTGGGTGCCGGCCAGGATCATGCCGTTTACGAGATTGTCAACATAGACCAGGCTGGCGCTGTAGCGGCCGTGATCCAGGAGGGGGACGAACAGGGCCTTAAATCTGTCCACGATGTCCTTGACCCAGACACTCCCCGGGCCGGTGACGTTTGCGGGCCTCACGATGACGGCGTTCACCTTTCCCTGATTGTGAAAGGACAGTACGAGCCGTTCGGCCTCCAGCTTTGCGTCGTTGTACGGGACCCCGGACATGCGCGCCTCGTCGCTCTCCTTCATCCCCTTGAGGTGTCTACCGAGCCCGCAGGCCGCTATCGAGCTCACGTACACGAAACGCACACCCTTTCCCGCACTCTCTTCCAGAAGATTGCGGGTGCCTTCGAGGATGGGTTTATAGAAGGCCTGCCTTGAGCCCCAGTCCGTTACCCTGGCTGCGAGGTGGAACACGAGGTCGATCCCTTCAGCGATACCTTTCAGGCTCTGCGGCTCGTTCAGGTTTCCCCGGCGGATGTCGGTTGTGTACTCCCTGATATGCTCGATAGGCTCTCCCGTCAGGACCAGGGAGCGCACCTCCATACCCCGGCGGGTGAGCTCTCTGACCAGCCGCGATCCGATGAAGCCGGTGGCGCCGGTGACCAGCGCCCTCATGCCCCTATCCCTTGACCGCCGGAGAACCTGACCAGGGTCTTGACGGCCCTGCTGCGGGACTTGGCGAGATTGGTCTCGATCATGTGGGGGAACTGCTCCAGGGTGAAGGTGTGGGTGACCATTTCCTCCAGCGAGACCTTTTTCGTCCGGGCAAGCTCGATTGCCGGCTCGAAGACGTGCACCATCCGCCCGTCGAACGGCATGAACGCGGACGAGAACACTCCCTTGACGGTCAGCAACTTGAGCCACAAGGGTGTGAGGTCGAGCTTCACCTCATGGCCGATGCCGACCACCGAGAGTACCCCGCCCGAGGCCATCGCCCGCATGCACGTGTTGATCGTCTCTTTGCTGCCCACGGTATCGAAGACGCGTGTGAAGCCGCCCATGAGGATGTCCTGCCCGAGCATGGGCCGGTAGCGGGCGGCCCCTGTTATCTCCACGGCCCGGTCCAGGATTCCTCCGTCGGTGAATACGTGATCGGCCCCGAACTTTTTGCAGAGCTCGGCGTGGAAGGACGACGGCTCGGAGAGGGTGATGGTGCAGCCCGTGTCAAGGGCCTTCAATACCTGGATGATGAGGCTGCCGATCACCCCGCCGCCTATTACCAGCACGTGCTCGCCTCTGTTCGGCCTGTTGTCCAGCACTGCCTGGAGACAGACCGCCAGCGGCTCCATCAGGGCACCCGCCTCGTCGGACACCTCGTCGGGCAGCCTGAACACCTGGCTGCGGTGCGCAACCAGGTATTCGGCGAATCCCGCACTCGTATCCCGGCAGATGCCGGTGAACATGCCCGGCGCGAGATTCCCCCGGGCAAAGTTCTCGCAGCTTCCCCACCTGCCCGCTCTGCACGAAGGGCAGAGGGAGCCGATGCCAC
Source organism: Candidatus Phosphitivorax anaerolimi (assembly GCA_001896555.1). GTDB lineage: Bacteria > Desulfobacterota > Desulfomonilia > UBA1062 > UBA1062 > Phosphitivorax > Phosphitivorax anaerolimi. Next base: position 72,718 of record MPOS01000014.1, read on the forward strand.
GGGCGTGACAGCTCAGGTGAGGAGATATGGTCACCCGCTCGCCCACTCGGAAGCCGCCTGCATCGCTCCCGGCCTCCACGATCTCGCCTGAGAGCTCATGGCCCAGGACGCAGGGGAAGGAGGTGAACGGCGATGCAGAGGGCGAATCCCTAAGGAAGATGAGGTTCACGTCCGAACCGCATAGACCGCAGGCGCGGGTCTTGATCTTCACCCACTCGGGCGAGGGCAGGGAAGGCTCCGGGATGTCCACGAGCCTCACCGTGGCGAGCGGCCCCTCGTAGTAGAGCTTCGGGTTCGCCAGCCCCAGCGCCTTCAGGGCAATGTACCTGGGTATGGTGACGTTAAACTGGACGGCCTTCATGGCGCATCACTCCATCTTGAGGCCGTCGATGAACTGCAGGGTCATGGGGCTGATAGCGCAGGTATCGGTCATGACGTTGACGCACGCTGGCTTCCCGGATGCCAGTGCCCTCTTGATCGCCGGCAGGAGATCGGCGTCCTTCTCCACCAGCTCACCATAACCGCCCAGTGCCTCTACGACCTTGTCGTACCGGACGGCTCCCAGGTGTGACCCGATCACCCGCTCTCCGCCATAGCACAGTTCCTGCCCGTGCTTGATCATACCCCATGCCTGGTCGTTGTTGACGATGCACAGAATGGGAATATCGTGCCGCACCGCCGTATCGAACTCCATGGCGTTGAGCCCGAAGGAGCCGTCGCCGTTGATCAGCACCACCTGCTTGTCCGGTCTGGCGAGCTTGGCTGCAAGGGCAAAGGGGATGCCCGTACCCAGGCACCCGAACTGGCCGCCGGCGGATGCGTATACTGCAGCACGTTCTTTGGCCTTTAACCCCACAGCGCCGTAGTACGAGGTGTCGCCCCCGTCGATGATATAGATCGCATCATCACCGGCGGCCTCCCGGGTCAGGGCGATGAGGCGGTGGGGATGGATGGGGTCTGAAGGGGTGTTCCGGGCAGCCGTCTCTTCCGCGGTCATGGGCATGTAGATATCCTTAAGCCCCTTGAGCCATGCATCGTGCCGCTTCTCTTCGACGAACCCGATCAACGCCTTCAGGGAGAGTTGCACATCCCCCACCAGACCCACATCGGCGGCCCGGTTGCGGTCGATCTCGGCAGGGTTGATGTCCACCCGCACGAGCTTTGCCTGGGGAAAGACCTGGCCGTACATGAGAAGCCAGTTGAACCGCACCCCCAATGCGATCACCAGATCGGTCTGGGAAGCGGCCGTGAGCATAGCCATCATGCCGCCGTCCCACAGGGACAGGGGATGGTCGTCGGGGAGCGTCCCCCGGGCTGTGTTGATGAGGAAGAAGGGTATCCCGGTCTTCTCCACGAATTGCCTGAATTCGTCCTCGCAGTCAGATGCGCCCATACCGCCGCCGCCGATGATGAGGGGTCTCTCCGCCCTGTTTATCAGCTCGGCGGCCTTTTCCACGGCCTCGGGATCCGGCTGGCAGGAGTAGGATGATATACCTCTTGCGGGCCAGACCACCTGGTCCTCGCTCACCTTCACGTTGAGGATATCGGGCGGAAGCTCCAGGAACACCGGGCCCTTTCTCCCGGTTGAGGCCTGCCTGAAGGCGATGGCAAGGAATTCGGGGATGCGCCTGACATCGTGGCAGATGCCGCTCCATTTCACCGTGGATTTGATCATGTCGGCCTGCTTCATCTCCTGCAGAGCTCCTTTTTCACAGTCGCGGACCGGGGCGGTGCCGGAGATGACGACCATGGGAGCGTTTTCCAGCTGGGCGTTCACCACGCCGGTGAGCGCATTGGTGAAGCCGGGTCCGGCGGTGACAAGGCATACCCCGGTTTGCCCCCGGTAAATGGACCAGGCGTGGGCCATCATGGCTGCCGCCTGCTCGTGCCGTACGTCGATCAGCCTCACCTTCTCTTCCAGCAGACCGTCGTAGATTCGGTCGATGTGTCCTCCCGAGAGCGAGAAGACCACCTCCACCCCTTCCACCTGCTTGAGATACCTTGCCACCAGATGACCGCCGGAAATGTCTGCCATAATCCCTCCTTCTCACATTCTTCGTTTTATCTTTGATGTTGGTGGTCTGAACGCTCAGGAGACAATCCACAAGGAGAATGAGCACAGTGCAAAGGCGTAAGGAAAGGAAGCTCTTTTAAGGACCGCTTTCACCCCACCTTTTTCATTCATTCACCCCGATTGCATGGCATCGGGGGCGAGACAATATGCTGCCTAACAATGCACAAGGGAAATAGTATGAGTAATGGATCATATAGTCAAGTCAAAACGTGATAAATTATTCATGTTTGATTTGGTGCCTGTTTTCTGCGATACTGATTCCGGAAAAGCCATGCAATGGAATGATAATGATCTGCGTCTTTCCGCAGACAACCTCTCCCTGACAGGGAAGAAGGACTGGAAAGCGAAAGAGAAGATATCATGAGACGGATACGGATTCCCCAGCAGCGGCGGAGCATGGAAAAGAAGCTTCGCATCATGGAGGCTGCACGCGAGCTGTTTGCGCAAAAGGGTCTGAACGGCACGAACTCCAACGAGATCGCAGGCAGGGCAGGCGTCTCCATCGGTACGTTCTACAACTACTTCAGGAACAAGAAGACACTCTTTCTGGAGATTCTCAAGCAATATCTCGAGAACTTCATCGCCGGGATCTACCAGCTTCAGTCCAACGACGCCGTTCCCTTGAAAGATAATATCAAGAGCCACATCAACAAGGCATTTGCCGCATTCGACCTTCATCCAGCGTTTCATCGCGAGGCGCTTGTCCTCAAGTTCTCCGACAGGGATGTGAAGCAGCTCTTCGACGATGTCGAGCAGAAGCAGCTCGTTCTGATCAGCTCGCTCCTCAAGCCCTATTCCCGCCCGGGGAGCGAAAGGGACCTCCAGGTGGCGGCCAAGGTGATCCACAGTGCCGTGGAGAATGTGGGACACTACGTGACGTTTCTGGACTCGCACATGCAGCGCGAACACCTCGTGGAAGAGCTCACCGAGATGATCTATCACTATGTGAACAATCTCTGATCCGGTTTGCATAAGTCTGTTGTACAAGAGACTGTTCAAAGGACTGCAAGGTCTGCGGCGCAAGGGCAGACCTTTGCCTTTATGCATGTACCAGGGCAGTGGCGGGCGGCCCTGCCCACCCTGGTGCCACAGGGAGCGAAATGCGTCAGGGATGAGCGGTGCGGTCTTCTGATTCGTTCCCGGGCGCCGGAATCGGCCCCATGAGGGCCGTACCCTCCAGCCCAGCAAAGCGATAGGTCTCCTGGGGCAGCGAACGGGAGCTGCACATGGACTTCCGGAAATGAAAGCCTACGATCATGAGCCGCACGGCCTCTCCGAAGGTCTTGGGGTTGATCAGGAGGCTTTTCAGGAGAAGGCTCCAGAAATATCTCCTGAACCCTTCCTCGTTCTTGATCCCCATGTGCCAGATACTCTTGAAAAACGCCAGCACACCGGAGGCGTTGATCTTTGACACCGTCTGCTGGCGGTATGATTTCAGAAAGGTCACGCACCTGCGGTAATAGCTCTCCGGAGAGTAGATGGTCTCCAGCACGCTGCGATATCCATCCATGAGCTTCTCCATCCCCATCCTGGGGATGAAGTTGACACAGGCTGCGGTGTTGTCTCCCAGGCTCTCGCCGATGAGCCGGCCCTCCTTTCTCAAACGGTTCCAGAGCTTGGTTCCCGGAAGTGCATTGAGAACTCCCACCATGGCCATCGTGATCCCGCTCTTCTGGATGAATTCGATCTGCCTCTGGAAGATGGATTCGGTGTCGTTGTCGAATCCCACGATAAAGCCCCCCATGACCTCCATCCCCCTGCTCTGGATTGCCCTCACGGACTGGAGCAGATCTTTTTTCGTGTTCTGATATTTGTTCGTCTCCTTGAGGCTCTCCACGTTGGGGGTCTCGATGCCTACGAACACCTTGTTGAATCCGGCGCGCGCCATGAGGTCCATGAGCTCCTCGTCATCTGCCAGATTGATGGATGCCTCGGTGAAGAAGTGAAAAGGCCGTCCGTTCCGGTCCATCCAGCCGGCGAGCTGGGAGAGCATGGCCTTGACCTTGGCCTTGGAGCCGATGAAATTGTCGTCCACGATGAACACCGCGCCTCTCCAGCCCGCCCGGTAGAGCGAGTCGATCTCGCCGATGAACTGTTCCGGGCTCTTGGTGCGCTGGTTCCGGCCGTTCAAGAGAACGATATCGCAGAACTCGCAGTCAAATGGGCAGCCGCGGGAGAACTGCACCAGCATGGAGTCGTAATCGCGGAAGTTGATGATACTCCAGTCCGGAACAGGGGTCAGAGCGAGGTCGGGGTGGACCTCGGCCTCGTACACATGCCTGCCGCCGCCCCTGCCGATATCACTGAACAGCTCGGGCAGGATGCCTTCGGCCTCGCCGAGCACCAGGTGGTCGATCTCGGCAAAGTCCTGTGTTGAGGTGGTGAAGTAGGGTCCACCGGCAATGATCTTTTTGCCGTATTTTCTGCAGCGTGAGATGATTTCCCCGGCTGACTTTTTCTGGACGTGCATGGCGCTGATGCAGACATAATCGGCCCATAGAATATCGGTGTCCTTCAATCTTCTCACATTGGTGTCCACGAGCCGCTTCTCCCAGCCGGCAGGAATCGCGGCGGCAATGGTGAGCAAGCTCAAAGGGGGAAAAGCGGCCTTCTTGGAAACGAACTTCAGGGCGTGTTTGAAGCTCCAGAAGGTATCGGGAATCTCGGGATATACGAGCAGGATCTTCACTGTGATCTCCTTTTTCAGGCATGGTCTGACAAAATATAGTATATCGTTTGGATTATTGTCCTCAATGTTGTGTCCTTATGCTGTTCGGATGCTAACACATGTCCAGAGCGACTGTGTGTCAAACAACCTCAAAGCCTGTGTGAAAATAGTGTGAAGTGCCGCCGGTAATCAGCAGGCTGTGCCAGGTTTTCTCTTGACACGGGAGGGGAGCCCGGGTATGGGATTACGGAAAAAGGTTGCCGATAACCCTAAATGAAGGAAGGCTTATGTTTCCATACGAAGAGATCGAGCGGAAGAGTATCGTAATCCTCAGAATCCTCAACCAGGCAGGCCAGCCTCTCGGTGCGCGGATCATCGCCCGGAGGATGAAGGACTACGGGGTTTCCTTGAGCGAGCGTGCTGTCCGGTACCATCTCCAGTTCATGGACGAGCGCGGGCTCACCCAGCTCGTGGGGAGGCGGGACGGCAGGGTCATCACCGAAAAGGGAATCGAGGAGCTGCGCAACGCCAGGGTTCAGGACAAGGTCGGCTACGCCATATCCCGCATCGAGATCCTCGCCTATAAAACCACCTTTGACATCCGTTCCCGCACCGGTCTCATCCCGGTGAACGTAAGCCTTTTCCCCGAAAGCCTTTTACCCGATGCGCTTGCCGCCATGAAAGAGACCTTCGACATGGGGCTGTCCGTCAGTGATCTCGTGGGCGTGGCGCGTGCAGGGAGCTTTATCGGCGACATGAACGTTCCCGAGGGGCAGGTGGGCTTTGCCACGGTGTGCAGCATCGTATTCAACGGCGTTCTTCTCAAGCAGGGCATACCCATGGACTCGAAGTTCGGGGGAATTCTTCAGGTGCAGGAGAAAAAGCCGGTGCGGTTCGTCGAGCTCATCCACTACTCGGGCACCTCATTGGACCCCTCCGAGGCCTTTATCAGCGCAAAGATGACATCGGTAAGGAACGCTGCGTCAGGGGAAGGGAAGATCCTCGCCAATTTCCGCGAGGTGGCAGGAATCTGCCGGGAAAATGTCCTGGATATTCTGTCCATGCTCGAAAAGACGGGGATCCGCGGCGTGCTCGCAGCCGGCAAGATGGGCGAGACAGTGTGCCAGGTGCCGGTGGATGTCAACAAGGTGGGCATGGTGCTCACGGGCGGACTCAACCCGGTGGCCGCCGCCCGGGAGGTCGGGATCGAGGCGGAGAACTTCGCCATGTCAACGGTCATGGAATTCAGGGAATTACGCCCCTTTGCCCAGGTGTTCCGTGAGTCGAGGGGCAGGAAACCGGTATAGAAGAAGTACATTCATCAGAGGAGAAAGGAGATTTGAATGCCATTCGTCAACCAAGCACTGCAAAGGGTCCGCGAGAAGAATCCGGGTGAGCCCGCATTCTTACAGTCGGTGACCGAGGTCCTCGAGTCCTTGAGGCCGGTACTCGAACGCAACAAGAGATACCGGGACGCCAACCTCCTGGAGAGGATCACCGAGCCTGAACGGATCATCATCTTCCGGGTTCCCTGGCAGGATGACAAGGGCGCCATCCATGTCAACCGCGGCTTCCGGGTAGAGTTCAGCAGCGCCATCGGTCCCTACAAAGGAGGGCTCCGCTTCCATCCGAGCGTCAACCTCGACATCCTGAAGTTCCTGGGGTTTGAGCAGGTATTCAAGAACTCGCTCACCACCCTGCCCATGGGCGGCGGCAAGGGCGGGTCTGATTTCGACCCCAAGGGGAAATCCGACAGCGAGGTCATGCGGTTCTGCCAGTCGTTCATGAGCGAGCTCTTCCGGCACATCGGCCACAACACCGATGTCCCTGCAGGCGACATCGGCGTGGGGAGCAGGGAGATCGGCTACCTCTTCGGCCAGTACAAGAGGTTGAAGAACGAGTTCACCGCAGTGCTGACCGGCAAGTCGATATGCTACGGCGGGTCCCTCATCAGACCGGAGGCAACGGGCTACGGGTCGGTCTACTTCGCCCTTGAGATGCTCAAGACCCGGGGCGACGACCTTGAAGGCAAGGTCTGCACGGTATCCGGATCGGGCAACGTGGCGCAGTACACGGTGGAAAAACTGCTCCAGCTCGGCGCCAAGGTCGTTTCCCTGTCGGATTCGGGAGGCACTGTCTACGACAAGGAAGGGATAAACGGGGAAAAGCTCGCCTGGCTCATGGAGCTCAAGAACGTCCATCGCGGCCGTATCAGGGATTATGCCGAAAAATTCGGCGCAGAGTACCTGGAGGGCAAGAGGCCGTGGCATATTCCCTGCGACTGCGCATTCCCCTCCGCCACCCAGAACGAGCTCACGGGCAAGGATGCAGAGACTCTCATAAGAAACGGGTGCTTCGTGGTGTCCGAGGGAGCGAACATGCCCACGACGCCCGAGGGTGTCGACCGGTTCATCGAAAAGGGCATCCTCTATGGGCCAGGCAAGGCGGCCAATGCCGGCGGTGTGGCGGTCTCCGGCCTGGAGATGAGCCAGAACTCCATGCGCCTGTGCTGGCCCCACGAAGAGGTGGACCAAAGGCTCCAGGAGATCATGCGGAGCATCCACAGCAACTGCTACGAGACCGCCAGAGAGTACGGCTACCCGGGCAACTACGTGATCGGCGCCAACATCGCCGGCTTCGTAAAGGTTGCTGAAGCCATGCTCTACCAGGGGCTCGTCTGAAAGTATCCCGTCCGTTCAGTCCTGTACCCGGCCCGGTCGGCCTCCCACGCCGGAGACCGGCCGGGTGCGGCCATTTCCTTTTTCGGAGACGATCACCCGGAAAGATCGTCGCCCTTTCCCGGGCAGGAGCTTATCTCGATCCCCATTAATACGGCATACAACAGGCATATTGCCGATCAATGAGGCATCTGTCCGGACTGCTCTTACCTCAGCGGATGATGGAATGTGATGACACATTAAGAGGCAAAACAATAATTAATTTATTGACGCGGAAAAGGGAATAGGAATAATTATCATTACTTTGAGATTCAATGTGGTGTTTCATCATCTTTATCCTTGCTGGTGAGAAGAAGAATAAAATTCATATGGGGAGGTCATCATGTGTAGTACGAGGAGACTCTGTCTCTGGATGGTCCGGTATGTCTGCGTTTTCTGCCTTTTGTTCCTTCTTTTCAGCTGCGGTGGTGGGAGCGGTGGTGGGAGCGGTGGCGGCGGTGATGGCGGCGGAGGCAACGGCGACGGGGTGAAAGTCCCGATCAGTTCCGAAGAGGCAAACAGCGCCCTTCTCAAGGTCATCAACGACCCCACGGATGAAAACTTCGACGATCTGATGGATACGATCGCCGATCTGGACGACTCGAAGGAATCGTGCCTGTACAAGGCCGCCGGGGAGTTGCTCGCCGTCTACAGGAGCCAGCCGCTTTCGGAGATTATGGATAACTTCGGGCTGGAGGTGGGCATCGAGACGAACTTTGATGCACTCACCATGCAGCATAACCTGAGCCGGATCACCTACGATTACCTCAAGAAGGCCGTCTATATCACCGATGCACAGAGCCTGCTTGCCGAACTCGAGGAGCGGCTCACCCGGGCCGACAATCTCCTGGCGCAGGCGGAAGGCGAGGATATTGTGATTAGCCTCGAAGAGATGAACGCCGTGCACTTCGATACTATCGACATCCAGGTGATGCGGTCCGTGGTCAACCTGCTCAAGGCCCTGGTTATCTATCTGCAGGCAGTGGATTTCACAGTGGTGGATTATACCGTGTCCTATGGCGTAAAAAACTACGACATCCGCCTGCTCTGCACGGATCCGGACAGGGATATCCGCGTGCCGGATGATGATATCGATGATGAGTTGATGGAGGAGGCCTGGAAGGATCTCATCGCGAAGAACCCCAACCTTCTCACCTACCGTGATCGGGCCAGGCTCTCCGCATTCAGGTCTGCCCTCGATGCGGCGATCGGGCACTATACGTCTGCGGTCACGGCTATTGTGGGCTTGAGTGAAGAGCAGCGCAGGCAGCGGTATGCAAATGCCTTCAGCCTGGATACCGAGCTCGATCTTGAGTCCGCCAGACTGATTCGGGACAAGGTGCTGCCCTCCGTAATATCCTGCCTGGACAATCCTTCTGCCAAGGTCACCTCCTTCGAAACAAAAGAGACCGGTTTTTTTGAGTATATCGACGGCGGTGACGGGTTCTACTACCCCATGACCGAGAAAGACATCGAGGTCCAGGACTACTGTTTCAATAGTACGGCATTCAATACCAGGATCTATGATCTGCTCAACGCCGGGGCTGCCAGAACCCCTCGGCACGTTCTCCTCGAAGGGTGGGATCTGCCCGAAGGCACCGACTTCGAACCCTATGTCCCCTGCGGCGCTCCTGAGATCATCACAGGGGTCTTCCACATATCCTGGGATGAACCCGAGGAGACCTTCGAGATCCCCCTGGCTGACATAACCATCGATGGGGATCCGGATGACTGGGAAGGCATTGAAGCCTTCCAGACCGCGGGAGAAACCGTGTTCAAGATCGCGCGGGATCTAGAAGGCGATGTACTCTATCTCTGTCTTCAGACCGGGTATGAACCCTCCTCGGGCAATGAATGGCATTCAAGGGCATGGCTGAGTATGCAGTATGGTTTCCCCTGGTATTACTATGGAATGTATTATGACAGTGTGGGAGTGGATCTTTTTCTCGAAAAATATCCCGGGGACTCCGAAATGGATTACTATGCCTTATGCTATGGCTATGACACTTTAACCATAATAGATCCGCCAACCCTGTTTTCAGGCGGGGACACTGGATTCGAAATGAGCCTCAACGGGTTCTCTCGTTTGGTGAAAAAGGGCTCGTTGAACATTGTCCGGGTTTGGTGCAACGGTGACAGTAACGGGGGTTCCATCAAGCTGCTCCCTGAGGCGGAAGAGTGATAATGATCAGAGAGGGATGGGGCGATCGACCTCTCCCTCTCGACAATCACCTCGCAATGCGAAGACAGATCATTCACAGTGCCCTGGCCTTGGTTGTTCTCGCAGCCCTGGCTGCAGGCATTCTGCTGCTGCTCTTCCTCCCGGATGGCGACGGGCAGGCGGTGTCCCAAAGCAGGGTCCCTGAGCGCCTCGCACGGATCGGTCCCTATGTGAAGGAAATCCATGTCATGGAGAAGATCGGGCCGTACGACCTGTCGGTCCGGGCCTCCAGCTTTCACATGAAGAAGACCAAGTTCATGGGCTTCAGCACCAACCTCTACAAGCAGGTCGTTGCCCGTGATGTCCGGATCGTCCTGTACCGGGAGGGCGAAACGAAGCTCGAGGTGGAGAAGGATCGTCTGGTGATGCCGCCCGCCTTGGGGTACATCGATATCCAGGAGCCTGTGGTGGTCAGTCCTAAGGGCATGGATGACGTGAGCCGGATCGAGATAAGCCGTGATAAGGGGTTCATCCGGATCCACCGCAACAACGGAGTCGATACCTGGGAACTCGGACCGCAACCTCCTCTGTAACGGAAATCCACCCCTGGATGCATCCCTGCTGCGTGCGCCCTCAGGATACCGCTCTTCCTGCCGGCATGGAAAGGAAGCATCAGGAGATGGGCGCAATAAAAGCCTCTCCCGCCATGCGTACCCAGCTCCCGCCTGATAAGAGCCTGTAATCACTTCGTCAGGATGAAGCCTGCACCGCCTGAGGACGGGACGGCATCAGAACTGCGTGACCGGCTCGAGTGCGACCTCGGGGTAGATCTGGCCGTGCTTGGGCGGCATGGAGTTATACACCCAGTCGATGTCCATGACACCGAGGGTGATACCGCGCCTCTTCTCGAACCCGCCGAACACACCCCTGACGAGCACATCTTCCATGTCCATGGTGAGCCCGAACACGGCGACGACCGATCCCCGCTCCAGGCGCTTGAGCTCGTCACCGTAGGCAAGGGGGGAGAAGGCCAGCCGGGTGCTGTCCGCGGCCTGGCACTGGATGAGGGGGATGATGACCGGAAACCCGTCGGAGTCCACCCAGGAGAGGAACTTCAGGCTGTCCAGCCGGTTGAACAGACCTTGGGCCCAGGGTTTGAGTATCCGTTTGAAGTTCGGGGTGCGCACTGCGGACTTTCCGGCCCTGGTGAGCAGGGAAGAGAGGATGATCCGCCCCATGGGCAGGCGCTCCCGGCCCGCGGTCTCGATCAGGTCCATGTAGTGCACGGTGTGGATGCCGAAATAGGCATTGTAACGGAACATGGGCTTGCTGTTGAACATATCGAAATCCTCGCCGCTGCGCTCCTGATGAGTCCAGAGTGCCTTGCCCCGCCAGAGACTCTTCGAGAGCGTCATAATGAGAAAGCCGGTCTTGGGGTTGTCCTTCACGTGACGTTTGCTCAGGCCCTCAGAGAACTGGCCCCAAATGAGCTTTTCAGTGGTTTTCGCCTGAAGGGCCGTGATCAGGGTGACATGGGGCAGCCCCTCTGGGTTGACCGTCGCGATGAGGCCAACCTTTGCCTCGGGTTCGAACTCCCTGAGATCCCGCTCGTCGAACCGGTTCGATTTCGTTTTCATTGCCCGTCCTCCTTATATGCTCACTGACAGTCCCGCCCTTAGGGGCTTTCATGCCTTAGGGGCCTGCCGTATCTCACCTTTCGATCCTTAAAGTCAGCAGTACCCATATGGGTGATTTCCTGGAAATGCCATTCCGCTCACGGGGGCGTTTCACAGCCTGACGGGGGACATGATTTCTCCGGTGCCGGTGGATGCCCGCCGGATTCTTTTCCCATGGTCGCACCGCTCGCATGGACGATCACGTCCCTGCCCGCCGACTCTGATGCCGCCTGCACCAGGCGCTCCATGTCGCTCTCCGTCACAAGCCCGTAGTCCCGGCACTTCCAGTCGATCCCGAGCCCGTCGTACTTGTGAATGCAGAGATTGTTGAACGCGCAGAGCTCCCACTTAGAGACGGCCCCGGCCATGGCGTCATGGATAAAGGCGCCGATTGCGCGGATGTTCTCAACACTGTCCGTGTGGCCGGGAATGACCGGGGTGCGGACCCAGATCTCAAGGGAGTTGTGGTGCTCTTCCCGATAGTCTCTGACACGGGCGAGGTTCCGCTGGATCTGGCTGCCGCTCAGACCGGTATAGTCCCGGTGGAGCTGCTCGTCCATGAGCTTGAGGTCGTAGAGCAGCAAATCGGTGAATGGCAGGAGCATTTCAAGCCTTTCCCAAGGGCACTGGCCGCAGGTGTCGAGCGCGGTGTGGATGCCTTTTTCTTTCAGCGATTCCAATACCTTGCGAGCAAAATCCGGCTGGCGCGCCGGCTCGCCGCCCGAAAGGGTCACCCCGCCCCCCGACTGCTCGAAGTAGACGCGGTCCTTCACCAGCTCGTTCACGAGTTCCTCGGGGCTATAGTACCTGCCGTAGATCTCCATGGCCGTAGACGGGCAGACCTCTGCGCAGCAGAGGCAGTCCGTACATGAGAGCCTGTCGATATCGATGCCCGAGCCAGCTGCACTAAGCGCCTTTTCCGGGCACGCCTCGATGCAGCTCATGCAGCCGATGCACCGCGACCCTACCCAGTGCATCTGCGGCCTGTCCGGGATGCTCTCCGGGTTGTGGCACCATACGCATCGAAGCGGGCACCCCTTGAAAAAAACCGTGCTCCTGATGCCCGGACCGTCCTCGGTGGACATCCGCTGGATCCTCAGGATGAGCCCCTGGAGCTTTTCCGGGCGCTGCACATCGGTCTTCATACCGGCCCGCCACTCTGTGCGGGGTACGAACCCGGCGATCTTCTGCCTGCGCTTTCCCTAGATCGACTCATGGCTGATCCTTGCGATCACCTCATTCTGCAGCTCGCGGCCTATCGCGGTGAAGTAGGCGTTATAGCCCGTGATCCTCACCAGGAGCGACTGGTACTCCTCGGGCCTCTTCTGGGCATCGCGCAGCATGGGCGCGTCGATCATGTTGATCTGGAGCGAGGTCCCTCCCTGCTCGAGGCTCCCTTTGAGAAAGGCCTTGAACTTCTCTTTGTGCTCTGGGTCCCTGAGCAGCGACGGATTCAAGGAGATGGTGTGGCTCGCGCCGTTGGGCAGGCAGTTGAGGTAGCCGTCCCAGTCTCCGGGACCGTTTTCCGCCTTGCCGCCCAGGGCCTTGCCCACCGAGTTCATGTTTGCTGTGGGACCGTTGATGTCGGCCCCGCTCACCGGGCAGATGGCGTTTGAGAGAAATCTCCCTTTGGGCCTTCCGTCCGGGCTCGCCGGCAGGATAAACCCGTCGCCCACCCAGTAGTTCCAACTGAGCATCCCGGGCCTGAACTGCCTGCCCGTGGAGCGGGTTTTGTGCTTCCATGTCTTCTCGCACCACAGGTCCATGACGGCCCGGGCCATGGCGTCGGCCTTGTCGTCGTCGCGGCCGTACTTGGGTGTCTTGTACGCAGCCAAGGCCTGGAGCTTCTCGAAGCCCTGCCAGTTTGATTTAAGCGCCTTCACCAGCTCCTGAAGCCTGCACTGCTTCGTGTCGTACACCAGATGCTTGATCGCGAGCAGGCTGTCCACCGTGGTAGCGAAGGTCACGGCCTCGAGCGTGGTGAAGTTGAGTTCGGCACCACCCTGGGTGATGTCCATGCCTTTCTCCGCGCACCCCTTCACCAGGCAGGACAGATAGGGCGTGGGACAGAACCGGGCCCGGATCGACTCGGATTTTTCGTAGAGCTCCACGCACTGCTCGATGATGTACTGTGTCTGCCTGGCATAGGCGTTCCAGAAGTCGTCCCATGTCTTCAGCGACTCGACGTCTCCGGTCCGGGGGCCCGCCTGCCGCACCTTCTCGCGCTTGCCCGTGATGGGATCGACGAAGTCGAAGAAGTCTTTCCCGTCGTTCAGGGCGAGCTCCACGGCCTTGAGCAGGTTGAGGTTGTTGTCCACGGTCCCGGAGCGGTCGTTGCCCACCATGGTGTTCTCCAGGCAGCCGACCGGCGCATAGTCGTGCACATTGTCCTCGTTAATGAGATGCTCGACATGGGCCTTCTTCGCCTGCCGCATCATGCCCGCCATGGACCGCTCGTCGAAGTTGAGCAGAAAAGGCGAGCCCTGGCTCGTGGAGATCATGTCGACCACCTTGTCCAGGAGCTCATCCGGACTCCCCTTGTGGAGCCGGATGTTGGGCTTTGGCTCCAGGATGGGCGAGAGCTCGTCGATCACCTCGAGCATGGCATAGGTCAGGTCGTTGGTCATGTCGCGGCCGCCCCTGCCCATGCCCGAGAGGGTGATGAGCTGGCCGTAGCCCGAGGTGATGCCCATGTTCCCGATCCGGACCATGGCGTCGTAGACCGTGTTGGCGTGGATCCAGAAGCACTTGAGGATCTCCTTGCCGAACTCCCGGTCCATGCCCTGCGCGATCGAATGCTCCCAGTAGGGCAGGAGGTACTGGTCGATCCTGCCGAAGGACACGCCCGGGCCCGGATAGTTCTCGTCGCTCATGACGAGCATGTGGGTGAGCCACAGCGCCTGAACGGCCTCCCAGAACGTGCGCGCAGGTTCCCAGGGCACATGCCTGAGGTTCTCCGCCATCTGGACGAGCTCCTGTTTCCGGGCCGGGTCCTGCTCCTCACCGGCGAGCCTCTCGCAGAGTCCGGCATATCTGTAGGCCAGATCCCTCGGCATGGTGGCAGCGGTCATCATGGCGCGCAGCTGTGCGCCTTTGCTCCCCTTCTTCTCTTTTGGACTCAGGAACTCGTATCGGCGCTTAAGGTCCTCGTAGATACCCTTCCAGCCCAGGTTCAGGACCCGCTCGTATCCCGGGATGAGATGGCCCGAGGTGGCGCCGGAATTACCATAGCCGTGGTCGTGGAACCACTTCATCGACGCCCGTGCGCCCTTCCTGCCGTAGATGAGCCGGTCGCGCTGCCTTGCCTCCTTTTTCGTCCAGCACATGGATGTCTGGACATTGAAGCGGCCGCCCGCGATGAGGTCTCCGGGCAGGATCTCGCAGGGGACGTAGTTCACCATCACCTCCCGGATGAACCATGCCTTGCGTTCGGGCAGGCTCCAGGTCCAAAAGGCGGGATCCAGCTTCACGGTACGCGCGGCCTGCTGCATGGAGGACCGGAAGGTCTGGAGAAAGGCATAGGTCTCGGGCACGATGTAGAAGGTCATCTCGTCGAACTGCACGTCCCAGGGCATGCCCGTGCCCCAGGCCGTGAATTCGTTGTTCCACGCGCGGCTTGCCCCCTGGAAGTAATAGTCGCGGAGCCACTGGATCCGCGGGGAGAGGTTTTTCGGTTTCTTGATCCTTTTGCCCGGGTCATCGAGCGCAACTGCCATTGCCATGGCACACCTCCTTTTTTACCGGCGGGGAAGCAGTGTTCTCAGGCGCTGCTCGCCGTGGGCGAGGGTCTCGGTCATGATTGCCACCGCCTGTTTCGGGTTCTGTTTCTCGACCGCCGCAAGCAGTCTCCGGTGAAACCGGAGTATTGCGGGGATTACTTCAGGATCGGAGAAGAAGATCGAGGTGAAGTACATATACACCGGCCTGAACGAGTTGATGAGCATGGGATAGACGAGATTTCCCGATGCGATGCCCATGGTGAGGTGAAACTCAAAGTCCAGGGCGGTGATCTTGTCGATATCGCGGGGATCGGCCGACTCCTCGGCATTCATGATTTCATGGAAGGTCTCGATGTGGGCGTCCGTACGGTTGAGTGCGGCGAGCCGGGCGGTCTCGTTCTCCACCAGTGCCCTCACCTGGATGAGGCTCTCCAGCAGCTCGGGGTCCAGGCCGCTGCGCTGGAAATTGACGAGCGACTCCAGGATGGCGAGCGAGCCCTCTTTCCGGTAATCGCTCACCACAGCGCCCGCTCGGGGCTTCAGCTTCACCAGTCCCTTGGCTGCCAGCTCAACGAGCCCCTCGTGCACCACGGGCCTGCTCACCCCCAGCTGGAGCGCCAGCTCGCGCTCGGGGGGCAGTTTCTGGCCGATGGCAAGCCTGCCCGTGAGGATCAGATCTTCGAACCGCGAGATGAACACCTGTTTCAGACTCTCGGTCTTGAGCGGCCCCAGCATATCCTTCATGAAAATACCCCCTCGCAGGCTGTTGGTATTACCAACAGCAATAATGCCCGTGATTCGATGATGAATCAAGGGAAAAATATTTTTTCTCATCCTGTAAGCGCATAAAAAGGGGCGGGATAATGATCGGATTTCCGCCAAGGAGACGGAAGCATTGTCCGGGCAAGGCTGTCCTGCGGCAGGAGCCGGGGCCCTGATGAGAGGAGGATTGTGCTGACAGGCCTGCCTGCTATTATACATGTGATAAGTGCAGTTCGGTTTGGGGAGGGTCTATAAGGGAGGGCTCTTTAAGTAAGGTTCGTACCAGTGAATCTCGAAGTAAAGACCAGAAACGAGATCGGAGCAGAGGCCTGGAACGGTTTTGTCCTGGCGAGTGACGAGGCCTGGCTGTGGCACTGTTTCGACATGGCGGAGCTGCGGGCCGCCTGGCCGGATATGCATGATGTGAGCTTCGGGATCATAGACCGTGACCATGGAGGAAGTCTGGTGGCGGTTGTGCCCTGTTTCGTCCATACGCGTCACTCCATGAGCTCGATAGGCGGGCCTGCACTGGAGAACCGGCTCGGCAGAAAACACCGGGGCAGCGTGTATGAATGTATACGTGAGCACCTTCAGGCTCTGGCCGGAGAAAAGAGAATCAGCACCGTCATGCTCTCGCTTTCACCCCTTGCCCCGGCGCACACCGGCGGCAACTGCCCGCTGGTGAACCCCCTGCTGTCTCTGGGATGCGAAAACGCCCTCACCCAGACATTGATTGTAGATGTCCGTAAAGGCCGGGACGCTGTGTGGCAAAACATGGAAGGCCGCGCACGGACCGCGGTGCGCAAGGCCGAGAAACTGGGGGTGAGGGTCCGGGAGGCGGGCATGGATGAAGCGGACACCTATTACAGGCTCCACTGTGAAACCTATGATCGTACAGGTGTGCCTGCTCATCCCGAGGCTTTTTTCAGGAAAATGTGGGAGAAGTTCCTCTCCGACGGGCGCTGCCGCGTCTGGTTTGCCGAGTATGGGGGACGTGTGGTGGCTGCGGAGAATTTCGGGATCTTCAAAGACAGGGCCGTCTATTGGACAGGGGCTGCAAGCAGGCAGGGCCTGGAAGTGTGCGCGAACTCCCTCATCCAGTGGCAGGCGATAGAGTGGATGGCGGAAAGCGGCATCCAGTGGTATGAGACCGGCGAGGCATTTCCCGGTATCCGGGAAGGAAAGCTCAAGGGCCTGAGCGATTTCAAACAGAGCTTCGGGGGGACGCTCTTTCCATTTTACAAGGGGATCATGAGAATACCGCGGGAAGAAACACGGGCGGAGCTTCTGAAGAGATCGCTTGCTGCATGGATCAGGGCCACACGGGATCTTCTCGTATGCGGGATCGGCCTGGGAGGGGACCCGGGGCGAAAGAGCGGCAGGCGGGAAGGAAATGCCGGGACATCTGCTCCACCCATGAAGGTTCGGGCAAGCGGAGAAAAGCGGTGACCACGCTCATCGACAGGGTAACCCGCGAGCAGCTCATTGCCCTCCTGGAGGGAGGCAACGCCCATATGAGCTTTGACAAGGCTGTTGAAGGTTTTCCTCTGGACAGGATCAACACCCCGGTGCCCCAGGGCAGCTATCTCATCTGGCACCTGCTTTTCCACATGCAGGTGGTCCAGTGGGACATCCTTGAGTTTGTCAGGAACCCCGGCCACATATCTCCGGATTTTCCCGGCGGCTACTGGCCCCATCCCGGCGAGCAGGCAAGTCCGGCCGTATGGGTCGATATCGCAAACAAATTCAGGGCCGATCTCGAAGCGCTCAAACATCTGGTCCGCGACCCCAGGACCGATTTCTTCAGCCCCATCCCCCATGCAAAGGAGTACACCGTCCTGAGGGAGATACTCCTGGCAGCGGATCACAATGCCTTCCACGTGGGAGAGCTCGTCTGCCTCAGGCGCGTCCTGAATCTGAACCCGGTGAAGGAGTATTGAGAGAGGTGAGGGACGAAAAGACCTGCCGGTGCGCGGACAAAGAGTCAGGATACCTGCGGAGACGAGCTAAGTTTCATGGGATCTCCCTTCTCAAGACCGCTTCTTATGGGTGGAAGAAGGGCCGCCATGATAAGGTCCATCCCCTTGACTGCCCTGGCTGATGCCGGTCTTCGGAGTGTGCCTCACTCCTTCCCGCCGCACAGCGCGTTCAGGGCGGCCAGATCTTCCGGGGCGGGGTGGAGGCTCTCGGATTGGTTGATCCGGTACATGAGGGCGTCCGGATTGTCGACATGGCCCAGGCCCAGGGCATGGCCGAGCTCATGGGCAAGGAGCCGCACCAGATGTTCGCGGCCGCTGAAGTAGAAGATGGTGATGCTCTGTCGCCCTCCCTCCTTTTGGTAGCATCCTTCCTGGAACTCATCTTGAAGAGGCTTTCCGGCCGTCTGATAGTTCACCACCTCGAGGTTCAGACTCTGCGCGATCTGGTTGATGAGTGTGACCAGATCGTTCAATGCCTGGGCCTCCCCGTCGAGCTCGTCTTTGCGTAACTGCAGGGATTCGCGTTCTTTGTCGAGCTCTTCCCTGCACTCGGTCAGATCCCGGTAGAGGTCTTCCGTTATCCTTCCGCTCCGTGAGGCGTCTTCGTACCGGGCATTGAAGGCCCGGATCCGTTCATTGTAGGCGTCGATATCCTGCGAGAGGGAGTCACGGCGCTGCCGGTGCTCGGCTTCCCTGGTGGAGAACCAGAGCTTCAGGGATTCATAGTAGCTTCGGGTGTTCTCGATCTTCCCGGTTATCCCTTTGAGCTTGTCTGCTGTGGCCTGGCGGTAGTCATAGACAAGGTTGATTTCCACTGCACCGCCGCTCTCCTCACGGAACAGGTCTCTGCCCGAGGCCTCTTCCCACACGGTTGCGGCCCGTTCGGCCGCCTCGGCCACCTCCGCGGTGCCTAGGCTGAACCGCGGGTCCACCGAGCCGATGCGGTAGGTGACGGGCTCTAAACAAGGGCCATTAGAGGGCAGGTAGATTCCTCCCAGGATCACGACGGCCAAAAAGGCCCCAAGGGCCCAGAAGGCCGGCCGCGATGATCCCTCGTGCGCGTGCTGTCTTACTGCGGTGTCCATACGGGAGGATTTCGGAATCATCGCTTCCGGTCTTGAGCATGGGGCGTGCGTGAACGCCCGGTTCATGCCCGGCCGCCTTTTCCGGCAGCGGACGCCGGGGGTTCGGGGGCCTCCCCTGCGCAGGGGAGGCCGGTTGAATCGCGTGCCTGCGGATGCCGGGCGGCGTGAGCCAGGCTGCTGTTCTTTCCTTTCCTCACGGGCCGTCCGGTTCTTTTTTCCGGCGTTTGAGCTCGGTCTTTTTCGTCCTTTTTCACCTGCTTGAGGTGCTCCTTTCCCCGCTTTATTCGCAATTTTTCCTGTTCAAGGCTGTCTGCCGCCGGGAGACGATTCATGGGGCCAAACCATCATCGGCCCTGAGTCACAAATCCGTTTCCATCCATACCTCCCCTTGTACACTATTCAGCTGGTCCCATCCATGGTATCCCCCAGTGTGTTGAGAATCCCCCTTGCCGGATTATACTGAATTTCAGGCTGGTTTTCTCCATTTCATCCGTGAGGATATCGACTTAAGCACCACGACCTCCCCCGGCCCTGTGCAGGGTATGGTCACCTCCTGTTTTTTCCCTCTTCAAGGAGGCAGGGGAAGAAGGGGATCGTCCGCTCGAAAAACCTGGGAGTGAAACTCCAGCGGGGCAGATTTTTCGCCAGTGTCGGATAAACCGGCAATAATGGAAGTGTACGAGGAGGTTGCTATGAGAAGGGTGCTGTATGTATCCATGTGCATTGTCTTTCTGGCATGCGGGCTTCCGGGATGCGACGATGACGATGAAATCACCCTGGTGAACAACTACTTTACGGGCCTGCGGGTGATTCATGCCGGTTTCGATACGCCGCCTGTGGCGGTTTTTCTCAATGATGCCCGGGCCATCGAGTCGCTGGAGTATGGTGAGAGCTCGGGATACGCCTCCATACTCTCTGATGTATACGACATCGAAATAACCCCGGCCGAAGACGAGACCGCGCTGCTGATCTCGGTTGAAAACCTCGTTCTCATGCCGCTGGACATCATCACCATCTTTGTCGTGGGCGAGCAGGCAGACATTCAGCCGCTCATAGCGGAAGATTCCCGGCACCTGCTCGACGACCGGGCCCGGGTCAGGTTCGTGCACGCAGTCCCGGATGCCCCTGCAATCGACCTCAAGGTCGATGCCGGTGACGGCACCCAAGTGTTCAGCAGAGTCACCTTTCCGGAAGCCACCGGCTATGTCGATCTGGCGCCGGACAGCTATGTGTTCGTGGTCACCGCTGCAGACGACACGGTCCCTCTGGCGGCCTTCGAGGCGATCGTTCTCGAGAGCGAGAGGGTCTACACCATAATCGCGGTGGGTACGCTGGACGGGGGCGATGCACACGATTTCACGGTGCGGGTTTTCACCGACAATGAGGAGGGCATCCAATCTGTGGATCTGGTGCCTGTGGACTTGTAACGGACGGCAATCACTGACCCTTTCTTTCGGCTGTACTGCCCGCCGGCAGGAGACACTTGCCGTGAACTCCGCTGCGGGCTGAAACACGGCTGTTCCAGCCGGCATGCACGTACACGACCGCGGCGGGGGTGAGAAGGATTGGAAGATGAGGAGGTTGTTATGAAAAAGACAATAATCATGCTTGCTTGTGCAGGGATTCTGGTGGCAGGGGCCCTGGGATGCGATGACGACGACGATGATGATATCGTGGGCGAAGAGGTCCTGGAATCCGAATTGAGGGTGATCCACACCGGTGTCGGCGTCCCGCAGGTCGATGTCTATCTGGACGACACCCTGCTCATCGAGGCCCTGGACCATGGGGAGAGCTCGGGATACGAGATCGTGCCTTCGGGTGCGCACACCATCGAGGTGACCCCAGCCGGAAGCACCGATACGATGATCACCCTCGATGAACACGGTCTTGAACCTCAGGCAGGGACGACCCTCTTCATCATGGGATCTCCGGCTGATTTCCGGCCGGTTGTGACGATCGACTCACAGGACCCGGCAGCAGACAAGGCATTCGTCCGTTTCGTGCACGCGGCCCCCGATGTACCTGCAGTGGATGTCAGGACAGGCTCGGAAGGGGGCGCCCCGGTGTTTGAAGGCGTCTCGTTCGGAGTGGTCACGGAATATACCGAGCTGAGGCCGGGGGGCTATATCTTTGTGATCACCGATTCGGAAAACGCAGCCCCGGTGGCGGCCTTTGAAGAGGCAGAGATTGAGGCGGGAAACGTGTATTCCTTCACGGCCCTGGGAACGCTGACCCCTGGGGACGAGCATGATTTCATGGCCCGGGTCTATGTGGACAATGATGGGGGTGATGCCTTCGCAGAACTCGTTCCGGAGATGCTGCAGCAGCCTCAGGCCGGTGACTCCGCAGGGACGGGGGAGTAAGCTCTTCTTGCCTTGCCTGGAAAGAATGATGTATGTGCTTGTTCTGATCTGGGTAATGCGTGAGGAACAAGGACGTAACATGAGCTTTCATATCCCCGTAAAAGGCAATCTCAAGCTTCAGAAGGTGCTCGAGAACATTGGGAACGACGCTGAGCTGATCCAGCTCTTCAAGTGCGCCAACATGAACGCCGTGGACCGCAGCGGCATCAATGACCACGGCGAGGTCCACATCCGGATCGCCTCGAATGCGGGCTTGAGGATACTGCGCCTCCTGGTCAGGGGGGGCGTGGTTCCATCCGTGGTGAAGGACTACGGCATGGAGGTCCACGACGCCGAGGTGGTCGTGGTCCTAGCGGCCTGTCTTCACGACATCGGCATCGCGATTCACCGGCACGATCACGAACGGCACAGCCTCGTCCTCGCCTACCCGAAGTCCCGGCAGCTCCTTGAGGGGGTGTATGAAGAGCCTGCGCTGACCATCATGACGTCCGAGGTCATGCATGCCATCGTTGCGCACAACGCAAAGGAAACCTGTCTGACCGTCGAGGCGGGGGTCTTGAAGGTGGCCGATGCACTGGACATGTCGCAGGGCAGGTCGCGCATCCCGTTCGAGGCGGGGAAGGTGAACATCCATTCGATTTCGGCTCGGGCCGTGGAAAACGTCGATATCGAGCCCGGGGAGGAACGGCCGGTCAGGATCGTAATCACCCTGGCCAATTCCGCGGGGATCTACCAGGTGGACGAGCTTCTGCGCCACAAGCTCCAGAACTCTTCCATTGCCGAGCATGTGGAGGTCATCGCCCGGATCGAGGGGGAGATGGAGCGCCGGATCGTGGAAACCTACCGGCTCTAGCCGGAAAACATGACGGTCCGATAGCGCTCCGGACGGCGTCCCTCCGGCAGCCGGGCATGGGGACCGCGGAACGGAAAAGGGCTGTCCCGGCCATCGGATGCCATTGGCCTGATATGACAAAGAGAGCCGATGCCGGGCCGTAAGCAGGATGCACTTTTTAAGGAGTGGATGTCTGGTGAAATCTCTTACAGGGGCACAGCGGAAGTATTTGCGGGGCAGGGCGCACGGCCTGAACCCCGTGGTTCAGGTGGGCAAGCAGGGGATCACCCCTGAGCTGATAAAGGCCGTGAACGAGGCCTTGGACTCCCACGAGCTCATCAAGGTCAAGTTCGTCGACTTCAAGGAGGAGCGCAGGGAGCTCTCACGCGAGATCGCCGAACGCACGTCCAGCGAGGCGGTGGGCCTTATCGGCAATGTCGCGATCCTCTACCGGCAGCAACCGGACGAGCAGAAGCGGAAGATACGCCTTTCGTAAGCAGCCTTTTCGCCCTGTCACCCGGTTTGCGCGCACATTCGGCCCTGCGGTCCCGTCATCCCGCATCGATCACCCTGCGGACGTTTTCCAGGAGTTCTGAACGGGTGAACGGCTTCATGAGAAGGTTGACCCCTGCATCTAGGATGCCCTGATCGACGATAACGTCGTAGGTATAGCCGGAAATGAACAGGACCTTCAGCCCTGCGAGGCTTTCTTTCAAGTGTTCGGCAAGCGTGCGGCCGTCCATGCCGGGCATGATGATGTCCGTGACCAGGAGATCGATGCCGCCTGTTCTCTTTGCCAGCGCGATGGCATCCCTGCCGTTGGCGGCGGCAATGACGCGGTATCCTTTCGATTCAAGGATCTCTGTGCTGAGCCGGCGTACATTCTCGTCGTCCTCGCACAAGAGGATGGTTTCAGTCCCTCCGGGGACCTCTTTTTCATCGGGCGCGGGCGGTTTTTTCAGAACCTCGGCGGATGATGCAGGGAAATAGATTTTGAAGGTCGTCCCCTGGTGAGGCTGGCTGAAGACCGTGATATGTCCGCCCGACTGCTTGACGATGCCGTAGACGCTGGAGAGGCCCAGGCCGGTGCCCCTTCCGCGCTCTTTGGTGGTGAAGAACGGATCGAAGATGCGCGCCATGGTGGGTGCGTCCATGCCGTGCCCCGTATCGCTGACCGTGAGCAGGACATGAGGTCCGGTGCGGGCCTCCGGGTGTTCTGCCACATAGGCCTCGTCGAGAACGGTACCAACGAGCTCGATATCGATCCTGCCGCCCTCGGGCATGGCATCGCGCGCGTTGACCACGAGATTCAGGATGATTTGCTCGATCTGGTTGGCATGAGCGAGGATCGGATATACCCCGTCGCCTGAAGAAATGCTCAGGGTGATATTCTCCGTGATCAGCCGCTTAAGCATTTCCTCCATTCCCAGGAGGATTTCCGAGGGATTCAGCACCTCGGACTTGATCATTTCCCGGCGGCTGAAGATCAGCAGCTGCTGGACGAGGGCTGCGGCCCGCTGGGCAGAGTGCCGGATTTCCATAATCTCACGGGCGAGTTTTTCGTCCAGGACCCTCCCGCTTTTCAGCGATTCCAGCGCAAGCTCGGTGTACCCGAGAATAGCCGTGAGGATGTTGTTGAAGTCATGGGCAATGCTGCCCGCCATGTTGCCGATGGCCTCCATCTTCTGGGCCTGCACGAGCTGGGACTCAAGCCGTTTTTTTTCCTCCTCGGCACGCTTGCGCTCGGTGATGTCGCTGAATACGCTCAGGATGCAGGGCTCTCCTCTCAGGGTGATCGGGGTTGCCGAAAGCAGCCCCACGATAACCTGTCCGGATTTGCTCTTCAGGTTGATCTCGATATTCTGGGCCTGCCCCTGGCTGTCCATCCTGTCAACGATGTGCTGGCGGTCGTCTGGATCTGCAAAAAGGCCAATTTCAAGGGTGGTATGTCCAATGACTTCATCACGGGTATACCCGGACAGGCGTTCGAACGCCCGGTTTACCTCCACGAATCTCCCGTCGACCGTCGAGGTGATGGTGACAATGGCCGGAGATTCCCGGAACAGGGTCTTCAGGTGCTCTTCCGATTCCTTCAGCTCTCTGGTCCGCTGATTGACCCGCTTCCTGAGCGACCACGACCACAACAGGATAGCCCCGATCAGGGCGAGCACCAGTGCAAGAGGCATGGCCAGGAACCCTACTGCGTCTTCCCACCACCTGGTCTGCTCGTACACCCCGAACCAGTTGTCGTAGATCTCTTTGTACCTGCCGGTGGCCTTGATGATATTGAGCCCCTCGTTCAGCTGATGGAGCAGTTTCCAGTTCCCTTCCGACACCGCGAAGCAATACTCCCTCGGGGGGATGTCTGCGGCAACATTCTCAAGGTTGTCGAGCCGGTACTGCGCTGCGATGTACAGCCCCTGCATCTTCGATGAGAGCAGTACCCCGTCGTGGCGCCCCGAAGCGAGCAGCCTCATCGCCTGCGAAGGGTCTCTTACGGGGATGATGTGCGAGGTCAACCCGGTCTTTTTCAGGTAATCGTGCATGATATCGCCCTGCTGGACGATAACCTGCCTGTCCCGGAGATCTTCGAGGGAGTGGATCGGCGAGTCCTGGCGCACGAACAGCCCCGGGGTGACCAGCGTATGGGGCACGGAGAAATCGACATGGCGGTCTCTTTCCGGTGAGTAGTACATGCCTGCGAGGATGTCTACCTGTGCCGTTTCCAGACGGTGTCTGACCTGGTTCCACGGACCCAGATCGATCTGTATGGAAAGATCCATGACCTCGGCCACAGCCTGGATGAGATCGATATTGAAGCCGGTGGGTACCCCATCCTCCAGGAATTCATAGGGAGGATAATCCATATCGCCGCTCACCACGAGAACAGGAGCCTCGGCGGGGGCAGCTGTTGGGTTGTCTGCCGAGGGGCTGGCGGAATGGAGAGGCGAGGCACTGCCCGGGGACAAGAGGAAAAAAACCACCGCGACAAGCACCGTGATGCCCGGCCCGGACGAAGTCATCCTCAGGCGAGCGAGCAAACGGTTGAACAAGGATATCTCCAAAACTCTCATTCCAATGCTATTTTCCCTGATGGCGGAGTATAAGAGAATGTATACTACACTGCTTTCGATCACACAACATGAAGAACATCGCTGAGACGTATGGAAAGGTGCAGAACTCAACGGCGAGCCTTCGGTCTTGGAAGGGTCCTCAAGTAAGCGAAAACGAATGAGGCTTAAGAATTGGCGGGAATACGCCCTGCCTTCTTAAGTCTTTACAAGATTGAGGGTACAGTATGCTGATATGAGAAAGATGTCTTAAGGGACATCCGTCCGGGGGCTTTCCAGGCGGGGCCGCGCCTCCGGCGGTTTTCCCATACGGCGGTATCATTCGGAGAGGAGGCGCACCGCAGGCGGTGGAGCGGGAGCCTCCCCTGGTCATTTCCCGAGCCAGTAGCTTCTCTGCTCTTTGGAGAACACCGATCCCGTGGGTTCTTCAGCTCCCTTGAAGCCTTCTTTCTGATGTTCGCGCTCCGATCTGCTGAGCTTTCTGCCCATCTCCGCATAGATGGTTTCCTCGGGAATGGTCTTGGGGAAAAAGCTCTTGACGATGCCGAGCGACTCGTCCGTCTTGGCCACAGAGACCCGCCAGTCTTTTTCAAGACCGGTCAGCGACCTGACCGCGTCCACGCTCTCGGGCACCACAATGGCCTCGTTGTGGACCTGGAAGGTCATGTAGACCTCCCGATTATCCGTGGAGAGCGCATCCTCCCAGATTGCAACCTCCCACATGTCGTTGCGCGGCCTCTTCATATCCCTCATGAGCTCGATGACCGAGTTCAGCGCCACAAGGCCGTTTCCCGCGCTGATGAATACGATTCTCGGTTCTTCCCACAGTGCGTGGATGAGCTCGTCCATGCTCACCCTTCGGGTAGTCTCGACCATGGCATAGTGGAGATGGCTCAGATTGAACGGACCTGCGCCCGCCATGGTGGTGATGTCGAGATCCGGGATCACGGTCTTTGCATCAGGACCCTGATGACTCGGGACCTTGGTCTCCGGGATCGCGGTATTGATCATGCCCGTGTTGTGCGACTCCCAGGGATCGGTGCTCCTGCGCAGGAGTACGGCGCGCACACGATCGACCCATCCCTTCCTCAGAAGTGCGTGCGAGATCCTGCACAGTGCGGTGGTATTGCAGGACACCACCCGGGTGAAATCCCTGTTCAGCGCACCCTCGTAATTCACCTGCGCCACAAAGGAGTATCCGGTAAGAGAATGTTTTTCTCCTCCCTGGAAGATGGCCTTGACCCCTGCCTCTTTATACTTGTCCCGGTTCCGCGCCCCGATGCCCTTGGGCGTGCAGTCCACCACGATTTCCGCATGTTTGAGCAGATCGTCCAGGTCGCCCTCGACCGGGATGCGTGCATCCTCCATTTCCGCGCGTTTTTCCGGGACCGAGGCATACACCGGATACCCTCTCTCGACCGCGACGCGGATACGGTAGTCGGTTGATACATCGGCCACCCCTACCAGTTCCATATCATCCTGCAGGGCTATAGCATCCGCCACCCGTTTGCCGATCACTCCATAACCGTTTACCGCCACCCGTGCTTTCCTGCCTGTAACCATACGACTCTCCCTTGTTTGAAGCATCGGAGATTTGGTTTGACCGTGCTCCATTACTATATGTTGTAATATGCCCCCTGAGATCAGAATCAACGGTCCCCAGGGTCCTCGGAGACACAGGCGGCAAGGCCTTCAAGAGGTGCAGGGCGAGAAGAGGTGATCATCGGCTCCCTTCGGCCCTTGGATGAACGGTGAAAGAGAAGAATATCTACAGAAACCCGGAGCTGGGATTCTCGATCGAAAAGCCTCAAGACTGGGTGTTCATGCCCACAGTATGGGTGCTGAACCTGAAGGACAAGGCCGAGCCTTTTTACCGGGAACTCGACGAGAGGGTACGATACGCCCGGCTCCCCTTCGTATACTTTCACTATGACCACGGAATCTCTGATCTCGTCATCCCCACCGTGCAGGTCATGTACCGTACGACCTGCGGTACGAGCGCCCTGGACCGTTCGACCATTCTCGGGATGCAGCTCGTTCAGCTCCAGATCGTTCTCGATGACTATTGCCTGGTAGAGGCAACATCGGACGGTGTCATATCGGAGAGGCCGGCCAACATCATTAAATCCACACACACCGTGAATAACCAGAACGGGAAGACGATGGACTGCCTGTCCCGCTGCTATGTGATCTTCACCGAGGATGCCATGTTCGTGGTGGTGATGTCCGGCCCGACCGAGGGCACCTATCGCTGCGACCGGGAGTTCGGCGAAATCCTGAGGTCCATCCGCATCGGTTGATCGCTGGCTGAACTCTCCCCTTGAGACTTCCCACAGGAGCCGATGGCTTTTGTTCTGCACAAAGACCCCTTCCGGACAGTAGGAGGTACGGCTCAACCCTTGATTCTTCCGGAACAGGTGAGACATATGAATTACAAGGGGCAAAGGGAGGTTTTTTTAATGAAGCCGGGATGGATAGTCGCTATGTCTCTGATTCTCGCGGCCGTTCCCCTCAATCTCTGCCGCACTGTCGAACTGGAGGTCACGCCTCTGGTAGGCTATACCTTCGGGGGCTCGTTCGAAGAGACCTATTCAGGCACCGACCTTGACCTGGACGAGGGTGTCAGCCTGGGAGCTGCGATCGATTTCCCGCTGGGCCAGGGGAGGCAGGTTGAGCTCTACTACAGCCGCCAGCCCACCGAGCTTCAGGCCGATGGACCGCTTCTTTCCGAAGAGGCGCTGTTCGACCTCGATGTGCACTACATCCACATCGGCGGCACCTATACCTGGCACGATGAGGGGCCGGTGCGCCCCTTCGTCGCCGGGACCCTGGGGGTCACCCACCTCGATCCCGAGCCTTCGGGCCTTGATTCCCGGACCCGGTTTTCCCTGGGGCTGGGCGGCGGTGCACGGGTATTCGCCACCGAGCACATCGGTCTGCGATTCGAAGGGAGAGGGTTCGTCACCCTGATCGACGACGACGGAGGCGGCACGGTCTTCTTCAGCGACCCGGGCGGTCTCTCGGTCGCGGTGTCGTCTGATTTTTTCGCCCAGTTCGTGTTCAATGCAGGGGTATTCTTCCGGTTCTGACCGCTTGAGGTCTCGCATATCTTTCTTTAATAAATCCGATCACCAAAGATTCAGGAGGGGCTGGATACTTGCCGTTGATTGCTTTTTACTAATCCTGTTTCTGATGGGGAAAAGAACGGTTTCTTTTTGACGTGTGCCGGATTTGCGGTACAATCACTCCAAGCCTGCATGGCACATGCATGGATGGGGAGGAGCAAGGGTATGAAGAGAACGCTTCTGGTGTTTCTGCTCGTGGGTTTTCTGTCGGTTGCCGCCCGTGCTGAGGATTTCCAGAGGGTGGTGCTGTACCAGGATATGGCCTTTCTCACCCTGGAACGCCCTGCTGTCGACGGCTGCCTCGTAATCGAGTGCCCGCCCGATCTGATCCCTGATTCCGTTACCGTGGCTCCGGTGAGGGGCGGGAGCGTCAGGTCCATGAGCATCGAGCCCAGGCGGCTCACCTCGGGCAAGACCGAGCAGCTCAAGGCCGCGCTGGCGGAGAAGCGCTCGCTGTTGGAAGAGAAGAGAATGCTCAGGAAGACCGTCGAGAGGCAGATCGAGCTGATCTTCGGCGCGGCCGGGATCAGGGACGGCCAGGCGCCCTTTTCCCGGACCCATCTCGCGGATGCTCTGAATTTCATCGACGAAAGGGTGGAGCCCCTCAACAAGCGATACATCGGGCTGGGCGGCGAGATCGAAGCGCTCTCCACCGAGGTGAAGGACCTGGAAGAGCAGCTCGCCGCGGTCTCGCGCAGGCCTGGGTACCTGATCACCATAGAGACGGATCGTGACGGAGAATTCCGGGTGTCGTACGTTGTGAGAGGAGGCTCCTGGAGCCCGGAGTATGCCGTGCACGCTGACCCAGCCCGGGGGATGATGAGAATCGACGCATCGGCGGTCATCCGGCAGGCCACCGGAACCGACTGGGAGGTCGAGGAGCTCCTGGTGGCTACAGGAAGACCCGGGCTCGGCATCCAGGCGCCTGAGCCGGTTCCCTGGTATATAGGGATGCCGCGATACCGGGCCGACTCCCTGCAGCAGAAGGCGGTCCCGATGGCCGTAGCGCCTGAAGAGGCGGCGATGGACCAGGACTTCGAGGCCGAGGTCAAGGCGACATCGGCGAGCTATGTGATCGGTGCCGCAAGGTCGGTGAGGTTGCCGGGCGACGGGACGCCCAGCACGGTCGTGCTCCAGAAGAAACAGATGCAGGCCGAGTTCATGAGGCTCACCTGCCCCCGGATCGACAGCGGGGCCTTCCTGAGGGCCGCGGCGGTCTGGGGCGGCAATGCACCCATTCTTTCCGGGGCCTACAGCGCCTATGTGGACGGCGAGTTCATGGGCAGGGGGGTCATCGGCCGGACCAGACCCGGAGAAGAGTTCACGGTGGATCTGGGCAGGGACGAGGGGATCGCGGTGGAGCGCAAGGAGAAGGTCTTCCATGAGAAGACCATCACCAAGAAGGATAAGACCACCTACTCGTACACCATCACGATAAGGAACGCCCGCGCTCATCCGGTACGTGTCGCCCTGAAGGACCAGATACCCGTATCCAGAGACGAAGCGGTCCGCTCCGAGCTCGTCAAGGCCACACCCGAGGCGGTTCCAGATGAAGACGGCATCCTTCTCTGGGAGCTCGAATGCGCTCCAGGGGCAGAAGAGGTGGTACGCTTCTCGTTCTGCATCACCGGCATGCCGCCCTGGTGAAGCAAGGGCAGGGCGTTGGTATACGCCGACGGCCCCCTGTATGTGGAGGTTTCCCTGTCTGATCCGGCGGATGCACCCTGTTTCCGGCGGGATGACCATACCCTCCCGGTCCAAGATCCCCTACCGGCACCAGCCGGCCACTGGCCCCGCATTGGATCCCGATACAGACCCCCGGTGCCGCACCAATGCTTCCGGCATATTTCTCTATCTGCTGGACGGCCCTTGACAAGGGTTTGTAATTTATTATAGTCAATATCATATATAGCAATAAGACAATATAATATCCCATTGATATGGCCTCACCTTGATTCCAGAGGAAAGAAAACACGATCGGCATTCTGTCGAGTATTGTTTTTAAGGCTGTGTTTTCATCAATAAAAAATGTCCAAAGAGGAGGTAAAGTATGAGGAGGTTCAAAGTAGGGCCATTGGTAAAGGGTGCGGCTTTTCTTGTTCTCATCCTGGCGGCTACCGGATGCTCGCTGCTGAGCGTCAGCGAGATACGCAACGCCACCCGCAATGATGTAGTGAACCTGGGCGATTCCATATTCGCCCTGTCCGGCAAGATCCACGACAACCTGCAGAGCTGGGCCGGACAGACCTTCCGCCGGTATGCACTCTCCGGCTCCATGGTAAGCCATATCGGTGATCAGTACAACAAAGCGAAACGCGACAATGCAAACATCCAGACCATTTTCATGGACGGAGGCGGCAATGACATCCTGATTCCGGCCACGCTCTTTGATCCGTACAACTGCAAGGTCGACTGGTGGGAATCAGGGCTTTCGTCATCCTGCAAATCACTCATCGATGACATCTATGTCGACACCGTGAACCTGCTCAACCGGATGGGCAGAGACGGGGTGGATAACATCATCTATCTCGGATACTACCGTGTGAAGGACGGCCTCATCGGCACCACGAAGCTGAACCAGGCGGTCGACTACGGGGATGCGCGGCTCTCCCTGGCGGTCCGGAATGCAACTGCAGCGTCCAATTACCGGGTGTTCGTCGATCCGCGGGCATACATCTCCAGCTCGGATATCATCATTGACGGCATCCATCCCAGCAGTTCCGGCTCGCAGAAGCTTGCAAGCCTGATCTGGGCCAAGCTCCAGCCTCTTCTGTAAAAAGGCACCCTTCAAGGGGCAGGGTGGGCGGTTTCCCCCCTGCCCTTTTTCTCAGGTAAGGTTGTTTTGCCCGAAGAAAGATAGCCATGGATAGAAGAAAGAAGAGAAGAGCGGTTATCATCGGCATGCTGATATCCGCGATAGTGATTGGTCTGTGTCTCTTGTTCGTTGTTCGCGAGGCCGGCTGGGGACCCGGCGGGAACATCGCCCAGTTGGAACACCCCGGGGGCGACCCGTTCAGCGATCAGATCGTCAAGGAGCTGAGAAAGTACTATGGAAAGACCATCTCAGAAAAGAACACCCAGGCGAGCATCATCGGCGTGAGAGACATGGTCGTGGGTATGCACCCGGCGAATGGGAAAGAGCTGTTCTCAACGATCCTCAAGAGGGCGTTTCCCGATTACACCGGAGATATCATGGAGACGCTTGACAAGCTCGACCAGTACAACAGCTGGCTGGAAGACAACCGGGAGAAGATTGCGGGCATGACGGCCGCCGAAAGGGTTGCCTTTCTGTGGGAAAAGAGAAAAGAGCTCTTCGGAGATGACGCCGAGAAGATATGGTCCGGGGAGATGCTGGCAACAGAGGCAAGGAACGCGAAGGCGCAGGATGCCATCATCATGCTCAACGAATCCAGCGACCTGAGCATCAGGGAGAAGGCTGACGAGTATCGTCAGATCCTCCACGAGACCTACGAAGGTTCTCCGGAAGAGTATATTCTCGACCAGCCCCGGCTCCTGTCCGAAATTTTCTTCAGCATGGATTCCGTCCAGGATGAGCTGAAGCAGATGAGCCCGGAAGAGCGGCAAGCGGAGATCAACCGGATCCGAGAGGAGATGGGCCTCACCGAGGACCAGATCGAATCCTTGGCCCGGCGCGATGCAGAGAATGAAAGACGATGGGAGACCGGATTGTTGTATATGGAGGATCGAGAGCGCATCGTCAGCGAATACGACGGCCATGAGCGGCAAGAGCTGCTGAGGCAGCTGAGAGAAGAGTATTTCGGCGATGAGGCCGGGACCATCGAGCTCGAGGAAAATGACGGGTTTTTCCGGTTCAAGAGACCGCGCATCTATGGCCGCAATTAACCAGGTGAGCCGGAAGCGTTAAAAGATGAGCAGGCCTCCCTGCTACTGATATCCTGCGAGCGGCAGCAGCAGGATGGCTGACAGGTTCTGAAGGAAATGGATGACAACGGGGGCGACAAGACTCTCCCGCCACAGGTAGATAATCGCCAGCGCTGCTCCGGTCACCCCCACGGTAATGACCCCTGCCGAGCCCTCATACCCGTGGCCCAGCGAGAAGATGAGGGACGATGCGATGACCGTCGTAACTCTGCCCAACCCAAGGCCCATGATCCTCAGCATCAGATAACCCCGGAAGATGGTCTCCTCCGCGATGGCGACCACCACAACCAGCACGAGGGCGAGCCCCATCTGGAATGGATCTTCCGGACTCAGGAAAGAGGGCTGCGGATCTGACGGGGCGGAAAAACCGATCTCCTGCAGGATGCTTCCCAGAAGCCCGGTAAAATAGAACACCACCGGAAAGAGGAGGATGCCTACCAGGGCTTCTCGACCGCTGTTTTCGGATATCCACCCGATGCTGCTGTAATGTTCACGGTTTTTCCAGAGGAAGAACACGATCAGCGCCACCAGGGATATATCCCGCAAGATGGTGTCCACGGCCACGATCACGAACGAGACCCTCACCTCCTTGATGGCGAACAGGCTCAGAATCATCGAGGGCACAATAAGGCAGAGATATACCAGGACTTCAAGGAGCTGTGCCTTCGAGCTTGGCCGATGGGGCTGTCTGCTCAAGGGAAAGGGCTCTGAGATTTCCTGGTTCATCTCATTCTCCCTTCATGCATGGGTAAGCTGCACCGGTTGATGGTGAAGAGCCTGGATCTCACCGGCGCCGGGCAGGTGCGGCATGAGGTTTATAATAGGTCTTACGTCAGTAATATCAACATATTCAAAGATTTGCATGGGGGTGCGCTGTCGCAGCTTCTTTTTTGAATCCTGCACAAGGTTCCACTACGTTCCACTATAGAGGAGGGAAGGTGGGGGTTATCAGTCCCTTTTGATCACAGGATACCGTGCGGAACAGGCGGTGAGGATACTTGATTCATGCAGGTTCCAGCCCCATTCTTCTGTTTGAGATATTCACCAGAAGGAGGTCCTTCATGGGTGTATGGAATATCAGAGAAGGTGCAGGCGCCATTCTCGCGGTGCAGAAGTACGTTCCGGATACGGTCCGGTCTCTTCTTCCATCAAAGATCCCTCTAGCGGCCCTGGGCGCTGTGGCAGTCGGCGCCCTTGCTCTGGCAGCGTTTGCCGTGGGAGCTCTTGCCGTCGGAAGCATGGCTATCGGGTCTCTGTCCGCCGGCAGGGTCAGGTTCCGGTCACTGGAGGTGGGAGAGCTCAAGGTAGGAACGCTTCAGGTACGAGAGACACTCAGGGACAAGGCCTGATGCCTTTGTCACAGGCGGACGGCGGTATTAAAAGCCGCATCCCTGAGACGGGTGCAGGGGATGTGGCAAGGCCTTTTCTACGGCAGGCGATCCTAACGGGATAACCCTCTCAGATACCTCCCGTACCACGACAGGTGTGCGAGAATGGACACCGCCTCTTCCGGCGTCGAAAGGTAGACCACCCGGCCGTTCGAGGTGTCGGCCAGCCTGAGGCCGCCTTCGTTGAGCCCCACAACGACAATGGGCTTGTTCGTCTCCTTCTGAAGCGATGCGACGCCAGAGAGAATGCGCTCTTCGGTCTGCACCTGGTCCTTGAGCACGGCAAGCTTCAATTCCCTGCTGTAGAGCTTGCTGTCCAGGCGAACCTGGGCCGCGATAAAGTCCTCCACATAGCGCGATCTGCCCACAATGCCCAGGGCGATCACCGAGTCGATCTCCTCCCACCGGGCAAGGGTCTCGATCACCTTGAGATAGAGTACGGCATCATTCTCTCCAACCACGTCGACCGGGTTCCTGCGGTTCCAGTATTTGGGCAGGCAGGCATCGAGTTCCCTGATAACAGATTCCGGCAGCGGGGGAAGCTGAAGACCGGAATCCTCGCACTCGTCGGCCGCAATGATGCCCCAGCCGCCTCCCATGGTCATGATCCCCACCCGGTTGGACCGGGGAATGGGCAGGTGAGCCGCTGCGGCGGAAACATTGATGAGGTCGGTGGGGGTCATGACCTGAATGACGCCCGACTGTCTGAACATGGCGCTGTAGGTGGCGAACGAGCCCGCCATGGAGCCGGTATGAGACTGAGCCGCTCTCGAGCCCGACTCTGACCGGCCTGCCTTGATCGCGACGACGGGTTTGACCCTGGTCACGGTCTTGGCAACCTCGCCGAATTTCCGGCCGTCTTCGATCCCCTCGATGTACATGGAGATGACCTTCACCTCGTCCCGCGAGCCGAGATACTGCATGAGGTCACACGCCTTGAGCATGGTCTCGTTGCCCGTGCCCGCATACATGGCAAGGCCGATCTCCTTGTGTGCGATCCACTTGATGAGCTGCAGCCCGAGGTTGCCGCTCTGGGAGATGACGGCAAGGCCGCCCGGGCCCGGCGCGGTGGGGGCGGGCATGCATTCGAAGTAGTGGTGCGCAGAGGAGATTCCCATGGTATTGGGCCCGATGAAGAGAACACCGCCCTCACGTGCAGCGGCAAGAATCTCCTGCTCAAGCCTGACACCTTCTCCGCCTGCCTCACGGAACCCCGAGGAGACGATGACGGCGGCCTGGATGCCTTTTGCCGCACAGTCTCTGAGACCCTCGGGTATGAGCGGTGCGGGGATGGTGAACACGGCCAGATCCACAGGCTCTGGAATGTCCTTCAGACTCGGGTATGATTTCAAACCGAGAATGGTGTCCTTTTTCGGGTTCACGGGGAACACCCGGCCTGCGTATTTCCAGCCGAGGATCGAGGTAAGAATGAGATTGCCCCATTTTGCGGGTACATCCGATGCACCCACTACAGCCACGGATTTCGGGAAAAACATCTTGTCGAGTCTGCTGTCGTAGCCCTGAGCTGCCATTTTCCGAGCCTCCTTTCTAGGTCTGATGCTGAAGTAACTCCCGATGAGACAACATACTACATCTTGAAGCCCTGAATGGACAACGGGAAATGCAGGCGGCCCGCTTCTTGAACCGCCCTGAGTCTGCGGAAGGACCGGCCTGCTTAGCAGGGTCACTGCATGCAACGGACCCTGCCCAGCGCCATGCCGTCCCGGCCATAGAGGCCGGCGGGAATTCCCTCTCCGCCAGCCGGGAACATCGCGGCCAGGAATTTCCACAGGGCCGTCCATCCCTTCATTTCCTGCAGGCCGGGATCAGGGCTGGCATCGACGCAGTAGTTGAGGTAGTCTGCAGGATGGACTGGCTCGCCCGACGCATTCCGCAGGGTGAGGGGAAAACCGTAGGGCGCGAGCCTCTCATGGAGCGTCTGGATCATCTGCAGGGTGTGGAGGTCGACTGCCACGCGATAGAGCCGGGTCTTATCGCTGCGGTCCAGAGGCGTGCCCTCCGAGAGGCAGAATGGGTCCTGGGCGGGGCAGAGGTACACGGTTTTCACCCCCTGGAGTCCGGATGCATGGGAGGGATCGTAATCGATTCTCACCCCGGAGAAGTTCAGGTAGTAGTCCGGTTCCAGAGACGGGGCGATGGTGAGCCCTGTCTCGCAGATGGCATAAATGTCCGCGGCTGTGGCATAGACGGATATGAGCGGGATGCCGGGCGGAAGCCGGGAGGTGCCTGGGGAGAGCCCCAGCGGCAGGATGTTGTATACATCGGAGAGGGTGATGATTCCCAGGCGGCCCGGAAACAGGTCGCCTCTGATGGTCCCGTTCGCCGCAATCCCCACATCGCAGGGTCTTCCGCTGCCGGAGGATGCATGGGTGGCTGCCCAGCGGAATGCATCGGCGATGAGGTTCCCGATGCCGGTCTCTTTCAGGGGAGCCCTTGCCAGGGAGATATCGGTGCTCGATACGGGGGACTCGATGCCGGCACCCAGCCGCGAGATCAGCCTGTTCATGGACTTATGGTGATTCTCCACCAGGGCCTGGATGTGCGGGTCGCCCTCAAGGGTGTCGTTGATGGGGATGAGGGTGAACGCATAGTCCACGATGCGGCCGAGAGACTCATCATAGGTGATATCGAGCCTGCTGAGCCACTTGCCGTATTCTCCCGGAGAAAAGACCAGGGTGTTGGCAGGGCCTTTGACAAAGGCCTCATGGGTCGTGGTGTGGTAGTGGCCTGAGGCGATGATGTCGATACCCGCAACAGACCCTGCCAGATAAGCATCATTGCCGCTTCCGTCCGGCCGTATCCCGCCGTGGGACAGTGCGATGATCAGGTCTGCGTTTTCGTTGTTCCGTAAGTCATCGACCACACCCTGGATAAAATCCGGGTCGTAATCGAAGGTGACCGGCGATGCCGCCTTGGCCCTGCTGCCTGCTTCCGGCCCCATCAGACCGATCAGGCCGATGTTCAGCCCCTCGGGGAGTCTGATCATGTGCTTGTCCACTACCGCTCCATCGGCCGTGAGCATCTGGAGCCCGTCATCCCGGGTGCCCCTTTCGCCGTCGGTGAACATATTGGTCGCCAGGACCGGCACCATGAAACCCTCTTCCCGCGCGTTGGCCAGGAGCAGGGCCAGCCCTGAGGGCGACCAGTCGAATTCATGGTCGCCCAGGGTGACGGCATCGTAGCCTGCGGCCTGGAAGAACTGCAGAGCAAGGGGATTGTATGCCGTGAGGTCGTAGGCCGTGCCCATAAGGAAGTCTCCGGAATCCACCAGCACCACCGGGACACTTACAGCCGCCTGCTCTTTCCTGACCCGGTCGATGACCGCGGCCAGCCGGGAGAAACCGCCCAGGACCTCGTCCTTATCCGTGGTGTCAAGGGGGGTGTAATCCAAGAATGGACCGTATCCGGAGGCGTGGTGGTGAAGGTCTGAGGTCTGAAGCAGGGTGAGCCTTTTCTTCTTCCCGATCGACCTCACCCTGATAGAGTCCGATCCCCGGAACCGGACATCGGCAGAGCCCGCAACCACCCCTTGAACGATCAGCTCCTCTTTGCCGGCGAACAGGTGGGCCTGCACAGCCTGACTGTCAAACCTTACCGTCAGGTCAGGCACGCCGTTCCCGTTGCGGTCTCCGAGAGAGAAATTTTCAGTTTCTGCAGGGATCTCGTTTTCCCGGATGAGCAGACGCACCCGGCTCACGTCGATCTTGCCCGCATCCGGACTTAAGGGCGCAGGCAGTTCGATGATGGCGGTGATGAATAGATCCGTGCTTCCGAGCCTCACTGCGCCGGGGTTGATCTCGACCGCGGCAGGGATGTCCGCGGGCCCGGCTGCCGGCAGGAAAGCCCCTGAAACAGGGGCCGAGAACAGGCACGCGAGCGCAAGCACAGCCAGAAGATG
This sequence comes from Candidatus Phosphitivorax anaerolimi, assembly GCA_001896555.1. Lineage (GTDB taxonomy): Bacteria > Desulfobacterota > Desulfomonilia > UBA1062 > UBA1062 > Phosphitivorax > Phosphitivorax anaerolimi. Next base: position 110,160 of record MPOS01000014.1, read on the forward strand.
TTTCACCATGTGCCCTGTTGCGAAGAAAACCGCAGGCATGTGCCGGATCATACCTGATACAGTCTGATTGTCAATTTGCAAGATGAGCCGCATGCGCCTGTTCCAGGGGTTCAGATGCAGGGCCTGCGCGCAAGTCTCCGGAATGAGAGCGGCTATCCTAGAGATCATGAGCGGGCGCGATGCTTTGCCGTTGCGGCCGGTCGATCGCCCGGTGGCGGCGCAGGTGATGCTTGGGCGTGCAAGGCCGATCGTTTGGAGATGCGCTGAGCGGGCCCATCAGAGGGCATGGCTTCACCAGGAAAAGCATTGACTCCCGGCCGCCGGTATAGGTAAGCTTGCAAAGGAGACTGGATGTTCATGCCTCTTACGGCATGATGAGAGGCACAGGATGAAGGGCATGAAATGCTGCAGAGACGCACGGTCCGGGAAGACACACCGGGGCGGATATGTGTGGCCGGGCGCCCGGGCGTTGATCGTCGCACTTGCCGCGTCAATGGTCCTGATTGCATCCGACGCGTATTCCCAGATGCGAGCGGAATCGGCATCGGTACCGGCCGGTGGGGCGCCCCTGCTGGACGCTAAGCTCTTTGTGGAAGATTTGCTGGTGAGCAAGGGGCACAAGCGAACACACATCAGATCGCTCATGCTCGATCCTCGGCTCACCATCGACAATGAGTTCATCATAAAGAACCTGTTCCATTCCGCCCCGAGGCCTTCCGCCAAGCAGCCGGAATACATGGAAGTAGACCCGAAGCTCATCAAGAGGGGGCCGCAGTTCGTGCAGGAGCATACGTCCGCCTTTGCCCTGGCAGAGCAGCGCTTTGGCGTCTCTCCCGAGATCATCACCGCCATCCTCATCATCGAGACGAAACTCGGGCACTACCCGATGAAATACGACGTGTTCCGCGCCTATGCCAGCCTCTGCACGGCGCTCGATGCCGAGTATCTCGACTCCGTGCTCAAGTCGCATCAGGACGGTTCGAGTTCGATACCCGCCCCGGACGAAGAGGTGTATGAAAAGGCCCGGAAAAAGGGCGCCTGGGCTGTCAACGAGCTCTCCTGCCTGATCGAGCTTGCCGCCCAGGTCGGGATCGACCCCATGACCATCAGAGGGTCCTTTGCGGGTGCCCTGGGTCCGGCCCAGTTCATCCCATCGTCGTTCATCAAGTACGGCGTGGACGGCAACGGCGATGGAAGGCGCAACCCCTTCGATATGGACGACGCCATCGCCAGCATCGGCAACTATCTCAAGCTCAGCGGCTGGAAGGAAGATGCACCCCTGGAAAAGAAGAGACAGGCTGTCTGGGCGTACAACCACTACACGATTTACGTGAATACGGTCATGATGGTCTACGACAGGCTGAAAGGTCTGAAAGACCGGGAGCCCCTGCCGGAAGCCGCCCAGAGGTAGCGATGACGGTTCTCACCCCCGCCGCCCGGACCTGCGGTCCCTCTCCCGAACCCGGGGCATCTCTCTTGAGAGAGAAGGGCGATATTTCCGTTGCATGTTTTGAGTCTTATTCTTTAGAGAAGGGACAGGAGGTAAGATGAACCGGGCACAGATGAACCGTATTCCCCTGATCATCATGCTGGTGCTCATATCTCTTCTCTTTTTCTACCTGATCAGGCAGTTCATCATGGCAATCCTGCTGGCGGGAATCTTTTCGGCCATGGCCCAGCCCATCTACCAGAAGTTCGAGGGGTGGTTCGCCGGGAGGAAGAACCTGGCGTCACTCACCACCCTGCTCATTGTCTTCCTCATCATCTTCCTTCCCATGCTGGCAGTCCTGGGAATCGTAGCCCAGCAGGCGATCAGGATCAGCCAGTCGGTGAGGCCGTGGATACAGAAATGGCTTGCCGAGCCCACCGCCTTTGGAGAGGCGTTGAAAGGGCTGCCTTTCTACGACTCGCTGTACCAGTATCAGAACGTCATTCTGCAGCGGCTGGGCGAGGTGGTGGGAGGGATGAGCAATGCCGTCATCGCCTACATCCAGTCCATCACCTTTTCCACCATCTACTCGATCTTTCTCTTCTTCGTGTTCCTCTACACCATGTTCTTTCTCCTGAAGGACGGCAAGCAGGTCCTTCAGAAGGTCCTGTATTACCTGCCCCTGCCCGGCAACATCGAGCAGCGCCTTCTGGAAAGGTTTACCTCGGTCACCCGTGCGGCCATCAAGGGCACGCTGGTGATCGGAGTGATCCAGGGCAGCCTCGCGGGTATGGCGTTCTGGGTGGTGGGGATTGACAGTGCCGTGTTCTGGGGTACGGTCATGACCTTCCTCTCCATCATCCCTGCGGTGGGGGCCGCGCTGGTGTGGGTGCCCGCCGTCATCATTCTCGCATTTTCCGGGGAGGTCATCAGGGCCCTGGGGCTGCTTGCCTTCTGCGGCCTCCTGGTGAGCAGCGTGGACAACGTGCTGCGGCCGTGGCTCGTAGGGAGGGACATCCGGCTGCACGAGCTCCTGATCTTCTTCAGCACCTTGGGCGGCATCAGCTTGTTCGGGCTCGTAGGGTTCATCATCGGGCCCATTATCGCTGCGCTGTTCGTGACCATCTGGGACATCTACGCGGAGACCTTCCACGCGTACCTGTCGAATCAGCAGAAAGGCGGGGAGCAGTAAGGGCCGCTCTCGTTTCCGGCAGGAGGAGGGAAAACAGGGGCGGTCGCCTCGCCGGCGAATGAGGGTCTAAAAATGTGAACCCGTCCCCGATATCTTACTGGTTGAGGGAGAGGATTTCTCTATAGAAGGGGCTTTTCTTGAGCGTTGTCGTGAGATCCAGGAGAAAATCATCCTTGCCGCTTACATCCGCGGGCCAGGCCTGATCGAGCAGGCTTAAGGCATGGGCCATATTGCCCGAATAGATCAGATCGACCATCTCCTGCATGATCTCTGCAGGCGGGGAACCCATAGGCCAGCCGTCCATGGTTTGGATGTTCTTCGCTATTGCATGCACCAGGCCTTCGTCCGGGGGATCCTGCTTCATGAGCTCGCGTGCAAAGACATATGAGGTGCCGTCGAATTTGAGGATGACCCGGGGAACCGGAGGGTCGGCAAAGCCGCCGGGCTCATAGGCGAAGGTCCAGTCGTCTGTGATAAACTCCAGACCGGGCAGGCCGTCCAGGTTCAGGAAGCGGGCGGACTCGCTGCTTCCTGCATCGATGCTCTGGATGTGGCGGAAGCGATCTCCGATCTCGAACAGGTGAAAGGTATAGCAGCAGTGTGCCCCCAGGCTCCACTCAGAGATTACCAGCTCCGGCTGTCCGTTGCCCGTGACGTCCGTGCCCATGAGGAGGAGATAATTTTTCCCCTCGCGGACCTTTGCAAAGCCGAAGTTCGACGCCTTGTGCAGGGAATAGACCTGCCTGCCGTTTTTCAGGATTTCGAAAGATCCCTCGTTCTCATAGTTGGTTATCCGGACCAGGTAGTCCTGGTATCGCTCTTCGTCTTGGCCGACGACTGCGGGTGATCCGCCGCCGGTGTGCGGCGCGGCCCCTCCCGAGACAAGGGGAATGCCCGACCTCACCAGAGGCCCACGCTGATCGAAGAGGTTGTCCCCCAAGGGGTGTTCACTGCGGCCGGTCATGATGAGGAGGAAGACAAAGACGAACCCCAGGATGGATATCACGCCGGTTCTCATTCCAGCATCATACATTTCCTGGTGGGCCTTTTTACCTTCCATCAATCCATACCATCTTCGGGGAGCATCGTTTTTTCGGGAAAGGGCTGCCCGATGGCTGTGCGAAATGTTTCTGCGGCATCCGCCTCGCCGCGCTCAATGTGCTGGGCTTTTTCCGTGTCCTCACCCTCAATTGGTATTATCGGCTCTATGTGCCGGGAATATGAGAATAAAAGAGCTTTTTGCAAAAAAAGCATCTTTCTCATGGCGATGATATATCTGAGGATCTTTCACACTCCCGGGAAACATTCCGCGGGATCAATTGAGATAGGTGCACGCCCCCATGAACCGGCTGCGGAAATAGTCTGATGAGAGTGACTCCATGCAGATGGTCTTGCCCGTGCCGGGTGCATGGATAAATCGGTTGTTTCCGATATAGATCCCGACATGGGAGATGCGGCGGGTCCCGCCCGTGGAGAAGAATACGAGATCCCCCTTTGCCAGACGGTTTTTCACAATCGGCGTGCCGTGTGCATACTGGTCCCATGACGTGCGGGGCACGCTCAGGCCGTTGAGCCGGTAGACGGCCAGGACCAGTCCGCTGCAATCCAGACCGTCTCCGGGATGAGAAGATCCCCATTGGTAGGGAATGCCGATAAAGCTCCTGGCGGTTCGTACGAGGTCGTCTCTGATGGATGCCCTAAGTGCCGGATGGCTGTGGGCAGGTGCGTAGTCGCCCGGGCTCACGATCATGAAGACATCGATGCTTCCGGCATTGCGCAGGCTTTCGGCAGCGGATACAGCCTCTTCTCTCGTTGGGTAGTTCCCGAACCGGACCTTGAAGAGCCCTGAGCCGTCAGCAAAATAGAATGCATCGATTCCCCGGGACTCCAACAAACGGGTGAGACCGATCGCATTCTCTATCCGGGAGAACGCCCCTGCCTGAATGGAATAGCCCATGGCCGGCGCCCTGATGGGAAGGCCATCCACGGAAGATACAGGACCCTTATGGGCGCACCCGGACAACAGCAGGAAAAAGAGTGCGATCATGAGCGCCCATCTCCTGATAAAAGCCGGCATATGCTCTCCGTCAGACCGATGTCGCGCCGGCTTCCCTTTATCAAGGCAAACCGGCGTTATCAGGTTCTATCGACTATCAGGGCGAGGCACATTACTCCTAATAAAGGGAGAAACCGGTATTCCCTGAAGTGGTATGGGCATATTTGAGATTGCAGGCCTTAAAGATATCCTTAACCTACAGGAGAAGCAGACGGGAGCCATCCGGATGCGCAAAAAAAGAAAAAGGAGGCTTCATCGGATACCCGGCACCTGCCGACTTGCCCATGGCGGAGAGCGGCCGGGAGCAGCAGACAGGCACCGATTTGGAAGAGAGAAATCCTTTGACAGAGACTCCCATGCAGCACCGGCCTGATACCTCTCATACCCGGCATTGGCTCACCATCAGAATGATTTCAGCCGGTTCACTGGCTGAAGGCATAGTGGGCGCCGCCTCGGGAGCCGTTGCCATCATCGGGCTCTTCGGCATATACCCCGAAGCGCTGCTGGCCTTTGCCACCATCGGTGCCGGTACGGCACTGCTGCTCGAAGGCGGGGCGGTTGCAGGGATGATGTCCGTATGGATGCACGAGGCAGGTGAGGGCAGGATCGAGAGCGCCGAGCTGGGCGGCGGCATGGTGGTGGAGTTTCTGGGCGGATGCACGGGCGTGGTGCTGGGGGTCCTGTCATTGCTGGGTGTGAGGCCATCCATCCTACTGCCGGCGGCCGTGATCGTCCTGGGAATTACGCTGCTCCTCGCGAGCGGGGTCACGGCCCGCATGAACACGGCGGGAATCCGCAGCCTGGCACAGAATGACTATGTCCGGGAGGCGGGCAGACAGTCCGTCCATGCCGCAGCCGGGGCGCAGCTGCTCATTGGGATGGGTGCGCTTGCCTTAGGCATCATCGCTCTGGACGGAGTCAGTCCCATCACCCTGAGCCTCGCCGCCATGCTCGGCCTCGGGGTATCCGACCTCCTCAACGGCACCGCAATGGCGACCCGAATTACGAGGATTTTCAGAAAAACCGGGTAGAGAACCGATATACTGTGATCGGCCTGGATGCGGCAGGGATGGAATTTCTTCTCCAAGTCGGCTTCTGAAGGGCTCTAAAAAGATGAGCATGATTCCCGGTCGAGCCCGAGACTCAAAAAAAAGTGGAAGAAGGGTATTCGTTCTTCTCCCTATCTAAAGAAACTGGAGGTGAGGTATGGATCTTTGGAAATCGGTCGCAGGGATCTGCGCCGCTTTTGTAATCGTACTGGCCGCTGCAGCCCCGGCCTTGTCCCAGCAAGGTATCCCCGGAAGGGGACCCGGTCCTATGTATGGCATGGAGCGGCACCATGCCATGATGCTCAGCCGGCTCACGCCTGAGCAGCAGCGCACGGTCAGGAATATCTATCAGAATTATCAACAGGCGACGGCGGATACCAGGGAGAAGCTCTGGGAACAGAGAATCCAGCTCCAGGCAGCCCTGACGACGGAAACGATTGATGAGTCCAAGGTGAATTCACTGGTGGAAAGCATCAACGACCTGCGCTCCGAACTCTACCGGCAGAGGGTGAAAATGTACATGCAGCTCGCAGAGGCGGATCTCATGTACCCCGTGACGAGAAGCCTGGGGATGATGGGAGGCGGTATGGGCATGATGGGTGCCTGCCCGATGATGGGCCCCGGGGGCTTTGGACCAGGGATGATGGGAGACGGCATGATGTTCCCGGAATCAGACTTCATGGACGATTGATCTCTTCTGATTGTAAAGAGACGGGATGAGGGCCCTTATCCCTTGGTGTACAGGCTCAAGCCGTGGTCTCTCCAGGGGGATCCCCCTTTGCACCTGTGGATGTTTTTGGCGAAACCGGTGACTGAACCGGAATCCCTTGGAAACAGGTGCTTTTTTGTCCTGCCGGACCTTGGATGTGCCGATCGGAGAAGGGAAGGGCGTTTTTTAGGAAAGGCGTTCCTGCAATGGATACGGTTTTCCCCATGGTTCTGCGGACCGGACGCAGGCTCTTGAGTCTGGCAGCCGGAAGTCCTTTCCGTACCCTGCTCAGCCGGTTCCTTCTCTTCAGCCCCGGTCTGTTCTTCGTCGTCAGCTACCTGATCGCCATCATGCTCGGGACACTGCTGCTCCGGATGCCCATGTCCACGAGGTCCGGGCACATCGAATGGATCGACGCCCTGTTCACCTCAACCTCAGCCTTCTGCGTCACCGGACTTGCGGTGGTGGACACGGGCACATACTTCAGCCTTTTCGGCCAGATCCTCATCATGCTCATGGTGGAGATCGGCGGGCTGGGCATCATGACCTTTGCGGCCCTGCTCTTTCTCTCTCTCGGGTGGACTGTCAGCATCCGCCAGCGATTGTTCATCCAGGAAACCTATACATCCGAAATAAGTCGGGACATCAAATATCTGGTGGTTTTCATCTTTGCCTTCACCTTTTTATCCGAGCTCATAGGGGCCCTGCTTCTGATGCCCTGCTGGGAGAGTGAACTGGCCTTCTCGGCAAAGGTCTTCTACTCCGTCTTCCACTCCATCACCGCATTCTGCAATGCTGGAATTTCACTGTTTCCGGATGATCTGAGCCGGTATCGTGCCAATGTCGGGATCAACCTGATCTTCACCACACTGATGATCCTGGGAGGAATCGGATTCCCGGTGGTGAGGGATGTGATCAATTGCCTGGGCAGAAGGGGAAACGCGAGGCTCACCCTGAACACGCGCCTCTCTCTTGCTGTTTCTCTGATACTGATCATACTCGGCACCCTGCTCTTCTGGGCCCTGGAGCGGGGGTATTCCATGGCCGGTGCGCCGTGGACCGAACAGATCATGGTCTCGTATTTCCAGTCCGTCACCGCACGCACTGCGGGCTTCAGCACGATCGATTCCAGTGCCTTGGGCAATGCTACCCTCCTGTTCATGATGATCTTCATGTTCATCGGCGCCTCCCCGGGGTCCACCGGCGGGGGGATCAAGACAACGAGCATCGGGGTTCTGGCAGTGGTCGTCATGAACAGGGTCAGGGGCAACGATGCCAACAACGTGTTCAGGGCTACGATTCCAGACGAGGTCGTGTCCCGGACCATCACGATCTTCATCTCGGCCGTGGTCTTCATCCTGGTGATCGTGTTTCTGCATATGATCGACCAGCACGGCGCAGTCCCTTCAGGGCAGAGCAGGGGCCCGTTCATGGAATATCTCTTCGAGACGGTCTCCGCCTTCGGCACCGTGGGGCTGTCGACCGGGATCACATCCGGGATGGATACGTTCGGAAAACTCCTCATCATCGCGAGTATGCTGGTGGGCAGGGTGGGCATACTCACCCTGGTATACATCGTTGCCTCACGGAGGCGTGCACCGAGTTATCGTTATGCAGAGGAAAACATCCTGATCGGCTGACCCTTAGGAGATCGTATGGCAAAGACATTTGCGATTATCGGCCTGGGAAACTTCGGATCCTGGGTGGTGAGGACGCTCAACGAGCTGAGGCAGAACACCATCGCCATCGACCTCGACAAGGACCGGGTACAGAAGATCAGGGACTTCACCCGTAATCCGGTGATCGCGGACGCCACGAGAAAAGAGAACCTCATAAGCCTCGGGCTCGATACGGTCGACGCGGTGGTGATCAGCCTGGGCGACAACACCAGCGCCGCCACCCTGATCACTTTATATCTGCAGGAGATGGGCGTGGGCCAGATCATCGTCAAGGCGGTCAACGAGGACCACGGCAAGATACTCCGGAAGGTGGGCGCCACAGACATCATCTTCCCGGAAAAGGACATGGGGATCAAAGTGGCCAAGGGCCTGGTCATGCCCAATATTCTCGAGTTCATCGAGATGTCCGAGGATTACCAGATCGCCGAAATTGCGCCGCCGAACGATTTCGTGGGAAAGACCCTGGCCCAGCTCGCACTGCCCCAGAGGTACAACGTCCAGGTCATTGCCATCCGGGAGCTCATACCCGAACGGTTCACCATCGTCCCCAAGGGGGATTTCATCATCAAAGACAGTGATATCCTTGTGGTCATAGGCAAGGAGAGCAACGTCAACAGGATCAGGCCCTACTGAGAACGCCGGCGAGGAGGCATTGACGGCACATCGCTCCTGCCTATCCTTAATTCAATAGGGAGACGCCGCAGGGTCTTCCCATGATCCCTGAAAAAGGGGGCATCCATCCAATGCCGGCGGGCAGGGAAGGGTTTTCATCTCCGCCACGACAATATGAGATGCGCACATGGGGAAGGCGCTTAGAAGGACAAGGCTGTGATCGCCGTACAGGCGTGCCGGGGTGAACGTTGTGAAGATTCGGGACTATGCCTTTTTGTCCGACTCCCAGTCATCAGCCCTGGTGGGAAGAGACGGGTCCGTGGACTGGTACTGCCTGCCCCGGTTCGATTCGCCGTCGGTCTTCGGCCGCATCCTTGACCGCGGCTCGGGGCACTGGCACATCCGCCCGGCGGGTAAGTATCGTTCGCAATGGGCATATATCGGGGATTCTCTCGTGATCCGCAATGTTTTCCATACAGCGGAAGGCTCGGTGTCGCTCACCGATGCACTCATGTTCGAGCCCGGATCCCGGGGGCATACCATCGGCCGGAGGGTACCCCATGTCCTGCTGCGCCGCGTGCAGGGGATTGAGGGCGAGACGGACATGGATATGGAGTTCCGCCCCCGCATGGAGTACGGGATGACCGCGCCTCGATACCAATCCACGGATCGCGGGTGGAACATCGTGGGGGGACCCGTGGAGCTGGATCTGATCGCAGGGGTGCCTTTAGAGTTGACCGGGGATAGCATCCGTGCCCGCTTCAGGATCGGCGCCGGGCAGAGCTCAGAGTTCAGTCTCGCCTACCGGGCGCCCGGCTGCGGAGTGCCTGATCGGGACATCGATGTGCCGTTGTCGATCGAGGACACCGTTGCCGCCTGGCATTCCTGGGCGGATCTCCACACCGGATATCAGGCGCTCTACCGTGAAAAGGTGCGCAGGAGCGCCCTGGTGCTCCAGGGGCTCACCTACCAGCCCACCGGCTCGGTGATCGCAGCAGCCACTACATCGCTGCCCGAGATTGCGGGCGGGCGGGAAAACTGGGATTACCGGTTCGCCTGGCTGAGGGATTTGAGTCTGGTCATGCGGGCGCTGTGGGTCGGGGCGTGCCCGGACGAACCCGAGCGGTTTTTCGCCTGGATCGACCGGACAGGCGACGCCCAGGGTCACCAGGGGGTTCAGATCATGTACGGTGTAGGTGGCGAGCGGGACCTCACCGAGCACATGCTGGACCATATGGAGGGATACCTGGGCAGCCGCCCGGTGCGGGTGGGGAACGATGCCTGGAAGCAGAAGCAGCTGGATGTGCTGGGAGAGGTGCTGGATGCCGCTTACCTGCTCAAGGAGAAGCTGGGGGATATGAGCGGTTTCACCAGGCGGGTTCTGGTGACTCTCGCCCAGAGGGCTGCATCGGACTGGCGAGAGCCGGATTCCGGGATGTGGGAGGCCAGGGACAGGGAGCGTCACTATCTCTCCTCGAAGCTCATGTGCTGGGTCGCGCTGGATCGCGCCGTGAAACTCGCATCCCGGTTGGGTGTCCGGAATGAGGCAGGGAGATGGGAACGTGAGCGTGATGAGATCCGGGATGTGATCCTCTCCCGCGGATGGAGTGAAAAAGCGCAGGCGTTCACCGGATCTTTCGACTCGGACGACCTGGACGCCTCGGTGCTGCTGATGCCCATCGTGGGCTTTCTGCCTGTCACGGACCCTCGCATGAAGGCGACCATCGACGCCGTGGAGCGCACCCTGGGAAAGGGCGGGCTCATCTGCCGCTGGCCTGAGGAGCCCAACGGGTTCATCCTCTGCAGCTACTGGATGGTGGAATGCCTTGCCCTTGCCGGCCAGACGGACAGGGCCATGGAAAGGTTCGATCAGGTGTGTGGATACTGCAATGATCTGGGCCTCTTCTCCGAGGTGGCGGACCCCGTCACGGGCGAAATGCTCGGGAATTTTCCCCAGGCGTTTTCCCACATCGGGCTCATCAATGCGGCATGGCAGCTCTCTATTGCCCGTCCGCCAGGAAGCAGGGCTTCTTCAGGCAGGGAAGACAGGGGGTGATCGCGCTGCAAACGGACAATGCTTGACTTTTCTCTTCAGGTATGGCCTATGGGTTCCGCAGCAGAAGAGACCAGGCAGCACTCTCGTATGAATACCTCTGACGGCAACGCCGGGCATAAGGGACTCTTTTCCCGGAAAATCCCCGGACATGGACGCGGCGGTGCTTTTTTGATTCGATAAAAAAAAGGGCATGAATGGCGGGATGGGATCCCTTTATGTGTTTTCCACCGGATCCGGCTTCCCCTTTTCACGATTAAGGAGGCAGGGAGGACCATCTTCAAAGACTGGAGGATACCCGTCAGCATGAGAAGAAGAACGAAACGCCGTCACATTCTGATCCTTTCCGCCCTGATCGCGATCTTGAGCGTCCTGCAGGGCGCCTCCCACGGTGCGGTCGAACCGGTGGCCGGCAGAAGGGCTTCCCATAAGCTCCCTGATTCCGAGTTCCGGCCAAGGCTCGGAACATACTACTACAGCTTCAAATTCAACGGTCTGAACATCGGCACCGGCCGCGTGATAATCGATCAGAAAGGGGATCTCTTTGAGATCCGCTTCAGCGCCAGGACCAGTCCCACCATCGACCGGTTCTACAAGGCCCGTTTCAGCGGAGGCAACCTCACCCGGGCCGACTCGCTGCTGCCGGTCAGAACGCGGATCTTATCGAGGGTGCGCTCAACGAACAAGGACACCGCCATACACTTCCGGGACGACGGCACCATAACATCGGTGCGCACGGAATCCGAGGAAGGGGAGCCCCTCGAAAACAAGGTGAAGGAGATCGAGACAACCGACTTCACCATGGACCCCCTCTCTGTCGTTCATCTGATCCGGGAGATCGACTGGAAACCGGGCATGGAGCATCACGTCCAAATCTTCTCGGGCAGGTCCCGGTACGAGTCGCATTTCACCTGCACCGGAGAAAAGGTCGTGGAGATAGACGGGCAGGAGCGCAAGGCGTGGGAGATCGTGCAGCAGTCGGTCAAGCTCGATGACGAAGGCCGGGAAACAGAGGAGGAGAAGAGGGAGCGCGACCTGAAGATCTACCTTTCAGCAGACAATGCGCGCGACGTGCTCAAGATCGATTCACAGAGGATCATGGGCCATTTCATCGTGCTGCTGGAGGGGTTTGAGCCCGCGGCCGGAAGTGTGGGCCGGGGGAAAGGACGCCCGGGTACGAATGAAACCAGCCGGGAAGGCAGGTCCTGAATAAAAAGGCGTCTCGCCCGCTCCTTTATGAAGGATGCGGCCCGAGCAGGGGATCAGAAAAACAGGTTCACCCGTTTCAGGAATTCCTGAAAGCCTCTCCGCTCGATCTTCAGGGCCTCCTGGATGGGGACCTCGTTCTGCTTCTCGATGAGCGCCTTGATCTCAAGCATGATCCCGAAATCGACCTCGGCGATGTCCTGGGCGATCTGCTTTGCCCGGGGGATCAGCTCCTCGGGCGGGACCACCTCGTTGACGAGCCCGCACCGAAGCGCATCATGCGCCGAGAGAGGCTTGCAGGTGAACGACATCTGCTTGGCCATCCTCTGCCCCACCGCCTGCTGGAGCAACTGCGTCATCCCCCAACCGGGATGGATCCCGACCTTGGCGTGGGAGTCGATGAACCGGGCGTTTTCGGATGCGATGAGGAAATCGCAATTCAGTGCGAGCTCAAACCCGCCGGTGATGGCGTTGCCGTTGATTGCTCCGATAATGGGCTTTTTGCAATCGGCGAACACATCCGGCATGTCTCTCCCGTCGCCACGGGGATCCTGCAGGTTTTCCTTGCCCACGACGCTCAAGTCCAACCCGGAGCAGAATGATCTGCCGTTACCGGTGATGATGGCCACCTTGATCGCATCGTTGCGTGCCGTCTCGTCAATGGCGTCATACAGGCCTATGAGCAGGTCACGGCAGATGGCGTTGTGCCTCTCGGGACGGTTCAGGGTGATCAGCGCGGTCGAACCTTCCACCTCGAATAGAACAGTCTTTTCCATGAGCAGTCTCCTTATGCTATCGAAAAAAGGGAGAGGCCGGCTTTCCCCGGGGGCCCGGCGGGCCCGGGGAACATGACTACGGCAGTCCTACTCCCTTCTGCGAATCTGTTTGGGCCTGGCGTTTTATGCCGAGCCAGGTACCGGCCGTCTCATGATCCGGGAACACCCGGATGTTGTAGAAGCCCCGGTTGAGCAGAACCGTCTCACCAAATGCGTTCATATTCCCCTGAGACATTTTCCCCGGGTCGACGATCGCCACCTTGACCCCGCGCGGGAACTGGCTCGATCCGAGCCACTTTCCCAGCTCGAACATATGGTGTTCGGTGAGTGCATTGGTCATGCGGTCCACAATGATGATCCCGTCCAGGCCGTCATTGCGGATGAACTGTCGAATCCTCTCCCATATTTGCATGACCTGTCTGAAATCCTTTTCCCCGGCCAGCTCGATGATTCCGAGATTGTTGTTGCGGGTGTACCTGAATGAACATTCCATGTTGCCTCCTCAATCAATAGATGCAAAGCCCATTTCGAAACCCCGTGACACTTCCCGGGACTTACGGCCGTCTGACCGGGCACGTACCATCCCGCAAGCCTTCGGCCATGAAAAGAGCAGAGACCGCCCCTTTGCTGCCGGCGGCATCGAAAGCCATGCCGTGCCGTGCAAAAACCGGGGATAAGGAAAGCGGGAGCTTTTTCGTGCCCTGATTTAAGCAATAGAATCAGACGATCACCTCTTTTCCGAGCACCTGGGGAAACGAAGTCATTCCACAACAGCGAGATGCAAGAACTGAATGTGCTCATAGAATATCAGAAAAATCACAGGGCTGTAAAGATGGAAAATTCAGGCAGGCGGGGAGGTGGTCCTCATTGTCATCCGTTTCCGAGAGACTGTATAAAAAAGGACCATGCCATAGATTGAACATCCCTTCTTGAGAATGATCACCCCGAGGTTAGAATGATTCATGTCGATCGGATGAGCCTTATGGAGTGCATTCCCGAAGGGGCAGGCTTCCTTCTCCCCGTCCATTTTTTTTAGAGAGAGGGAATGGAGATGGGAAAAGAGGTAAGGAGATATGGCGCAAACAGGTTCGAGGAATCCTGAGGACATCAAGGCCGATGTGATCTCTCAGCTCTCTTCCGACAGCCGTTTGAACGATGCACACATCCGGGTGGACGTATCCGATGGTACGGTCGTACTGTCAGGCACGGTGCCGACCTATTCCGACAGACAGGGCGCCGAGGAAGACGCATATGCGATTCCCGGAGTGAGATCAGTGGAAAACCGGCTCAAGGTCAGATTTCCCGCTGGTGTCAAGATACCGAGTGACCAGGAAATCGCAAGGAATATCACCAATGTGCTGAAAATGAGTCCGAATGTCGATGCCGCAAGGATACGTGTATCGGTGCTGGACGGCGTCGTAACACTGACCGGGCTGGTGCATTCATCCTGGCAGAAAGACAATGCCGGGCAGTTGGCCGAAAACGTGACCGGTGTGATGGCTGTAGACAACAGGCTCAGGGTCGAACCGGCGACCGCGGTCCAGGACCGTCTGATCGAGAAGGACATCAGGAACTCCCTGGCCAGGAGTGTGTCCGTGAATGCCGACAATGTGGTCATACTGGTGAAAGACGGCATCGTCACCCTCAAAGGGACCGTGGACAACTACCATGCCTACCGCACGGTCCGGGACATAGCAAACTATACCAGCGGGGTCGTCAGGGTGAACAATGAGCTGGTAGTGAAGGGATAGAGACGGGACGGATAAGGGGTGATATGTGATCCGGAGGGAGATTTTCAAAAGATTCCATCCTTTGCGCCGTCCTGTCAGATTCGTTGAACAAGGCCCTGACAAACCATCTTCCGGCACGATTCGAACAGAGGTTTTAAGCACGAATAACGCGTGGCAGTGAGAAAGGTGAGGACATGAAAGCCATAAAGAGTACCGACTGCGTGGTGAGCCTTGAGGACAAGTATGGAATGATATTCGGCATGGCCAACGAGAACAGCATCGCATACGGCGTGGCAAAGGTCTGTCATGCTGCAGGCGCCGAAATCGGCGTCACCTATCTCAACGAGAAGGCTGAACCCTATGTGCGGCCCCTTGCTGAGAAGCTTGAGAGCAGCATCATCATGCCCTGCAACGTCCAGAAGGCAGGTGAGCTGGAAACGGTATTCGACGAGGTGAAAAGAAAGTGGGGCAGGCTTGACTTTCTGCTCCATGCCATCGCATACGCTCCATTGCAGGATCTTCGCGGCCGGCTGACCGAAGTCTCTCTGGAGGGATGGACCATTGCCATGGATGTATCCGTTCACTCGTTCATTCGCATGGCACGGCTTGCCGAACCGCTCATGACCAGAGGCGGGTGCCTGCTCACCCTGAGCTATCTGGGAGGAGAGCGGGTCATCCGGAACTACCGGATGATGGGCCCTGTGAAGGCGGCACTGCAGCAGACCACTGAATACCTGGCAGCCGAGCTGGGATACAAGGGCATACGCGTGCACACCATCTCGCCGGGTCCGATCATGACCCGGGCCGCTTCGGGCCTGGCCGACTTCGAGGTGCTGCTCAAGGAGCAGTATGCCCGTGCGCCGGAAAGCTATGTGGTGTCAAACGAGGATGTCGGGTTTCTGGCCGCATACCTGGCGAGCGACCGGGCAAAGGGGATGACGGGCAACCTCATCTATCTCGATTCGGGCTACAACATCATGGGCGAGTAGCATCCGGTTTGCTTTGTTCCTTACGGAACGAGATCGATCACCGTGACCTCAGGGGGAGAGAGGACCCGGATCGGGGGGCCCCAGGTGCCCGTTCCCCGGCTCACATAGAGGCTGGCGCCGTCCGCGAGGCTGTACAAACCCGCCGTGTAGGGGAAGAAGATCTTCACCAGCAGGCCGAAGGGGAAGATCTGGCCGCCGTGGGTATGCCCCGAGAGCTGGAGATCGAAGAGGCCCGTGCTGCCGTCCTCCAGGGTGGGTCGATGCTTGAGGAGCAGGACAAAGGTGTCATGCGTAATACCCGAGAGCAGTTCGGTTTCGGTTTTTCCCCCGTGCAGGCCCATTTGCCTGCCCGTAGGATCGTCGACGCCGGCAATCGAGATGACGCCCGGGATATCAACACGCTCTCCCCTGAGCACGGTGAACCCGGCCCGCGATGTGAAGTCCAGTGCATGGGAGAGTCCTGCATAGAACTCATGGTTGCCGGTCACGGCATACTTGCCGTACCGGGGCTGAAGTTCGTGCAGGATCTCCGCCAGTCCGGAGATGCTATTCATCTGTCCGTCCACCAGATCCCCGGTGGAGACGATGAGGTCGGGCTCTGCCTTGCGGATCACCTCTGCGATTTTTTTGAGCCTGTCCGAGCGGACCGTAAGGCCCACATGAACGTCCGAGATCTGGACGATCCTGAGCCTGCCCGCCTCTCCTGAAATTCCGGGTGACCGGAGCGTCATCCTCACGGGACGGATATCCAGGGCGGAGAAGAATCCGGCCACAGAGATCCCCAGTGCGAGGATCAGGGGGATAAGAAAGGCTGCCTTTGCACCGGGCATGAAGATCGCCGGATCTCTGTGGAGCGCCAGGGAGGCGGCGTATCCGGCGACCCGGATAAGATCCATGATGATAGACAGCGAGAAGAAGAGAAAGAGCACGCCCATCCAGCCATAGCCGATGTATGAGAGGATGCGGGCAGGCAGGTCGATTCCCTGCCTTTCCAGCAGGCGCACAATGATGGGAGAACAGACCATGAGCGCCATGAACAGCCCGATAAGGATCCCCGGGGCCGTCCCGAAGGCAAAGGCGGACCGCATCTTCAGAAATGCATAGACATGCATGGCGCTGTACAGGCCGAAAATGACCAGGAGAAACAGCGGCATGAATACCTCCCGATGCCTTTTTCCTTTCAGCGTCCTTCCTCACAGTCCGAGTCCGGTGGCTCACTGGTCCGGCCGCCCCGGCGAGTGCGGCGCCTGCGGTTCTGAAAGGTGATGTTCAGTGCCCGCAGCAGCAGGGTGATTGCCAGCCAGGAGCTGACCACCGCGAAGGGAACGGCCAGCCATTGGGGCCAGCACACGGCCGTTATCGCTAGCGCGAGAAGAAATACGCCGGCGCCGAACATGAGCCGGGCCTCGGCCGGCTCCAGGGTGCGGCGGTTGCTGATGGCCGCGCCCACCACGTTGCCCATTCTCATGACCCCGATACCCGCACGGCTCATGCTCCCCCGGGGCCGTGCCTGCATGGAATGTCTGGCCCGGGTGCGCCTGCTGACCGGACATGCAGCCCGCCGTCTGTCGAGCACGATCTCGGTTGAGCGGGACAGGTCTTCCAGATACATCTCCTCCATTGACCGGGCGAACGATGCATCTTCCACTGCAACGTCGAGCTCATAGTTGCCGAGCCAGCTCGAGATATTGAGGTTGGTCGAGCCGATTCTGGCCCATCTCCCGTCCGCTACCGCAGTCTTGGCGTGGAGCATCTGGCCGTTCCATTCGAAGATCCGCACTCCCGCTTCCAGAAGCGGCTGGTATCCCGCCCGCGAGATAGCCCTCAGAAACGGGATGTCCGTGGTACCCGGGACCAGAAGCCTTACATCCACCCCGTCACGCGCAGCCGAGGCCAGGGCCTGTATGTAGGGCGCCACCCCCACAAAGTAGGCGTCCGTGAGCCACAGCGACTCTCTGGCGACCGACGCGATGAGCTGGTCGAGCCGGAACAGGCCCGTGGTGTACGGGGCGCTCGCCACCACCCGCAGGGTGACATCGCCTGCAGGGTGAATGGCGCTCCTGTCCGGCACCTCGTCGGGAGGCAGGGGAGGTCCCATGGTAGCCCAGACATCGGCAAAGGCTTGCTCGATATCAGCCACTGCAGGACCTGTGATCATGATCCCCGTGTCGCGCCAGGGCTCGATGGATCGCCCGGGATCTCCCTCCCACACGCTGCTCACGCACAGCCCGGTGACAAACCCGATCCTTCCGTCCACCGCGATCATCTTGCGGTGATCGCGGTTCAACCATCCGAAGGGCTGGTACAGGCGGGGCGGGTTGAAGCAGCGCACCTCCACGCCAGCTTCCCGCAGGCGCCTCCAGTAGCTTCCGGACGACTTGCCCAGACAGCCCAGCCAGTCATAGATGACCCTCACCCTCACGCCGTCTTTGGCCCTGTCGATCATGATGTCTGCAAACCGGCGGCCCACCTCGTCATCGCTGATGATGTAGTTTTCGAAGTGGATGCTCTGCCGGGCCGACTGCATGGCCTCGATCCATGCCGGGTAGTTCTCGCCCGCATCCTTGAGGATACGCACACTGTTGCGCTCCGCGTGCGGGGCGCCCGCGGCCCGGGAAAAGGCCTGCTCCGCCAGCAGGCGGATCGTCGGATTCGTTTCACGTGAGGGTTGTTGATAGGGGTGCCTCTTCATGGCCTTATTCTATTAGCAGGGTGGAACACACTGCGTCCATACCTTTCAAACCAGGCTGCATTCCCTTCCTTGCCCGGGCGGTGCAGGATCAGGTATTGCAACACCCGGTGTCGGCAGCGCAAGCGGCCCCGTATACGCGATATCCGGACGGCCGGGGAAGGTGCGTTGCGATGCTGAAGAAGGGACATCCCGATCCTGCTTGACCCCGGTCCTGATCTCTATATCTTGCACCAAACTCCACCATGGCAGTTTTAGAACCCATCCCTAAGATAAAAGTTTCATGCATGATACCAAGCACTTATTACCTGAAAAAACCCTGTTTCAGGATGAGTTCTGAAAAAAAACACCGGGAAGAAAATTTATACTTGCAAGCTCGAATCTGATATGTATAATGTATACAGTTATACATTAAACAATTAACCTTGCGAGGAGAACGATATGGAAGGCCGCAGGATTTCATCAGTCAAGGCACTTGAAATTGTTGATAATCGTGGAATGCCCACCATCCGGGTCAGGGTGCGCACCGAGAACGGCTTCTCCGGCACCGCGGACGTCCCCTGCGGGTCATCAACCGGCACCTACGAAGCTCACGAGCTCAGGGACGGGGATGAGCGCTATCGGGGCAGGGGGGTGCGCAAGGCCATACGCAATATCGAGGAACTCATCACCCCCCGTCTTCTGGGAATGGACGTTACCCGTCAGCGTGATATCGATCTGATGATGATCGAGCTGGACGGTACGAAGAACAAATCCAAGCTCGGGGCCAACGCCACCCTGGGGGTCTCCGCCGCGGTGGCGCATGCCGGGGCCGCATCGTGCGGCCTGCCCCTGTACCGCTACCTGAACGCGCATGCATACATGCTGCCCGTGCCCCAGTCCTGCATGATCAACGGTGGTCTTCACGCCGGTAACGACCTCGAATTTCAGGAATACTGCGTCATGCCGGTCGGCGCCGGAACCTTTGCCGAGGCGATCAGACTGCTGAGCGAGATCAACTTGAGCTGCAAGGATCTGCTCGCTGAGAAGTACGGCAAGGGGGCCACGAATGCCGGTGAGGACGGTGGATTCGCCCCGCCCATGAAATCGGCGCGTGAGGCCATGGATTTTCTGTACCGGGCGGTGCACAAGGCCGGGTTCGAGAACGAGGTGGTCTACGGCATCGATGTGGCGGCTACGCATTTCTATGACAAGGACCGTCGGAAATACCTCCTCGAAGGCCAGGAAAAGGACCGGGACGAAATGATCGCATTCCTGAAGAACCTGGTCAAAGAGTATCCGGCCATCGTCTCGCTGGAGGATCCGCTCTTCGAGGACGACTACGAGGGCACGAGCATTATCACCCGTGAGCTCGAAGGCACCATGATCATCGGCGACGACTTTTTCACGACCAATATCCACCGGGTGCGCAAGGGCGTCATGGAAAAGGCGTCGAACGCGGTTCTCTGGAAGCCCAACATGATCGGAACCGTGACCGAGGCGTTCGAAACCGCACACTACGCCATGCAGCACGGGTTCTCGGTCGTGGTCTCGGAGCGCTCCGGAGCCACGGAAGATACCACCCTCTCCGATCTCACCGTAGCCCTCAACGCGGGCGTGATCAAGGTCGGAGGCATCCGCGGAAGCGAACGCGGCTCTGAGTACAACCGGTTCATAGAAATCGAAGACGATCTCGGAACATCGGCCGTCTACGCTGGGAGAAATTTCAACAAGACAAAACCCTGATCCTGCGTCGCACAGGCAGCGCGCAGCTTGAGAGCTGTCCGGAGGTGATGGAACAATGAAGATCCGCAACCGAGAAGAGCTGACCTCACACGGATACCGTCAAGGACGAAAGCTGGCTCTGGATATCATCGAATACGCGCTCGAAAAGGTCGATCCGTATCGGGCAACCAAAGCGAGCGTGCGCCTGTGCGGCAGGACTTTAATGGTCGGAGATTACAGCTTCGACTTAGGCAAGGTGGAGAATATCTATGTCGTGGGCGCGGGCAAGGCGACCTTTCCCATTGCGCGCGCCATCGAAGAGATCTTGGGCGAGCGCATCACCGAGGGGATCATTGCGGTCAAAGACAACCAGAAACGCCCCTTGAAGAGGATCACGGTCGAGGAGGCCTCACACCCGGTGCCCGACGAGCGCGGGCTTCAGGTGTGCAGAAAGGTCTTTGAGATAGCGGAAAAGGCAGGCTCAAAGGACATCGTTTTCTGCCTGATCACCGGCGGATCGTCCGCCCTGTGTCCGTGCCCTGTAGATGGAATTCCCTTTTCCGACAAAAAGATCGTGCACCGGCTGCTCGTAACGAGCGGCGCGGACATCATGGAGATCAACACGGTCCGCAGGCATCTCTCGGCGATCAAGGGAGGAAGGCTCACGAGCAGAATCCTGCCAGCCACCATCATCAACCTGACCGTCTCGGATGTCATCGGTGACGATATCGACTGGAACACGGACTGGACCACCGCGGACCCCACCACGCTCGAGGATGCCGTGCAGGTTCTGAAGAAGTATCACCTCTGGGAGAAGATACCCGATTCGGTGCGCACCTATCTCTCTGAGCCTTCTCCGGAGAAGGAGACACCAAAGGATTTCACGGGAAAGCTGCTGTACAGCCACATGGTGGTCAAGAGCAGGACACTCTGCGAGGCCGCAGCGGAGAAGGTCCGTGACATGGGGCTGACCCCGTACCTCCTATCGAGCTCGTTCGGGTGCGAAAGCAGGGAAGCAGGCCGCTTCCTCGCATCGATCGCTCGCGAGGTAAAACTCACCGGAAACCCGTTCCGTCCTCCCTGCGTGCTGATCGCTGGAGGAGAGAACGTCGTGGCTGTCGATGCAGGCGCCCAAGGCTTCGGAGGTCCCAACCAAGAGCTGGCGGCATCTGCCGCCCTGGAACTCAAAGATTTCGACACCATCGTGGTATGTACCATGGATTCGGACGGCACCGATGGGCCCACGCCCTTTGCCGGCGCCCTGGTAGACTCCTCCACCTGGCGTACGGCCACGGAAAAAGGGTTCGATGTCTTCAGGACACTCATAGACCACAATGTTACCCCCATGCTCAAAGAAACAGGCGACCTCATAGACGCCGGTGCGGATACCGGGACCAATGTCAACGATCTCGTCCTGTGCATCATCCACTGAGAAACCGGGAGACAGCGAGTGAAAGACGAACCTCAAGACCACGAAAAGGGGTGAATGAATGGAACTGATCCTTTTCCTCTCGTGTTTTCTTGTCCTCTTGATCATCGGCTTTCCCATCGCCTTGAACTTGCTGACCAGCTCGATTGTGTACCTCTATGCTGCCGACTACCCGCTCGCGCTGGTGGGGCAGCGGCTGTTCGAGGGCATGAACGGTTTTGCTCTGCTCGCGGTGCCCTTCTTCGTGCTCATGGGCCAGCTCATGCTTAAGGGCCGTCTGCTGGAGGCCCTGGCGGACTTCGTGAGCGCCTTTTTCGGACACATGAAGGGAGCGCTGGGGTTTGTCGTGATCGGGACCTGCCTGTTGATGGGGTCGATCGTGGGATTGGCGGTCGCGGTGGCAGCGTCGCTGGGATCATTGATGATCCCCATGATGAAAGAGCAGGGATACTCACCCGGGTTCAGCTCCGCGGTGATGTCTTCCGCCGCGCTCCTGGGGCCCATCATGCCGCCGGGCGTGCTCATGGTCATCTATTGCATCGCGGTCGGCCGGACATCCATCGCGGGCCTGTTCCTCGCCACGATCATCCCGGCGTTTCTCATCGCAATAGCCCAGATGTTCATCGTTCACCGCAGGGCATTGAAAGAGAACCTGCCGAGCCAGCCAAAGGCGGCATGGCCGGAGAAATGGCGGAAAATGAGGGCAGCCATTCCCGCACTCATGCTCCCTGTGATCATCCTCGGCGGAATCTTCGGGAGGATCTTTACGGTAACGGAAGCATCCGCGGTCGGCGCGCTCTATGCCTTTATCTATGTCTTTTTCATTACAAGGAAGGTGACCGTGAAGGATCTGCCGGGGATCTTCCTGGAGACCGCAGTGACCTCGGGGCTCATTATCCTCCTGGTAGGGGCAGGGACCGTGGCTGCATGGGTTGTGGCGAACGAACAGATCGTAAACAACCTCATGGCTCCCATCTCGCACCTACCTGCTTGGGGATTCCTGCTGCTGGTCAACGTGATTCTCATCATCTTCGGCATGTTCATGGACGATGCCGCTTCGGCAGTGGTGCTGGGACCCATCATTGCACCCATAGCCTGGTCTTTGGGGATCGACCCCATCCACATTGGCGCGATCTTCTGCACCAACCTCGTCATCGGCCTGGCAACGCCACCGTTCGGTATTGTCCTGTTCGTCACCAGCCCTATCGCCAAGGTGACGATCGAAGAGACATTCAAGTACGCGTGGCCCATGATAGCGGCGAGCATCGGGGTTCTGCTGATCATGACGTTCTTCCCGCAGACCGTGCTCTGGCTGCCGAGACTCTTTGGGTATTGAGAGGTAAGAAAATAAAAAGAAAGGGGAAAGGAGAGATGGATATGAAGAGATCATGGAGACTTTTCTGGACCATAGGTCTGCTGCTGTTTGTCGTCGCCATCATTCCCGGCACGGGATTCGCAGCCTCAAAGAAGATCAGGATATCGCAGGGCAACTCGATGACTCACCCCCAGGGTGTCGGCCTGCGGATCTTCAAAGAGTATGTGGAAAAGAACACCGGGGGGAAGCTCGAGGTCGCGATCTACCCGAACTCGCAGCTCGGCGGAGAGCGGGAGTCTGTCGAACAGGTCAAGAACGGCATCCTGGAGATGGCGACTGCCTGCGCCGGCCCGGCCAGCACGTTCAACAAGAACTTCATGGTTCTGGACATCCCCTTCCTCTTTGACAACTACGAAGAGGCATGGATGACCATTGACAGTGAGGCGGGCAGGGCCCTCCTCAACTCGTCCGAGCAGGTGGGACTCAAAGGGCTCGCCTTTTTGGAGAACGGCTTCAGGCATGTCACCAACACCAAGAGACCCATCGTCAAACTCGAAGATTACCAGGGCCTGAAGATCCGGACCATGGAGGCCCCGATGCACATGGAAAACTTCCGTCAGCTGGGTGCCAATCCGACCCCGGTTCCCTGGCCCGAGCTGTACATGGCCCTGCAACAGAAGATTGCCGACGGTCAGGAAAATCCGCTCAACAACATCTGGGAAGTGAAGATGTACGAGGTTCAGACCTACTGCTCGCTCACCGGGCACATCTACGACCCGCTGGTGCTCCTGGCGAACCTCAAGTGGTTCAACAGCCTGCCCAAAGACCAGCAGATCATCATCGAGCAGGGGGCGATCCTGGCACAGAATTACAGCCGGTTCGTCAACAAGTCGCGGGAAGACGAGCTGAGGCGGCTCCTCACGGCAAAGGGCCTCAAGATAAATGACATCACCAAGGAAGAAAAGGCCCGCATGAGGCAGGCTTCCCAGAAGGCGGTTATCGAGGCGGTCAAGAAAAACGGCGTTCCCGAGAAGTTCATAACCGACTGGCTCAAAGGCATCGAAGTGGTCCGGGAGGACATCGCAAGCGGTCTGTAAGAGAAGGACGCATGGTAAGACTGCGCCGGGGAGCCGCAGGATATGCTGCTCCCCTGCGCATCTCACGAATGCGTCTTTGCACAAAAAAGGTGGTGAAGAATGACAGCGAGATGGACCGACCGGATCTGTGATTTTCTGGCGCGAGTCACCTTTGTGGTGGCAACGGCACTGTGCGTTGTCATGCTGATCGTAACGCTCATCCATATCTTCTTCCGATATGTCCTGAACGACTCCCTGAGCTGGTCTGAGGAGTTCCTGCGGTTCTCCCTGGTATGGTTTTCCCTGCTCAGCGCAAGCCTCATTCACAAAGACCGGGGCCATATCGGGATCGTGTTGTTCCGTCAGCTCATGCCGGCTCGGATCGGGGCCTTTCTTGTGCGGATCATGCCGCTCATCGCCGTGGTCACGACAGCGATCATCACGTTCTACGGCATAGGGCTGGTGTTCAGGGTCGAGGGCCAGCTCACACCGGCGCTGCGCATCCCTGTGGCGGTTCCGTATCTTTCCATCCCCGTGAGTTTTCTCTTCATGACGATTTACGGACTACAGCACCTCATCGAGGATGCGAGGCCAAAGGAGGGTTGAGCATGGTCTACACGGCAGAGCGGCGCGGTTCAGAGATCGTATGCCGTGACAGGATGGAGGGCGTCGAATTTTCTGTCCCTGCCGCGAACTTTCTCGGCATCATGGCCATTCAGGAGCCGCCGGTGATTCAGTGGGAAGAGGCGCTGGAGAAGGCATTCCGCGAGCCTGTCGGCTGCGCCCCGCTCAGGGAGCTGGCCAGAGGCGCTGGAAAGGTCGCGGTGATTGTTTCCGATTCCACCCGCGGGGTCCCCACATCGCGGGTCCTTCCCACCGTGCTCGGGGAGCTCGCTGCGGCCGGGATCGGGCATGACCGGATCGTGGTCGTGATTGCAACCGGAGCCCATCGAGGGGCCACCAAAGACGAGATCCGGGAGATTGTCGGAGAAGAGCTTTTCGGCAGCATGACGGTCATCAACCATGACGCGTTTCAGGATGAGGGGTATGTCTTTGTCGGGACGACCTCGTATGGCACGCCGATCGAGGTGAACTCTACCGTGCACGGGTGCGACTTCCGGATCTCCATCGGAAAGGTGGAGCCGCACGAGTTCGCAGGGTTTTCAGGCGGGAGGAAGTCCATACTCCCGGGCGTGAGCAGTGAGAAAACCATCAAGATCAACCACCGGCCCGAGATGATGCTGGCTCAAGGATCGCGCTTCGGTGTGCTGGATGGAAACCCCATCAGCGAAGATATGGTCGAGGCGGCGCAGATGGTGGGCCTCCATTTCACCGTCAACCTGGTCCTCAATGCCGCTGGAGAGCCCGTGGGGATCTTTACCGGAGACATGATCGGCTGTCACCGGAAGGCCGTGGATTTCATGCGCACCTTCTGCGAGGTGGAAGTTCCGAACCGGCCCGACATCATCGTCACTACCCCGGGCAGACCGCTGAACATCAATCTCTACCAGGCGGTCAAGCCGCTGTTCGTCCTGGAAGATCTGCTCTCCCCCGGCGGCGTCATGATCCTGTACGGCGCCTGCCCTGACGGCGTCGGGGCGCCGGATCTTCTCCTGCCGTACGAAGGGGCGTCTGGCCCTGACCAGGTCATGGAGAGGCTCAAAGAAAACTATGAGATTCAGATGGACCAGGCCCTGTATCTCTGCAGGATCCTGAAAAAGGGTATTCACATCATCGTGCATTCCCCGAACGTCGAGCCGGAACTGATTCAGAAAATGCTCATGATCCCTGCCGATTCACTCTCCCATGCCTTAGATACGGCATATTCGTTGACAAAGGCGAATGGGAAGGGATATTCTCAAGTTATGTATTTTCCTCAAGCTCAGCGAGCACTGCCTCGCGTGGTGAAATAGGCGGTGAAGTAATTTCGTATAATCAGATGGGCGGGGAAAGGGAAAATGGAAGACAAGATGTTGGGAAAGCTCAAAAAAATGAACCTGTCGGAGCAGGCTGCGGAGATTATCCGGGCATCGATCATATCCGGCAGAATAAAACCGGGCGAGCGTCTCAACGAGATGAAGATCGCATCCGAGATGGGGGTGAGCCGCCTCCCGGTACGCGAGGCCCTGCGCCTTCTCCAGAACGAGTCGCTGGTCGAATCCATACCGAATAAAGGCGTTTTCGTGACCATGCTGTCCCCGCAGGATATCCAGGAAATCTTCACCTTGCGGGCGGTGATCGAGGAGTTTGCTATCAAGCTGGCGGTTAACAACATCGGGGAGGAAGAGCTCGATACGCTCCGGAATACCTATGGGGAGATGGTAAACGCCGCCTCGGAGAGGGATGATATCCGGCTGATACAGCTCGATCTCGAGTTCCACCGGCTCATCGCGAAAAGTTCCCGCCACTCGTATGTATATCGGGTCTTCAACTATATCAGGGGGCTCATCCTCATGTATCTCCTGTATGATACCGAGGCCCTGAAGGCGGACGACAGGCTTGTTGCCTCGCAGAAAGAGCACCGGATCATCCTCGGTGCCCTGGAGACCAGAGATCTTGATCTGGCGGTACGGTCCATCAACGATCACATCCAGCGTTCCGGCATCAATATCATGAACCATCTGCGCAAGCAGAACCCCGAGTTTGGCAGCCGGAAACGGGCACTATGACGGCTGGGGGGGACCGCCGCGTCCTGGCGCGCTTGGGCCTGCGCACCTTGAACAAGCCCGAAGCCTTTACAGTAAGAGAGAACGCCGAGACGTGAGCATACAGCGGTTTATCGAGAACCATTTCTGGTTATTCCTGATGCTGGGCATGCTCATCGGGTTCATATTCCCCGGCCAGGCAATCGTTCTCGACCGTTTCGTGATTGTCTTACTGATGATGCTCCTGTATGTGGTCTTTCTCAAGATCGACCTGGCCAGCATCATCGGGCATATCAAAAGACCCTTCCTGCTCGTCTATCTGCTTGTCTGCAACCTTCTCGTCACCCCGGTCCTGGTGTATGCCTGCACCTGGAAACTCGATCCGGACTTAAGGCTTGCGGTGGTCCTCCTTGCCTGCCTGCCGTCCGGCACTGCAGCCCCCGCTCTGACGGATATCGTAAAGGGCAAAGCCTCGCTCACCCTCGTGCTCACGATCCTGAGCTCCATGATCGCGCCGCTGAGCATCACCGGCCTATTCTATGTCCTGTATCATACGGCGATCTCGCTCGATTATACCCGGCTCTTCCTCGGCCTGGTCGCATTCACCCTTGTCCCGCTCGCCGCTTCCCAGCTCTCGAAGCGGCTTTTCGGCCCTGCTATTGAGCGGTGCAAGAGGCATTTCGGCGCGTTGAGCGTGCTCATCATGATGCTGATCGTGATGGCGGTGATCGGGAAGGAAGCAGACTACATCCGGTCGAACATCAGGGACATATTCGGCATCCTGCTCGTGCTGTACGCGGTTTTCTTCGCCTTTCAGGTGGTCGGGTATTTCCAGGCGTTCTGGCTTGAGCCCGAGGAGCGCATCGCGGTTTCTGTATCCAAGATGGCCATGAACAACGTGCTCGGCGTGGTGATCGCGATCAGCTATTTCAATCCCCAGATCGCACTCATTCTGGTGCTCTCGGAGATCCCCTGGAACACGATGCCGATTCTCTACTCGTTCATTCTGAAGCTGCACCGAAAACCGGATGCAGCCGCCGGAAAGAGGGGCTCAGCAAAGCGGGAAGGGGCGGGGACCCCGGGGGCGGATGTGAAGCACGGGCGATAACAACGCGTCATCCGGCATGCTTCTCCCAGCGGTGGCCCGGCGGATGGAAAAGCCCGGATATGCTCGCTTGATCCCTCCTTAACAGGAAATCCATCCATCCGAAGCAGGCGGCGAGGATCCGTGCAGAGCCTGTAGGCGGCAAACACGGCGGATGGGCATCATGACCACCCGGTACAAAGGACGGGCTGTCACATGAAAGACCCGCGAGGGCAAGCCTCTCTCTGTGAAGGTCAGGCAAAAAAGTCTGCAAGGGGTTTTCTTGATAATGGCGTCTAATGGCTTAGAATGAAGCTATAACAGGCGGAAGACCTAGAAAAAGGAGGGCCGAAGCCATGACACGGACAGTGATACGAGGCCCCGAGCAGATCAGAATTGACGTGATCTTCAGGCTCATGGAAGACAGCAGGATCGACGAATCGTCCATTCACGTTGATGCGCTGGGCGGCAATATCATCCTGACCGGAAGGGTGCCCAGCGATTCCGCCCGGGTTCAGGCTGAGAACGATGCCTATGCCGTTTCAGGGGTCCGGTATGTCGACAACCGCTTGACGATCACCCTGCCCTCATCAATCCGCGATCAGACGGATGCGGACATTGCCTCGGCCGTGATCGGAGGTTTGCATCTGAGTCCGAACATCGATTCCGCTCAGATAAACGTCTCAGTGAACGAGGGCCTGGTCAGGCTTGAAGGATATGTCGAATCGTCCTGGGCCAAGGCAAAGGCAGGAGAGCTGGCCTCGGAAGTGCCCGGCGTGTCCGGTGTGCACAACCTCCTGACGGTCAAGCCCGCGGAGATCCTCACGGACGAGACCATTGAGCGGGATATTATCAACGCGCTTCAGAAAGGCACGTCAATCGACACCAGCGCCATGACCGTCCGGGTGGAAAACGGCGTGGCGAGCCTGAGGGGAACGATCTTCGATGTGCGAGACTACGACACTGCAGAGGAACTCGTCCGGCACACCGCAGGGGTCCTGGATGTGATCAACGAGCTGGTGATCGCCTGAGGCATGCTCCCATTCGGGGCGAGGATATCAGCCGCTTTTTGTGCATCCATCTTGCCGCACCCGAATTCCCGCTCGCTCAAGCCGGATGGCACCGCCTCAGCAATGAATCGATTTCAAGATTCGATCATCGGAAATTTTTGTAGCATGCACAGACAGGCTGGCCCTATCTTTGTATACAGGGGGCTCTCACAAACAAACCATCAGCATACAACTCAGGAGAATGTGGGTTTTAGATGAAACCTTTTTCAACCGATGCGAAGGAGTACCCAGAGGCAAAGTACAAGACCATATTCGACGCGATCAACAGCGCGATTTCCATACGTGACCCGGAGACCGGGGCCATCCTTGAAGCCAACAGGAAGACAATTGAGTTGTATGGCTATACCGAGGAAGAAATCCTCACATTAACCGCAGGAGACTTGAGCTCGGGAATACCGCCCTATACCCGGGAAGCAGCGCTTAAGAAGGCCAGAAAGGCACAGAGACAGGGCGGCATTGCCTTTGAATGGCTCTACCGGCATAAGTCCGGACGGCTGTTTTGGGCGGAGGTAGATCTCAAACCCGCCATGATCAGCGGCAGCAAGGTCATTATTGCAGTGGTGCGCGAAATCACCGAACATAAACATGCTGCTTCAGGAGATCATGCAGGCAGCAAAGATGGGAACAGACCTTGCGAAACAGATTGTGACCTTCAGCCGTAAGGAACCCCAGGAGAAGAGGCCTGTGGCAATCGAGCCGGTGGTCAGGGAGGCGGTTGATTTTCTCAAATCCGCACTCCCCTCTACCATAGACATCCGCCAGAAGTTCACTTCAGGCGGTGCCTGCGTGCTGGCAGACCCCACGCGGATCAAGCAGGTGATGGTCAACCTGGGTACCAATGCAGGATATGCTATGAAGGAGAAGGGCGGCGAGCTGGATGTGAGGCTGATCAGAGAGGATCTGGGAGAGGAGGAGGCGCAGAAGGTGTCTGTGGATCTCTCGGCAGGTCCGTATGTGCGGATCATCGTGAGGGATACCGGAGCAGGGATGGACGAGCAGACGAGACAGCGGATCTTCGAGCCGTTCTTCACCACCAAGGAACACGGTGAGGGCACCGGGATGGGTCTCGCCGTGGTGCACGGCATCGTCAGGGAGTATGGGGGAGCAGTCACGGTATGGAGCAAGCCCGGAAAAGGCTCCACCTTCTCTGTGTGGCTTCCGGTGCTCCAAGAGGATAGGAAGAAGCAGGGCTGTGAACCAGCAGGCCGGTAGTTGCTCTCAGGCAGGATGAAAGATCATCCGATGCCGGTATGATCAAGCCGTTTCTTCGGCATGGCCTTTACCCGTTTCCGGGCAGGCGTACTTCCCGTGCAGCCGGGATTCCTGAAAAACTCATTGAACCAGCTTCCTGCCCAGTATGCGGGCCTTTCTCCTTG
The DNA here is from genome assembly GCA_001896555.1 of Candidatus Phosphitivorax anaerolimi. Classification (GTDB taxonomy): domain Bacteria; phylum Desulfobacterota; class Desulfomonilia; order UBA1062; family UBA1062; genus Phosphitivorax; species Phosphitivorax anaerolimi. Next base: position 140,028 of record MPOS01000014.1, read on the forward strand.
CCAGCACACCGATATCCTGGTGCGGTTTCCGGGCGGCCAGGCCGATGAAGAGGACCCCTGCCGTCTCGGCTCCCATGAGGCTTAAGGCCTGCTTCAGCAGACCGGTGATCCGGGTGGTGAGACGCGCCAGCAAGGCGGGTGCAGCAGAAGAGACTACCACCACCGCCCGTCTGGTGCCCTTCTTTTTGCGTTTCCTGGGAGCAGCCGCCCCCCACGGCCAGTAGGCATAGCAGATAAGCCGCTCGATGAACCGCTTCATGACCGCTGTGACCGTCCCGAAATTCATGGGCGAGGCGAGTACGAGGGCATCCGACTGCTCGATCTTGTCCAGGATGCCGGCCATATCATCAGAAAGCGGGCATCTGCCGCGCTCCTGTCCGGGCTGCCCGGCGCAGGTGCGGCAGTTGGTGCAGAACTCGATGCAGGCATCTGTGAGATAGATCTTCTCGGCCAGGGCGCCTTGATCACGGGCGGAGGCAAGGATTTCGTCAACCGCGGCATCGATGATCCCGCCCTTGCGGTAGGTTCCGACGATCGCGGTCACTCTCTTCTGTCTGTCCATCTCGATCCTTAATAAGGAGCTTTTTTTTGTGATGAGAAAACATACATCGAGGGCAGCCCGTGTATCAAGGACCATCCTTTGGCGGATTTCGATACGGGAACGAAGCAGCCTGGGCCGGGATTTGCCTTGGATGAGAGGGTGACGGATCACTCCCTGTGAGAATGCATCCTGGATGCATGCCGGTTCAGCTTGTGGCTCAGGAGCAGGCAGCCGCCCGTGTGGTGGATGAAATCGTTTCCTGCGAGTTCCACGCGCCGGACCACCCGAAATCCCAGAGAGCAGTAGAGATTCACTGCCGGGGTATTGTCGGCAAACACGATCAGGCTTACCACCCCATATCCCGCCTCCCGGGCGCGCTCCTCGGTCAGCTCCATCAGTCTTTTCCCGATGCCCTGGCCCCGGAAACGCTCATGCACCCCTAAGGCGTCGGCATACCAGCTGTCATCGACCCGGGCCAGGTAGAAGTCATGCATATGATCGAGCTGCTCCGGAGGCAAGCTCGATGCCAGGACAGGGTTGACGCCGTGGAAACGGGACGGGAAGGACAGCGCCATGCCTGCGATCAGGCCTTTGTGCTCGGCGACGATGGCGTTCTTGTAGGTGATGGGGTAGATGTCGTCTTCCAGGATATCAGCGATGATCCGGACCGGAGACCGGCCGGGGAAAACCCCATGGTACAGGTAGTCGACCACCCCGCCGGACGAGAGACTGATCAGCTCTGCCAGCTCGCGGCTGTCGCCTTTCCGGCCGGACCTGTAATGCACATCCACGGCATATCCAAAGAGGCCGCGGCCTTGGATGACCCTCTCACGGCATGGAAAGACCGGGCCCTTCATCTCTACCGGAGAAGTCTGGTGCCGATATAGAGCCCCGCCCCTCCCATGGCCGCACGCGCCGTTGTGGAAAGCGGCCTGGACCGGAGTGCAATCGGAGAGAGGGCGGGCTTGAGCTTGTAACCCGCCTTCAGGCCATAGGCGGAGCCCGGCAGGGTGCTCTCCAGATCTGAGAAGCTCTGGGGCAGGCCCCGTTCGATCGCGGGCCAGCCCGCCACCATCATGGCCATGATATGGGGTTTTCTGTCGATTCCGCCCCTGACCACGCAGGCAGCCTCACGGCTGGTGAGGTCTTCAAGGGCGCGGTGCAGCGAAGGCGCGTGGCTCCAGATATTGTAGAACGAGATGCGGCCTTCGGAGTTGATCACATAGGAGGGATTGGCAAGCCCACCGTACGCCTGATGGACGCTTCCCGCCAGGTCGTCCACCAGAACCTGCCACGGCAGGAAGTCGCACTCCTTATAGAGTCTCGCGTCTTCGAGTTTCTGCTCGTATGAGCTGTATGACTGGACACAGGGGCCGGGATGGGCCTGGCGGATAAAGATATCGAGAAAGTGCACGCGATCAAACCAGGTGTTGTAGAGCTTGGTGAACGGCTCGACCGAGCCGATCGCAGCCGGTCAGGTGATGGAGCTGAACCGCAGAACCACAGGCTTTCCCCGCAGGCTGCTGAGTCGCACCAGGTTCCCTTCCGTGTTCTCAAGCTCGAAATCCGGGGCCGGGCAGCCGGGCCCGACGCCCCTTTTCTCAATGGTTCCTCTGATATCCATCATGGCGTATTTCCGGGAGAAGTGGTAGTAGTTATATTCCTCGACTCCAAGGCGGTTTTCCATGGTATCGAAGAGTTCTGTTACGGTTTTTTCTTCCATATGACCTCCTGATTCTTCGGGCGAGGGTTCGTTTAAGGCATATATAATCTTATGAATAGCAGTCAGTGCCTTGATTGAAAGTGCTGCCTTCCGGAGAGGCCGCCTGATTTGCCCTGGAGCCTCCTGCCGGCCGTATCCCGCTGTCGAAACCGCCCATGGCCTGAGCCGCCTGCGGCATACCTGCCGACTCTTCTTTTGGAAACAGACTGGGAAAGAGAAATCAAAGGTAAAATGGTTAAGAAAAATCAAACGACTGTAAGGTCGAAATGCCGTGCCTGTCTTGGAGAATGAAAATCCTATCCGGCGCCGCCTGTGAAAAAATGACGCCGCACAAAGAAGGACCCTCGAGTGTGGGGTCGCCTTAAGAGAAACGTCCCCTGTAAGAGAAAGGGGCCTGCCGGTCCTTACCTGAACCGCTTGTCCGGTCCGCTGAGAATGGTGAATTCCGAGAGCAGTCCGATGCCGTTTCCGCCGTCGAGGAAGCGGTAGCCGATCAGATCCTGCCCCTGAAACTTCTCCGCCTGAATCATGACGACCGGGGTCTCTTTTTGGGTGTCATGGTCCATATGGATGGCGCACGCAGGCAATCTTACATCGAGCGGCTTCATCTGACTCGGATTGATGATGTAGAACACAGCCAAGCCCGCATCGACATCGTCCTTGGTCGCGACCCTGCCCCTGATACAGGGAGTTTCTCTCCAGTTCGTGATGTCGAGGGGGCCCCACAAGTCGTTGATTTGATCTGTCATGCAGTTCCTCCTCAATGTATGCAAGCATATTCTTAACACAGTATAAGCGCATTGAACAGAGCCAAGTCGGGTAATTGCCGTTTTCGGGTGATAGTTAAGGAAAAATAAGATATTATATATCGTTAGCTCTTTAAAACGGTCAAATACTCGGTTCTAATTGCGTATCATAAGGATTTTATTCGATTCCTGCCTGGAGGAAGACGGGTGCCGCCACTGAAGTGGGTGTCGCGGGGCAAGGCCGGCCAGCCCCTCGATAATGATCCATCCCGGCCCGAATCCTCTCTTGAAGTTCGTTGTTCAAGGTCTTCAGGAGGCGGGTCACATTCCTGTTGAAAGCTCCCCTGGCTTGAATCTGTGTAGGGGAAGGGCGTGCCTTTCACAGGTCCATAGTGTGGCCCGGGGTGCCTCAATCCCCAAGTCAGATGCCGTGCAATAGTATCTGGTCCAAACTACAACTATAAGTATTTTCAATAGAAAGTATTGACTCTTTGATCAGCTTCAGCTATAGATCACCCGGAAGAAAATGCCGGACACCCCAGGTGTCCCTGATATGTGGAGAGGAGAGTAAACCATGAGTAACATCATCAATCGTGACACCATCGGTGACATGGCCAGGAGGGCGGCAACCAAATACGGCAGCAAGACAGCCATCATCTTCCGTGATGTGAAGCTCTCGTTCTTTGACCTGGAGCGCGAGGCGAGGCGTTTTGCCCATCTCATGAAGAGATACGGCATCAAGAAGGGGGATAGGGTCAGCATCTACGCCTACAATTCCCACTACTACCCCATCAGCATGCTCGGACTCGCCAAGATAGGGGCGATCCAGGTGCCCATCAACTACATGCTCAATGCCGAGGAGATCGCCTACATCGTCAACCATTCCGGGTCGCGGCTCTTCATCGTGGAGGACAGCCTGTATCCCATCATCGCCCAGTCACAGTCCAAGTTCGATAGCGTGGAGAAATGGGGCTTCATCCCGCTGGGCGGCTCGCTCCTCCCCGAGGGCTTTTTCAACCTGATCGAGGAAATGAAAGACATGCCCTATGACGAACCCCAGGTCGATGTCAGCGCGGAAGATATCGTCCAGATTCCGTATACCAGCGGCACAGAGTCCAAGCCCAAGGGCGCTATGCTCTCGCACCGGGCGCTCATGTCGCAATATCACAGCTGCATCTTCGACGGCCAGTACGACACCTATGACGTGAGTCTGCACGCCCTGCCCCTGTTCCACTGCGCCCAGCTCCACTGCTTCCTCATGCCCTATCTGTACGTAGGTGCCACGAACATCATCATGCACAAGGCCGACGCCCTGGAGATGATCAAAAATATCGAGAAGTACCAGATCACCCACATGTTCGCCCCGCCCACGGTATGGATCGGGATACTCAACCATCCAGAATTCAAGAACTATAACCTCAACAGCCTGAAGAAGGCCGCCTATGGAGCCAGCATCATGCCCGTCGAGATCATCAAGCAGCTCAGTGTGGCCTTCAGGGGCTTAAGGCTGTGGAACTACTATGGTCAGACCGAGATGGGCCCGGTCGCCACCATCCTGAAGCCGGAAGACCAGCTCCTGAAGCCTGGCTCCGCAGGCAAACCCGTGCTCAACGTCGAGACCAGGCTCATGGACGACGACGGCTCGTTCGTGCCCAACGGCGAGGTGGGCGAGATCGTGCATCGTTCGGGTCATGTCATGACAGGCTATCTGAATGATCCGGAGAAGACCGATGCCGCCTTCGCCTACGGGTGGTTCCACAGCGGCGATCTGGGCAGGTTTGACGAGGACGGGTACCTCTATGTGGTGGACCGCAAGAAGGACATGATCAAGACCGGGGGCGAAAACGTGGCCTCGCGCGAGGTGGAGGAGGTGATCTACCGGCATCCGAGTGTCGAGGAGGTTGCGGTCATCGGCCTTCCCGACCCCAAGTGGATCGAGATCGTGGCAGCGGTGGTCGTTCTGAAAAAGGGCGCGACCATAAGCGAAAAAGAACTTGTTTCCTACTGCAAGGAACATCTGGCCGGGTTCAAGTGCCCGAAGAAGATCATCATGATCGACGGGCTCCCGAAAAATCCCTCGGGCAAGATACTCAAGCGCGAACTCAAGAAACTCTATGCAAAATAGCCGGAGGATGAGCAGGTTTCTTGGCCCTGGTACGAATCCTAATGCCCCTGCTTTTCCCTGATCCTCCTGCAGGGTGATGCGCCCGTTGCCGGGTATGGGGGTCTGATGAGGTGAATATGCCTTGCAGACCCCCATTGACTTTATGAAATGCATCCCTACATGAGAATCACAACGTCACCTCCTGTAGAGCGATCTGCGGGCAAGGAGATGTAAAACGGATTCTTCGATGTAGAAAAGGTGATTGCCCTTAAAAAGGGGAAGACCGCCGGGTTACTCCCCCGGCCATACGTGAGGAAGCTGCCTCACCTTCATACCGGCCGGCACCGCTTGTATGACGGCGCCGGCGATCTCGTTCTCTTTCGTGTTTCTCCTGATATGAATGATGAACACAAGAGCAGCCGGGCAAGTGCAGGCTGTTTACCATGCACGTGGGAGGAACAGGGGGAGAAAACTCGAGAAAAAAAGGAGACTTCACCATGATGCGGAGAGAAGAGTTCTTGAGGCTGCATCCGGATATCAAGGGAGAGATGGTTGCATACAGCAAAGACGGCGAGAAGCTGGGGAGAATCACTGCCCTCAACCAGGACACCGTCAATATTGAAAAGGGTTTTTTCTTCCCGCGCGATTTTGCCGTGCCCTATGACAATATCATCGATGTCCACGGCAACGAGATGGTCATCGACCAGCACCGGGCGGCATTGAGCGATTGGCAGAGGCCCGAGTACGAGGGCTGGAGCCGGAGCGGTGAGCTCGGCCGCGGCGAGTCGATAGAGATCCCTCTGCGGGAGGAAGAGCTCGAGGCGCGCAAGACCATGCGCAAGAAGGGCGAAGTCCACCTCAAGAAGGTGGTCCATACCGAGCAGAGAACCATCTCCATACCGGTGACTACCGAAGATGTGGTGGTCGAGCATACGCCCATGAGCGAACCGCGCGAGCTGGGGCCGGATGAGACGGCCTTCCGTGAAGAAGAAATGACCATCCCGATCATGGAAGAAGATGTCGAGGTGGTGAAGCATCAGAGAGTCAGAGAGGCCGTCCACGCCAAAAAGGTCGCTCACACCGAGCAGCGGGAGTTGAGCGATGATGTCAGAATTGAAGACATCCAGGTGGAAAGGGAAGAAGAACTGAAAGGAACGAGCGAGGAAGAAAAAGGGAAGGCATAACCAAAAAAGAGAACATCCGTTCCTTTGATGCCCATGAAAGGCGGCCGGACCGGAGGCCCTGTTGCAGGCAGGACCCGGCCCGGTCTTTCTTTATTGCAGGACGAATCATAGCTTGGATTCATCTTTGACGTTTGGTGTAGAGAAGGATTGATCTGAAAACTATTATAAGCCGTATGCAGCCCTGTATGACATGACAGGAAGGAGAAGGGACTGCTGTCTTTTCCAGGACGGCGCCGTTTTCTGTCGTGCTTAGGGAGATTCAAAGGCGCAGGATGAAAAGTCATGGAGATTGAAGAACACAAGGTCCATGTGGAGGAAGTTCCTATCCGTTATCTGAGCGTAGGCTCCGGGCCGGCGCTCCTGCTCCTGCACGGAATCGGCGACAGCATATCCGACTGGAAGCCGGTCATGCGCGAGCTGTCGGATGCCTGGAGCATATTCGCCCCTGAGATGCCCTTTGCCACCGGATGGGGCGATGGGAGGGACTATACGCCGGAGCACCTCAGCCGGTTTGTCCTGTCGTTCTTGAGGGCCGTGCGCGTGGCGCGATGCGTGGCAGTCGGCCACAGTGCGGGCGGCATGGCCGCCATAGGCCTTGCGCTCGAAAAGCCCGAGCTGGTCAGGGCCCTGGTGCTGGTTGCGAGCTCGGGTCTCGGCCAGGAGATCAACCCGGCAATGGTCGCCGAGGCGGCTCCTCTCTGGGGCGATCTCGCGATCGGCCTCGCGCAGACGCCGGTCGGGTCCCTGCAGAGGGCACTGTTCAGATCGCAGCTCCTTTTCAGCAGGCCCGGACTGGTTCCCAGGCAGTGGTGGGCAGAGCAGTACCGGCTCTCGCTCGAGCCTGCGTTCCTGCAGGCTGTGCTCGATGCCCAGCGTGCAAGCACCGGCCCGCTGGGCCAGAAGATCATCCTCTTAGAGCATCTGCCCGGACTGAAGATGCCCGTACTGCTCATCTGGGGGACCTTGGATCAGGTGGTGCCGGTTTTCCAGGCAGAGGATGCTCTGGACTACCTCAAGGACGGCAGTCTCGCCGTGATTGCCGGCAGCGGCCACATGCCTCATCTGGAGCAGCCGGCTGCCTGTGCAGAGGCGATCACCCGTTTTGCCGCGGAACATATCCGGGCTTGAAAGCGAGGCTAAAAAAGAGTTTTCCCTTGATTCTTTTCCCCTCTCTGGTACCACACAAGGGTATGAGCTTGCAGAAAACCCCACAGAAAAGGCAATACCGGTCATGTATTCCGGCAGCCGCCTTGATCGTGCTGCCGGTGATGGCAGCATTCGCCGTGCTCCCGCCGGCCGCCCCGGCGCAGAGCACCTTACCCGCGGGAGAGAAAAACATTGCGCGGGCTACACTGGACAACGGTCTCCAAGTGGTCGTGGTACGCAATACCCTGTCTCCCGTGGCTACCACAGTAATCAGCTACAAGGCCGGGGCGAGTGAGTCTCCGGCCGGATTTCCGGGCACCGCCCATGCGCTCGAGCACATGATGTTCCGCGGCAGCCCCGGGCTTTCGGCCGGACAGCTGGCGCACATCACGGCGGCACTGGGCGGCATGTTCAACGCGCTCACCCGGCAGAGCGCCACCCAGTATTTCTTCACCGTGCCCGCAGCCGATCTGGAGATTGCGCTTCAGATCGAGGCCCTCCGCATGCAGGGTGTCCTCGGCAGGGAAGAGGCATGGGATCAGGAGCGGGGGGCGATGCTGCAGGAAGTGGCCCGGAACCACTCCATGCCCGAATACATGCTCTACACCAGGTTGAGAGAGGCCCTGTTCAAGGGCACCCCCTACGAGCGGGACGCGCTCGGCACCCGTGCTTCTCTGGAGGAGACCACAGTCGGGATGCTTGGGCGATTTCACAAAGCCTGGTACGGTCCCAACAACGCCGTGCTGGTAGTGGCAGGCGACGTCGATCCGCAGGATACCCTGGAGAAGATCGGGCGGCTCTTCGGCGGCATCCCCGCAAGAGATATCCCCGGGCGGCCCGGGGTGGATCTGAAGCCTGTGGAGCGGCAGACCATACGTTTGAAGACCGACAAGCCCTATGGGTCGGTGGTCATGGCAGTGCGTATGCCGGGCTACAGTAGCCCCGACTATGCCGCCGCCCGGGTTCTCTCCGATATCCTGAACAATCCCAGAGGCGTCCTGTATGCCCTGGTTCCACAAGGCAAGGCACTCGACACCGGGTTTCAGATGGATACCTACCCGGAGGCCGGCATGGGATATGCGGTGGCCCTGTTCCCTCAAGGATCAGACCCCCAGAATCTGGAGAGGGAGCTGAAGGAGGTGCTTTCACGACTGGCGCGAGACGGTGTTTCCGAGGAAATGGTCACCACAGCCAAGCGCCGTACCATGACCTCGGTGGAGCTCGAGAAAAACTCGGTCACCGGGCTGGCCATGGCGTGGTCGACCGCCCTGGCCGTGGAAGGGCGGACCTCTCCCGAAGAGATCCTGTACGCCATAGAAAAGGTCACGGCCCGGGACGTGAACCGCTTGGCGCGCGCCTGCCTTGACCTTGAGAGCTCTGTGACGGGCATCCTTGTGCCTGAGCCTTCGGGAGGGCCCGCGCCGTCACCGGACAGCTTCGGCGGCCCGGAGTCGTTCACGCCCGAGAGCGTCGAGACGGTCGCGCTCCCGCCCTGGGCGAAAAAAACCCTGGAGAGGCTCTCTGTTCCGGAATCCACGGTGAGCCCGGTGGTGAGCACGCTCTCCAACGGCATCCAACTGATCGTTCAGCCGGTGTCTGTGAGCGAGACGGTGAGCGTCTACGGACATGTGAAGAACACCCCGGAGCTGCAGGTTCCCAAGGGCAGGGAGGGCGTGAACGAGGTGCTCGACAATCTCTTCTCCTACGGCACGACCTCACTTGGCCGGGAGGAGTTCCAGCAGGCTCTGGACGAGATCGGGGCGTTCGTCACCCCGGGTGCGGACTTCACCCTTCAGGTGCTGGCCGGATATGCAGACCGGGGGATGGAGCTCCTTGCAGACAACATACTCAGACCGGCCCTGCCGAAAGAGGCGTTTCAGACGGTGCGCAGCCAGGTCGCGGCCACTGTGGCTGGGCTCCTGAAAAGCCCCGGATACCTCACGGAGCGCGCCGTTCGGAAGGCGATCTATCCCGGGAACGACCCGACGCTCAGGCAGGCCACGCCGGAGACAGTGACCTCGCTGAGCCTGAACGACGTGAAGGACTACTACCGCAGTGTCTTCCGGCCCGACATGACCACCATCGTGGTCATCGGCCGCATTGCGCCCGAGACGGCCCGGACGCTCGTAGAGAAGCATTTCGGCGGCTGGAACGCCCCGCAGGCCCCCAAACCGGACGTGCTCCTGCCCCCAGTTCCGCTCAACGGTCCGTCTCACACCCGCGTGCCCAATGAGAGCAGGGTCCAGGACCGGGTAGTGCTGGCCCAGACCCTCGGGCTGAACCGTTCGCATCCGGACTACTACGCCTTGCAACTCGGCAATCACGTGCTTGGAGGCGCCTTCTACGCCACTAGGCTCTACCGTGACCTGCGGGAGAGAACCGGCCTGGTCTACCACGTATCCTCATCCTTCGACATGAGCCAGCGGAGGGGGCGCTATGCCGTGGAGTATGCGTGCGATCCGTCAAACGTGGCAAAGGCCCGGGCCATCGTGGAACGTAATCTCGCCGACATGCAGAAAAACCCGGTCACCCCTGATGAGCTGCTGCGCGCCAAGGCGCTGCTGCTCAGGAAGATTCCGCTCTCCGAGTCCAGCGTGCGGAGCATCGCGCAGGGGTTCATCCACCGGACCAGGCTCGATCTCCCCCTGGACGAGCCCATCCGGGCCGCACACCGCTATCTTGCGCTCAGCGCCCCTGAGGTGAGGGACGCCTTTGCGCGGTGGGTGCGCATCGGCGACCTGGTCCAGGTGGTCGAGGGCCCAGCCTCCCGGTAGAGCGCTCTGCAGAAATCGCCAGCGCAGTGTCTGGTCCGGCTCTCTCCCCGGGCGGGGGCACCTTCTTCCGCCTGTGGCGTGGATATTTGACCGGTGTGCAAACAAAGGAGCTGCAACAGAAGATGAGTATCCCAGCCGGCAAGCAACAGATATCTCATGCCCTTTTCTTATCCGGTTTGATGAGATATACTTGTCATCGATGACGACGAAAAGAAACCATGCGGTACCACCTGCTCTTGTGATGACGTGCGCGGTCGTCCTCCTGACGGTGATCGCCTTTTCTCCGGCGTATGCACTGCCGGGAGGCTGGGAGGAGCATCGCGGCTGGATCATCGGCATCGCGGCGTTCGGTGGGTTTGTTCTCGGCCTGATCGTCGCTTTCTTCCTGCGGAAAGACGGGCGGGAGACCGGCCTTTGCCACGAAGACCTGGAGAGGCTGGTGAGAGAACGCACCGCCTTGCTCGAAGCCGAGGTCGAGAAGGGGAGGATCTCGCAGGAGGCACTCGCACGGAGCGAGGCAGACCTGAAGATGGTCCAGGAGGTGGCCGTGGTAGGCGGCTGGAGTCTCGATCTTAGGACCAACAAGCTCACCTGGACCGACGGCGTCTACGAGGTCTTCGGGCTGCCGCGCGGGACGCCTCTGGACTACGAAAAGTTTCTCTCGCTGGTGTATCCGGATGATGTGGAGTATGTGAACAGGAGCTGGAACGATGCCCTGAAAGGCGCTCGGTATGACATCGAGCACCGCATCCTGGTGGACGGGGCCGTGAAATGGGTTAGGGAGAAGGCCAGGGTGGAATTTTCCGACAGCGGCACCCCGCTGCGCGGTTTGGGCATCGTGCAGGACATCACCGGGCGCAAGCAGGCCGAGCAGGAACAGTATATACTCCGCCGGCAGCTCACGCATGTCTCTCGGCTCACCACGGCCGGAGAGCTCACTGCAGCGCTCGCCCACGAGATCAGCCAGCCCCTGGCGGCGATCCTCGCGAACGCACAGGCCGCCCGGCACATCCTCAACGACGAGAAGCCCGACATGGACGAGCTCCATGCGATCCTGGATGACATCATCAGCGACGACACCCGCGCCCGCGAGGTGATCAAACGGATCCGCTCCCTGCTCAGGAAGGAAAGTGCGAAGTCCGGCCGGATGGACATCAACCGGGTCATAGAAGACGCCCTGAAGCTGGTGGAGCGGGAATCCCGCTTCAGGCGCATCACGGTCCGGTCCGCTCTGGCGCAGGGGCTTCCCCCGGTGACGGCAGACCCGATTCAAATCGGACAGGTGGTTGTCAATCTTGTGCTCAACGCCATGGATGCCATTGACGAGGATTCCGAGCCCCCGCGGGACGTCACGGTGGAGAGCCGGATGAACGGCGAGACAGAGATCGTGGTGAGTGTCCGGGACACAGGCAAAGGCATCGGCGAGGAGGCCTTGCGCTCGGTGTTCGATCCCTTCTACACGACCAAGGAGGACGGGCTGGGACTGGGGCTTGCCATCAGCCGCTCCATCATCGAGTCTCATGGCGGCAGGCTGTCTGCAGCGGACAATCCGGGGCGCGGTGCGACCTTCTCATTCAGCCTGCCGGTGATGGGAAAGGAGGCGTGACATGAATGACCGGTCCGATGCGGAAATCCTGATCATCGATGACGATGCCTCCATGCGCAAGGCCTTGGAAAGGCTGCTTCGGAGCATGGGATACCGGACGCGAACCTTCTGCTCGGCGCAGGAGTTCCTGGACACGGATTTTCAATCAGATTCCGTGGCTTGCATCGTTCTCGATGTCAAGATGCCCGGGATGAGCGGTACGGACCTGCAGAAGGAACTCAGGAAGCGAGATCTGCCCTTTCCCATCGTCTTCATCACCGGTCACGGAACCATTCCCATGAGTGTGCAGGCCATGAAGCACGGGGCTGTGGATTTTCTGGAAAAGCCCTTTGACGAACATGCCCTGGTACAGGCCATCTCACGGGCCGTAGAAAAGGGCAGACAGACCATGGCCTTCAAGCGCGAGATCAGTGATCTCGAAGAGCGGTACCAGCAGCTGACACCCCGGGAAAAGGAGGTGCTCGCGCTGGTCGTAGCCGGTATGCTCAACAAGCAGATCGCTGCGGAACTGGGCACCTCGGAGAAGACCATCAAGGTCCACCGGGGCAGGGTCATGGAAAAGATGCAGGCCGGGTCCCTGGCCGACCTGGTGCGCATGGCCGAGAAGCTGAACATTCCCACCCCCTGATGCTCGATCCGGCGGTTTGCCCCAAGGGGGTCTCCCGCAAGATGACCCTCCCGCCCGCCTTTTCCCTCTGCCATAGCAAATCCCGTACAACGGCCTCAGCCAGTGAGCGAGGGCCGGACATCACGTCATACAATCATGCCCCTCTTGTTTTTCCGCTGCGCAGGGGTATCTAACAGATAACCCCGGTGAGTGGGAGACATCCTTCGTGGGCCTTTCCCGCCCGGGAAGGCTCATGGAGAGGACGATCATGTGCAAGCGAGGCCCGGGGAAGATCTTGTTTCATGCGCAGTGACCTGGAAAGGATGGAACGTGAGGAAGAAAGAGCTCGCTATCGATATCGTGGATGACGATGTCTCTCTCTGTCGTGCTCTGGCGCGCCTGCTCAAGGTTGCCGGGTTCAGGGACATCGGCCAGTTCCATTCGGCGGAGGATTTTCTCTCCATGTCCAGCCGGAGAAGGCCCTCGCTTTTAATCCTCGACCTGAGGCTGCCCGGCATGAGTGGGATGGACCTGCTGGGGTACATCCGCTCTCAAGGCAACAGAGTGCCCGTGATACTCATATCGTCGCACGATGAAGAACTCATCCATGCGCAGGATACAAACTACCACCCCGTGAGCTTCCTGCTCAAGCCGTTCGAAGAAGAGGACCTCCTCTCTATCATACGCGGCATCGAGCCATTCGACCCTTCCCCACCCGTATAGGACCAAAGTCCAATGGACCAAGGTCCAATTTTCATCGCCACGGCTTTCCCGTAATGAATCATCATAAGCATGGGGGTTTGAAGCATATTCCCCAAAAGGACAGGCCGGCAGGTGAGAAGATGCCTGTTTCGGCACACGAAGTCCAGCACAAGCACAGAAAAGGGAGGATTCATGGGGAGGAAGTATCAGCCGTACGAGGTTTCCGAGTATCAGAGAAGGATGAATGAGTTTCGGTACCTGACCCTGGAAGAAGAACTTGAGCTCGCCAGGCGTTATCGGAATGGAGACAGCGAAGCCGGGCGTATGCTCGTGGAGGCGAATCTGCGCAATGTCGTGAAGGTGAGCCGGAATTACTTCTATCAGGGGTACGATCCCCTTGAGATCATCCAGGAGGGGAATCTGGGGCTCATGAGAGCCCTGCCCATGTTCGATCCGGACCGGGGTATCAAGTTTTTCAGCTACGCGGTCTGGTGGGTGAGGTGCTACATCATGAACTTCATCGCCAAGAGCAGCAAGCCGCAGACTGGAATGATCGGGCATGCGTCCGGTGTCGTGTCTCTGGATACCGCCATGTCCGATAAGTCGGACAACGAGGAGTGCTTTGTGGACCATATCCCGGATGAGGCCCCCAGTCAGGAAGACGAGCTGGTTTCCCGGCAGAGTCCCATACTCCTGTTCCAGATCCTCGACTCGGAGAGCTGCCCGCTCACCGGCAGAGAACGGTATATTCTCCAGAGGAGGTATCTCGATGAGCCGCGGCCGACCCTTGGCCAGGTCGCCCAGTCCCTGAACATCACCAAGGAACGTGTCAGGCAGATCGAGAACAAATCGCTGGAGAAGATGAAGCACCATATCCGCGAGAATTATTCCCTTGAAAAGGACGATTTTATAGTCGACTACCGAAGTCTGCCTTCAGGCAGAGGGTTGCCGGCCAGGATGGCATCGGCGGGCTGAGGTGTCCAGCAGGCGGAGGCAAAGCCGCGGCCTTGGGGGACTGAGAAGGTATGTACCGAGTCTTTAGTTGAGAGGGGTTTTTTAGGTCTTCCATTTTCCCTTCCGAGGCCGTATTAAACTTACAGGAATTCTCATGGAACAAAGGTGCTATCTGCACCGGCTGATCATAACAGAAGAAGGAGGTATATATGATTGGATTTCCGGATCTACCCTATCCTAAAAATGCCCTGGAGCCGGTCATCAGCGCCAGGACCCTGGAGTTTCACCACGGGAAGCACCACAAGAAATACGTAGAAACCGCAAACCAGATGATCCAGGGGACCGACCTGGAGAACGAGTCGCTGGAAAGCATCGTGAAAAAGGCCGCCGCTGATCCCGGCAAGACCGCCCTGTTCAACAACGCGGCACAGGTCTGGAACCACAACTTCTACTGGCAGTGCCTCAAACCGGGTGGAGGGGGTAATCCCACCGGGGAAGTGGGGGCGAAGATCAACTCAACCTGGGGCAGTGCAGCGAAGTTTTTCGAGGACCTGAAGAACGCAGGCGTCTCTCAGTTCGGCAGCGGATATGCCTGGCTTGTACTCGACAAAGGCGAGCTCAAGGTCACCAAGACCGGCAATGCCGAAAACCCGCTGGTGCACGGGCAGACCCCGCTCCTGGCCATCGATGTGTGGGAGCACGCCTACTATCTCGACTATCAGAACCTCAGGCAGGACTATCTTGCCGCAGTCATCGAAAAGCTCATCAACTGGGACTTCGTGAATTCCTGTCTGAAACGCTGACCTTAAGGGGGCGAGGGCAGGGACTTCCCTTCAAGGGGTCTTCCTCCTCGCCCCATCATGCACGTCTTCCGCCCTTGGAGCGGCCTTTGACCGGGAGAATGCAGGCGCGTCCTCCCGGATCATCAGGGCCGGGAGAGGAGGGATCACCCGAAAGCTCGACCTGCAAGGACGGGTTTTTCGGGCACCCTTCAAAGAGATACGGCTACGGGCGGGATGAGGTCCGCCGGACCCATACGTCCCTTATTCCCCGACCCCCTGCTCGATATCCTCTCCGGTCTCTTCGAGCTGTTCCTGCCCTTCCTGGACCGACTCGTCGATCTGTTCACCCGCCTGCTCGGCCGGGCCCTGCTGCTCACAGCCCCATATCCCCAGGGCTATGACCGCCGCAACCAGTATGGTAAAGGCGCCCTTGAGAACACGCTTCATCTTTTTCCCTCCTTATCGCATGATATAGATACGAATAATGAATACGCCTGCGGGCAGGGAAAACCAAGTCCGGCTCACCCTCTGGTCTTGTGTGCATGTGGGAACCATGACAGCAGGCCTCGGCGACAGGGTCGAGCCGCCCTTCATGCCCGGCTGCTTCGATAGCGATTAAAGATGAAACGCTCTGACACTGAGCAGTGCCGACCTTCAGGGCTTGCCCGTGTCGGCGCCAGCGGCTGAGTCAGGAAGATCGACCCCTTTTGCACGTTGTGCCCGCCATCATGGGCTGCTGGATGTGTACCGGCATGCAGACGCTGTTTCAGAAATAAACGTCATAGACGTTACCGTCGGTATATCCCCACGCCCAGAGTGAACCATCGGTCTTGACGGCGACGGCATGCCCAATTTCCTGCGGAAACCACTCTCCAGTCAATGAGTCGCCGAGAACAAACGACCGTCAGAAGGTATAGTCAAGAAGACCGCCGATCGCCACATCAGGGCTGTCTTCGTATATCCCTATCGAAACATACGGCGCGAAACGCATTTTATCGTCGACAGGGATATTGCTTCCCAGGATCAGCTCAAGTGTATTGCGGGTTCCTTTATGTTCTCCTTCGCCGACAAGTTCGAAATTGAATCCGATGTTGTTGTCGAGATTCAAACCATAACCGATGCCGAAGTTGAAGTAATCGGTATCATCAAAATCCCCTCCCTGTATTCGGTAGCCGAACTGACCGTAGAGCAGTCCTGATGAGATTTTGCGCTGCATCGGGATATTGACGAACAGATCGGCGCCGTCGTTGGCATACGGTGCAACGTCATCATTCCCCAGAAAAGTGATCCCCACCTGTAGTGCAAAATTTTCATTCATCACCGTCTTGTAGAAAAGCGTAAGGCCTTCCAGCCCCGATTCATCGGGCGCATTCCTGTCATCATCCAAATTGGAACTGAAAGCGATAAAGCCCCCAACCTCAGCTGAGTCACCTACGCCGTACCGCAAACCCAGAGGCGCCAACCGTATGTTATCATACTCAAGCTCCTGATATTCCCGCCCCACTTCGTAGGCCAAGCCGGCATTCAAGGCCATGCTCCCTTTTGACAATGCTTCGACCCGCTCTATCTTCAATGGCAAGATCTGGGAATATTCTGCATGAATATCTCTCAGCCCGGTCATAACCAGGATCCCTGCTACCATCACACCGATCAATAGTTTTTTCATTCAATCCCTCCAAGTGTAGTATGTTCTTCTCTTATGTAACTTGACGATTACTCACATCCTCTGTTCTCACAGTTACTCTGTCTGTAATCTACAGGGAAAGACGAGAGCTGCACCATAATTGACAACATAAAAGCCATACTCATGGTAAGATTATGAGTATTTATCCCTTGAGTAGTATGGTTTGAAATCGAGCTTCTTCAATGCAAATATACTCTCGTCAATGCCGAACGAGTAATTTCTATAGGAAAATTTATTACTACAAGTAAAATCAATATTCAACAGTCTGTTTCAGCCTATCCTCGCCGATTGTTGATGCCGTTGCATCCGGGGTGTCCGCATACATCCATGAAGTGTGTTTCAAAACAACGGAATGCAGTACCACGGGGCTTCCGCTTTACTTCTGCTCACCGTAAGGGATCCGCCCCAGGTGTCACGGGTTTCAGCTCGACGATCGAACAGTGAAACTGCAGTCTGTTCGTCTGCCGGAAGTAGTTGAAGGTAGGGCCGTCGCCATAAGCATATTCGATGAGCCTGATTCTGCCTTCGAAGATGGTCCCTGCTGGGCTGGTCCGGTAGAGATCGTATATGTCATGTGCGGTATAACCGCTCTCAGGTATGCCCACGAGCCTGTTTTGAGGGGTGTAGATCGAGAAAACCACCTGGGTCGCATTCCCTGAGTCGTCGAGGGAGTCTTTCAGGGATGGAGAGGGGTAGCAGGTCAGGACAAGGGCATCCTCGCCGTCCGGTTTTGTCATCCGGCAGGTTTCACCGCCTCTGATCTCCCGGCCGGGCACGAAATGCTCGTTCAGAATCCTGAATGCCTTCCGCCGCTTCTGTTCCGCACAGATGGAGCAGGGGTCTTCCGCGGCCTCGGTGAGAAGGACGAGGGGCTCTTCGGGAAGATCGTGTGCATGCGAGAACGGCACTGCCGGCAGAAGCATGGTCAAAACCAGCAGAACAGCGATTTCCAAGGCGCGTATCATGGCGAGACCGCCTCCTTTTCCACGAGGAACTCATCGATGAATTTGTCGATCGCAGGACCATACACAGCCAACGAATCGATGAATCCCCGGTTGTGTGATCCGGAGATTTCGAGAAATGATTTTTCCCCCTTCACTGAGCGGTACAGTTCCTTTCCGTGCTCAATCGGTATCATCTCGTCATTGGCGCTGTGGATGACGAGCACCGGGACACTCAAGCGCTCAAGATGACTGCGGGTGGGGTAGGCGTAGCGCCACAGCAGGAGGGATGGGATCATGCCGAAGCGGTCACTGACCAGGTCGCTCAGCGAGGTGAAGGATGATTCGATGATGAGCGCGCCGCATGGGTGCTCTGCTGCGGTCCTGGCCGCAATGGGACCGCCGAGGGATCTTCCCCAGAGGATGATCGTATCCGGGTCTATTCCTTTTTCCTGTGTCAGATAACGATAGGCGGCCTCTGCGTCCTCATAGGTGCCCTGTTCGGAAGGCGACCCCTCGCTCCTTCCGTATCCCCGGTAGTCGAAGATGAGCATGTTGAGTTTGAGCTGGTTGCCGATCACGAGGGTGTCGAGACGGTCGGCGATGTTCCCTCCGTTGCCGTGGCAGAAGAGCACGCTGCCCCGTGCCTCCGCCGCCGGGACCCACCAGCCGGTGAGCTTCACACCGTCCGATGTCTCGATGTTCACCCACTCGTAGCTCAATCCGGCATTCTCAGGGGTGCGGACAATTTCCTTCCGGGGATGGTAGATCAGGGAGCCTACGCACCCGCTGAAGAGGGAGCAGATGCCGAGAAGGACAATGGATCTGATGATCTTTTGTCTCATGATGATTCCATCTTGTCAGAAAAACAGGTTCCAGAGAATCCGGAACTCTGTCTGGGCGAAATCCCCTGTCCTCCGCCGGGAGATATCCGCCTGGATGCTCTGGTCCGGGCTGATGGCAAAGCTCTGCTGAAGGACCGCCTCAAAGAGATTGTAGCTGTCGCCGAGACCGTAGTAGATATCCCTGAGATAGGCATGGATTTTCCAGGGGCCTCCTACGACCCTGACGATGCCCGCCGATCCGCCTGCACCTGCTGCATATCGCTTTTCCAGGGCGCCGCCCAGGTTCAGGCCTGTCTCCAGCATCCCGTAGAACAGACCTGTCTTCATGCTGCCGAACGCCATCCCGCCGCCCGGATTGATCTGGTATATCAGGTGTGACTCGTCATCGTCTCTGTTCACCCGGATAAGCCCGGTGTCGAGCTTCCAGGACACGGGGCTGAAAAAGCGGTCCCGGGGGGAGAGGGAGACGATGTCGATAACATCCAGGCTCTCCAGGAGGAGCCTCCTGTCCTCGGGATAGTAGCGCAGCGCTATGTCAGCGAAGATGAGCTGCGCCCCTTCGACGTAGCCGTCGTCCAGGTCCATGAGATGGTGATAGGCTGGCCTGATCCTGAGTTCTGCAAAGGCATCGTCCCCTCTGACCCCGGCCCCGATCGCCAGGCGGTTGGAGCGGTGCCCCCTGTCGGGTTGAACAGGTGGGGTTATCCCGCCCGGGTCGGCCCCCGGGCCAGTGCCGAGACGGCTTCGTGCAGTGAGGATGGACAGGAACCGCTCTTGATACGTCTCCTCGGATACCCTGCGCTTGGAATAGAGATATTGCAGATACTCCCCGGCAAGCTCGCAGGCGGTCTTTTTTTCCTGATCGGAAAGGCCGCCGAGCATCAGCGCGTCTTCATAAGACATCCCGTCAGCCATGGCAAGGGCGGCGGTCTTTCCCGGCTCATTCAGATTCGAGGCGAGGAATCCGATTTTGGTGGTTCTGGACGGCCGGTAGGAAGCGCCGGTTATCAGGCCCTGCTCCTCGATCATGCGTATGGAGTCCAGGGGGATGAGCCACCAGTGAAACCTGTCGGAGAGCTCCAGCGATGGGCGGGCGGCCTCCAGCAGAAAATAGAGCAGGTATGAACAGTTCTCCTGGAAAAAATAGTAATTGGAGGCGATCGATTCCAGCTCCCTGACGTGCAGCAGCATCCGCCTGATCTCCGGGGCGGTAAGGTTTAGGCGGTATTCCCAGATATCCCGGTGATCAACGTCGCTGTACTGCTCCAGCTTGTTGTAGTATGGCAGCACCGCGAAATATCCCGGGTAGAGCCCGAACACCCCCTTGAAGGCGAAAAAGGGGCCGAAGGTCTCGTTGGTGACCGCAGAATAACTGATCGAATAGGCAAGAAGGCTGGTTCTGTCGGCTGTTTCTACGGTGAGGAGGGTATGACCGAACATCGAGGCCGGGCTGTTCAGATGGGACATGGGGAAAACCAGCGTTACCGAGGAAGGCCGGGCCGTTTCCATGAAGTTCTCGAACGACCGGCAGGCCGGGAAGGGAATCCGGTCCGGATCGATATTCAGCCGCTTGCTGATCCATTCGAAGCGGGCCGGAAACCTGCACACGGCCGAGTCGTTCTCATCTCCGTGCGGCTCGAAAAAGGCACGTATGGTGGCCTGGATCTCTGCTTGCGGATCTGTCTTGCCTTGTGGCGACAGGAAGAACTTCGGATCGTCGATAAGGCTCTCGACGCCGAAGAGTCCATCCTGGTAATGCATGAGGATATGCCAGTAACGATCTTCGTGGAGCTTCTGCTCAGCGGCGGATGCCAGGATTTCTTCACAGTAGGATGAGTCCTGGGCGTGAGAGGGGGCCGTGCTGAGGACGCACCAGAGTGCGACGAGGAGGAACAAAGGGATGCGGAATGGAATCATCCCGCATCCCCCGCCGATTCTGTGCCCATCCGGCTGATCTACATCAGGGATTCAATGTTGTCGAGCACTTCGACGCTGCTGATCTGCGGCGAAGAGTAAATGTTCGAGAAATTATTCTGCAGCAATGTGTAGAAATCCGCTCTGGAACCCTCGGGCACTTCCATGAGCACGGCCAGGGTGTTCAGATATTCCCCGTGCCCGCGTGCGATATCGTTGGCAAGGTTGTCCATGTTGTCGGCAATGAAGGAGCTCATCTTTTCCCTGCTAACGAACTTTGACGGCTGTTCGCAGTTCAGCGTGCCCGAGGTGATGCCGAAGGTCTGGTTTCCGCAGGTCCCGTTGGTCGTCACGGCCAGAACCTGGAAAAGAAGCCCGTCATTGCCCTGCATGATGAGAGACCCGAGCCCGCACCCGGTATTTTTCTGGTTGGCGGCAAAGCAGGATGATACCGGAATCGCGACAAAGCTGATCACTATTACGGCCAATACGAATTTTTTTGGTTCATCACACGGAAGCGTACTTTTGAGTTGAAAGGAGTGGACATACCTGCCTTTCTGAATCTGAAGAAAGAAAACAGGAAGGGATCAGGGCA
>MPOS01000012.1 GCA_001896555.1 Candidatus Phosphitivorax anaerolimi
GCTCCAAAAACAGGCCTACGGGTTCAGAGACAAGGAGTTCTTCAAACTTAAAATCTATGCCCTGCACGAGTCCAGGTACGCTTTGGTGGGATGAGCCATTTTTTCAAGGGTGTTTGTCCCGGTCCCTGGGGGTCCGGGCAGGAGATGAATGTGAAGACATGGACCATAGCCGACCTAATCGACCTTGAATACTTCCTCTCCCGGGACGAAGAGCAGGATGATTCATCGGCGGCGAAGCGGGACCGGCGGATCTATCTGCTGGCCGTGGAGCCCCGCATCTCTTCCGAGGAAACCTCAGCAGGAGATTTCCGGCGCCGGGCCGTACGGATCTGGCTCGAAGAGCGGAGAAAGCTCTATCGCAAGCAACATGGCCGCGATGCGGCACTGCCGGGTGAGGTATTCTTCGAGGCCCGCTCTCTCGTCGCGGTAATCATCGGGATAATCGGCCTGTTCACAGGCGCGGGTGCGGCATTTTCACTCCTGGTTTACACAGGCGAAGAGCCGGTCAATGTCTCGGTCTATCTCGGCATTCTGGTGTTCCTGCAGATCCTGGGTCTTCTCATGATGGTCAGGTTCGTTTTTCTCAAGACCTCCCTGAGCGCGGTCAGGAGGTATTCCCTGGTCTATGCGCTCATGAGCAGGCTGCTCGAAAGGATGGCGGTCAGGCTCGCGCGCAGCGCGTTGGCCCCTGTTTCCGGCGGGAAGAAGACAGAGGCAAGGGAGTTATCGGGAGCGATTCGCAGCATGTACGGCGTATACGGCCATGTGCTGTTCTGGCCGGTCTTCTCCCTGGTGCAGCTCTTCGGGGTTCTGTTCAACGCGGGCGCCATAGGCGCCACCCTCATCCGGGTCATGACCGCAGACCTGGCCTTCGGCTGGCAGTCGACCCTCCAGATGAGCTCACAGAGCGTCCATACCCTCGTCCGGGTGCTGGCCGCGCCGTGGTCATGGCTTCTGGGTGAATACGCCTATCCGAGCCTGGCACAGATCGAGGGAAGCCGCATCGTGCTCAAAGAGGGGATCGCGTCGCTGTCTACGGCGAGCCTCGTGTCGTGGTGGCCTTTTCTCGTCGCTGCAGTGGTCTTTTACGGCCTGCTCCCCAGGATGGTGCTCCTCGGTGTCTCCCTGGCGGGCAAGAGGCGCTCACTCGCCCGGCTGAATTTCATGCACGCCTCATGCGAAAGGCTTATGATGCGCATGCAGTCCCCCACTGTTTCCACCCAGGGGCTTCCGGGTTCCCCCGGGTTGTCCGAGACCCAGCAGGCCGAGGCAAAGGTCGAGTTCGAGCCCTTTCCCCTGAAGCACACGGATGCCGCCATCCTCGTGCCGGAAGACATCTACCGGCACTGTGACCGGGCGGACCTGGAGCGGCACCTCAAGTCGCTGCTCGGGTGGGGGATCGCCTATCTCTTCCCCATCGCCGGTGAGATGACGGAAGACCGGTCGTCCATCGATGCTGCGGTACAGACCCACTCCGCCAACGGCGGGGCCGCGGTTCTCATACAGGAGGCCTGGCAGCCGCCCATTATCGAGATCATCCGGGTGATCAGAGAGCTGAGATCTCGCGGGGGCAAGGAGATGAGGATCGCCGTACTTCTCATCGGCAAGCCCGGTGCGGACACGATCTTCACAGCCGTGAAGCCTGAGGACAGGGAGATCTGGAGCAAGGTCCTCGCGAACCTCGGCGACCCGTACCTGCGCGTTGTGGCTGTGGGTGAGCAATGACCGGCGCCGCCCCCGTGCTCACCTTTGCCATTGTCGGACACCCCAACGAGGGCAAGTCTTCCGTAGTGTCCACTCTCACCGAAGACGACAGTGTCCGCATCACGCCCATCCCCGGGGAGACTACGGTATGCCGCACCTTCCCGGTGGTGATCGACGGCATCGAGATCATCCGGTTCGTGGACACCCCGGGATTCCAGTCTCCCAAGGCCGCTCTGGCCTGGCTCCGGGAGCACGAGGGGCCGGGCATGCTTGACTCGTTTCTCAAGGAGCACTGCGGGAACCCCCTGTTCAGCGGGGAATGCGAGCTCTTTCGCCCTTTGAGCCAGGGCGCCGGTATTATCTACGTGCTCGATGCCTCCAGGCCGCTCCGTTCCGTGGACCGGGCTGAGATGGAGATCCTGCGCATGACGGGGATACCCAGGATGGCGGTCATCAACAGCAAGGAAGAGGACAGGACCTTTATCCCGCAGTGGCGCGACGAGTTGCGCAAGCACTTCAACTCGGTAAGGGTATTCAATGCCCACCGGGCAACCTATGCAGAGAGGGTGGCGCTGCTGGAGAGCCTGAAATCAATCGACCAGGAGTGGGAGCCCGCGCTTGTACCGGTGATCCACGCCATCAGAGAGGACTGGCAGAGGCGCCTGAATCAGACCGCCTGGCATATCTGCGGCATGATCGAGACATGCCTTGCCTATCAGACATCGCAGAGCTATTCCCAGGGGGAAGACCTCGAAGAGATCAGGAAGAAGCTCATCAGCGAATACCAGGATCATATACGGGATGTGGAGCGAAAAACCCATCTCGAGATCCGCAGGCTCTTCAAGCACAACATCTTCGATTATCGGCTCCCGGAGCAGTCAATCGCGGGCAAGGACCTGTTCCACGAGAACACCTGGCGCCTCCTGGGCTTGAGCCCGTATCAGATAGCAGCGGCAGGCGCTGCCGCAGGCACGGGGATCGGGCTTGGCATCGATGCAGCCACGGCGGGGATCAGCTTCGGGGTGTTCGCGGTCTCCGGCGCCATACTGGGCGCAGGCTCCGCCCTGGTGGGGGGAAGGCGCATGGTGACCACCGAGATCAAGGGCCCGAAGGTGGGAAGGTTCCAGATGAAGAAGAGCCTTGGCGACTTTGTGCTCATCGTGGGGCCCAACCACAATATCCAGTTTCCCTTTGTCCTGCTGGATAGGGCGTTGATCTACTTCTCCCATGTCATCAACTGGGCGCACGGGAGAAGGAACCGGCACGAAGAAGCGCGTGATACCGGCCCCGAGACCTTTGTCGCGCACTTCACCGACCATCAGCGGAGGATTTGCCGCGAGTTTTTCCAGGCCGCGGGCGCAAAGGACGAGGCGAAGATCCGGGAGGCCAGACAGCCCCTGCTCGACATGCTGCTCGAGGTCCTCCACGGCCTCTCCGACAGGGAATACCGCTGAGAGGATCTCTTCAAGAGGCCCTTCTTCAAGCAGAAACAGCCGGAAGAGAGACGGCCGGCGTCTTACTTCCGGGTGTTTTCGAGGAGCGGCTTGATGATCTTTCTGCCCCTGAACACACTTTCCGGAACGACCTGACCTTCGAGTATGACGATATTGTCGTGGACATAGGTGTACCGCCTGCCGCTGTAGTGGCAGGCCACCACAGCCCGGACCGCGTTCCTGAGCGAGGAATACGAATTCACCTCTGTTGCCGGATACTCTTCGGCGCCTTCCCGGGTGTGTGAATGAAACGCCCGGTAGCCGTAGTCCTTTCCCCGGCCGTCGGTCTTGAACTTGTACTCGGGGGTGTAGGTCACAAAGCCGATTACCCCCTCATCCATCGAACACTGCCAGGTATTGACGTCAACCTCGCAGACCCGCACCGTTGCCTCGCCGAAGCGGTAACTCTCGATTCTCGCGGTTCCTGTTTTTGGGACCTGTACGTCCTGCTGCTGGGATTTCTTCGGGGTGGTTTTCTTTCTTCTCACGCCTTTCTCATTTCCGACGTTGTGACGCTGTTAAGGGGATCGTCCCTTTTTTTAAGGAAGACACGATACACCACTCGTTTGGCGCTCTCGTGTCAACCTGTTCGGTCAGGCTGATACTAGACCATATGAATGCCGTTCGCAAGGGCTTTGGTCCTTGGTTTCCAAGGTGCGCTGACTTGCGGCCGAATGGGCTAGGGCTCTTAAATGAGGATCGGACCGGGTTCATTTTCTTTCCATATCAAAGGGTTGTCATGGGTGGCAAAAAAAGCTATGCATGATCATATGGTTCGATGTATTCGGAAGAGGGTTATCGAGCCGGTCCTGGATCTGCTCAGACAGGGGACGGAGCCGGAGAGGATCGCCCTGAGCATAGCCTGGGGAGCGGTGCTGGGCATTTTCCCTGTCCTGGGAATCACCACCTTTCTGTGTGCGGGCGCTGCAGTGATGCTCCGGCTGAACATGGCAGCAATCCAGCTGGCGAACTGGCTGGTCTATCCGCTGCAGATCGTCCTCCTTGTCCCATTTATCATGCTGGGGGAGCATCTCTTCGGCGCACCGGCTTTAGCCGGGGGCGCCGAGAATATCATGGGTCTTTCCCGTGCGGATTTTACAAGTGCCCTGGGATATGCCGGAGAGCGGGTCTTATACGCCGTCTTTGTCTGGCTCCTGACGGTTCCGGTGATGGTCCCCCTCCTCAACAGGCTCCTTGCAGCAATGCTCAGAAAGGTGCTCAAAGGCCGGGCCTGACATCTTGCATGAAACCGCCCTTTTGCCTGGACGGTCTTTCCCTTCGAAAGAATGCCGGATTTAATCATATTACGCATTTTTTCCGATAGAAATCAGTGAAAAACAAGATTTGCGAGGGGTTGTCTTCCCGGCCTTTTTTAGAGAGCGGGTTATTTTTACGAGAATGTTTTTTTTACAAAAGATGACGGACTGAAAGAAGCTTCGTATCCAATGAAAAGATATCCAGAAGAGAACAGGGACCGGCTTGAGATGAGAGAGAAAGATCATTACCACTCCCTTCTGCCCAGGGTCCTCTGGAGCAACAGGGCGTTGACTCTCCTGGAGCTCATCCTGGTGGTGGCCATCCTGGGAACAGTCAGCGGGATCGCCATCCCCTCGTTCCTGGCGCACCGGGACAAGGTACTCGCCCAGGAGGCGATAAGCGATATCGCCGCCATCGATCTAGTGCTTCAAAAATATTATGCCGAGAACGGGAAATTTCCCGATAGCCTTGCCGAGATCGGGCAGGACGGGAACAAGGACCCCTGGGGCAACCCCTACCAGTATCTCAATCTGGCGAACGATCCGAAGAAGAACAAGTGCAGGAAGAATAAAAAGATCCATCCGATCAACACGGATTTCGATCTCTACAGCATGGGCAAGAACGGGAAATCAACCTTGCCGATCACCTCTCAGCCAAGCTGGGACGACATCATCCGGGCCTATGACGGGGTATACATAGGTCTGGTGAAAGATATCCTCTAGGTTCCCCTCCCATGGTATTCCCCCGGACCTTTCTCAAGAGCAGACTCGCCAGGCGGGTTTATATGCTTTTTATCCTCTGCGCCCTTGTCCCCATGACGATCCTGGCGGTCATCTCATATGTTCAGGTGAACCGGGTGATCATGGACAACGAGCTGCGCGGCCTGCAGAGAAACGCGTTTTCCCAGAGCATGGCCGTGTTCGACCGGATGGTTTTCCTGGACAAGGAACTGGAGATGATCGCTTCCCACCTGGCCCGGTATCCCGGCCCCGGTAAAGCACCGGTGCTCGACAGCGGCGGCGGCCCTCTGTCGATTCATTTTCTCGGACTGGGGGTTTTTGACCACGATACAGGCGGGTATATCATGGTTGCCGGTGCGGAGCAGCCGCAGCCTCTCATCATGAGGCAGCCCCTGCACTCACTCCCTTCAGACACATCCATGGTGCTCACGGATCACCAAGGCGAGGGCCCTGGGTCGGTGTTTCTCATCAGGCGGATACCGGGGCGGTCGATCAGTTCGTATGTCATTGCGCAGATCGACCTCGAATATCTCTTCGGCCTGTATGCCGAAGAGGCGGAAGAGGAGTCGATCAGGTTGAGCATTCTCGACGAAGGGAAGATCCTGTTCACCAATCTGCCTGAAGACCATGGTGAGAGC
This sequence comes from Candidatus Phosphitivorax anaerolimi, assembly GCA_001896555.1. Taxonomy (GTDB): domain Bacteria; phylum Desulfobacterota; class Desulfomonilia; order UBA1062; family UBA1062; genus Phosphitivorax; species Phosphitivorax anaerolimi. The sequence continues at coordinate 5,833 of MPOS01000012.1, forward strand.
CTGCTGAAGGCGGTGCCGTCAGGAGATTCTCCCTCCCGGGGTTTCAGCTGGACGGCAGGATCGGGCACCTACCTTTCCAGCAGCGCGCCTGTTTTTCTGAAAAGCAAATTTGCCGGCACTATGTGGAAGCTGGTCCTGAGCGAACCAAAAGAGATTATACACGCACCCGGCGTCATGTTCAGGAATATCTACGTCCCTGTCTTCTTCACGGCATTGCTTTTCGTGCTGCTGCTGAGCATGCGTCAGATCAGAAAGAGCCTGATCCCTTTAGAACGGCTCAAGGAGAGCACCGGTATGATCTCCCGGGGGGAGCTGATTTCCCACGAGGTCATCAGGAGCGGGGACGAGTTCGAAGAGCTCTCGGAATCGTTCAATGTCATGGCTATCAAGCTGAACCAGCAGTTCAACACCCTTAAGGCCATGGCCGGGATCGACCGGGCGATTCTCTCGCTTCTCGATACGGACAAGATCGTCGAGACCTTTTTCTCCCGAATCGGCATAGTGCTGCCCAATGATGCAGCAGGGGTGTATATCCGCGACTCGGCCGGGAGCAGCGCATGGTATCTCTATACCAGAGGGGCGTCGAGCCGGGGAGACACGCACCCAAATATCATGATCATCCCGCTGTCCATACCGGGCGAAGACCTCGAGCCCCTGAACAGGTATATGGAATATATCGTTCTGCGTAAGGATGATGGGATGCCTGCGTATCTCGACCGGCTCTCTTCGCAGGATATGGCGATGTACCTGATTCTCCCCATCAGGGTGAAGGAAAGCCTGTATGCGTTCATCGTTCTTGCGGATAGGCATGCAAAGGAGCACTCACACGACTATATCATCCATGCCCGTCAGATAGCAGACCGGATGGCCGTTGCCTTTGCCAATGCGAGCCTCATCGATGAAATGAACCAGCTCAACTGGGGGACGCTCACCGCCCTTGCGCGGGTGGTCGACGCCAAGTCTTCCTGGACCGCCGGGCATTCCGAGCGGGTTGCTGACCTGGCGGTCGAGATAGGAAGGATCATGGGGCTCCCGGAAAAGGACCTCGTGACCCTCAATAAGGCGGGTCTTCTCCACGACATCGGCAAGGTCAGAACCCCGAGGCCCATCCTGAACAAACCCGGGAAGCTCACGGAAGAGGAGTTCGACATCATCCGGAAGCACCCGGAAGACAGCTCCCGCATCCTGGAGCCCATCACCCCGTACCGGGACATCATCCCGGCAGTGCTCCAGCATCACGAACGCTTCGACGGCAAGGGCTACCCGCGTGGTCTTTCCGGGGAGAGCATCTCTCTGTGCGGGCGCATTCTTGCCGTGGCCGATTCCTTTGACGCCATGGTCTCAGACAGGCCCTACCGGAAGGGCAAGAGTCTGGATGCAGTGCTCAGGGAAATCCGGGAAGAGGCGGGCAAGCAGTTCGATCCGCTGGTGGTCGATGCCCTGATGCAGGTTTTCAAGGACAAGGAGGAAAGAACATGAGGAGGCGCATTTTTTTTCTTTCATCAATAGCTTTTGTTGTGGTTTCCATGGCGTTTCTTGCAGGCTGTAACACGAGCTCGACGATACCCGAGGGGCTTATCGGCGTGTGGCAGACAGACGAGGAAGAGAGCGCTGACGTGACCTTTGATTTTTCCCGGGAAAGGATCGTGATCAGTTCCGGGACCGGGGTGTTCGAGTACACGGTAGAGAAGGTCGAGGCGGATAAGGGCCATCTGTACCAGAGCACCCTGTATTCGATCTATTACTTAGACCGCGACGGGGAGATAAACCTGATGCATCTCCTCTATTCACCCGAGGATGGCGGGACCATCCGGTTCAAGTCTGATCAGGATGTAGTCTGGAGGAAAAAAGGATAGCCGAAGCGCGGCTGTTTCCGTCCTCATAAAAACTATGCATCAGATTTTGACGATGCCGGTAACCGGCAGATGGTCAGATGCCATGATGATGTCGAGATTCCTGTGCGCCTGGACCTCCACCAGAGATTCAGGGGGAGAGACCATGATCCGGTCGAGCGAGAAGAGGGGAAGGAACGAGGGGAAGGTACGGGGGCTTTTCGTCTTTCCGAACAGCGAATAGAGCCTTTTCAGCGCTGAGCGCCGCAGGGTCCACTCATTGAAGTCGCCCAGGACGATGACCGTCCCCTGAAAATCGCTTGAAAGGGTCTGCATGAGCATGTCCGCCTGAAATCTCCGCTCGATAGCCCTTAGCCCCAGATGTGCAGTCAGCACCCGGATGGTCGTGCCGCCTATTCTGATGAACGCGTCGATGGCGCCGCGGGGCTCGTACGGATGAGCGCTCAGGTCGATGCGATGGAACCGCACGATCGGGAACCTGCTGAGCAGGACGTTTCCATAGTGCAGGGCATACTTGAAGAATGTGGGACCGAGGACCACCTCCATGTCCGTGAGCGTGGAGAAGAATGTCTCGTCGAGATGGCCGCCCTGCTCAAGAGAGAAGTTGGCCTCCTGCAGGGCCACGATATCTGCGCCGAGCTCGCTGATGACCCGGATCGCCCGCAAGGGCATCTGCCGCTGGTCTGTGCCGATCCACCCGTGGATATTGTACGTGGCGACCTTGATTCTCCGTGAACCCGATTCCTCCAGTGTGTTCGCGGTCATCACGCCCTCTCCCCGGCGGATTGCTCCACCCTTCCGGCTATGCGCCTTTTCAGCCATATGAGGAGAACCACGGCCGCCAGGGTGATGCCTATGAGGATCGTGACGTTGAGGATATTGGGCTGAAAGAGAAAGCTGATCAGCGATTCCGTGAACAGCGTGATGGCGATGAAGCCGGGTGTCATGCCGATCAGGGTTCCGATGAAGTAATCCCTAAACCTGATGTGGGAGGCCCCCGCAACGAGGTTTACCACGGAAAAGGGTGCGACCGGGATGAACCGGATGATGGTCATGGCAAGCAGGCCCTGCCGGGCAAGACGCCTGCTGAGCTGGTTGATCCTCTTGCCCGCCACCCTTCTCACGAAATCCCTTCCCACGATCCTGCCGATCCAGTAGACCACCGAGGCGCTCATCATCGCCCCTGCCACTGAGAGCGCCAGTGCGATCAAGGGCGGGAAGAGCACCGCGGTTATGGCCACCATGACCGTTACGGGGAATACCACCAGACCGCCCAGCACATAGAGTGCAACGACAATAAGCGGCATGAGACGATTGTTGCTCAAAGAGCCGATCCATTCAGACATGGCGTCGATGTCCAGGTAGCCGGCCAAAGGAGACCATTTCCAGGTCGCGGCCAGGGCGATGAGCGTGAGCATCAATGCAGCAAACATGATGAGCCGTTTTCTTCCTGAGTGATGATCTTCCTTGTCGATGAACCTCTCGATGAAATCATCCGGATCTATAGGGCGTTCAGGGTCCACCAGGTAGGGCTCCGAGAGGATATTCTTCACTGCGGGAGAAATATCCAGCGGCCGCATGGTCCGATCGGGGCTGCCCAGGATCTCGACGGCCCGGATCAGTGACCCCGTCTTTTCGATGATTTCTCCCACCTTCTCCGGGGTCGATCCCAGGTGCTCGGCCAGAAGCCTGTCGCGCAGGTTCCTGCAGGCCTTTTTCGCCTCGGTGTGGCCCCAGGTCTCCAGGCTCAAGTCGCATTCGGAATCCAGCCCCATGGAACGGTTGGAGATATTCGAAGATCCGATACGAAGAAAGGTGTCGTCCACGATGAGGATCTTGGAATGCACTTCGAAGAGGTCATCCGGTCTGCCGGGATGCTCGGTATAGTAGATCCCGAACCTGCCGTCTGCATCGACCCGCTTCACCCGCTTCACCAGGTGCACCCTGATGGCGTCCATGGTGCTTTCTTCGAGCCATCCATGGCTTTTTTTTCTCGTCACCACCACGATCTCGGGCCCGTCTTTCTCATAGAGCCTCTTGGAGATGGCGCCCGCCACCTTGGATGAGGTGAAGAAGGGCGACTCGATATAGATGTGCCTGCGCGCCGCGGCGATGGCGTCCACCCAGAGCGACTCCACCTCCCGTATCTCGGGCTTTTCCCGGTACCTGCCCTGAGTCCGGGATATCGCTACATCGATATCATGGATATCCGGGATGCACATCTGCGGCCAGGGGTCAGACGCCGTCGCTTCCGGCAGGGGGAGCTCTTTGCGCGTGGCATAGCGCCACCGCTGCCGGAACAGCTCCCCGAGGAAGGCGGCGGGCTCGCCGTCGACGAGTATCTGTACGTCATGGGAGGGCGGGTAACGCTCTTCCCAGGGATCCGACCTGCGGGGATCGTCGGGGAGATGTTCCGGGGTGTCCCAGCGTACGTGGGTGAGATCGATTCCGCCCGCAAAGGCGATGCGGTCGTCTATCACCACGATCTTCTGGTGGTGGGATGCGCCCGGGGGCAGGTAGTTGTCCAGGTGAAAATGTACCCGCCGGCCGGTCTTCCATGCAAACTTCCACGCCGGGAGATACTCGCGCTTGAACGTATAGAGAACAGAAAAGTCCCAGTCCAGGATATTGACGTGCAGCTGCGGCTTCTTGTGAACCGCGTAGCTCAGGAATTCACCGAGCTGGACGGGGAAGTCGGGAACTTCTTCTCCCCGTATGAGGGTGAGCTGACTGTCGATGTCCCAGCCCGTGATATAGACGGAGCGTTCGGCCTTCAGGACCGCCTCGACAAAGGCGGCGAAATAATCCTGGGCATCGATGATAAAGGTGACGCGGTGTGCCTTGCCTTTCTTCCAGAAGTTCCTGCCTTCCTGGTATACTGATTGCGTCATTTCCATGGCAACCTTGTATTCGCGGGTGTTCCGTTCCCGGATGCACGAGAAGCACCGGCACCTCCTGCTCATCAGAGATTCGGCATATGAGCGGGCCCACCTTCATGCCCGCGAAAAGATCGGTCCCTGATGAACAGTATCCGCCGCGCCGCGATGAGGCAGATGGGATATCAGCAAACACAGGAGCCATGTCTATGAAAAACAGGACACGTTGCGAGGACCCCCTTGAGTCTACAGTGCTTGTCGGGCACCCATAAATCAAGTTTAGCCCGAATGCCCGAACAATCAATTGCATGGACCTTCCGCAGCAAGCCCTGGACCCTGTCGAGGCCGCGGTGTTGAAAGGGAATTTTAGGACGCATTCCCCCTCTTCATGACTGCAGGAGAATGGCTGCAGTTTCTCCGGGCAGGGTGATCGAATCTTCTCGATACACCACACCGCTGCGCGAGGTGAGGAGCACCTCCCTCTTCTGACCGTCGTAGATCCCGATCCGCCTGCTGTGCCGGGAGAAGTTGCAGACAACCATGACAGGCCCCCGGTTCATGGCAAGCCACTGCTCCTCTTCATGGTATGAGATCAGGATTTGGCTCAAGGAGCCGTCTTTGAGCACGGGCAGCTCGCGGCGGAGCCTGATGAGCCCCTTATACCAGGCGAGAACCGAGGTGTGCGGTTCGTGCTCAAGCTCCTCCCAGAGGGGCTTGGAGCGCTCGAACGTGGCCGGGTCCTGCGGGTCGGGGATGTCACCGGGGTCCCACCCGAAGGCGGCAAACTCTTCTCTCCTGCCGGTTACCACCGCCTTGCCCAGCTCCTCGTCCTGGTGGTCGGTGAAATACTGGAAGGGGGACGAGGCGGCCCACTCCTCACCCTGAAAGATCATGGGGATACAGGCGGAAGCAAAGACCAGGGCCGAACCGAGCATGAACCGGCCCGTATCAACGAGATGGTTGAGCCGCTCCCCCCGGGCACGATTCCCGATCTGGTCGTGATTCTGGAGATAGGCGAGGAACTTGTTTCCGGACACACCCCGGACAGGCCTTCCGTGTTTACGGCCCCGGAATGCCGAGTAGCGTCCGCTGTAGACGAAGATCTCCTCCATGGCCTGGGCGAGGTCGGAGAGGGTTCCAAAGTCTCCGTAATACCCATTCTTCTCTCCTGTGAGCACGGTGTGCAGGGCGTGATGGAAGTCGTCGTTCCACTGGGCATCGATCCCATACCCGCCGATCTCGCGGGGCTGCACGATCCGGGGATTGTTCAGATTGCTCTCGGCGATGAGCGCGAGGTGCCGCCCGGTCCGGGCCTGGAGCATCTCGACTTCTTGGGAGAGCTCTTCCAGAAAATGGACAGACGAGGTGTCGATAATGGCATGCACCGCATCCAGGCGCAGCACGTCCATGTGGTAATCCTTCAGCCACATCAGGGCGTTTTCTATGAAGAACCTGCGCACCTCGTCGCTGCCCGGTCCGTCGAGGTTCACCGCATTGCCCCATGGGGACGAGTACCGGTTGGTGAAATAGGGGCCGAACCGGTCGAGATAATTCCCCTCGGGCCCCAGGTGATTGTAGACCACATCGAGGATCACCGCGATCCCTCGTGCATGGCACTCATCCACCAGCTCTTTGAGTCCTGCAGGGCCGCCGTAGGGTTCATGCGGGGCGAAGAGACCTACCCCGTCGTACCCCCATCCGTGTGTCCCGGAAAAGCTGTTCACCGGCATGAGCTCGATGTGTGTTATCCCCAGATCCACGAGGTGATCGAGCTTCTGAGCCACACCCTGGAAGGTGCCCTGTGGGCTGAAGGTGCCTGTGTGCAGCTCGTAGATCACCGCGCTGGAAAGGGGCGGGGCCTGCCAGCGATCATCGGTCCACGAAAAGAGGGAGTGGTCGAGCATCCGGGAAAAACCGTGGACCCCGTACGGCTGCCACGGTGACCTGGGATCGGGGAGAGGGCCGGAGCCGTCGAGCACAAAGGCATAATCCGAGCCGTGCCCGGCAAGCGGGCTGTCCAGCATCCACCAGCCATGCCTCGTGCTCAGCATGGGATATGACGTCCCATCCAGGATCACCTGTACCTCTTTGGCATATGGCGCCCATACGCGGATTACTGTCATGTCAGACTCCGTTCGTGAACCATGATTGCTCCGGGCGGCCGGTTTTTATGGGCTTTTAACCTTCTCATCTTGTATCCCGGCTCATGAGCGCTACCGGGAATTTCTCAAGAAGCTCGCCGATCCGTATTGGAGAGCTCCTGATCTCTTCCCCTGAAAGCACGTTGTTCCAGACGCCGCCGGGCAGCTCGACTCGGGTTTCGCTATCCCAGCCGTTACCCCGTTTGAGATTCAGGCGGGGCACCACGACCGATACTGCCTCGTCCCGGATGAAACCCACGACGTATTGAGCCTGCGGGCCGGTGATCTCCAGGGGCCGGTAGGATGATCTGTCTCCAAATGCCCGGGGAAAACGCCTGCGGAGCTCAAGGGCCCGGTTGATCGTCCAGAGCTTCGGAAGACCGGACTCCATCTCACGCACGATCTGCCTTGGTTTCATGCCGCTTATCCTGCCGAGCAGGTCCCGGCGGAGCTGGTAATCCACGGGCCTCCGGTTGTCCGGGTCCACCAGGCTCAAGTCCCACAGCTCGCACCCCTGGTAGATATCGGGAATTCCCGGGGCCGTGAGCTTCAGAAGCGTCTGAACGAGCGAGTTGATGCGTCCGGGCCCGGCCACGAGCCCGACAAAGGACTGGAGGTCGTGGATGAACGCGGGATCCTGAAGCAGGGACGAGGCAAACGACTTCAGGGCACCTTCGTACTCGGGGTCCTGCGCCGTCCACGAGGTGTGGGTCTTTGCCTCCCGGGAGGCCTTCTCCAGATAGGGGAGGAGACGGTCTTCGCTGATGGGCCAGGCCCCCACCAGGGTCTGGTAGAGGAAGTACTCCATGTTTCTGTCCGGCAAATCCCCCTTCCGGTAGTGCTCGGCCCGGGTGGACCACCTGCGGACCGCATCGCTCCATTGCCCGGGGACCTCGGAGAGGACCGCGAGCCGCGCCCTGACATCCTCGCCCCGCTTCGTGTCGTGGGTGGAGGTGGAGAGCATGGTAAAGGGGTGCGACTTGAGCCGCTCGCTCATCCGGAGATGAAAGAGACCGGTATCGATCCCGAACGAGCCCGGGTCGCCTCCCACCTCGTTGAAGGCGATGAAGCGGTTATAGGTGTAGAAGGCGGTGTCTTCGGCGCCCTTTGCCATGACCGGCGGGGTGAGCTGCTGGAAGCGCATGACGAACTCGGACTCGCGGGGGCCGCTCACCTTAAGCATGAAGATGTCTCTCATGAAGTCGAGCAGATCCGGGTCGATTTCAGCCTTCTCTTTGGCACGCTCGACAGCCGAAGTGATGAGTTGTCTGTCCTGGTCGGCCATCCAGCCGGCTCCTGCATTGATATAGGTGCGGTATACCGGGAATGCCGCAATGAGGGCGCGCAGGGCTTGGGCGATGTCCTGGCGGGTGTAGTCGCGATACCGCCGGTGGCTCTCGCAGATGGTCAGCATGAGCGCTGTGAGGCGGTTTATGTCGCTTCCGAAGAGTTCATCGATGACCAGGAGCTTCTTTTCCCAGAGCACCTCGTGGTAATCCCTGGTCTCTCTGGTGAATTCCCCGTAGAACCGAGTGAATGCATCCCTGCTCCGAGCGTCCGTCAAAAGGTGGGTGAGAAGATAGATGAACTCATACCCCGTGGTGCCGTCGACCGGCCAGTCCGGCCGCAGGACTTCGCCGGGCTGGAGGATCTTCTCCACCAGGATCCATGATTCCGGTCCCGCCTTGCGGAGTCTCCCCAGATAGGCGGCAGGGTCCCTGAGCCCATCAGGATGATCCACACGCATCCCGTCGATCATCCCCTGGCGAAACCACTCAAGGATGAGCCGGTGTGTGTCTTCGAATACCTCCTCGTCCTCCGTGCGCAGCCCGACCAGGGAGTCGATGTCGAAGAAGCGCCGGTATCCCAGGTCCTGGTTTGCCGTGCGCCAGTATGCCAGGCGGTAGTTCTGGCTGTCCAGCAGGGCCTCGAGGGCGTCCGGGCTCTCATTGAGCTCGGCGATGAGGGCGTCCAGTACTCTGGCGGCCTCGGGATGCTCGTCGAGGATTCGTTCCAGGAAGCTCCTGATCACCTCCTTGTTGCGATGTCTCCTTCGGATGCTCTGGCGGTCGGTGGAAGAGGGAAGGGGGAGCGAACCCAGGGCTTCTGCGAGAAAGCTGAGCTCGGGCGAGGCGATGTCTTCTCCCGCCCTGGCGATGAGAGGGGCCAGGGAGCGGGGGTCAACCGGAAACACATGGTCGAAGTAGCGGATCGAGAAGTCCGCCTGCTGCCGTTCGAGCCTGATCTCGCCATTTTCCAGCACCCGGCCGAAATGCTCGCCCAGGATGGGGAGCAGGATCGTGTTGCCGAATCTGGTCTCCCCGGGGTCCCAGTCCACGTCGAAGTATGATGCATACCTGCTTGACCGGCCGTTTTCCAGAACATCCCACCACCACTCGTTCTCATCCCCAGCCACAGCCATATGATTGGGGACGATATCCAGAACCCTGCCCATGCCGGATCTGTGCAGTGCTTGGGCGAGCCGCTCGTGACCCTCTTCCCCGCCCAGCTCCCTGTTCACCCTGGTATGGCTCACCACGTCGTAGCCGTGGGTGCTACCTTGGACCGCCTGGAGACAAGGGGAGGAGTAGAGGTGGGTCACGCCTAAGTTTGCAAGGTAGTCGAGAATGTGCGCTGCATCGTCGAAGGTGAACCCTGAATGGAGCTGGATCCGATAGGTGGCGAGAGGGATGCTCTGCATCTCATGCCGTCCTCTGAAGAAGAACCATGGACCGCCCCTGAAGGAGGATCTCCTCTCCAGGTCCATGCAGGGGCCGGTCCTTGGGAAAATCCTCGATTGCCGTGTCGAAGACCGTTGCCCAAGCCCCCTCCAGCAATGAAGGAATCATAAATATCATCGGCTCGTGGTGGGCATTGATGAGCAGGTAGAAGCTCTCGTCTGTGATCCGGTTTCCTCTCTCGTCCAGGCCGGCGATTGCGTTGCCGTTGAGAAAGATGCAGATGGACTTGGGGAAGTGTTCCTCCCAGTTCTCATCCGTCATCTCCCGTCCGTCCGGGGTAAACCAGCAGATGTCGTGCCCTAGTGTGCCCCTGATCGGTCTTCCCTGGAACCATCTCTTGCGTCTGAACACCGGATGCTCTCTCTTGAGTGCAATGAGCCCTTTGACGAATTCCAGAATGCGGGTATCGGCCGATTCCCAGTCGTACCAGGAGATTTCGTTGTCCTGGCAATAGGCATTGTTGTTGCCCTGCTGAGTGCGGCCGATCTCGTCGCCCCCCATGAGCATGGGGACGCCCTGGGAGAGCATCAGGGTAGCCAGGAAGTTCCGTTTCTGTCTTGAGCGCAGATCGATGATATCCGGATCTTCGGTCGGGCCCTCTGTGCCGCAGTTCCACGACCGGTTGTTGCTCTCGCCGTCGCGGTTTTCCTCCAGGTTGGCCTCGTTGTGCTTTTCGTTGTAGGAAACCAGATCGTTCAGGGTGAATCCGTCATGGGCCGTGACAAAGTTGATGCTCGCAAAGGGACGGCGGCTCGTATACTCGTACAGGTCCGAGCTGCCGGTGAAGCGGTAGGCGAACTCGCCCAGGGTCCGGTCCTGCCCGCGCCAGAAGTCCCGGACGCAGTCCCGGTATTTGCCGTTCCATTCCGACCACTGGGGGGGGAAATTCCCCACCTGGTAACCGCCCACCCCCACATCCCAGGGCTCGGCAATGAGTTTGACCTGTCCCACGACCGGGTCCTGCTGGATGAGATCAAAGAATGCGGAGAGCCTGTCGACATCGTGCAGCTGGCGTGCGAGTGCCGACGCCAGATCGAACCGGAACCCGTCCACATGCATGTCCAGAACCCAGTAGCGCAGAGAATCCATGATGAGCTGGAGCACGTGGGGATGTGCCATGTTGAGGCTGTTGCCGGTGCCGGTATAGTCGGTGTAGTAGCGCTTGTCGTTCGCTTCCAGGCGGTAGTAGGCGGCATTGTCGATACCCTTGAAGCAGAGCATGGGTCCCAGGTGATTTCCTTCTGCGGTATGGTTGTACACCACATCCAGGATCACCTCGATCCCTTCGTCGTGCAGCACCTTGACCATCTGCTTGAACTCCTGCACCTGCTGCCCTGACTCGCCCGCGCTCGAGTATTCGTTGTGAGGAGCGAAATAGCCGATGGAGTTGTACCCCCAGTAGTTTCTCAAGCCCTTCCTGATCAGGTACTCGTCATGGATGAACTGGTGTATGGGCATCAGTTCGAGGGCTGTGACGCCCAGTCCTTTGAGATGATTCAGGATTGAAGGGTGCGTAAGCGCGGTATAGGTGCCCCTAAGTGTTTCGGGGATATCCGGGTGCCGGATGGTGAGCCCCTTCACATGGGTTTCGTAGATCACGGTTTCGTGGAGCGGGCGCTTTATGGGACGGTCCTCGGCCCAGTCGAAATACGGGTTCACCACCACGGACCGGGGGGCGAAGGGGGCACTGTCTTGAGTGTCCATCTGATCGTCTCCTTCCCCCAAGCGGTAGGGGAACATGGCCGGGTTCCACCTCACCTGTCCCTCGATCGCCTTGGCATACGGGTCAAGGAGGAGCTTGGCCGGGTTGCACCGGCTGCCGGAGGCAGGGTCCCAAGGGCCGTGGACCCGGAAGCCGTATCGCTGCCCCGGGCCTATCCCGGGCAGGTAGGCATGCCAGCAGTAAGCGGTTACTTCGGGGAGGTCCAGCCGGGTTTCCCTGTTCGCGTCGTCGAAGAGGCAGAGCTCAACCCGCTGTGCCGCTTCAGAGAAAATCGAGAAGTTCGTTCCGAATCCGTCGTACGTCGCTCCGAGAGGATATGGTTTCCCGGGCCAGATTTCCACCTGAGCTCCTTTTTTAAAGGTAACGGGATGTATCGGAGAAACCTCGCTATAGAGGTAGATATAGAATGAGCCCCCGCCAAATCAAGCAAGGATGATCCCCTGCCTGCAGGTCACCGGAGAGACTGTGAGCTGCCGTGTAACGAGGGCGCTGCCGGGTCCCCCTTGCGGGGGGACCCGGCTTCTCTTGGGATAGAGGGAGGAAACAAATGTTTGTATGTTCTTCTTTATAAGCTGAGGACACCTCGGCCGGCAGGCTATCCCCAGATAGTTCCGGCTCGTTCGTACCGGTTTAAGGTCACTGGACGGGTGATACCCTCACTGTGCTCTGCCGGGGGGCCTTATACACGGTGAAACAAATCCCCTGCTCAGGGTGCACCGACATGCATATGAACGAGTTTGCGAGTTTTTTTCGCAATGCAACGATGTTCCGGTGCAAGTACCAGGTGCGGCAGTATCCAGGGATTCCCAGCATGCGCCTGACCTCTGAAGGGGGAAGGATGAAACCCTGGCATTCGTTTCTGATCAGATGGCTGATAACTTCAGCAGCGCGGTTGCAGTTCAGACTGTCTTGCATGCTCATGTCTTCGCTTGCCATGATAACCCCCTTTTTCCCCGAAGTACCTGAAATATAACATGGAATTATAAATATAATCATTTCAACGAGCAAGGTATATGCCATAAATAATAATAAATAAATTTATTGAGTTGTATGTATACATCCGGGAAATGCAGGGAATATGAGAAATTGTTTGCCCAGGTGCGGGAGAAAATCTTTTCCACAACAGGCCTTTTCCCAGGATAATTGATAAGCGTACCCGATCATTGCCATTTTCATCCGGATTCGGCAACAAGCTCAGAATGGACTTGTATTCGGCAGCAATAATTGGCAGTATAACGGAAGCGAAAGGGAAATCATCCGTGCGGATCGTCCTTATTAAAGGCCTTTCCCCGGCATGCAGGTGCTGGCGGGCTTTAGAAAACCGCACATCTTCGGGCGCTTGCAGGTCATGCGTGATCGGCAGGTTCCCGGGCAGAAAGAGAAAATCATGAGAATACCGGATTCCCGGTCCACGTTATGAATACGGCATGAATAAGAGAGGGAGTACAACATGGTTAAAGTTCTCATCGCTGACGACCACCCGATCGTGAGAACCGGCTTGAAGCAGATCCTTGCCGACGACCCGGATATTGAGGTGGTAGGTGAAGCGGAAAACGGCGGGGAGGTCATAGAGTTTCTTTGGAAGAATGCATGCGATATGGTGCTGCTCGATATCGGCATGCCGGGCAGGAGCGGGCTCGAGGTAACCTCGGAGATCAAACAGATCAAGCCCAATGTTGGGGTGCTCATCCTGAGCATCTACCCCGAAGAGCAGTATGCCGTCCGGGCGCTCAGGGCAGGTGCATCCGGCTATCTGACCAAGGCGAGCGCGCCCATAGAGCTCATCCAGGCGATTCACCGGGTGGCCCGCGGCGGCAGATATGTAAGCCAGACCCTGGCTGAGATATTAGCGTCCGAGATCGACAGACACAGTGAGAAGCAGCCCCATGAAAAGCTCTCGGATCGAGAGTACCAGGTAATGCTCCTCCTCGCATCGGGCAAGACCGTCACCGAGGTGGGACAGAGCCTGAACCTAAGCGTGAAGACCATCAGCACCTACCGGTCCAACATCCTGACAAAGATGAACATGAAGAATAATGCCCAGCTCACCTTTTATGCCGTAGAAAACGGCCTCATCAAGTGAGCCTGTCTGACAGGCCGGCACCAGCAGGGGTCTCGCCGGGCAGACCGTCCGGATAGACCTTGCCCCTCGCCGGAATCCCTGAGCTGCGTGCACTCACTGATCTGCGGTTGAGACCGCCGGGTACTTCCTTTTCCCGGCGAGACCGTTATTTTTCTACCCATAGGCTGCTGAATTCTTTACAATCCGGCTATCCCATGCAAGGAGAGGTTTTATGAGAAGCAAGCTGTACATTATTTATGGCATCGGCCGGGATTCCGTAGGGCTTGTCGGAGGGATCACCGCGCCCATCGCATCCGTGGGCGGAAACATCGTTGATTTGCGCCAGCATGTCCTGCACGGTCTCTTCACCATCTACCTGGTGGTGGATCTCAAAGAAGCCGTAAAGTCCCCGGAAGAGTTCAGGGAACTGCTCAGGAAGATCTCGGAAGAGACCGGGGTGCGGCTTTCTATGGAGAAATATACCCCGGTGGCGCGCAGCGCCGAGAGAACGAATATCCTCCTGACCCTGGTAGGAAAGGACAAGCCGGGAATCATCGCCGCGATCTCGGAGAAGCTCGGCACCTACAACATCAACATCGAGATCAGCGAGATGGTGGCGCGGGAAGACATCTTCCTCATGGATCTCCTCTGCGATGTCAGCCGCAGCAGCGTTCCTACGGAGAACCTCAAGGGCGTGGTGCAGCAGATCATGCAATCCATGGATATCAGCACCATGTTTCAGACCGAGGACGTGTTCAACAAGAAAAAGAAGATCGTGCTCTTCGACATCTCCCGGAGCTTCATGGATGCCGGGACCTTAAGAGAGATCCTCGAACTCTCGGGTATCGAGCCCGGTAAGCTCAAGCGCCCCGAAGGCCGTGAGAGCAGCCTGGCCTACCTGTATGACACGGCCGGATACCTTGACGGCCTTCCGCTCAATGTCATAGACGCCGTGGTGGACGCCACCCGGGTGAGCCCGGGAACCATGGAGCTGATCCAGGCGCTGAAGATCATGGGCTACAAGATCGGGCTGATCAGCACAGGGTTCACCTTTTTCGTAGAACCCATCCGCCGCAAGCTCGACATCGATTATGCCTTCGGGTTTAAGCTGCCAGTGGACGACGATTCCAAGACCCTGGTGGGCGACATCCCCCCGGGAGCGATCGAGCACCTGAACTTGCAGGCCATCATCGAGGACCTCGTGCGGGCGGAGAAGATCGGCAGGGAGGATATTACGGTGATCTCCGACATGGACAGGCCCCATACCCAGACCCCGGGCATCAGGCTCGAGTTCGACATGAAGGTGATCCTCGATTTCCTCAACCAGCACATTCTGAGCAGAGACGCCCTCATAGGGCTGCTGCGCAGCTTAGGTACACCCCGGCTGTGACATGGTCGCGTGATCGAAGAGATCGCGAGAGGCAAAGAATGAAATCCGACATAGAAATTGCTCAGTCGATACCCTTGAAGCCCATCCGTGAGATTGCGGAGTCAATCGGGTTGAGTGAAGACGATATCGTGCCCTATGGGCGGTTCATGGCAAAGATTCCGCTCAAGTCCCTGGAGAGCAGGTCCGATGTGCCTGACGGGAAGCTCGTTCTGGTCACCGCCATGTCCCCCACCTCGATGGGCGAGGGCAAGACCACGACCACCATCGGCCTTGGCCAGGCCCTGAACAGGATCGGAAAGCGGGCCATGATGGCGATCCGCGAGCCCTCTCTGGGGCCGTGCATGGGTCTTAAGGGAGGGGCCGCAGGGGGAGGGTATTCGCAGGTGCTTCCCATGGAGGACATCAATCTCCATTTCACCGGCGATTTCCACGCCATCACCTCGGCCCACAACCTGCTGGCCGCCGTGGTGGACAACCACCTCCACCAGCGGCTGAATCCGGAGATCAACCCCAGACACGTGGTCTGGAAGCGCGTGATCGACATGAACGACCGCAGCCTGAGGAGCATCATTCTCGGGCTCGAGGACAAGGGGCTCAACGGCGTCATGCGCGAAGACGGCTTCGAGATCACGGCCGCCTCCGAGGTCATGGCGGTCCTGTGCCTCTCTACCGGCCTTAGAGATCTGAAAGAGCGCCTCAGCCGCATCATCGTGGGCTACGACTACCTGGGCAAGCCCATCTTCGCACGGGATGTGGGCGCGACCGGGGCCATGGCCGCCCTGCTCAAGCATGCGATCAATCCCAACCTCGTGCAGTCGGTCGAGGGGACGCCCGTGCTCGTGCACGGAGGCCCGTTCGCGAATATCGCCCACGGATGCAACACGGTGATCGCCACCCGCATGGCCCTGAAGCTCTCGGACTATACCGTGACCGAGGCGGGCTTCGGGGTCGATCTGGGGGCGGAGAAGTTCTTCCACATCAAGTGCCGCACGAGCGGCCTGAATCCGAGCGCCGTAGTGCTGGTCGTGACCTGGCGGGCCTACGTGCTCCACGGAATGGGCAACATCCGCAAGCACCTGGATACCCTCTCACGGTTCGGGGTGCCGGCCGCGGTCTCCATCAACCGCTTCCTCTCAGACAGGGACGGCGATCTTATGGAGCTGAAGTCCCGGCTTGAGGATCTGGGCGTCGATGCAGTGATCACGGATTGCCGCGAGCGCGGGGGAGAAGGCGGGCTCGAGCTGGCGGAAAAGGTCGTTTCACTCTGCGAGAGGCCCTCTGAGCTCAGGATGCTCTATGACCTGAACGACGATATCCGCACCAAGGTTGAGACCGTGGCAAAGAACGTCTACGGGGCCTCAGGAGTGGAGTTCTCGTCCCAGGCCCTCAAGGATATCCGGCACATCGAGAACATGGGATACGCGGGCCTGCCGGTCTGCATCGCCAAGACCCAATCCTCGCTGACCGACAACCCCAAGATCCCGGGATTCCCGGACGAGCCGTTCACCATCCACGTGAACTCCGCCAAGGTATCCGCAGGTGCGGGCTTCGTGGTCATCTCCACCGGGAAGATCCTCTCCATGCCGGGCCTGCCGAAGAGCCCGGCCGCCCTTTCGATTGACATCGACGAAGAGGGGAACATCACCGGGCTGTTCTAACCGGTAATCGGGGTCGGGTTCACAATCACCTATGGCAGCGAGACGTCAAAGGCCTGGGTCTTCCGGGTTTAGAGGATCTTCTTTCTCCGGTAGCGGAAGGTGCAGTGGTTCATGTGCAGGAGCCTGGCAGCCCTGCTCTCGTTCCCTTCCGCATATTCCAGGGCGGCTTTGATATAGCGCCGCTCGTATTCTTCGAGCGCTGTTACAAGGTCAAAGCCTTCAGGCGGGATGACCGGTTTCTCATCCGGGAAGGACTCAACGGCTGCCTTCACCCCTGCTTTCCGCCTGTTTCCGTTCATGCCCATGTCCTCGAGTTTGAGCTCGGGGCCTTTCCCGATGAGCACGCCCCGTTCGATGATGTTCCTCAGCTCGCGCACATTGCCGACCCAGTGATGCTCCTGAAGAGCCTTCACGGCTTCTTTCGATATCCCGGTGAACTGTTTGTTGTACTTGGTGCTGTACATCACCAGGAAATGCTGTGCCAAGGGGAGCACGTCTTCCTTGCGCTCGTTCAGCGACGGTACATGAACGGTCACCACGCCGAGCCTGAAGTACAGATCGTGTCTGAAGGTGCCTTCCTCCATCATTCTCTCCAGGTCCTTGTTGGTCGCCGACACAATCCGTGTACGGATGCGGCGGACCTGGGTGGAGCCCACCCGATAGAACTCCCCTTCTTCCAGAAAACGCAAGAGTTTTGCCTGGGCCTGTGGGCTCAAGTCGCCAACCTCGTCGAGGAAGAGTGTGCCGTTTGCCGCCGCCTCGATGAGCCCTTTCTTGCCCGTCGGCTCTGCGCCGCTGAAGGCGCCTTTTTCATAGCCGAACAGCTCGCTTTCGATGAGGTTCTTGGGAATGGCCGCACAGTTGAGCGTAAGGAAAGGGCCCTTGAAGTTGGGGCTCCGGTAGTGGATGGCCCGCGCGATGAGGTCCTTTCCCGTGCCGGTGTCCCCCAGGATGAGTATGGGCGCGTCCTCGCTCTGTGCCGCGCGCGTTATGAAATCCATGATCTCCTGGATCTCGTTGCTCTGTGCGATGAAGAAGGGGAGGTTTTCCTTGAGATAGCTCTCCTGAAGCCGCTGTACCTCTTTTCTGAGGCGGATGGTCTCAAGGGCGTTCTTGATGGTGACCCTCAAGCTCCCCATGACCAAGGGTTTGACCACGTAGTCGTAGGCTCCCAGCTTCATGGCCTGAACCACGGTCTTGGTGTCTTCGAGCGCGGTGATCATGACCACGAGCATCTCCGGGAAGAGGTCTTTGATCCTCTTTAACGCCTCGATGCCGTCCATACCCGGAAGGCCGATATCGAGCAGGACAAGGTCGGGGGGAGCGTTTACGATCTCGCCAAGGGCCTCCTCGGCGGAAGCGAATGTCTGGATATCGTACTGTGATTTCAGGGCGGCACTGATCCCTTCCCGGATGGTCTGTTCATCGTCGATGACAGCGAGAGAAAACTTCACCATGTGCAACCTCTCCTTTTATGTGCTCACCGGCAGAGTGAAGGCAAAATCCGCCCCGCCCATCACACTGGTGGCTACACCCATGCTTCCTTTGTGGTCCATGATGATCCTCTGGCAGAGACTTAGGCCGATGCCTGTTGAGTTTTCTTTGGTCGTGAAGAAGGGTTCAAAGATTTTTCTTGCCAGATCATGGGAGATCCCCGGTCCTGAATCCGAGATGGACACTCTGATCCAGTCCCCGTGATGAGACGATCTGATCACGATCCTTTTCCCCGCCTTCATGTCCTTCATTGCCTCTGCCGCATTGGTGATGAGGTTGAGGACCACCTGCTCGATGAGCTGGTGATCGGCCATGCAGGAAGGCAGATCATCGGCAAGCTCCGTCGATATCTCGATGCCGCTCTTTCTGAGCATGGCGGAAGAGAGTCCCAGGGCATCTTCGATCGGTTTGTTGATGTTCATGCGCACGAGCTTGGGCTCGGATGGTTTGGAAAAATCCATGACCCTTCTGATAACGGATTCTATCGTGGACGAAGCGGCCTGGATTTTTTCCAGGATATCCTTGAGGCCTTGCCAGTCTTCACCCTCTTCAAGCACCTCCCGGGCGGCATCGAGATAGATGTTGATTCCCGAAAGGGGGTTGCGGATCTCATGGGCGATGCCTGCAGCTACATGACCCAGAGAAATCATCCTATCTTTGAGCTTCAGGAGGCGTTCGATCTCCACCGTCCTGGTCACATCCATCATATTGATCAGGACTGCGGGTCTGCCCTCATTCTCGATGAGGTTCGTGCGGCAGTGGAGCCACTTCATGGCCATTTCGCCTACAGTATCACCGGAGACATGGGTGAATCTGACAGTGATGCCCATATGCGGCGCACGGCCGGAAAGCGTTGATTCGATCATCAAGGCGAGCTCCTCCCTGTCGTCCGGGTGGATCCGATCAAAAATCGACGGATGGGGGCCTTCCTCCAGAGGGCCGAAGATCCGCTGCTGTTCGGGGTTCCGATACACGACCCTTCCATCCTGAACAATGCAGATGCCGGTGGGCGAGTTTTCCACCAGGTCGCGAAAGTGCTGTTCGCCTTTTTGGCATCTTTTGCCGTTCCAGCATTCGTTTTGGGGAAGAATCCTGCGAGCTTCTTCCCCGGTCTCCGGTTCCTTGATTCTCATCTCGTACTGGGTGCAGCAAGGCTTGTTCGCCATTGAGATCTCCTACAGTCATGAGCTGCTCCGGGTGGGGCAAACTGCGCTGAGCGCATCACCACAGAGGTCTCGTTCTTTAGTATTGCAGCCATATGTCCGTGGACATTTATCAAAACGGGCGGTGCATGGACGTATTCTCCGCATATCTCCTGAAAAGAAAGAGTATACCGTCATCAGGTTAGATCGGATTGCTTTTTTGAATGTGCTGAAATCCTTTATGAACCGCCGCATCTACCTTTCCAAGATGATGAAGACTCCCGCCTGTTCAATTCCGCCATGGGCGATTTTTAAAAATATAAAAAATTTTTGTGAAAATTGCAAACATTTGAATCGAACAGCCCCGGCTTTTTCCAGAGATTGTATGTAACTTGGTTAATATTAAGGATGTTTATCGTTAAACCAGATTGGCACGGAGCATGCTCAAGGGGGAATGAAATTATAGCATAAATATGCTTGTACGTGAATAATTAGCTACAGGATTTGAGGCCTGGGAAAGGCGGGTGGTTCATCGGCCGGGAAGGATGAGAGGCAAGGAACACAACAAGGAATTGGCATCAGGCATCATTTTTAAAAAACGATGTGAGAGGAAGAAAGATGGGAAAAAAATTTGAAGTATCACGAAGGCGATTTCTTCAGGTAGCGGGGGCAACCGGAGCAGTGATTGCCGGGTCCGCCTTCCCCTTCAGGAATCTGAAATCGGCGTGGGCATTCGGCGAGCATCCGCAGGAGCAGCCGCCCTATCGGATCACCAAGAAGGTCCCGCAGGTCTGCGCCCGTGCATGCGAGTGCGACTGTGCCTACAATATCGTTGTCGGTGTTGATCCGGCCACGGGGGTCGAGCGCGCCATCACGATCGAAGGCAGGCCGGGAGATCCGGTCTCCAACGGCAAGTTCTGCATCAAGGCCATGGGCTTCTTGGACTCCATGTACGACCCTGACCGGCTCATGGTGTCTTTGAAGAGGACCAACAAGAAGAAGGGTACCGATGTCGATCCGGGCTGGGTGGTCATGAAGACCGAAGATGCGGTGAACGAGATCATCGAGAAGCTCAAGACCTTCAAACGCGAGGATATCGTGTTCGCATCCCCGGGCGACCCCTACACGAACAAGCTCTGCCTGTCTCTGGGCGTTGCGCGGAGCGACCAGCGTACCGAGTGCTTCGGCACCCACTACTACATCAACTGTCTCACCCTGACCAACCCGCCGAATGCGTACTACTCAAGCTCCTATACCCCCAGCCACCATGTGTGCGGGTATGACTACGACACCTGCAAGTACCAGGTATGGTTCGGGTTCGACTCCTTCTCCAAGTGCGGCAAGGCGGGCATGCTCAACCACTGGGCTGCCGGCAAGAGAAACGGCGCCAAGATCGTCATGCTCAACCCGGTCAGGACCCCCATGACAGACGCGTTCGCCAGCGAGTTCTATGCAATCAAGCCGGGCACCGACCTGGCCGTGGCCCTGGCCATGATCAACGTGATCGTGAAAGAGAAGAAGTACAACAAGGATTTCATCGACAAGTACAGCGACGCTGCATCCCTGATCGACGTCAAGGCCAAGAAGGCGATCAAGAACGCCGACGGCAGCTTCCTCGCCTGGAACACCAAGACCAAAAAGGCCGAACCCATCGATCAGTGCGAAGCACCGGCCCTGGAAGGCGGCCCGTTCAAGGTCAACGGGGTAAACGCGAAGCCGGTCATGCAGCTCCTCAAAGAAACGGTCAAAGACTACACACCGGAGTGGGCGGCCAAGATCAGCGAGGTGCCGGCCAAGGACATCAAGAGAATCGCACTGGAGTTTGCAGCGGCAGCGCCCAAGGCCATGATTCCGACCTACAAGCGCGATGCGGCAGGCCCCAACTATGCGAACAGCTGGAGGCTTCGCCACGCCATCAACATCCTGAACAGCCTGGTCGGCTCCATCGACCACGAGGGCGCAATCCTGCTGTTCCACGACGTCAAGCTGCCCTGGCTCGACGACATCACCCCGCCCGTGAAGCCCTATCCCCCGCTGCCGGCCAAGCAGGCCGACTTCCGGGAAGAGTTCCCTGTGACGAACAACATCTACAAGAACAAGGACTTCTCGGCTCCCGGTCACTACGGCATGATCGCATGGGGTCTCTACAAGGCCAAGCGCGGCAAGGCGGTGTTCTTCAGGAACCCGCATCGCGGCCTCTTCGCCATGATTCAGTCTCAGATGATGGAGGCGGCGGCCGACAGGCTGGACCTCGTCGTCGACTGGAATCTGTACCTCGACGACCTCGGCTACTTCTGCGACTATGTCGTGCCGGCTCCCCATCAGTTCGAGGAAGGAAAGCTCGACATTCGTCTATACTATCCGAAGTGGCCCGCCTTTGCCGGCGGTGTGCCGGTCCAGAAGTCTCCGGGCGACCAGATCGGCTGGGGCGGGTTCGCGATGAAGATCGGCCTTGCCATGGCCCCCGAGTACTGGACCACGGACGGCAGCGGTGACCCGGCCAAGAAGATCCCGACCAATATCGGTGATGTGGCCATCAAGCAGGCCGGTGTTGCGGAAGACACCGCCGACTTCATTGCAAAGGGCGGTCTCTGGGTCGACAAGAAGCCGTACGAGAACTACAAGCACCTCGAAAAGATAGGCTACGGCAAGCCCCGCGGAAGGGTGCGCATGTTCATCGACGAGTTCGCCGAGGTCGGTCACAGCCCGCTGCCTATCTGGGCCCCGCGCTGGCACGAGAGCACCGGGAGCTTCAAGTTCTCCCTGCTCATCACCAGGGCACCCTGGATCATGCACGCAGACCCCAACTTCGTCAACAACCCGGTCTTGAGAGAGATGAACACCCGGGTCCACATGGATGCGGTGTGGATGAATCCCAACGCTGCAGCAAAGTTGGGCCTGAAGGAAGGCGACGAGATCCTGCTCGAGAACGATCCGAAGTATATGAAGGATCTACCCAGACCGCAGAGGGCCAGGCTCCACCTGACCAGCCGCGTTGTCAGGGAAGACTGCGTGCTGCTCTTCCACGGCATCGGTCACCGGGCAAAGAACCTCAAAGTCGCGGCGAACTACGGATACCGTGACGGCGATCTCATCCCGCAGAAGGACCCCGAAATCGGAAAGAAGTACGATCCGACCGGAATGGGGTGGGTTGAGGATGTGTTCGTCAGCGTAAAAAAAGTATCGTGAGGTGATCAGACATGAAAGAATATGCCATTTTGCTGGACACCACCTTCTGCACGGGCTGCAACTCCTGTGCATACCGGTGCATCCAGGAGTTCAGATATCATGATCAGGCGGCCAAGGGTTTGTTCAGGACCTTTGTCGAAATCAATGATGATGGGTTGTATCACAAGCGCTGCATGCACTGCCTCGAACCCGACTGCGTGGCTAACTGCCCTGTGCAGGCCCTGACAAAGTCGGAGTCCGGCCAGGTGCTCTACGATGTGAACAAGTGCATCGGCTGCCAGACCTGCGTGAGGGAGTGCAAATTCGGCATTCCTCAGTTCGATAAGACCACCAAAAAGATTGTCAAATGCAGCATGTGCGCCCATCGGGCCGGTCAGGGCAAGGCTCCTGCCTGCGTTGAGGTCTGCCCCACAAGCGCCATGGAGTTCGGCGAGTATCAGGAGATCCTGGCAAAGGCCAAGGCAATTGCGTCCAAGAACAAGCTCAAGATCTACGGCGCAAAGGAAAACGGCGGAACCCACCTGTTCGTCCTGGCAAAGAACGAGCCGGTTACCTTCGGCTATCCGCAAGTGGCGGCCAAAGATGCCAAGACAGGCAAAGTCTTGGGCGATTCCTTCACCATGCCCGCCGCGATAGCCGCAGTGGCTGTCGGCGGATTCAAGAAGTTCAGTGAGAGAAGAGCCCGGGTGGAAGCAGATGAAAAGGACAAGGAGTCCAAGAAATAGGACTCTGACAAACCGGTGATGGTCGGGCAGGGCGGTATGTTTGCCGCTCTGCCCGTTCCATATTTATTTTTCATAGAAAAATGTTGCGTGTGTCTTTTAAAAAGGCATGCAAACAGTAAGGAGCAGTAACAGAATAATGAACGTATCCGAAGAAAAACTCAACCAAGCGGCGGCAAAGGCAACGCTGTATTCCCTCCTGGCTCAGGCACTCAATTACCCGGACAAAGACCTGGTAGAGAGCCTGTGCAGCGGCAGTTTTCTGAGAGAAACCAAGGACGCCCTTGAGGTTCTGGGGATCAGTGGGCTTGATGACCAGCTTGCAGCGCTGCAGAAAGAATACATCGATTCCAAGGCCGGGCAGGCAGCCCTGCTTCTGGAGATCGAGAAGGACTATACCTGGATGTGCTTTGCATCCAAGCCCCGCCGCCTGGTCTACCTCTTCGAGTCGGTGTACAACGAGGGAAAGCTGTATGATGAATCGACCTTCCAGATCGCACGCCTCTACTACGAGGCCGGGCTGAAGGTGGAGGAAGACTTCCGGCTTCCACCCGATCACATCGCAGTCGAGCTCGAGTTCATGGCATTCCTCTCCTTCAAGGAGGCCGAAGGCATCAAGACGGGAAACAGCAAGATCGAAGATTACGCGGTCGAGCTCCAGAAGAGGACCTTGGACGAGCACTTGAGAAGATTCGCCCTGACCGTTGCCGCCAACCTGGGTAAGCATGCAAAGACGGGCTTTTACCAGGGCGTGGCAAAGATCATGACAGGCCTGTTTTCGCACTAGCAAAAAGGGAGAGGCATCCCCGCACACAACACGCCTTCCTTAGGCGGGAGAAGTAGTAGGCGTAGCACCATATGTCCTCTGAAACGCTGGACTTTTTTCAGGTGGAGATCGTGGATGGATTCGCCTCTCGTACACCAGGAGACGGCACGACATGAAGACAATCCCGGCCTATAAGCCATTCTACCAGGTGATATTGAGCACCCTCGCGGTTACCGTCATGGGCATGCTGATATTCAGTGGTGTTTCACCGGCGCAGGACGGTACGCCACAGTCATCAGCCGGCGGGAAACCCGGAGACTGCATGGCGTGTCACACAGGCCAGCAGGTTCTTTCAGAGGACCATGCAGACACCACCGATATGACGATGCAGCAGTGCCTGATCTGTCATGGCCCAGGCAAGATCCCTCTTTCCGAGGGGTTTCTCGCGGCTCATGAGCAGATGCTCTCCGGCGGCCCGAAAGAGTCGCCGTCGGCAGAGCCCGCCAAGAGCAGGGCTGAAGAGCCGGTATCCGTACAGCCGTCATCTTCCCTCCCGGCAGACTGTACATCCTGTCATTCTGAAACTCAGTACACCGGGCATTTCAAGGAGACTGCCCATGGGGCCTTGAGCTGCACGGTCTGCCACACGGGCGTGGGGGACCTGTCTTTGCACATGCAGGGCAAGGAAAAGCCTTCGCCTGTCTCCTGCGCCACTTGTCATAAGGATGTAGAAGAGAAGTACAAGGAGAGCCGCCATGCGGAGGCGGGCATATCGTGTATTCAGTGTCACAGAGGCATTCATCCACAGGAGGCTGCCGGTGAGGCGCAGGGCAAGGCCCGGTCAACCACTGTATGTCTTCAGTGCCATAGTGACCGTGAGAAGTATGTCGACAGGGGTCATACCGCCAGGGTGATGGCGGGCAATACCGACGCCGCCACGTGCACGGACTGTCACGGCGTCCACGGCACGAAGGCCTTTGAGAAGACTGAAGAGGGGGATGCGAAGAAGCGGGCATACTACACCGCCCTGTGCACATTCTGCCATGCGGAAAGCGGTGTGGCGGGAAACTATGGTGTGTTCCCCAAGGCTGCGGAGGCCTTTGGCCAGACCTATCACGGCAAGGCCATGAAGCTGGGCGAGCCTGACAGGGTGGCGGGCTGTGCCGACTGTCATCTTGCCCACAACATCCTGCCTGCGGATAATCCCGCCTCTGCACTGAACCAGGCGGTGCTGGTGGAGACCTGCGGGGAGTGCCATAAGAACTTCCACCCCAGGTTCGTCTCTTATGTGCCGCACCCTGATCCCCACGACAAGGCCGGGTTTTACTCGCTGTATCTGACCGAGAAGTTCATGATTGCGCTTTTGGTGGGGGTGTTTGCCTTCTTCTGGGTGCATTGTCTGCTGTGGTGGCGCAAGGTGTATGCGGAGAAGCGCCGTCTGAAGAAGGCGGGGCTTGTGCAGGAGAGTGATCTGCCCGAGGAGCTGGCGAGCCGGTATGTGAGAAGGTTTGGGGTGAGGGAGCGGATCATGCACATTGTGCTGATTCTGTCCTTCTTCGGAGTTGTGGTCTCGGGCTTTCCGATCAAGTATGCGGGTGCTCCGTGGGCCAAGGCGTTCATCTCCCTGATGGGCGGGGTGGCGGGGGCTGCTCTCATTCACCGAGTCTCTGCCGCAGCCATGAGCCTGCTGTTTCTGTATGTGTGCTGGCGGTCTCTGAGGTTCCTCTTCCCGGGATTCAAGGTGAAGGGCTGGTTGGGAAGGCTCTTTGGGCCGGAATCGCTCTTTCCGAGGTGGAAGGATTTTCAGGACTGTTTCGGGATGTTCAAGTGGTTTTTCAATGCCGGAGAGAAGCCCGAGTTCGACCGGTGGACATACTGGGAGAAGTTCGACTTTATGGCTGTGTTCTGGGGGATGTTCGTGATCGGGCTATCGGGTATGGTGTTGTGGATACCGGAGTATGCGTCATGGGTGATGCCTGGGTGGATGATCAACATCATGCATCTGGCTCATTCCGAGGAGGCGTTTTTGGCAGCGGTGTTCATCTTTACGGTTCACTTTTTCAACACGCACCTGGTGCCTGACAAGTTTCCGCTTGAGAAGAACATTTTCACGGGCAGGTATACGGTGGGGGCATTGAAGCACGAGCGGCCGCTTGAGTATGAGCGGATAGTGAGAGAGGGCCGGCTTGAGGAGATCAGCTGTGAGGGTCCGGGATCTGGTGTTCGGGTCTTTGCCTGGATGTTTGGGATTGCGAGCATTCTCCTTGGTATCGTCCTGACGGTCCTGATCTTCTGGGCCATGCTGGGGTGATGGAGGGTATTTCACTGCGATAGAGCCGAGGCGGGCCGCATTCCGGGCAGCGACACTGCCGGGATGCGGCCTTGGGCTGAAGATAGATTCTCCCCGTTGGAGAGGGGGCTTGGGAAAGCGCCTTACCAGGTGCGCTCCCCAAGCCCCCAAGTCATTTACAGATAGCTGTGCAGCCCCGGGAGATAGTTGACGCCAATGTAGGTGAACAAGACGCTCAAGAGTCCCGCGAAGGAGAGCATGATGACCCGGCCGGTCACCCTTCCGCTCCTGACCCTCTCATGGAGCACAGCGGCATAGAGAAGCCAGGTGATCAGCGCCCAGGTCTCCTTGGGGTCCCAGCCCCAGTACCTGCCCCACGCCACATGGGCCCATACCGACCCGGTCAGGATGCCCACCGTAAAGAAGACAAACCCGATCATCACGCAGCGGTAAAACATCTCACCCCACGGATGCCTTCCGGATAAGGTGTGCCCGTTTCTCAGCATAAAGATCCCGAACACGGAAGCGACTATGAATGATGCATAGCCCAGAAAGCAGGTGATGACGTGAATGGCCAGCCAGTTGCTCTTCAGGGCGGGTATCAGGGGTTGAATGCTGCTGTCGATGCCGGGTGAGAACGATGCATATCCGAGCATGAGCGCTGCTGCCGGCATGATGAAGGTGAGCACTCTGTTCCTTGTCTCTCCCCGGATGCCGGCAAAGGTGATGAGCGTGGTTGCCCAGGAAAAGAAGACCAGTGATTCGTAGAAGTTCGACAGGGGGACATGTCCGATTCCCATGGCATAGGACTCGCGCCATCTCAGAACCAGCCCCGCTGTAAGCAGCGCAAAGCCGCCTACAGCACCCAGGAAAGCGGCATTGGCCAGCCGTTTTTTATCCAGGAGCCTGCCCACGAGCAAACAGGAGAATGCCCCCAGGTAGATAAATGTCACGATACCGATCATGGTCCCGCTGGTCATGGCTCAGGACTCCTTTGATTTTGCCGCCGCCCGGACAGGCCCGTGGGCGGCTTCCTGCACGGGTGCGCGCTCGCGGCCCGGGCCGGAAGAGGGGGGAAGGAAGCACGCCAGCAGAATACCCAGGAAAAAAATCGCCCCGCCGATGCCCGCCAGGGGTGCCCCGGGGTCGCGTTTCACCCCGATGCCGGTGGCGAACGAATGCTTCACCTCTGAGCAGGAGAACGTATAGGGATGAAAGCCCGAGGGATCGAACGCAGGCATCGCCTCCAGGAGGCCCGGCATCTTGCTTATGATCACGTCGATGTCCCTGAACACATACACGAACCGTCCCCCATGCCCCTCTTCGATCAGGAGCTTCACTGCAGGCCCTGCGTGCATGAGATCGTGCCAGATCTTCACCACGCGGGCCCGGGTACCGGCTGAGGGCAGGGGAATGATGTCTCCTTCCGACACCGTGAACGTTGCCGGCTGCTTCCCGTCCGAGACGGTCAACACCGCAGAGAGGAGATCCCGGAAGCTCTCCTGATAGAAGCTGATGCCTGCGAAGCTGGCCGGATGGTTGACCCTCACCCGGGCCTGATCAGCTACCTGGCCGTTGATCAGAAACGAAAGGTCGGAAGTGTATTCCCGCGGCATGCCGTTGCCATAGAAGTCCACGGCGAAACGCTCGCACCGGATGGAAAAGCCCGGATCGTACACCGACCCGTCCTTCAGCACTACCTGTGAGACGGATTCACCCTCGGGTATCTCCGCATAACCGTCCAGGCCCATGAATCCGATTGCGTAACCTATGATGACCAGAAGGACGCCGCTGTGCAGGAGCAGCATGAGCAGGCTTCTCTTCTTCGGTTTCAGCCTGCGCATCATGCACAGGGCCAGATTGATGCACAACAGCAATCCTGCTCCCAGGAACCACACCGAATGGAATACATCATAAGGACCCAGCAAAAACGGTATTCGAAAGCCGTCGCCGTGTCCGCTCGATGTAACGGAACTCTCCTGGGGAAATACGCTCCCCACCACGCAGAGCACTGCAATGAAGAGAATGAGCGCCACCGTGAGCTTCAGCGAGCCAAGGGCATTCAGCACGGTGTTTCCTTTCTTTTTCATCGATTCTCCCTCATGAGCACAACCTTTGCTGTGAGATGCGGAGCCATACCGGGCGATCGCTTGCCGCCGGTGCCGGCATGCAGGAGAGACTCACAAGGGGAAAAAGACCTTTAAAATCCATGATCCAGGCAGGTGCTGTCCAGGGATTTTCGTACCCGTCCTTCGTGATGCTTCTCACCGCCTGCTCCGCGCTTCAAACCCGCTATACCCCTTTTCTTGTCAGGGGAGTCTATATCAGTTCTCATCTCCTGTCATGCATGAATTTCATCAGGCGGCAATGGCTCGGATTCGGAGGGATCACCCAGACGGATAGATTTACGGTCTTTCGGTGTTTACTCCAGCCATAATCATGGCATTTCTTTCAGAGCCGAGCCCATTGACGGATGCGCCCCTCCATACACATGAGGGCTGCCAGTGTCCGGTTTTCCTATAGTTCCATATTCCTGCAACAGGGGATGAAATATGGCATGTTTTCGTATAAGAGATGTTTACAGATGCCAATGAAGCACTCGTCTTCATGGGCATGACAAGGGTGCTGATCGCAGGTAGAGAAAAGAACCGGGAAGCAGTCTGACCCGGATAAGGAATACTCAGAGAACGAATCTGGAGACAAGCCCGTGAAAAAGAAGAACAGCCGGGAGTTCTGGAAGACCACGCCCCTTGGTGAGATGAGCAGGGAGCAGTGGGAGTCCCTGTGCGCCGGGTGCGGTCGGTGCTGCGTACGCAAGATCCTGTTCAAGGACACCGCGGAGCTGGCCTATACCCGGGTGGCGTGCCGGCATCTGGATACCCGGACCTGCAGGTGTTCCGTTTATGAGAAAAGATCGTCCGTGAGTCTCGACTGCCTCACCCTGACGCCTGCGAAAATCAGACTCTGTCTCCACCTGCTGCCCGAAACCTGCGCATATCGCCTGATCGCCAAGGGCAGAGATCTTCCCTCCTGGCATCCGCTGGTTTCGGGCGATCCGGACTCGGTCCACCGCGCAGGCATCTCCGTACGAGGAAAGGTGCTCAGCGAGGACGACATCGAGGATGCAGACCTGGAGGATCACATCATCGACTGGATCCGTCACTAGCTATGTGGCGCGGTGCCTACAGGGTGTCCTTGTGGTGCTTGATCACCTTGCCCTTGACCATGTAGATCACGTCTTCGCAGATGTTTGTGCAGAGATCGGCCACGCGCTCGAGGTTGCTGGATATCTTCATGAGGTGGAGCGATCGCTCGATCGTGGAGGGGTCTGAGGACATGAAGGTGATGAGCTCTCTTGCTATCTGGTCTCTCAGTCCGTCCACGATGCTGTCTCTCTCGCATACACTCTTCGCCAGATCGGCGTCCTCGTTCACGAACGAGGTGATGCTGTCCTCGATCATGCCCTTCACCACCTCGGCCATGCGGGGGATGTCGATCAGGGGCTTGACCGCGGGCCGTTCGATGAGGAAGAGGCTGCTCTCGCAGATGGTGACCGCGTGATCGCCGATCCGCTCCAGGGTCGAATTGATGTTGGAGATCATCATGATCGTGCGCAGGGGCTTGCCTGCGGGCTGGTGCTGAGCGATGGCGGCGATGCACATCTCGTCGAGCATGAGCTCGAAGTCGTTTGCCCGGGGCTCGTCCTCGTTTATCACGCTGTTGAGGGTTCCGGCATCGGACTCCAGGAGGCCCCGGACGGCCTTTTCGATCATACCCTCAACGAGGGTGGCGTACTCCAGCAGTTCCTTTTTTAACCGGTTGATCTTGGCTTCTTCAAGCATGGGTTCCTCCTGCAAAGCCTCTTTTAAAGAGACCTGGATGGGTCATTGATACAGGCATGCCTCTGCATATTCCTCTTCCATCCATCACCCGAATTTGCCGGATAGGTACTCTTCCGTCATCTTTTCTTTCGGCACGGTGAATATCCTCTCGGTGTCGCCGTACTCGATGAGCTCACCCATATACATAAATGCAGTGTAGTCCGACACCCGGGCCGCCTGCTGCATGTTGTGTGTCACGATCACGATGGTATACTCATCCTTGAGCTCGAGAATGAGCTCCTCGATCTTCCGGGTGGAGATGGGGTCGAGGCTCGCCGCAGGCTCGTCAAACAGGATCACCTCGGGCTCCACCACCAGGCACCGCGCAATGCAGAGCCTCTGCTGCTGTCCGCCCGAGAGCATGAGCGCGTTGTCGTGGAGGCGGTCTTTCACCTCGTTATAGAGCGCCGCCTTTTTCAGCGAGTCGACCACTTTATGCTCGATGAACTTCTTATCCCGCATCCCGGTTATCGTGAGGCCGTAGGCGAGGTTGTCGAAGATGCTCTTGGGAAAGGGGTTGGGCTTCTGGAACACCATGCCCACCCTGCGCCTCAGGCTCACGACATCGGTCCTGGGGTGGTAGATATCAAAGCCGTCCATGAGGATCAGCCCCTCGACCCGGGCGCCCGGGATGAGGTCGTTCATCCGGTTGAACAGCCTGATGAAGGTCGACTTCCCGCAGCCCGAAGGCCCGATCAGCGCGGTCACCTTGTTCCGGAGGATGTCCAGACTGATGTTCTTTAGCGCCAGGGTCTTGCCGTAGTAAAAGTTGACGTTCCGGGCGCAGATCTTCACGTCACGATCCATAGACCCTCCTTTGCCTCTGTCTGAGGATGATGGCGAGGCCCGAGATGAAGAGCACCAGAGTCAGCAGGATCAGCGAGCTCCCATAGGCGATCAGGGTCTGCGACTCGGGACGGGTCCCCTCGGTCATGAGCGCATAGATGTGATAGGGCAGGGCCATGACCTCGGAGAACAGGGAGTCGGGATAGCCCCTTGTGTAGAAGGTCGTCGCCGTGAACAGGATGGCCGCGGTCTCGCCCGCGACCCGGCCCACGTTGAGAATGACCCCGGTCAGTATCCCCGGAAGAGAAGAGGGGAGGACCACCCGGGCAATGGTCTGCCAGTGGGTTGCACCCAGGGCCAGCGATGCCTCCTTGTATGACTGGGGCACCGCCAGGATTGCCTCCTGCGAGGCGGCTATGATGCCCGGCAGGGCCATGATTCCCAAGGTGAGGCTTCCCGAAAGGATGGACACACCGAACCCGAAGATCTTCACAAACACGGTAAAACCGAAGAGGCCGAACACGATGGACGGGATCCCCGCCAGGTTGGCGATGCTCAGGCGGATGATGTTCACCAGGATGGTCTTGGGGCTGTATTCGGTGAGATAGATGGCGCACGCCAACCCGAGCGGCAGCGCGAAGGCGATAGCCCCCAGGGTGAGGTAGAAGGTCCCCACGATGGCCGGGGCGACCCCTCCCTGTGTCATGGCCTTCCTGGGCACCGAGGTGAGAAACTCCCAGGAAATCACCGGTGCCCCCCGGACAATGACGAAGTACAGGATCGAGCCCAGGAAGAAGAGCGCAAATGCGGCGCATGCTCCCAGGAAGAGGAAACCCAGGGCCTGCGAGAAATCCCTCGCATTGATCGCCCTTCTGGTACTTACAGTAAACGGCTCGGCTGTGTGAGATGTATTCTGTGTCATACGCTTTTTCAGCGGCTCCTCCTACCTTCCCAGGCCCAGCTTCAACCGGAACCTCCTGCTGATGATCTCGGCAACGATGTTGATTGCGAGCGTGATAAAAAAGAGGGTCAGGCCGATGGCGAAGAGTGCGTTATAGTGGGGGCTCCCCATTACGGCCTCGCCCATCTCGGCTGCAATGGTTGCAGTCATGGGTCTCACCGGGTCGAAGACGGAGCCGGGGATCACCGCAGCCCCGCCCGCAACCATGAGCACGACCATGGTCTCGCCCACCGCCCTTCCGATGCCCAGGATGATGGCGGTCGAAATGCCCGAGCCCGCAGCCGGCACCACCACCCTGATCAGCGTCTGCCACCGGGTTGCGCCCAGTGCCAGGGACGCCTCCCGGAAGCTGCGGGGCACGAAGCTCACCGCATCCTCTGTAAGGCTCGCAACTGTGGGCGTTGCCATGATGCCCAGGACCAGCGATGCGGTGAAGGCGTTGAGCCCGACGGGTATGTCCAGGAGGCCCTGGATGAAGGGCGCCACGATGATCATGCCGAAAAAGCCGAAGATGATGGAGGGTATCCCTGCAAGGATTTCGATCAAAGGTTTCAGCACGGCGCGCTGCGAGGCCGAGGCCAGCTCGTGGAGAAACAGGGCCGTGCCCACGCCGATCGGGATACACACCACCATGGCACCCAGGGTGACTACAAACGAGGCCGTAATCAGCGGGAGCATCCCGAACTCCGGGGGATCGTATGTGGGATACCAGTACAGGCCGAACAGGGTCCTGGAAATGTCATGACTGACGAGAAAGGGGTATGCCTCAACGAACAGAGTCAGGACAATGCCGGTCAGAAACAGCAGCGAGGCAAAGGCAAGGATCGTGAACACCCGCTTGTATATCGTCTCCCTGAAATGTCTCATGACACTCTCCGAGGTCTCTTTTCAATCAAAGGCCGGCCTCTTCTCAAATGGCCTTTGCGTTTGCTGCTCAAGCACTTTGAAAGGCCGGCTTGGTCCCCCGAGGCTAGCCCTGAAGGCCCATGCCATTGACCGGAGTACCGGCCGCCCTGCCGTAAGGGGATGAACCCCTGCTCCTGCACGAGCCGCTGACCTTCCTCGCGGGTGAGAAAATCGATATACCGCTTCACCTCGCCCGCCGGCTTCCCGTCGGTATAGAGGTAGAGCGGGCGGGAGAGGGGATAGCTGCCTGTGCGTATGGTCTCGCCGGAGGGTCTGACCCCGTCGACACCCACCGCCTTCACCCGCCCGGAGATATACCCGTAGCCCAGGTATCCGATGGCGCCCGGCGTCTGGGCCACCGTGGTGTTCACGACCTGGTTCGACGCGGTCACCAGGGCATCGGGGCGGACCTTGCGACCTTCCAGTGCCAGCTTCTCGAACGCCTCGAAGGTTCCGCTCGAGGTGTCTCGCGATATGACCACGATCTCACAATCGGGCCCGCCCAGCTCCTGCCAGTTCGACACCTTTCCCGTATAGATGTCCCTGATCTGCTCTGTGGCGAGGTTGTCTACAGGGTTTGAAGGGTTGACGGCCACGGCGATGCCGTCCATGGCGATGATGGTCTCGTGCGGATGAACGCCTGCAGCCCTGGCACGCTCGATCTCCTCGGCCCTGATCTCCCGTGACGATGCGGCAATCTGGGTGGTGCGGTCGATGAGCGAAGCAATGCCGACCCCCGATCCGCCGCCCTGCACGGAGACATCCACACCCGGGTTTCTGTTCATGAAAACCTCTGCCCCGACCTGCACCGCCGGAAGGACCGTGGTCGATCCCTTGATCGTCAGGGTGCTCCCTGCTTCAGGGTTTGAGCACGAAACAGCGGGCATAAGGACGAGCAGGAAGAGCAGACGCGAAAAAATGTGAATGAAATGTCCTGCGTTCCGGGTCTGCATGGCACCTCTCCATGATCGGGTTTGGCGGCTTTATAAACAGGGTTTGTTAAAAAACGATTAAGATTCTGTAAGTTTTTTCTCAAGTCCGCCCGGTGGAGGAAACCGGCCATAGATTCCGGCACAGCCCCGGCAAAAGCCTTGTTCCGGCCCGGGGTATCACCTCTTTTGGTGCTATCCGAGCTTGAAAAGTCCAGCTCGTTCTAGTACGCATGAACACGAACGGGCGCTTGCAATGAAACAAAACCCTGCCCGTAGAAGAGGAGCATACCATGACGAACAAATCCGGTCTGTCGGCCGTGTCCATTCTTCTGCTGATTCTGATCATCGCCATCCCCGGTCTCATCTACTATCTCCTGGAGTGGGAAAAGCCCCAGGCGGCTTTGGATGCGGACCTCACCATCATCGGGCAGAAAAAGGAAGTCGCGGTCACCTTCACGGACGCAAGGAGCGGCATCCGGGATTTCAAGGTCACTATCGTTCAGAACCAGAGCGAGTTCGGCGTGGCATCCATGGACCTCCCCGGGAAAGGGACCTTTGAGAAGACCGTGAACCTCCAGATCGAGCCCAAAAAGCTGGGGATCAACGACGGCCAGGCGGTCCTGAAGATCGAGGTGCGGGATTTCTCCCCGCTCAAGAACTCCGCTTCCCTTGAGCTGCCGGTTGTCATCGATACCGTGGTCCCCCGGGTGTCGCTGCTGACCAGGGCGCACAACGTGAACCCAGGCGGGACCTGTCTCGCTGTGTACAGCGTCAACAAGAAGGTCGAGAAAAGCGGCGTGGAATGCGGCGGGCGATTCTTCCAGGGATATCCCGCGAGCGGGGGAGCCGCAACCGTGTATGTCTGCTACTTCGCCGTTCCACGTGACGTGAACAGGTCCACCCTCATGGCCGTGTCGGTGGAAGACGCGGCAGGGAACAGGGCGGGCGTATCCATTCCCTTCTATATCCGGACAGCCCACAAGTTCCGTGACGATACGGTGAGTGTGGGGCCTGAGTTCGTCAAGGGAAAGGCCGCCCAGTTCGAGCAGGCCGATTCGAGACTCGGCGGAAGGCTGCCCGAAGAGACCTTCCGGCATCTGAACACCACCTTGAGGGAGGAGAATAATGCCAAGATCTCCTCGATCTGTTCCGTGTCCGATTCAAAACAGCTCTGGGACGGCAGCAGCTTCATCAGGATGCCGAACACCGCGACCATGGCCCTGTTCGGTGACCGGAGGACCTACCGGTACCAGGGCATGGACATGGGGGCGAGCGTACATCTGGGCATAGACCTCGCATCGACCAGGGCCGACTTCGTGCCTGCGGCTAACAGCGGGATCGTGGTCTACGCGGACGATCTCGGGATCTACGGCAACACGGTCATCATCGACCACGGCCAGGGCATCTTCACCCTCTATGCCCACCTGAGCAGCATGACCGTCTCCGCGGGCCAGCAGGTGATGCGCGGCGTCGTGATCGGCAACACCGGGAGCACGGGTTTTGCGGGCGGCGATCACCTCCACTTCAGCGTGATCGTGGGCGGCGAGTTCGTCAATCCCATCGAGTGGTGGGATGCCCACTGGATCCGAGACAACGTGACCTCGAAGCTCGAGCTGATTCCGATGTAGAGGGAGTGCAGGGCTGCCGGACTCATGTCTGGAGCCTTTTTTCAGAACCCCCTCTTCATCAGGGCCACATAGGTGCCCACGGTGTTCCCGCCCGCATAGGCCATGATGTCGAATATGCAGTTCATGGAGCCTTCGCTGAGGATCACCGTGAGCAGGATATAGTTCGCGAAGGTGATCGTTCCGCTTAAGAATGTGGCGCTCCAGATCTTCCTTTCCGCAACCGACTTCGTGTAGCGGGTGACCAGAAGATCGACGACGATGCCTGCAATAAACAATAGGATCAACTGTATCACCATTGTCATCACCTCATCTTCCGGAGGCATGCCTCTGCCGCCGGGGACTCGGCGAGCCCGGGAGATCACAGGGTTTTTCCTCACCGGCCGGCAGGACAGCGGTGATTTTTTCGCCTCTATGCGAAATGATGAAGACAGTGGTGCCTGTTATACTGATATCTCTCACTTGAAGAGAGGGATAAACTGCGTTCTCAGTGTTTCAAAAAGGAGAACCGGCGTGCACGGAGAGCTGAAATCACCCTGCCTGTCCAGCCCCGGATGGAGGCTCGTTTTTGTCCACGGCAAACCTCCTGTTTGATTTGTTGTTCTATGGATTGAGAGTAACCTGTTATTTATACACAACAATGGTCTCCAGTCAAGCAGATGCTGCAATCAGCAGAAATGAATGGTCAATTTCATGGCGGAAAGATCGCGCACATCTCGTGCGGTGCAGCTTATGCAGCGGAAGATCGAGAAGAAGGGCCAAATAAGGATAGGCACCGGCAACAATTCATGGACCCTGCCGGAACTCCGGCGCCCGGCGGACGCTAAGGGGCGGTCAGGCGATCTCCTTGACAAATATGATCTTTCCATCGCCCGGGGCATAGAAGTTTTCGAGAAACGCCTCCTGCCGGAAGCCTGCGGAACGGTAGAACCTCCGGGTGGGATCGTAGAGCTCCCGGGACGAGGTCTCTGCGTAGAGCCTGCTTCCGCCCAAGGACGCGACGGCCTCTTCGGTCTGAGCGAGCAGGGCCCGGCCGATGCCGCCGCCCCGGCGGTCCTGCCTCACCACGATCCAGTAGAGGTCGAAGCTGCTCTGTGTTCCCGGGACCGGCCCATAGCAGGTGTATCCGACGATTTCTCCGGCACGTCCGCTGCCCCCGGTCTGAACGGTACGTCCGGTGCACATGCCCTGAACGGTGCTCCCGGTGCAGCCGGTACGCATGGGGCCATTCGGCCCCGCTCCCGGGCACTCCTGCGCAAAGATGAAGTGATAACCGCTCTCCGGGCCTTTATCGAGCCGCTCTCTGACCAGCTCTTCGGCGATGAGCACCTCTTCGGCGGAAAAGAACCCGGTCGATTCGGCCATGGACCTGACGAGCTCGACATCCCGGGGTTCGACCTCGCGCCGGAACACAAGCCCTTTCCCTGCATCCATGGAAGGTCTCGCGGCCATAGGGTCAGCAGCCTCCCGCCGCGTCGGCCACGATCCGCTCCACGAGCTCGCGGAACGGGATGCCGGCCCGCTCGGCCGCCGCAACAAACCCGCTGTCGGGCGAGATGCACGGGTTTGCGTTGATCTCCAGCACAAAGGGGTTTCCTTTGCCGTCGACCCGGAAATCCACACGCGCATATCCCTTGAGCTCGAAGAGCCGCCAGCACTGAAGCGCCAGTGACTTCAAACACTCAAGGAGCGGCGCATCGGATGGCTCGAAATCGAAGCTGCGCTTCGTTGCCTGGTATTCGATCGATTCCTCGTCCCACTTGGCCCGGTAGTCCACGATCTTTTTCCTGCCGGGCGGGAGGTCGAACCTGATCTCGGCAGGAGGCAGCACATGACGGCCTTGGGCCCCCGCCAGGACCGAGAGGTTGAACTCCCTGCCGTCGATGAATTGCTCGGCAAAGCATTCGTGCCCCATCCGGCAGGCCCGCTCGGTCACCAGGGCATTCAGCTCGTCCATGGACTGGGCTGTCACCACCGAGGTCTCGTCCATGCCGATGGACGCCTCTTCCCACAGGGCCTTGATGATGTATTCACCGGGAAAGGGGCACGCGCACCAGGCCCGGTCTCCGGGCACGAGCCACGCAGGCGTGGGGATGCCGCAGCTGTGCATCCATTTTTTCGCGAGCACCTTGTTCGAGGTGAGGAACATGGCATCGGTTTTAGCGCCGGTATAGGGGATCTTCAGGTGGTCGAGAAACGAACACGCCCAGTGGATGAGCCTGCCGTCGCCGTCCACCGATTCCACCAGGTTGAAGACGCACCGGGGCTTCAGACGCTTGAGCTCCTCTGCATAGGCCTCTGAGCGGTGGTTGAAGGGCATGATTCTCACCCGGTAGCCCGATTCTTCAAGGGCCAGCGCCACCTGGGATGCCTGGGTGAGCACGTCCTGCTCGTCAGGCGATGCCCGGGAGCTCACGGGGTTGTGGATGACGACCACGGTTTCCGGCACTACCGGCCCCCGTTTATCCTCTTGAATGCGCTTTTGAGTATGCGCTCCATGAGCTCCTGGAATGAGATGCCGTTGAGCTTGCAGAGTATGGGCAGGTCGGAATGCACAGGGTTGAGGCCGGCAAGCGGGTTGACCTCGATGAAGTTGGGCCTGCCTTGGCTATCCATGCGGATGTCCACCCTGCCTCCGTCCCTGCATCCGAGGACCTTCCACGCCGAAAGGGCCAGCTTGGCGCAGGGTTCGACCACCTCGGGCTCGGGCACCCGGTATTCGATGGCCTGCTCGTAGTTGGACTTGTTGTGGTACGAGTAGATGAGGTCTGCCGGCTCCTTTTTCTTGAACAGCACCTCCATGACCCCAACCGCCGCGGCCTCGTCGCCCGTGCCCACCACGCCCGCCGTGAACTCTCTGCCGGGCAGGAAGGTCTCTACGAGCACCTGCTGGTGAAACTCGGCAAGCAGGTTTTCGCACACCCGTTCGAGATCGGCCGGGGTCTTCACCAGCGACGCGTCGCTGATGCCCTTGCCGGTTCCCTCGGCAACGGGCTTGACAAAGAGCGGGTAGGGCAGCGACACCTTCTCGATATCGGCAGGCACGCTCACCACGGCGAAATCCGCGGTCGGTACGCCGGCGTCTCGGAGCACGGCCTTGGTCATGCCCTTGTGCAGGGTGAGCGCCAGCACCAGGGGATCGGAGAAGGTGTAGGGGATCTCATAGGAGTCGAGCAACGCGGGCACGAGGGCTTCACGGCCCACGCCGTGAAGCCCTTCGGCGATGTTGAACACCAGGTCCCACCTCTCACCCCGTGCGAGGCGCTGAACGAGCTGTTTGGCGTTGCCGATCCGGTCGGTCTCGTGGCCGCAAGCCCGAATCGCCTCGTCGATGGCGTCGATGGTGTCTACGCGGTCGAACTCGGCGGTTTCTTCAAGGGTGTATCCTTCCTTCAGGTAGTCATCCCTGAGGTCGTAGGTTATGCCGATCTTCATCGTCATCACCTAAAGCGGACTTCCACACTCGTAGTCGGGATAGCGGAACTGACGGTTCTCGTAGTTTCTCAGGACGATGCCGTCTTGTCCCCTTCCCTTGAAGTAGTCGGGCAGCAGGGGTATCTTGCCGCCGCCTCCGGGCGCGTCGATCACATAGTGCGGCACGGCGTAGCCCGAGGTGTGGCCTCTGAGGCCCTCGATCATCTCCAGGCCTTTGGCCACGGTGGTTCTGAAGTGGGCGGAGCCGAGGATGGGATCGCACTGGTAGAGATAGTACGGCCTCACCCGCACCTTGAGCAGCCCGTGAAAGAGGCTTTTGAGGGTTTCGACGCGATCGTTGATGCCCTTGAGTAGCACGGTCTGGCTGCCCAAAGGAATGCCCGCGTCAGCGAGCTGGTTGCAGGCGGCTTGCGCCTCGGGCGTGAGCTCGTCTGGATGGGTGAAGTGGATGCTTATCCACAGGGGATGGTACTTCTTGAGCATGCGCACGAGCCTGGTGGTGATCCGCTGGGGCAGTACGGCGGGCACTTTGGTGCCGATGCGGACGATCTCCACGTGCGGTATGCGTCGGATGCTGGAAAGGAGGAACTCCAGCTGGCTGTCCGGCAATGTCAGGGGATCGCCTCCGGAGAGGAGGACGTCTCTGATCTCGGGCTTCGACTCGATGTAGGCGATGGCCTGCTGCCACTGTTTGATCCCGCCCCTGAACTTGTGCTGGTCTCCCACCATCCGGGAACGCGTACAGTACCGGCAGTTGGTCGAGCAGAAGCCCGTGGTCAGGAACAGGGCGCGGTCGGGGTAGCGGTGGACGAGTCCGGGCACCGGGCTCTGGTTGTCCTCACCCAGCGGGTCTTCGGCCTCACCGGGCGAGACGAGGTATTCTCCGGTCACCGGGATGACCGTCCGGCGGATGGCCTGGAGCGGGTCCGAGGGGTCGAGGAGGCTCGCGTAGTACGGCGTGACCCTGAAAGGCAGCCCGGTCGAGCGGCGGGTGACGGCCTCATACTCATCTTCAGAAAGCGGGAGTATCCTCTGGATCTGATCGAGCGTGCAGATGCTGTTGCGGATCTGCCAGTGCCAGTTTGACCATTCGGCCTCGGTGATGTGAGGATAGAATTCGTTGATAAACTGGCGTGTCCGGTTGCTGATGGGAATCCTAAGAGGAAGGGAAAACCGTCGTGCCGGCCGGTCCTGGAACAACACGCTGCGGGCGAGAGCCGCAGACGGCGAGGGGGGCTCTTCCGGCACTTCGCTACCCAGGGGGTCCGGGTCTTCGAGTGAAGCAGACATTGCAGGACTATTGTTGTTCATGTGCACATTCCTCCTTCGGTGGAATATCGGCATTTTTTCTGGGGCTTATAAGGTAAAAAATGGGTACTGATGATACGCATGGGCGGGATGGCGTCAGGGTTGACGGGCGAGGTCTTCATCTATGGTATCTACTGTCTGACGAAAACACCCGGACTGGTTGTCGCGAAGCCCTGAATCATATCCCCTTTTGTCATCTCCCTCACCATACTTGCCTGAAAACTAAGAGGTTTCTTGTCCTTTTCACCTAGCCTGCATCGATTTTGAATTATCATTTAGACCATATGAAAAAAATAGCAAGCAAGAAATGCGTTTGAATGAAAAAAATGGTTCAAGGCTGTTTCGAGGAAGGGATAACAGGGACATCGTTTGCTTCAGAAAGCACACCTTGCCTGCAGATATGGGAACCGGAGGCAGTTGCCTTGCCGGCCACCCAGGAACCTGTTTCTGCGGATCACGGGCAAAATACCCCTGAACCGTCCGCGCCGGCCGGTCTCTTTACGGATCGGTCATGCCCGCTCCGCTGCCCGGAAGAATCTCCGGCTACTGGAGCTTTTCGAGAGCGGCCTTGACAAAGGCGGGGATGTCGCTCGGCTGGCGGCTTGACACCAGGTTTCCATCCACCACCACCTCCTTGTCGACAAATTCAGCGCCCGAGTTCTTGATGTCCTGGATGATGGACTTCCACCCCGTGACCTTCCGGTTTTTCAGCTTCTGCGCGGTGATGAGAATCTGCGGCGCGTGGCAGATGGCGAAGACGGGTTTGCCGCTGTCGATGAAGCTGCCTGCAAAGGAAACAGCCTCGTCGTGGGCACGGAGGTTGTCCGGAGAGTGCCCGCCGGGAATGAAGAGCGCATCGAAATCAGCAGGCGAGGTATCGGCCACAGACTCATCGATGTGCACCCTGGTTCCCTTTTTCTTGCCCGACACGTCCTTCCCCTTTTCAAGACCCACGTGAATGAGCTGGTGTCCCTTCTCCCTGAATTTTGCTGCAGGCTCTGTGTATTCAACGTCTTCGAACTGCTCTCCAATGAGTACGGCTATTCTGGACATGGTATGCCTCCCTGACGTTCCGCCGGGCAACCACCTCTGAAACTTGAAGGAGGTCTGCACGGATGTTCATCACAAAGGGCGGATGCCCGCGGAATGGTCCATGGAGGGTATCCAAGATACATGCCATGAGGCGCAGGAACCCGGAATCGGACAGGGAAAACCCAGGTATGCGAAGCATCCGGGTCCTTTCATGGATAGGGAGGTCACGCCGGGGATGTTTCCTTCAACAGGACAGGGATGCTCGAAGCAGATCCCCAAGGCTTCCCATGAGGGAAGGGTTTCACTCGTGCAGTGCGGTCGTCCTGTGCTGCAGGATTCCGTGGCATCTGCTGGGTACGGAATCCTCCATGACCTCATTCCATGATGGCCCCGCTGCAGTACGAACCCGGCACCCTCACGACGGGAGGCCCTTCTTGATCTGTTCTACCTTGTCCCAGAACTCGCGCTCCTTTTTCTTCATGGGCCGGTCCTCGTCGTGTGCTTTGTGCATGCCTGAGATCGTGATCCCGTTCTCGCCCAGGAGCGCCCCCACCTTTGTCTGGTCCTTGCTCAGGCATGCCAGGGCTATGGACGAGCAAGACCCGTGTGCGAGGTCGCGAGGTCTGGCCGCCAGGGAAAAGGCGATGCCTTTGCCGCTGAGGATCTCCCGCGCGCCGGCAGCGCTCTCCCGGTCGGGAAAGGTGAACATGGTCACATCCTTGCCCCTCGATGCAGCGGCAAAGCCCCTGAGGCTTTCGATCGCCCCGGCCAGGCTCTTGATGGTGCGCCTGATCTGCTCTTCCTTGTTTTCCCACCCGAGGCTCAGCCGAATGGTGCCCGAGGCATATTCCTTCTCAAGCCCGAGGGCCGCAAGGGCAGGGGACATCTCACGGCCCTCGATGCCCGGGCTGTAGCGGGATGACACTATGATGTCTTCAGCATCGAGACAGGCTGCCAGGTCGTCTGCCGAAACCCCCTTGAACGACAGGCTCGATATGTGCGGCAGCCTGGGGGCGCCTGCTCCGTTGATCTTTACACCCGAGATCCTGTTCACGGCCTGCTGTTCGAGCGACTCCCTCAAAGACGTCATCAGGACGCTGTTGTTCTCCAGGTCGCGCTGTGCGATGCTGCACGCCAGGCCGAAACCCGCTATGCAGGGGACATTGAGGGTGCCCGGCCTGATGCCCTGCTCCTGCCCCGATCCGAAGAGAACGGGCTCGATCGCGTCCCGGTCCGCGACAAAGAGCGCGCCCGCTCCCTTTGGCCCGTAGAGCTTGTGGGACGAGATGCTCAGGAGGTCGACATGCAGCGCGCGGACATCCAGAGGGACCTTGCCTGCGCTCTGCACCGCGTCGCAGTGAAAGACGATGCCCCTCTCGCGGGCCATGGCGCCGATCTCCTCAACAGGCTGAAGAGTCCCTGTCTCGTTGCTCGCGTGCACGACGCTGATGAGGATGGTGTCGTCGCACAGGACCTGCCGCACCTGTTCGGGATCGACCCTGCCCTGATCGTCGACCGGCATGACGCTGATGCGGAACCCTCGGCTTTCCAGATGCCTGCAGACGTTGAGGACCGATGCGTGCTCCACCGCGGTGGTGACGATGTGATTGCCCTTCTTGCGCCCGGCACATGCGGCGCCGAGCACGGCGAGGTTGTTAGCCTCGGTGCCGCCGCTGGTGAACACGATCTCGGCGGGTGAGGCGTTGATGAGGGCCGCCACCCGTAAGCGCGCCTCATCGACCGCCCGTTTCGACCTCCGGCCGAGCCCGGAAGGGGATGAGGGGACTCCGAAATGATTGCCGAAGAACGGCAGCATCAGCCCCACGACATCGGGATGCACAGGCGTGGTTGCGGCATGGTCGAGAAAAAGCTCTCTTGCGTGAGACATGGAGAAAGTCCTTTCTCTCGTTCTTTAAGAGGCGAGCCTGCCGGCAAGCTCGGCGACCCGTGCACCCAGCTTCTCGGCATTGGCCTTTGCAGCGGCGTCAGGGGCCCCGATGCAAGCGACGCCGTAGTGGCCGGTAGCATTCATGGGGTCGCCTATGATGATCATGCCGTAGATGAGCATGGCCTGGATGATGGAGAATAGGGTGGTCTCCTTGCCTCCCGTGGGGTCACCCCCGGTGGCGAAGGCAGCGCCGATCTTGTTCTCCATCTTCTTCCTGATCCCTACGAACTCGTCGAAGACCTTCTTCATCTCGTAGGCCATGCCGCCGAAGTATACCGGCGAGCCGGCGATCAGCGCATCGCACGC
This sequence comes from Candidatus Phosphitivorax anaerolimi, assembly GCA_001896555.1. Taxonomy (GTDB): domain Bacteria; phylum Desulfobacterota; class Desulfomonilia; order UBA1062; family UBA1062; genus Phosphitivorax; species Phosphitivorax anaerolimi. The sequence continues at coordinate 49,000 of MPOS01000012.1, forward strand.
CAGAAAATCTTCCCGTGTGACCTCGGAGGTGCTCTTCATTGTGCACTGTGCGCCCTTTACCGTGCGTACCCCTTCGGCAACCGCCTCGGCAAGTTTCCGGGTGTTGCCGCTCCTGGAGTAGTACATGACAAGAACGTTCATACAGTCTCCTCTCGCGAATCACTTTTGGTGATAAGATAAAGGGTTATCCCGCTGTGATCAAGGGATTTCCCTGCAGGAGAGCACAGGTTCGGGGTCAGGTCTCAACATATGACACACCCAGTGTCATATGTTGAGACCTGACCCCTTGATGAGCTCTTGATGCGTTAGAGGTGCTGCAGCGGCGCCCGGCTCGCGCCTCCCCTGGGGTGCGGGAGGGCGGGTTTCAGTCCAGCACGACGCGGTCCTCGACCCCTCCTTCTACGCTGCCCATGGTGGAAAGACGGTCGATCGCCTCCTGGTCGCCTTTAACCTCTGCGTCGAGAAAGGTGAGCGCCCATGTGAAGATGTCACCCGCCCACGCCTCGTCAAACTCGTGGGTCACGCCCGAGAGCGCGACCAGCCTGCGGGTGCCGGCGAGGCGTGATATTCCCTCCTCGGCTTCGGTGATCGGGGCGGTCGTGTCCGCTGTGCCGCTGATGCCGAGGAAGGGCAGATCGATGCCTTCGAGCCCATCCTGGTCTCGCCCGAACGCCGGCAGGATTGGCTGTCCGAAATACGGCACGTAGCCGACTGCAGCCAGGATCCGCTCGTCGAGGGTGATCTGTTCCCACGACGACCCGAGGTCGAAGAACGAGGTCGTCAGGCCGGCCCCTCCGAGCAGCAGCATGGTCTCACCCCCCATGCTCGCTCCGAAGCCGCCGATCCGTGTCTCGTCGAGGTGATCTTGCCATTGAGGATGCGTGAGCACGAGGTCGAGTGCCGCGGATATCGAGAGCGGTCTGAGCGCCTGCAAGGCCGTAAAATTTTCCAGGTTCGACGCCACCGCTATGGCGTCGTCAAGATCCTCGATCATGAGGTTGGAAAAGCGCAGGTCTCCGTGAAACGGTGCGATCACGACATAGCCGTGGCTCGCAAGAACGGATATAGCGAAGAAGTAATCATCGGTGATCGGGCTGCCCATATAGCCGTGGGAGAACACCACGACCGGATAGCGGACCGATTCATCTGCGAACAGGGGAGCTTCCGACCCGGTCTGCATGTGCGGCACGACCACATCGGTCTGCGGCGGGTTGAGCGGATAATCGGGCCGGGGATTGTCATCCGTGGTGGGGTAGCACACAACCACGACGAACTCGATCTCCTGCCCGGCAAAGTCACCATAGATGTCCGAGTCCTGCGGAGCAGTCACGGTGACAATGAGCGTATTGTCCGGGTCGGCCAGCAGATCGGTCACATAGCGCCCTGTGTCCTCATCCGCCGGCAGGCCTTCCCAGTAGTCCGTCACGTCCTCATCCGCCCCCAGTCGAGTGAAATCCTGGGCCACGTTGCTGCACGCAACCTCAAGGGGGCCCGGCAGAGACACGGGCTGCACGACCTCGGTCAGCCCATCAGGGCCCGGCTGATCGTCATCATCATCGCCGCACGAAACGAGAAACGCACACAGGAAAAGCACGAGGGGAACGAGTATGACTCTGACAGACTTGGTTGCAGCAGCCATGGATTCCTCCTTTTTCAGCAGACTCAGAAAAAATCAACGGGATCAGGCGCCATAAAGGCATGCACGAGGCGGACAGGTTACATGGCAAAAGACATGATCCCTTTAAGTATCCCATAACCGGTATTCCACTGGTCTCAATCCTTTATCGCTTTCGCCGCCACAGGAAATACGATATAGAGGCGTACCATGAGTGTCATCGAACTGAAGAACGACCATGAAATTCATCGCTACCTGGATGCTCTCGACGAACGCGGCCAAAAGACGGTCGCCGTCGATGTGGAGGCAGAGTTCAATCTGCACTGCTACGGGGAACACCTTTGCCTTGTCCAGATCTTCGACCTGGAGAACGAGGTCGTTATCGACCCCTTGCGGCTGAAGAGCAGCGAGGGCATAAAGAGGTTTTTCGAAAAGCGCGACCTGCTGAAGGTCATGTATGACTCGATGAGCGATGCAGCGCTGCTCGAGAAAGCATACGGCATCAGGCTCAAATCGGTGCTCGACCTGAGGCCTGCGGTTGCGCTGCTGGACTACCCGAAGCAGGGCCTGGCGTACGTTCTCGAAGAAGAGCTGGGCGTGGCCCCCCTGGACAAGAAGAAGTTTCAGCAGTACAACTGGATGAGAAGGCCGATCGACAAAAGCGCCCTCGAATATGCCATGGGCGATGTGAGGCATCTGTTCAGACTCAAGGATGCGCTGCTGAACAAGCTCGGAAACAGGGGGCTGCTGGATGCCTTCTTCCTCCAGAACCTCATGCTTCAGGACGGGCAGAATGGCAGGAAAAACAGGCAGGAAAAATACGAAAAGGCCAAGGGATATTACCGGCTCGACAAAGGCCGGCAGGAGCTGTTCAAAGAGCTCTTTTTCGTAAGGGACGAGTTTGCAAAAAAGCTCAACAAGCCCCCGGACTATGTGTTCAGCAACGCCAGGCTGCTCGACCTGTGCAAAAACCGCATCCACGACCCGGATTTCGTCCGGCAGGGCATCAACCCCAGGATCGCGCGTCCGGTGCGGGAAGAGATCTTCAGCCGGTTTGCCGAGATCGTGCAGCAGCGGCAGGAGACTCCCGGCTGAAGCCGGCGGAAGCCAGGGGTTGGAGATGAGGTCTGCTTCGGGCATGCCGACTCTTTTCAGGCCGCGGCCCGGCACCGTATTTTACCGGAGATGTGAATGAAGAAGGTCTTTACATCCTGTTCATTAGGCGACGCATACTGCGTGAAAGCGCTGCTCGAGGCCGAAGGCATCGAGTCGATGATCCGGAATGAATCTCTGCTGCAGGGCCAGGCCACGGTCGACGGCCACCCCTCGGTGTGGATTCTGGACGACAGCCTTCTGGAAGCAGCTGAATCGATAGTATCCAGATGCGCAAGCAGCGAAGGCCGGCCCTGCGGGAGATCGTGGAAATGCCCGAAGTGCGGCGAGCTGCACGACCCCCAGTTTGCGGCGTGCTGGCAGTGCGGGACAGACCGTCCGGATGAACAGTGATTGCAGGAGCGTGAACCCGCGGATGAAATGTGAACCTATCCCGGGTTTGCCTTGATTTGCTCGGTCATCCCTGGTAGACGCTGAAGAGAAGCCAAAATTCATTCCCAGAGAACACCGTCATGAACAGAACGAAAGAAAAGAAATCCCGCCCTGAAAGACCCAGCCCGGATACAGGGATATGCCGGTTATTCTTCGAGGCATCCCGCGATGCCTTTTTCTGCTGGGACGTCACGGGGCGCATCACCCATGCAAATCCGGCTGCCTCGGATCTCATCGGGACAAAAGCCAGGGATATTCCAGGAAAGGATATCGCAGATCTGTTTGCAAACCCACAGGATGCGGAGCAGGCCCTCTCAGCATTGCAGCAGGATGGCGGAGAAGGACTGAGAAAGACCTGTCCTTTACGCAGAGGCAAGGACAGGGTCGATTGCGAGATCTCGTTTCATGTGCTTCGGAACAACAGCGGGAGGATCACCGGTTATGGCGCCGTTGTCAGGGACATATCGGCGCAGAGGCTGGGTGACGAAGAGCTCGCGAAAAAGACGGCCGAGCTCTCGAAGCGGGTCCGCGAGCTCGGCATCATGTATGAGATCTCTGCTGTCATCGACCGGCGCGGACGGCCGTTTCCCGAGATCGTTCAGGGCGTGCTCGATCTGGTGCCACGGATTGTGGCTTACCCTGAGATTGCCTGTGCGCGGATCACCATCGACGATGAGGAGTACCATTCAGCGGGTTTCCATCCGACCCCGTGGCACATAAAGAGCGACATCATGGCCCGGTGCGGAGTCGCCGGCTCGCTGGAGGTGTTCTACCGGGAGGAGCGGCCGGCTGCCTTTGAAGGCCCGTTCACCAGAGAGGAGAAGGGCCTCATCGACAATATCGCGTCACGCCTGGGGAGGGTGGTTGCCCGGAAGCGCTCGGAAGAGATGCTGGTCGAAAGCGAAGAGCGCTACCGGAGCCTGTTCGAAGACTCCCGTGACGCCATCTATACAGTCTCGCGCGACGGCGTCATCCTCGACGCCAACGGGGCCGCCATGGAGCTTTTCGGATATGGGCACGCCGAGATGATAGGCATGAACGTGCAGCAGCTATACGCAGATCCCGGTGTCAGGGCCTATTTCCAGAGTGAGATCGAGGAAAAGGGGGCGGTGAGAAACTTCGAGGTCAGGCTTAAAAAGAAGAACGGCACCGTCATGGACTGCCTGTATACATCGAGCGTGCGCAGAACCCCGGGAGGCGGCGGCGTGATCGGCTACCACTGCATCATCCGGGACATCACCGAGAGCAAGCGTGCAGAGAACGAGAAGCAGCGCCTCATAGACGAACTCAAGGACGCCCTGGACAAGATCAAAACGCTTAAAGGGCTCATACCCATCTGTGCATCCTGCAAGAAGATCAGGGATGACAAGGGATACTGGAACCGGCTGGAAGAATATCTGGAGGCGCAGACAGAAGCTGTCTTCAGTCACGGCCTGTGCCCCGAGTGTCAGAAGCGCTTCGAAGAGGAATAATGGCCTGATCCCCCCTGTCGCGGCCTTTCAGCGGCAGGTGAGATTTTAGCCGGATTCAGAACCTATGAGAGATATTTCGACTTGCCATAAGGGCTGTAGATTCTATACACTTACCGGCAAGGTGTTATCACTGGAAGGGAATTTGGGCAAATCCGGCAACAACAACAAACATCATCACACAGAAGCCCTGTAGATATAGGACTTCGAAGAACTCATTCGTAAGGCACGCAAATAAGAGGGGCAGGCCGGATTACTGCAACCGGATATTGCCAGTGACGGTTAGCATGTATCCAACGCGGCAAGGTCCCGCGATGTGCCTGTTTACGAAGCCGTAAGAGTGTGTAGATGCCTTTCTGAGCAAAGGCTGATGACGATATGCAGGCGGGTGCAGAGGTGCCGATAGCGCTCGCCGATGACCGCCGGTGGGGCCCGGGATGATGATGGCGCATTATGATGCGCTCAATTGCAGGAGCTAGAGACAACCCATGGACGTCATATATGTTGTTGGACCGCTGATTCTGATCGCTGTCGTTCTGGCGGCGGTATGGCTCGATCGATGGAGTGTGCCGGTCATTCTGATCGCCCTGTGCGCAGGGATTGTCTCCGGCAGTGATGTCCTCAATCTCTGGTACTTCGACGACATCGAGCTTGCCAACAAGGTCGCCAATCTCGCCTTGGTGTTCATTCTGTTTCAAGGAGGCTTTTCGACCAGGCGGTCGGACTTCAAGGATGTTGCCTTGCCGGCAGGCGGACTGGCCACGTGGGGTGTTGTCCTGACTGCAGCTGCAACCTTCAGCGTTTTATATACACTTCTTGGCTGGCCCCTTGAAAAGGCATTGTTGCTCGCGGTCATTATCTCGTCTACCGACGCAGCCGCTATCTTCTCGATTCTTCGACGGAAGCCTCTGCAGAAACGAGTGACATCGATTACCGAAATCGAAAGCGCCACCAACGACCCGATGGCGATCATCCTCACCGTGGCGGCGATCGGCGTGCTCACTTCCGCTCATTCGGCGTGGTTGATGACGGGGATTGTCTTTGTCTGGAAATTCACCGTAGCGCCGCTGGTGGGGTGGCTGCTGGCGCGCGGGGCGTTGTGGCTGTTCAATCGTCTCAGCCTTCAAGACCGCGGCCATTATTATGTTCTATCATTGGGGATCGTGCTCCTCGTGTATGGAGTTGCAGAATCGATCAAAACCAGCGGGATGCTGGCGGTCTTCATCGCCGGCTATATCATGGGCAACAGACCTTTCGTCCACAAACAGGGGGTGGCGAATTTCTCGGCGGCTCTCGCAACAGTGGCCAACATCGGAATGTTCGTGTTGCTGGGTCTTCAAGTCTTCCCTCACCAATGGGCGGAACTATGGCACGAAGGAATCATCCTCTTTGCGGTCTTGACCTTCATCGCACGCCCGTTTGCGGTCGGGCTCGGCACAGTAAGGATGGGCCTGAAGTGGAAGGAAAAGATCTTCATAGCCTGGGCAGGGCTCAGGGGCTCGGTTCCGGTCATTCTGGCCACCTATCCTGCGGCGGCGGGCATGGCTATTGGTCAAGAGGTGTTCAATCTGGTGTTCTTTGCCGTTCTTCTGTCGATCGGTGTGCAGGGGAGCACCCTGGGGGTGTTTGCGAGATGGCTCGGTCTGGTCCGCCCCTTGCGCCCCACGCCTCTATTCAATCTCGAGCTCGTGACCATGAGCGACAGCGACTACGATTTGATCGTGGTCGATCTTCCCGGCCCTGAAGGCGCACCCGGTGCGACCATTGCCGGTCTGCCGCTGCCACCCGGAGCGGTGATCACCTTGATCACACGCGGAAGAGAATTGATTATTCCGAAAGGGTCGACGCAGTTGCGCGGGTGGGACCAAGTTACCGTTCTTGCCCATGCGAGCGAGGAGGATGAGATACGCTCGGTTTTGCTGAATGCAATTCCCGCCGAACCCGATGCGGAATGAGCCGCATTGCCGGCAGCGCGCATCCAACAGCGGTCTATGGCCAGTTCTGTTCCGGCTGTTTCTGCGTTCGGTTATCACTTCAAACGGCAGGGCAGCCAGCCTGGTGCTCCAGCCTTCCACAATGCTGTTTATCTCCTCCCTCAATTTTAAAAACATTAAGCCATTCGATGCTCCTTTGTTGCACGTTTTTTAAGCCCGCCGGCCGGCGGCTGTAAGCCATCATCATGGTTGGCTGATCGAGCGCTGTCCTCCCAACCTTTCGGGAAAACGAATGTGAACCCGTCTTCGATTTACATCCCCGATCTACCCATATTTTCTGACTGCTTCCGAGTTGCGATGGATCATATCCACTACCCGGTCAAGGATCTCTCTCCTGCCGTGGAGACGAGTGAAATCTTCAGCAAGTGCCCTAGCCTCGTTGGGGATGGAGATAGAGTATTCTTTCAACAACTCGATCACCAATTTTTCTTTGACATTGATTTCCTGAGCAAACCGTTCCCAATGCCGCAAGTGAACGTATTCATGGCGAATCTCTCCGCCTATTCTCATAGACATCTTTTTTGAAAGCTCAGGATACACCTGTGTGCATATCAGATCGTAGAACGGCGCCAACACGGGCTTGCCATCGAGGAAGAGTATCGCAAGGTTTTTTGCATGCGCATCATTGTTTCCAATAATGAAATTATATACAACCCACTTGAGCAAATGCAGCCGGTCAACAAGGGGTTGTGTACTGACCCTTGACAAGAGGGCGAAGCACTCTTTGAGACCCGGACCTCCCTCGTTTTCCATGCAGAATGGATACCTCAGGGATACGGGAAGAAGGGGTGAAAATTCTTTTTGCCAGCATCATGCAGAAGGCTTCGTTATGCACCGTATCATAAAATCCCCTGATCTGGGGCTTCAATATGTGCGAGCTCGGAGCATTCTCGGTTGGAAGATGCAGCTTGCCAGCGGATAGGTATATCGGGAGCTTGTCTTGCACTCCTGCCAGTGAAAGCCTGAGATCTTTTCTGCTTGCTAGCAGCGGTTTCTTTGCCCTGCCCTCGAGCAAATCTTCAAGATCGTCCCAGGATATCTCCTGGTATCCGCCGGAATCGAGAGGGGTGCGTCCTTCGGGAAGGATGGAGACGGCACCAGCACACTCTCCGCCGATCTCTCTCAACAAAGCGAAGTCGTTATTTTTTGACACATGAACCACTTTTGCAATGAGTTCCCTGATATCCCCCTCGGGGAGGAGATTCGAAAAGAAGGGCCGTGCTTCATCATTCTCATAGGGAGCTTCCCGCAAGGGGAGCCTCAATGACAAGGGGTGGGCATATTCGGAATCGATATAGGCCTTGTCATACTGGAAGACAAGATTCTGCCTATCGTCGAGCCAGACCTGATCGACCAGACGGGTATCCCTGAATACGCCGAGCTTCATTCAGTCTTACCCTCTTGCCTTGATCACACATTGGAGGCCGAAGGCTTCAAGAACTTTCATCACCTTTGCTATCTCCAGTGTCGGCTTTCCGTTCTCCAATTCGGAGAAGAACCTGACCCCCACATTACACATGCCCGCCGCCTGTTTCTGGGTAATGCCGCTCTCCTTGCGCATGGCTCTGATCAGCCTGCCGATATCCTTTTGCGCGTGACAGTCATTTCATTGAAGGGCAGTTTTGTTTTGTCCATCACGCTCACCTCATGTTTTCCCGATCGGGAATATCATCAAACAAAAGAAACCAGCTCCAGCAGGAAAGGGTATAATCATTCTTCCGGCGGTATCACCGCCAGCCAACATCAGGGCATCAACGAATGAAGAATGGGGAGAACCGCTTTCTGCTGTCCGGGTGCGAGCGATTGTCAGGCCGCTGCATCGCTCAACGTATGGAGCCGATCGCGGAATTTGCCTTTAACGCCTGAGCGTGCGCCCAGGGCTACCGCAACCCCAGCTTTTCCCTCACGTACTCTCCGATCAGGATCGAGGCGGGGTAGAGCACCTCTTCCTCGGTCTTAGCATGGAGCATGAGGGCCTCGGCGAACTCTGCATATTCCATCTTGCCTGCCTTCTTCGCCGCTTCGGACAGCCTCTCGAGCGCCGCAACAATCGACTTGTGCTCTGCAAGCATCTGGCTGAGTTCCGCCTTGAGCCGGTCAGTCAGCCCGAGCACGTCTTTCATATCAGGAGTCACCCTGCCGCCGGCCAGATCGCGCAGCAGCCCGAGCGGAGGCAGTGCATATTCCTCCTCCTTGATGAAGTGCGGGTGCAGCAGCCCGGCAACAGCCCTTGCAGCCTCACCGAGTTCGCCGTTCTCCTTCGTGGCTCTGCGCAAGCTCTCGTGAAGCTCTTCATGCTCGACCTTGAGCGGGTGGGGGATTTCAAATTTCATGCGATATTCCTCCTTGTGACATCTTCTTTATGATAATGGGCCAGATTATAGTAATAGTGATGAAAACCAGGATTCCAACTGTTCCCTCACCCACAAACCCGATTCCTGACGCCAGGGTCAAGGGCGCAGCCCGTACGGCCGCCGGCTCCGGTCCGCAGCAGTGCAGCAGGGCCGGCTACAGCTCGCGGCACATCCAGACGCTCGGAATCTGCCTTGCAAAGCCTGCCTTTCGATAAGCCCGGCGAGCCGGCGCATGGCTCTCGTCGCCGCCGGTTGCGACGGTTGCCGCGCGCATGTCGCCGGCCTTCATCCGCGACAGCGCAAACTCGTACATGGCAGTGCCGATCCCTTGGCCGGCATGGTCCGGATGGACCGCATTGAGCCCGATCTCGCCAACCAGTGTTTCCTGATTCAGCCGAAGCGCGACAAACCCTGCGACCTCACCGGCCACCTCGGCAACGAAAAGCTCCCAGGGAGACCCATGTGCCAGGAGAGAAGCCAGCAGTTCCGGCTGGGCCTCATCCTCGCGCGCCTGCACCAGCTCGTAGAGCGATTCGCCAAGCATTTTGCAGAACGAGGCAGAAACCGGCGTAAAGGCCGCTGCCCGGATTTTCTGGAGGACAGGCAGATCATGATTTCCTGCCCGGCGCATTTTTGGGATATTCATTCTGATCGCCTCCATCTATCCGCTCGACGTGCAGATCACCGGCGGATGAAAGCCATCCGGTGTATCCTTTGGTTCGTCTTTTTTCAGGTCAGTTTCTTTATGCGATCTACTCCGCCGAACAGGTGATCAATCTGTATGGTCGCAATCCCTTCGTAAATCAGGTCAGTTTCTTTAAAAATCGAACATCAGAACCTTTAACTGCATCTCTACCAGGTCGCAATCCCTTCGTAAATCAGGTCAGTTTCTTTCAGGCTATCAGCCGATATGAAAACGAGCAGGAAGACCGGGTCGCAATCCCTTCGTAAATCAGGTCAGTTTCTTTCTTATCAACCTGGAGGCCGGAGAACTCGCGGTCAAGAAGTCGAGTCGCAATCCCTTCGTAAATCAGGTCAGTTTCTTTTACAGAACACTGAGGGTTACACGCAGGAGCAGTTAGACGTCGCAATCCCTTCGTAAATCAGGTCAGTTTCTTTAAAAAATGAAACTGAAAAGACACTGGAAACTTGAGGGGGGTCGCAATCCCTTCGTAAATCAGGTCAGTTTCTTTCGCATACCTCAGAAGCGCAAACCTCGAAGGCGCAAACCTCGTCGCAATCCCTTCGTAAATCAGGTCAGTTTCTTTTTATTGGGCAGCATTGAAAAGCGCCCGGATGGAGTAGTCGCAATCCCTTCGTAAATCAGGTCAGTTTCTTTACCGCCTCATGATTAAAAACGAGAGCGGCAGGTTTGTCGCAATCCCTTCGTAAATCAGGTCAGTTTCTTTGGTGGGATAAGGGTTAGAAAACGAAAGGAGGGAATATGGTCGCAATCCCTTCGTAAATCAGGTCAGTTTCTTTAATCCTTAGCCCGAACGAGGCCCGGGAACTCATGGACATGAATGTCGCAATCCCTTCGTAAATCAGGTCAGTTTCTTTTAGGCGGAGCCCCGTATTTGATGGGGCACCTGGAGCGGTCGCAATCCCTTCGTAAATCAGGTCAGTTTCTTTTGTCATGCCGTGCTCCAGAAAGCGGGTGATATTCTCAATGCGTCGCAATCCCTTCGTAAATCAGGTCAGTTTCTTTTGGCACTCCAGCGAGTTCGATGAAACAATCAAAATCGTCGCAATCCCTTCGTAAATCAGGTCAGTTTCTTTAGCCACACAAGCGAGCGAGCCGCACCACGGTATGGTCGTCGCAATCCCTTCGTAAATCAGGTCAGTTTCTTTACTGGATCAGTGATGGGGAGCACATCGCTCTTGTTAGTCGCAATCCCTTCGTAAATCAGGTCAGTTTCTTTCTATTTCGAGGTCGATGAAATGGACTGCCCGGATCGTCGCAATCCCTTCGTAAATCAGGTCAGTTTCTTTAGGTCGGCATCTATGACAACAGCGAATACACCGCCAGGTCGCAATCCCTTCGTAAATCAGGTCAGTTTCTTTATGTACCTGACCATAACCTATTACAATCTCAAAATCGTCGCAATCCCTTCGTAAATCAGGTCAGTTTCTTTTCACAATGATCTGCCGGGGGACGGGACATGGACATCCGTCGCAATCCCTTCGTAAATCAGGTCAGTTTCTTTCGCCGACCGGCCAGGTTTTTAACGGCCAGGGCGCAACTCGTCGCAATCCCTTCGTAAATCAGGTCAGTTTCTTTTTCCTGAATTAACCCAAAAACCGCACGATAACATTCGTCGCAATCCCTTCGTAAATCAGGTCAGTTTCTTTGCAAACCTCGAAGGCGCAAACCTCGAAGGCGCATACGTCGCAATCCCTTCGTAAATCAGGTCAGTTTCTTTTGCGTTCTCGTCGATGCCGATTCCGATAACCTGATGAGTCGCAATCCCTTCGTAAATCAGGTCAGTTTCTTTAAGAGCTCACCGGCATCCGAGCCTGGATGCCGGGTGATGATTGTCGCAATCCCTTCGTAAATCAGGTCAGTTTCTTTTCAAGAAACAACTTTATATGGCCTGAAAAAGGTCGTCGCAATCCCTTCGTAAATCAGGTCAGTTTCTTTCGTAAGTATGCGCTCAATGGCCTGTTCCTGATCGATGATGTCGCAATCCCTTCGTAAATCAGGTCAGTTTCTTTACGATCGATGAGCTGCCAACGGCTGAGGATTTATGGGGTCGCAATCCCTTCGTAAATCAGGTCAGTTTCTTTATGACGCACACAGAGGCGGCATTGAGGATTGCCGGATGTCGCAATCCCTTCGTAAATCAGGTCAGTTTCTTTTATCAATTACATCCTCGGCAATGGCCGGTTTGAGGCTGTGTCGCAATCCCTTCGTAAATCAGGTCAGTTTCTTTGTGTCTGGACTCTACAAGCCATTGTGGAGCCCAAGTCGCAATCCCTTCGTAAATCAGGTCAGTTTCTTTCCGTATATGCCTGAGTTTTACTGGCTCCCCTCATCGGGTCGCAATCCCTTCGTAAATCAGGTCAGTTTCTTTAGTTTTATGATCGCTGAATTGAAGGACTACGATACGTCGCAATCCCTTCGTAAATCAGGTCAGTTTCTTTCGCTGAGTACCTGGAATTCAAGGCGTGGGAAAAGAAGTTTGTCGCAATCCCTTCGTAAATCAGGTCAGTTTCTTTGGGGCAGATTATGAAGACAGAACAAAAGAGGAGGGAAAAATGTCGCAATCCCTTCGTAAATCAGGTCAGTTTCTTTGGGCCATGGACGAAAAACAGTTCGGGAAGCAGATCAGGGAGTCGCAATCCCTTCGTAAATCAGGTCAGTTTCTTTACTCTATTTACTCAAGCAAGGCGCACGAGCCGGATATAGAGTCGCAATCCCTTCGTAAATCAGGTCAGTTTCTTTCGAGGGCGGCAAAGAGGTGATCACGGACAGCGAGTATATGTCGCAATCCCTTCGTAAATCAGGTCAGTTTCTTTACCGGCACCGTGCAGCTCTACGGACCCGGCAAAGAGCGTGTCGCAATCCCTTCGTAAATCAGGTCAGTTTCTTTCCGAGATCGTAAGGGGAGGATCGGTATGACCCGCTACTCCCGTCGCAATCCCTTCGTAAATCAGGTCAGTTTCTTTACTGGATAAGATTAAGGCTCCGGATGTATCACACATGATGTCGCAATCCCTTCGTAAATCAGGTCAGTTTCTTTGAGGGTGTGTTGTCACAATTCCATGAGCCACGGCAGGTCGCAATCCCTTCGTAAATCAGGTCAGTTTCTTTCTTTCCCCTGTCTGAGCTATCGGGCAGGGCATAAGAGCGGTCGCAATCCCTTCGTAAATCAGGTCAGTTTCTTTATGTTGAGAATGTTTTTCAGGCCGTGACGGAAGCCATAGGGTCGCAATCCCTTCGTAAATCAGGTCAGTTTCTTTTGGGCTTCGTGGTGGGTATTTCCCCTGTCTGAGCTATCGGTCGCAATCCCTTCGTAAATCAGGTCAGTTTCTTTTGAAAAGACAGATCTACAAGGACGAACATACAAGTGTTTCTGTCGCAATCCCTTCGTAAATCAGGTCAGTTTCTTTCCGAAATCACCACCGACCATCCGGCATCCAGCTACGTCGCAATCCCTTCGTAAATCAGGTCAGTTTCTTTGTCGTGGATGAGAACGGGAAGCCGCTGGTGGTGTATCAGTCGCAATCCCTTCGTAAATCAGGTCAGTTTCTTTCGAAGCAACCCCTAAGCCCGATGGTGGTATAAAACCTGGTCGCAATCCCTTCGTAAATCAGGTCAGTTTCTTTACAACACAACAACCCTACAAGCGCTCAGGGCTGAACTGTCGCAATCCCTTCGTAAATCAGGTCAGTTTCTTTAAATTGATAGGGACAAAAAAATGTCCCATCTCGGTCCTTGGTCGCAATCCCTTCGTAAATCAGGTCAGTTTCTTTATTTTGTGCCGATGATGATCGAATTGATTTCGATGTGTCGCAATCCCTTCGTAAATCAGGTCAGTTTCTTTAGTACACAGGCAAAGCACAGAACAAGGTCACGGGGCAAGAGGTCGCAATCCCTTCGTAAATCAGGTCAGTTTCTTTCCTGGTTATCTCGACGGCGACACCTGGCTTTGCGTTCTCGTGTCGCAATCCCTTCGTAAATCAGGTCAGTTTCTTTTCAGAGCCGTGGCCTGGCCTGTCAGGACAAGGGCTCCGGCCGTCGCAATCCCTTCGTAAATCAGGTCAGTTTCTTTTGCAGGCCATGGATATCAACTATGAAGATAATGAGCTGTGTCGCAATCCCTTCGTAAATCAGGTCAGTTTCTTTGATGATTGCTTTGATGCAATACGGGCTATGCCGGATGTCGCAATCCCTTCGTAAATCAGGTCAGTTTCTTTTTGACGTATCTGTCGGTGAACTGAGCGAGATCATAGGCGTCGCAATCCCTTCGTAAATCAGGTCAGTTTCTTTCGAACGATCCTTGGAGACTGTTCAAAGCTGCATCGAGGTCGTCGCAATCCCTTCGTAAATCAGGTCAGTTTCTTTCTGTTTTTCGCACACGAAACTTGCAACGATCTGCCCGGGTCGCAATCCCTTCGTAAATCAGGTCAGTTTCTTTGGAGGGTACTGCCCGGTATTCGCATTCTCTCGACGCGAGTCGCAATCCCTTCGTAAATCAGGTCAGTTTCTTTTCAATGATGCAACTGGGAAGGGTGGCAAATGGGTCAAGTCGCAATCCCTTCGTAAATCAGGTCAGTTTCTTTGCCTGGTGGGATGACCATGGAGACTACATCGTCGTGTCGCAATCCCTTCGTAAATCAGGTCAGTTTCTTTTGGGATAGCTGAACACAACAAGCGCACCTATGAGGCTGGTCGCAATCCCTTCGTAAATCAGGTCAGTTTCTTTACCCAAGAGTGGACAGAGATCCACTCGGTAGAGGATCTCCCAGGTCGCAATCCCTTCGTAAATCAGGTCAGTTTCTTTATTTGATACATCAATGGAAATACCGGAAAAAATGAGCATAGTCGCAATCCCTTCGTAAATCAGGTCAGTTTCTTTGAGGATCTCCCCGCTTTTAAGCGCGCGGTCCACGAAGACTAGTCGCAATCCCTTCGTAAATCAGGTCAGTTTCTTTAGAACAAGATTACCACAAACGAAAGGAGAGCAAAAGTCGCAATCCCTTCGTAAATCAGGTCAGTTTCTTTACAGTATTGGCGTTTAATGGATACCACTATCGCGTGTCGCAATCCCTTCGTAAATCAGGTCAGTTTCTTTCCACCTCTACACATGCGGATATCAAACTGATCGGCGCAGTCGCAATCCCTTCGTAAATCAGGTCAGTTTCTTTTTGTCAATGGCAGGGTGTATATCGCCGACCCTGCCGAGTCGCAATCCCTTCGTAAATCAGGTCAGTTTCTTTGAGCACACAGACTGCAGGGGACAAGAGTAAACAGAAAGGTCGCAATCCCTTCGTAAATCAGGTCAGTTTCTTTTTTGCTATCCAGGAAGGAGGGGACGAGAGCACGCAGACTGGTCGCAATCCCTTCGTAAATCAGGTCAGTTTCTTTGGTGAACCGCTGAACAAAAATAAGCACTACCAGGAAGGGTCGCAATCCCTTCGTAAATCAGGTCAGTTTCTTTCGAGAACTACGACTCATGTACGAGCACGTACAGCGGTCGCAATCCCTTCGTAAATCAGGTCAGTTTCTTTAAATCGAGGCGTGGGCGAAATCGGACCGCGGGAAGGCTGCATAGTCGCAATCCCTTCGTAAATCAGGTCAGTTTCTTTAGTCAAGACTTGTCCCAATTGCAAGGCTTGTGCGGGTCGCAATCCCTTCGTAAATCAGGTCAGTTTCTTTGCTGAAAGGCTTTACCCAAATGTTCTTCCTTGTAGGGGTCGCAATCCCTTCGTAAATCAGGTCAGTTTCTTTGCCACACCCCCGTTTCTTTAACACGCTGCTGTGGTGGGTCGCAATCCCTTCGTAAATCAGGTCAGTTTCTTTGGCAAATGTAAGGGCGAGTGTCAACGAGCCGGGTTTATCTGTCGCAATCCCTTCGTAAATCAGGTCAGTTTCTTTCCAAGTTATCGGACACTATCGGGATATTCAACCTTCCGTCGCAATCCCTTCGTAAATCAGGTCAGTTTCTTTAGCGAAAGCCCTGGAAAGGTATGAAGAGCTGTATTCTCAGTCGCAATCCCTTCGTAAATCAGGTCAGTTTCTTTGCTAAGGCATTGCTGGAGTCCGGTGAATTAGTCGGGTCGCAATCCCTTCGTAAATCAGGTCAGTTTCTTTATCAACCAACTCCTCTGTGATCTGCTGGACAGCTGGCTTGCGTCGCAATCCCTTCGTAAATCAGGTCAGTTTCTTTAGCGCCACCCAAAAGGCAAAGAATAATAAATGGATACCTTCCCATTTCCGCATACCTTCTGAGCTTTTTTGTAAATCACCATATAAATCCAAGAGCCTTCTTCTCTGAATTGTCATGTAAGCTCATGATCTTCAAGAGATATTTGATATTCCGCACACCTCTTTTTTGCTGCAGATAACTTTATACATATTATCATGGAGATAGAATAAAATGGGAATTCCCTGTCAGGTCTGCGGAGCACTTTTTGAAACCCGAACATCAGTTGTCTCCCCAATCAGTACACATGATACTCCTCGTCAGGATCAATAAAAATACCCTTGCCGATGATATCTGGGATATAAGCCGCACATTTCTCGCAGAGCAGGAAATATTTCACGCCGTCGACCTCCGGATCAATGACTGCTTCGATCCTGTTCTTCATCTCGCGCAGTGTCCCGGCTCTGACGTCGAGTTCGAAGATTGATTTTTGCACCCGAACGCCGTAATCTTCCGAGATCTTCGCCACCTGCCGCAGGCGATCAGGGCCGGATATGTCGTAAGCAACAATTATTTTCATGCCTACACAACCATGTAATCGAGCTGGGTGAGCTTCATGCCTTTGCCGGAGATCAGAACCTTCCGAAGGCACCTGCTGCAGATTCTGTATATTCTTACCGAGTCGGTCTTCATGTCGATTTGCGCTGCACAGTAAGCTCGGATGCGCTTTATGGCAGGTTCGTCGAGGTCGCATTCAAAGACGGATTTCTGGGTGTTAAGCCCGAACTCCTTGAGGAATCTGTGCAGCGCCGCCCTTGTGGCATCATTGGAAATGTCATAGGTGATGAGGGTGATCACGGTCCCGCCTCCGATTTACTTCAGCAGCATGGGCTGGTACATGTCAGCCTCGCCCTCGATGACTTTCCTGAAATGACCTGCCTGGTAGACAAGGGCATCGGCATAGGTGAGTTTTCTGTCAGCAGGTGGATAGAAGAATTCCGTAGTGAGCTTTTTCTCAAAGGCATCAATCACCCGGGAAAAGGCGCCGGGTGTGAGCCTGACAGGATATTTTGCGGTCAAGACTTCCTGTGCAGGCGTTTCCGTCATCCTCTGCTCCGGGAGATCAATGACATCGGGAGCATTGCCGGTATCAGACATGAGGCCTATAGGATCTTTGAGGATGTATTCGATATTATCCTCCTTCGGCGCTTCCTGCACATCATCCTCGGGCTTCTCAACAGTGAAGTCGTCTTTTTTCAGTATCTTCAGATTGAAGAGCGAGAGCGCCAGTGTGTCCGCGATAATCGGCCGGAACTCCTCCATGAGGTCGAGCACCAGGGAGTATCTGCCATAGTCGATGGAGTGCAGGGAGCCCGGATAGGGATCAAGGCCTGCAACCCGAACCGCTGCATAGACACGGTTCATGAGAAATGTATAGAGCAGGGAGAGCACTGAATTGACCGGGTCAGTGGGAGGCCTCCTGACACGGCGGGTGAATCCCCAGTCGTCAACGAATCCTTTCGGGAAGGCTTCGAAATAAAGGGCCGAGCCTTTACCTTCATAGCCTCGCACACTGTTGACAGACTCTGCCTTGTCGAGCATCTTCAGGATGTCCATGATCTCTCTGGCCTTGCTTCCGGCAACCGGTATGCCCTTTGTCCTCTTGATGCGCATGAGCACGGTGGCCATGTTCGACAGCTTCCCTGAGACAAATGACTTTGCCGACTTCAAGCAGAAGTTTTCGTCATCGATGAGCCGCCACTGGCGCTTGCGCAGATAAACATTGCGTGGCTCCTGCGATGCCAGCCTCCCCAGATACCGGCCGTTGAAGGTGAGAAACACCACGTCGATGTTGTGCCGCAGAATCTGTGCCAATGCCCTGTGGGTGATCTCTACATTACCATAGACAAGTATCTGGCTGAGTTTGTAGGTGAAGAGTGTGTGATAGGTGTCGTCGCCCTTTTTCACGAGGAGGTGCCTCCCCTCCTTGACAATCCTCGCTCCCTGGGTTCTGATATAGACGATCATGTACATCTCCTTCGCCGCAGCTCCTTTTCCTCCCTCCGGGGCAGGAAAAAAGAAAAATCCCCACCCGTTCCACTGAAGGGAAAGGGAGAAGAGGATTGCGGCATGGTCATTGAATTTATTGAGAAGCAATTCATGCTGTGACCATACCGTTGTCCTCGCAGGCCTTGCAAACACCGCAACGTTGCCGTCAGGCAATCAGGGCATAGTTGGAAAAGTTCTCGGACCCCATCAGATGTTCACGTCGCGTACATGCATTATTCGGATGTCAAAGAGCAATCAATAAAGATTGAGAATTCAGCCCACTGTATGGAGGTTCTTACCTTGCCTACATGATCGATTCTCTAATATTACCTGCTCAATTATTTTTCATGTAAATACTACCGTGTTGTATCCTCGTTCAACCAGGGAAACTGGAGCGCGGCGGCTCGTGAGGCAAATTCATCGATGTTGTCTGCGATGAGTTCAATTATCGACTGTCTCAGGTTCTCGTAGCTTCTCTTCGTCACAGGAACCAACCCATGAGCCAGAATAGATTGATTTCTCTGACGGAGCTGGCCTTGAAGATGCTCATTCCCTGCATACCGGTGGCCAAGAGTGTGGCCCAGGCTTTCAAGGATACGATAATCCCAGTCAAGCCCTGTCTTGATCTTGCCGTCACGTTTATCTCTCAGTCGTTCCAGGTCCTCATGTAGGTGAATGGAGACCTTTGCTATGTCTACATCATCAGTCATGATTTCAAAGTCTCGTTCAAGGACATATTGAGCTAACAGTTCTGTTACGCGATACAGTCTTGCCAGGGCATCATCATAACGGCCTTCTATTGCACGGCGTTCAGCGTTGTTGAAGATATCGATGATCAACAGTTCTTTTGGAACTTTCTTCTTGTCCTGGGCGAGTTCTTCCAGGGCTTCGAATGCCTCAGCTCTGGGGCGGAAGCAATCCAAGGCAGGCAACTCGTTATCCAATTTTTTCAGTCCATCCAGTGCGCCTCTATGGTTGAAAAGGTCCCAGAGGCGATAAGCTGAGGCGACATTTCTCAACTGCTGTCCTTTTTTTTGATCATACTCGTCAAGCAGCTTGAGGTTGGACCCGGACAACAGTTGCTCGGCAGTATCGAAGCGCAATTTTCTGATAAATTCTTCGGCGATTCTAAGATCATGTGCCGCGAAAATCTGTGTTGGTATGATGGTGCGGAACTGCTCGGTGCCGTCAATCACTATCCCGTCTTTTCTTTTTCCGGTTATGTAGCTGATGGAGCCGCACTGGTTGTGTATGGCGGAGAGAACGGCACCACTGCTCATTGCTTTGGTGCCGCTGGTGAAGTCGATCTGGATCTCGTCATCCGCAAAGCCGCTTTCACGGAGCTCTTGAAAGACCTCATTTATATTATGGAATACTGCCTGAAAATCATCGACATCCTTCAGCATGGCTATGCGGTATGCATCGGAAGAGAGCGAGAGCTCACGGGCTATGATCTTGGCGTTGTCCTCGCTGCCATAGCTGGCTGCGAGGACAAGATAATCAGGCCGATAATGGGAGATAGCCTTTTTGAGAGGCTTGAATATCTGCACATCCGGCCGGGTTCCTGTGCCTACAGTGACTATTAGGGCGCATTTCTTCATTTTTTTCCTCCACCCGGGAGTGTGTCTGCGTCACCCCGTTGATATACTCCCCAATTTCCGCATACATATGAGGGTCGGGTTGAAAGATGACCGGTTGCGGAGATTGTCGTGCGGACCATACCTCTCCTCACATGAATGGTTCGATTTTCACGATCACAAAGGAGTTGCCTTTCTGAACAACTGTGATCTTCGCCTTTACGTTCTTGCGCCTATTGATCAACCGGTCATGCATTGATTCCGGTACGAGTTCCTTGCCTTTACCAAAGGCTCTTCGATTTTCTACTCGCGCAACCACGGTTGCATCCTGTGCCCTCCATTCAAGCGTAGCGTTTTCCCAGACATCCTCTACAACCGGTTCAGGCTCTTTTCTCTGGACGGCGATAGTTGTACGGTCTTCCGGTTGCGAAAATTCCATCCACCCCATGGGCACCCATTGATTATGCTCCTTTTGCCAGACACGCCTGGTTTTTGGAGCAGGGTCACTGCCTCTGTTATGGCCGAAGATATTTCTGATTTCCGTCCTGACGTTGGGGGAGAACACTTCATCAACGGTAGTAGATAGCATGCCGGAGCCGAAACCGATCCTGAGCAAAGAGCCTTGTTGTTTTTCATACCAAGTATAAAGGCTCTGTGCTGCATCTCTTGCATCCGGACTTTTGGGTTTGGTATATGCTGAAAAATATTTCTTCTCATGATCAAAGATGCTCTTATTCATATGCCTGACATGACGCAGGAGATCATTGAGATCTTTTATGCACCGATCTTCTGTCTTGAAATGGTTGAATAGCTGCATATCCATAATCAGTTCGGTCATGAACCGTCCGGCCACGACAGCCTCTACCCAAACCTCAAGAGGCCGATCAGGTCTTTCCTGTTTGCTCCAATACACCTCGCCCGAAGCATTCTTCGAGAGAAATTGCAGTTTGATCAGCCTGGATTCGATCTGGCCGATGGGGTATGCATCTCGTACAGTCAGGCATCGCAAGATGTCCCGGTTTGGGCCGTCTTTTTGATCTGTGCCAGGAATCCTGAAGTTTTGCAGAATATCCCTTTGGAGAATCTTGTATGAAAATTGTTTCTTTTCCTTTCCTCTTTCCCCCGATGAAAGTTGCCGCAGATTATTTTCTACCCACGACCCCTTTTCTCCTCTCAATCGGGGATCGCCGGATAAAATACCATGCAGGAGACTTGTCCGCAGGGTGCCTTTTATGGATGTTCCGGGGATGAAGACCTGACCATGGGCATCACGAACAAAGGGTCGGAAACCCCTCATTCTGTTTTCACCACCTCGTATTGAGTGCAAAGCGATGTCTCGGATATTCTTATCCAAGTCCTTGATATCTTTTCCTTTCAGGTATTCGGCAATGGAACGGAATCCCGAGCTGACCGAGTCAACAAAATCATCTATCAGATTATGATCCAGAAGAAATTCGCAGAACTTATCCTCGTCAATGACGTAGGTTTTACCTTTATGTGATATGAAGTCAGTAGTGCGAAGGCTGCCCTCTCGCGACCCTATGTGAATTGGCGAGGCAACTTCAAGGATCAAAGGTATTTTATATTTCAAATCCTTTTTTCCCAATATCTCGTTCATGCATCCTCCCATGGAAAAAGAAACGCAAGCCCGGAGCGATAGACTCTATGAAAAAGTCCGAGTGCTTGAGCATCATCGGGTGTAACATCCACCAGCATGCCCCTGACCGGTTGATGTACCACGCTGCCCTCGCTGAACATGCGCAATCTTTTGCGCTTGAATGTTGTGGTGTTTCTGCCGCTCACTATGTAACCCCGGTTTTCAAAAAAATTCCATGCAGCAAAGATATCTCTTATATGTGGTTTTTCCTTGGAATTGGGGTAATAGCTTGACAAGAGCATGTATCTCTTTTGGTTTCTCTCTTTTTTAAACCATGATGCCGGTGGAGTCTCAAAACCCGAAAATTCAAATGTGCCGAACCCATAGGTGCGCTCCCCACCAAGACCTAAGTCGCCAAGCATTCTAAATGCACTCTCCAGGACACTCTTCCAGGCATTATCGCGTATATGGACAAGTCCGAACAGTCCGGCACCTTTTTTGAAATGGATCACCCCACAACGCCAGAAGCTGCTATTGCTGCTCTGCCTGTCTAAGGCAACCCGAGGTCTCAGCTCCTCCTCGTATGCTGTTTTTATTAATGATTCGCTACGAGTCTTGATCTGACTTATGTCATCAAGGCTGAGACGGGCTTCCCCAAGCCATGCATGAGTATCTTCCGGGCAAAGATATTGTATCTTTTTAATCTCCTTTCCAAGAGTCTGCATAGTCTCGTTATCCACAGGCGGTTTGCATAACGGCCTGGGTAAAGCATATTGGACAGCACCATCTCCACCGCGTTGGTAAAGGAAGAGGGAGCTCAGGATAAAGCCCGGGTTATCACCTCGTAGAATCTCCACCGTTTCATCGGCTTTGCCGAGCACGCACAATGCATTGATCAGCGCTGAAGTGAGTGCGTCAGAAGTAAGCGTGACATGTGAGTTCTCCATGCCGATACCACTTGCGCCAAAGTGCACCGGCCCTGTGAAGGTAAGCCTGTAGCTATACGTACTCATTTTCTATCCTTTAGTGCGCCTGAAAGAATTCCACCAACTCACTTATATTTTCCAGATTCGTTACTTCTTTTGTCTGGCCTCTCTCACCACGGTAATGTCCCAGCCTCTTGGCCTGAACATGTTTGAATTCGAACTTCACCTGACCGTATCCCCGTGAGCCATGTCCGCCCAGAGCGTCATCGTGTAGCAGATTGACAGCAAGCTTCAGATTTTCGAGATCGGCAGTTATAGTCGCGACATCCTCGACATCGTATACCATGGAAAATCTGAATTTTGCCCCTCTCGGCACCCGCTCGAGGTTGCGCGGATTTGCGGCCGATGTTATGCGATCGATACTGTTCTCGAATTTCCACTCGGTATACAAGAGTCCTGATGCAAGGTTTTCCAGATCGGCCGCATTATCAAGACATAAATCTCTCACCTTCAGTCGAGCAGGAAAGTTCCGGTTTTTCTCCCCAGGTCCAGTCGATCCAAACAACCGGCATACCGGGCAGTGCAATGCGCCGGGATAAGCGATATCTATTTCCTCAAAATTTTTTTTCTTACTTTTTCCCGCATCCCAGTCATTACATTCATGGCGGCTTGTGTTACTGCCACCGTCTCGGTTGGGATAAAGATCCGGATGGGCTTTTTCTAAAAGTGCCCTCAGTTTTCCTTTCAAAGAAGAACCAGGAATATAGGGTTCGTTTGACAAAGGATCTCTTACAACGGGTGAATCTAAGGCACCGATCTCCATATCATCTTTGGATGCTCCGATATGCAGACCGGTAATACACTCCAATATGCCTGATAATTCTATCTTGCCGATCAATTTGCGATTTTTCGTTGGGTCCATAAGTATTCACCTCCCTAATTGGATCCACCATAGTAGCGATGATACGCGATAATGCCTTCAATGAGCCGCAGGAGCTTTTCGAAATTCTCCCGAGACTCGGCCCCGGACTTGATGGCAGGATCAAGGACGTTCATGAGCGGTTTGATCTTATCTTCCCTGCCGGCGGCATAAGCAAGCTTGGGGCGCAGGAGGATGATTGAACCCTTGATTTGTTCAAAATCGCCCTTTTTCAAGCCGGCTTCAATCCGTCTCACGGCGTCAAGGAATCTGCGTATCTGGCTGACCTTTATACCCATTGAATCTTGTTTATTATTTTTTAGATATTTACCTTTTACCAGAAAGGATCCAACTTCGTCCGCTATCTTGACTATCCTGTCTATGCTTACTCTCTCAAGATTTGCCAATTCATGACTATATTGGTCGCAACACTTGGCCAATGGTTTTAAATTTTCACTCATTGTTTATCCTTCTCCTTTCTCATCATCATCAAAATCAGCAGGACCACCATCTCAAGGTGATGCCAATCGACGTTGGTTGAAAAAACGTAGTCCTTCAGGCTGCTCCATGACTTTTCAAAGCCTTCGCTGGGCCTGAAACGCCCAAATAGATATGCCAGATGCGGAAGAAGCCAAACAGCCCCATTTTTCTCTCTGTGTTCCCTGAATAAAAGCAGCATCCTATACAACATGCTCCTGCTGAGGGAACCCTCCGGGAGACCAAGATGGTTTTGCCCAATCGTAAAAAGGTCGGCGAGGGATCGTATGCGTTCTTGGAAAAGGGCGACGAGGTTCCATTTGAACACATGCTCGCGACTAAAGATCGTTATAGACTGTTTCGTGCCGCTCTTGGCAGCCTTTTCCGCGGTGTGGGCCTGATGCGCCAGATGATAGATAGGATCATGTGAATCTCCCAGGATTATGCCGCCCGAAACAGTGATATAAGGGTTTGCCGTTAATCTTCTCAAGGCGGCATTGATATCGAAAGAAGATTCCAATATGTCCAGCCAGTGACCGATTAGAAAGAGGTCGTCGCCTCCTGAATATACAATGGTCAGATAACGCTTTACATCCTTTCTGTCCCATAACAGAAAGGGCGTGGGATACCCCTCATCCATTCCAAGGATGCCGTTTATATGGTACTTGAAAAACAGGCTCATGTTCCGGGAAAGAGAGGCCATTCGGGAGAGCGTGCGCTCGTTTTCGGGCAATGATTGGGAGAAGATGGTTCCCAGATTGTCTACATCCATTTTTAGAACACCTATCCTGTTCATGCCGAACCCTTCCAACGCCATATCCTCAAGCTCTCTGCAATCCTCTGGAAAAAACACTCCCGCCATGAGGGGCCTGCTATGCGGATGCACATAGTTCGACAGGTCCCAATCATTCAAATGAAATACCGCTGAAGCATTTTTGCCCACATCGTCTTTGTATGACTCGCCAATGTGATAAAAGCAGTCATTGATGCAGATGTCATTCTTACCAGCTGGGCGATCGTTCATTCTATAGATCACCACACGGTTTTTCTTTCGTGCCGCCGCCTGAAGACTGCTTCCCAGGAGGTACTGCTCCCGGCAATATTGGCAAGAAAGGAGTTCGGATTTGTCATCCGATAGAGGGTTGAGCGGCTGGTCTTCTCTGCCGCAGATTTCGCAGTTTCTGGTAAGGCAGCTTTCTTCCGGCATGGCCGGTTCGTCCAGAAGGTCTTCCAAGTGGTGCTCCCATTTGCGCTGCTTCGAGCTTTCTATTTTCCTGCCGAGCTCTCTCCAAGGGCCGGATGCGTCAGAGAAGTTCTGCTTTAAGAACGGCACGAAATCGATGTGCATTTGAAGAGAAGCATTGAAGGACTTGAATAGATAATCGTTGATCCTGGAACGCACAAACGCGACGGTTTTCTGAGCCGTTTCGCTATTGGGAGCCAGGAGGTAAAAATGACCTCCGCCGGTAAAGATGATGTTGCACCGAGTTTGATCGAACCCTTCGAGCAACATATCCACCGTATGTTCAATCAAAAGCTCCAGATAGAAAGATCGTCCTTTGAGAGATTTGAGAGCACCTTTCGAGGATATCGTATAAATGAAGTTCTGGACTCCGGATATGTCGCCGCCAATCAAAAGCAGGGGTGCGGAGTTTGTATCACCGCTTGTTTCCCAGTTGGTGATTTCATCTTTCAGCACGTTTTCATTGAATTTTGATTGATACCTTGCAGCATAATAGTCATAGAGACAAGATGCTGTCGCGGCGGTTATTTTCAGGTGATCGAAAAGGGATATGTCGGGATGTTTACGATAAGAGGCTGCATCATCCCCACCATAAACCTTCAGGGTGATGGCAGGGATAAAAGATGTATATTTTTCTAGGAGATGGGCAATGGCTTCAACGTTATAATGACATGACTTCCGCTTCAGGATATCGAATTCGCGTGAAAATCCAGCCCAGAGTCGGCGATACGCGTCTTTGTCGTTAGCCCCCTCTTCTCCAAGAGGCTCGATCCATTCCCCAAGAACACCCAATGGATAATAACTCATAGAGGGGAAAAATGAGCCATCTTTAACCCTTACAGGATCACGAATCCGGGAAAAAACATTGGCAAGTTGAATCTTGCGATGCCATTCTTTCCCCTTGTCATTTTGAGGATCATATTTTTTTCTTTCCGCTGCCGAGCAATTATCGGCCTCATAAATGATGAGGCTGATATTGGATTCCCATGTTTCGGGCTCGTTGCCATGATGGTTGCGGGCTCCAGCAGAAATAATCCCTTCACCATAGTGATCTTTTAGCCATTCATATCCTATTTGTACATGCGTGCTACCATTGTCCTCTTCAAGTGCAGCACGCTGTTTGAACTTGCCGATATCATGGAGTAAGGCGCCAAGAACCATTTTGGTTTTCGATGGTATATCTTTCATCTTCATCGTATTCTCCCTGACTCAAACTGACTTCTAAACATAATCACCTCATCCATTAAATCTTCGCAACGTTGCCACCTCACAGGATAACCCGGATACGTTCACGCGGGATTCGGATGCCGTAGCGGGTGTCGGGTTTGTTGCCTTTCGATTCGATGACCAGCTCGTGAGATGAGCTCTGACCGAAGGTGGCAATGATGTCTCGCCTCAGCTTGCTCTTGTATGAGTTGAAATTCTGGGCGTTCAGGTTCATGATGCCTGTGTTGCTCATTGCGGCAAGTTCCCTGGTGCCGGCGATCGTGCGATAGATATTCATGATCTGATCGGTGCGGTCGAGTATGACGGTGATCGGCAGATAGCACTTCGAGCAGGACCGGCAGCCTGTGTCCAGGGTGCAGGAGCGTTTCTCCTTCGCAAAGAAAGCATACAAAGCGAGGTGGGATGGATGAACATCTATCTCGCGGCCCTTATATCGCAGACAGCCTGCATGGAGGTCCACCTCCAGCAGGGCCGGCCTTTCTCTGATGAGCGAGAGCATGAGCGTCGCCGGGTCTTTGGGCTCGCGCAGCATGTCTTCAGACAGTCTTTCCCGGAGGGACACGAACGGTATGAGCACCAGTTGCACCTCGGCATACTTTGTCTCCCGGACGTACGGTCTGCCATCACTGTCGAGCAGCTCGATGGGCGTGGAAACGGGAGGCGGGTAGAAGAAATTTCGGTTGCTCTCGAACTCCGGGGTAACGAGCACATGGTAGATGCGGTCCTGTACGCGGCCGTAGAACTGTGCTGCGGCCATGAGACAGGCGCTCATAGTCTTGCGGCCGCCTGCTATGGAGAAGAAAACCGCCTGATCTGGGACGCTCGTAAAACGATAGGTGAACTCTGCACAGGTTTTCATGAGCAGAGCATTGTCGTCTTCGTCGCGGATGTCGTCCAGTTCGATGCCTTTGGCATCTCTCACTACATGCACATGGTCAAAGGCAAATGCGATGGTGCCAGGTTCTACTCGATAGTCGCTGAGATATTTTTGGAACATGCCGTCGTGCGGCGAGAGCAGGGTGGCGTAGATCCGCTCCTTGCCGGCGCGGGTGGTGATGACATGGATCTCGTCGATATGTCTTCCTTCCTTATGCAGGGCGTACAGGGTCTCGGTGATCACCTGGGGGTTCAGTCCAACGACGGCGAGGAGGATGTTTTTCATGGACAGGGCTCCTTCCTGACTATGAAGTGCTTTGTCATGACAGCTCCACTGTTATTTTCCCGAGCCCGAAGGTGGTCTGCTTCCCCAGGTGCACTTCCTGGCAAAAGCTCAAAATGGGAAGGTACTCGCTCGGTACATCCGCATACGTGACCTCTCCGACCATTCCCCCCATGAACATGGCCTGCTCCTGTCGGTTGGAATAGCGCCTCCAGTCAAACCAGCGTATGGATGATTCCATTACCTGAACATCCATGGCGCGATGCACCAGTCCCTTGTAATCGAGCTGCGGTTCGCCCGAGCCATGATAAGTGAGGAGGGAAGACAACCTCCTCAATCCCGCCCGAATAAGGACATGGAAGGGCAAATCCGGTTCGAGCCTGCTCCTGTATTTCAGTCTCAGGGGCGTGTTGAGGGTGATCTTCACCGTACACATCCCTGCTTGGCCCTGGTATTCTCCAATGAGATCATCGGGGAGATTTGTCTGCAAGTCCTGGAAACTGCTCATCTGCCTTGTTGTGAATGAATACAGCTCACGTCCGCTGGAGCATACTGTCCTGAGGGTAAAACCTGCAGCCTTGCCCTTGGTCCTCCTGCCGATTCCTGTTCTGCCGATCTGCTCTATGGCATAGATGAAGTAGGGCAGATACTCATTCGCCTTGCCGAAGAGCAGCAGCGTAAACTCAAATGGTTCGCCTGCCTTATAGGCGGTTTTCGTTTCAAGGGGCGGCTCAATGACGTATGGATTGGGCGGGGCAGCTATCCTTTTTTTCTCCGGATATGGTCCGCTGCCATGATGGACGCCTTCGAATACGAACGCATACACACATGTCTGCCTCAGAAGACACTCTTCACATAACTGGCGCTTCAGTGCGCACACCACCTTTTTCAGGGCGTGGCCCAATACACCTCGGAAGGTGGAACCCTTGTATTCCGGGAGGGTTGCGTCATCTTTAAACACGCAGGAAAAATTATATCTGCCGAAAACCACTGTCATAGCCCCCTCTAAACATGGCATAAACAACAATACAACTTCAGCAATGTTGCATTCTTGTGTTGCTTCTGATCAGCCTACGGCCAGATCAATTTCATGGAACACGATTACTCGTAAATGCGCAGTTGGGATGTTCCTGGATCGGTTTATCAAGATGTTTTTCAATCCATCATCATCCCTGACCGTCATGCACGTATTTGGGGTTCTAACGATCCTATTGCATGGATCCTTATCAACTTTTGGCATAAATCAAGTATAACTTATTGAGAAAATTTGGGCAAATGGTAAATACTGAAGTTTACCGAAGAGCAGACTCTTTGCCTCCCCCTCGTGTCTATCTGCCGGCTGAAGATTTTGCCCGAATAACTGATCAGAACTATAAGCGCAAGGTGCCATAAATATTGAAGTATATATAGTGAGTATATCTGTCTCGGGATAATATTGATGTTATCACCTGGATACATTCGCCGACTCTGATTGTTTCTCAGCTCATCCTTTCTCCCTGGCCCGGTTTCATGGTATAGGCTGGCTTTAGATGGAAGAGGGGTGTTTGTTGAAATGCAGGGGTTGATGCTCTATTCCGGCAACAGGCTCGAGCAGCTTGCACACAAGATCGCTGAAGTCATTGCGGAGCCTCTTTCTTCGCCCTTTTCACAGGAGATCATCGTGGTGCAGAGCAAGGGCATGGAGCACTGGCTCTCCATGCAGCTCGCGCAGGAGCACGGCATCTGCGCCAACTGCACCTTTCCCTTCCCTAATCGGATCATGGCCGATCTCTTTGCGCGCGTGTTGCCCGAAGAAGTTACGCGCGGGTCCGCCCTGTTCGAGACCGATGCCCTGGCGTGGAGGATCATGGATGTGCTGCCCGGGTTTGTCGGTAAACCCGGCTTCGAGGCCCTGACGTCGTATCTCGCTGACGACCGCCGGGGAGTGAGGAGCTATCAGTTCAGCTTCCGGATGGCCGAGATGTTCGACAGCTACATGGTTTACCGGCCCGACATGCTGCTCGCCTGGGAGGAAGGCAGGCTGGTTTTGCCCGAGGCGCACGCAAAGGTCGAGTCCTGGCAGTCGGTCCTGTGGAGGGCCGTGTGCGAGCGCGGCGGGCATGCTCATTTGGCGCGGCTGAGAGAGCGGTTCATGGAGGCGCTCGACCCCTCGTGCATCCCGCGCTTGCCCGAGAGGCTCTGCCTCTTCGGGATCTCGCACCTGCCGCCGTTTCATCTGGGGGTGTTCCACGCCCTGTCCCGGCTCATCCCGGTGCATGTGTTCGCACTCAACCCCTGTAGACAATACTGGGGCGATATCCGGTCTGAAAGAGAGATCGCCGCGATATCCGAGAGGTCCGGGCACCCCGAGGACGAGCTGTACCTCGAAGAGGGCAACAGCATTCTCGCGGCCCTGGGCCGGCTGGAAAGAGAGCTCTTCGACATGCTGCAAGAGCTCGACCCGCATGAGACCGAGCTGTTCGAAGATATCCCGGGCCATACCCTGCTCCAGAGCATCCAAGCCGACATCCTCGACCTGCGCAACCCCCGGCCCGATGAGCTTCGAAGGGTAGGGGCGGATGATTGCTCCCTCGAGATTCACTCGTGCCACGGCCCCATGCGCGAGGTTGAAGTGCTCAGAGACAGGCTCCTGGCGCTCATGGACGAAGACCCTGACCTCAAGCCCGAAGAGATCGTGGTCATGGCTCCCGACATTCGGGTCTATGCTCCTTACATCCAGGCCGTGTTCGACGTGCCTCGGAACAGCCCCCTGTACATTCCCTTCACGCTCTCCGACCGGTCCCGTGAGGCACGGGGCACTCTTGCGGATGTGATCGGAAGCATCCTAGGGCTTGGCGTCAGCCGGTTCGAGGCCACGAAGGTGGCCGCGCTGCTCGAGTCCGAGCCCGTGCGCAGGAAGTTCGGCCTGAGGGAAGAAGATCTGGAGCTGATCCTCACGTGGATTCAAGAGAGCGGCATCAGGTGGGGGTGCGATGAAAAGTGGAAGCGCGAGCAGGGCCTGCCCGAGGTGTATGAGAACACCTGGAGCTTTGGGCTGGACAGGCTGCTCCTCGGATATGCCATGCCCTCCGACGGCATGCGCGGGTTCGGCTCGATCCTGCCCTACGACGACATGGAGGGCGACAGCTCCCAGGTGCTGGGCGCGTTCCTTGACTTTCTCACCACCCTGTTCGCCCGTGTGAGGTCCTTCCAGGAGAAGAAGACGCCCGCGGCGTGGTCCGAGACGCTCATGGCGATGCTCGATGAGTTCTTCGAGCCCGACGAGATCCTCATGCCCGCGATGCAGTCCGTGCGGGCCGTGTTCCGGCGGCTGGCCGATATCCAGGACATCACGGGGTTCGACCGCGAAGTCGACTGCGAGGTGGTCAGGACCTTTGTAAGAGGCGCCCTCGAACGTGATGAAGAGGGCAGGGCCTATCTTCTGAACGGGGTCACCTTCTGCTCCATGCCGGCCATGAGGAGCATCCCCTTCAAGGTGGTGTGCCTGCTCGGCATGAACCATGACGACTTTCCCGGGAGGCATCGCGCCAAGGGGTTCAACCTCATCTGCCGCAGACCCCGCAGGGGAGACTGCAGCGTGCGCAACAAAGACCTCTCCCTGTTCCTCGAAGCGCTTCTCTCGGCGAGAAAGGCCCTGCACATCAGCTTCACGGGCCAGAGCATTGACGACAACTCGCCCATCCCCCCCGCTGTTCCCGTGAGCATCCTGCTCGATTATCTCGAGAGCGGCTGGGTCATGCACGACGGCACACCCGCAGCTCAGGGTGTGGTGAAGAAGCACTGCCTCCAGGCGTTCAACCCCCGCTACTTCACCGGTGAGGAGGGGCTCTACAGCTTTTCCGAAGAGAATGCTGAGGCGGCCAGGAGCCTGGCTGGCAGCGACGTACAGAGCAGGGTGTTCATACCCGGGCCCATCCCCGAGCCTGCTGACGAGTGGAGGAGCGTAGACTTGGGCACACTCTGCAGCTTCTTCCACAACCCTTGCCGGTTTCTGCTCTCCCGAAGGCTCGCCATGGGCATATCCGAGACGTCGTTCTCCCTGGAAGACCGCGAGCCCATCGAGCCGGACCACAGGGAGCTCTATCATCTCAGACAAACCTATGCCGGCCACATCCTGGGCGGGGCGGACGACGAGCTCTCCTACCGGGTCATGAAGATGGACGGCCGCCTTCCCCACGGGACACCGGGCGAGATCCTGTTTTCCCGGATACGGAGCGAGACTGCGGCCTTTGTCAGGCGGGTGAGAGAGCGGATCGCGAATACAGGCCCGCAGGCACGGACCGTGGACGTACAGATCGGCCCGTTTACCCTGAGCGGCTCGCTCACGGTGTATCCCCCGGGCAGGGTCGTTCTGTACCGGCCTGCCAGGACAAAGGCCTTCGATCTCTTCACCGCCTGGATCCACCACCTCGTCCTGTGCTCGCTCAGCGGAGGCGCCGGCGCGCCGGGCTGCTACATCTCCCGCGACGGCATGGTCGAGTTCGCCCCGGTGGAAAACAGCTCCAACGTACTCGGGCTTCTGCTCGAACACTATTGGGAGGGCATGAGCCGGCCCCTGCCGTTCTTTCCCGAGACCTCGTTTAAATACGCCTCTCCGGGCAGGCAGGAGGACGAATCGCGTGAGGAGAAGCTGAAAAGGGCCCGGGGCGTGTGGGAGGGCACGAAGCAGTACCCGGGCGAGGGGAGCGACCTCGCCTACCGGATCTGCTTCCAGGGGCGCGACGCCCTGGACAGCGAGTTTGAGGAGATCGCATCGCGCCTGTTCGAGCCGCTCATCCGCCACAGGCTGAGGGGTGGATCATGAAGCCGCTGAACCTGTTCGAAATCCCCTTAAGAGGCACGCACCTGATCGAGGCGAGCGCCGGCACGGGCAAGACCTATACCATTGCCTCGCTCTATGTGAAGCTCCTGATCGAGACCACGCTTCGGGTGAGCGAAATACTGGTGGTCACCTACACCGAGGCGGCTACCGCCGAGCTCAGGGGCAGGATCAGGGAGAAGGTGCGAGCAGCCCTGAAATGCTTTGTGTCGGGCGAGGGAGACGATCCCTTTCTGCTGGATCTTGTTCAGCGCACTGAAAGCCGCGGGCAGGCTGTCCGGCGCCTGGAAAACGCACTGAAGCGGTTCGACGAGGCGTCCATCTTCACCATCCACGGGTTCTGCCAGCGGGTGCTGAGCGAGCTCGCTTTCGAGAGCAGGGTCCTCTTCGACCACGAGCTCATCACAGACCAGACCGAGCTCCTCTACGAGACCGTGGGCGACTTCTACCGGATGCACTTCACCGATTCCATGCCCCGGGAGCTCGCCCACTATGCCATGAACAAAAGTCACACCTTCGGCTTTTTCCTCAGGCTCATCCGGCAGGCGAGCCTCGATGTCCGGATCATCCCCGACCTCCCCGAGCCTGGGCTCGGGCCGTTGCTGGGCGCATACCGCGAGAGCTTCGGGCGTGTGAAGCGCCTCTGGAAAGAGGCGGGAAGGGAGGTTGCGAGCCTCCTGCTGAACGACCCCGGGCTCAACCGCACCAGATACCGCACCCCCGGGGTATTGCGGCTGATCGAAGATATGGAGGAGTACGCCTCGTCCAACGGCACGGTGCTGCCTTTGTTCAAGGATTTCGAGAAGCTCACGGCCACGGCCGTGGAGAGCGCGACAAAAAAGGGATTCGAGCCTCTGCGGCACACTTTCTTCACCCTGTGCGGTGAGCACAAAAGGATCTGTGACGAGCTCACGGATGGCATGGACCGCTGGCTTGCCTGGCTCAGGGTGCAGCTCTTCCATCATGTCAGGACCAGCCTGCCCGCAAAGAAAGACGCATTGGGCGTGGTGCACTTCGACGACCTGCTGCTCAAGGTACGCGACAGCTTGGCATCCAAGAGCGGCCCCATACTCAAGGAGAACCTTGCCGAGCGCTACCGCGCCGCCCTGATCGACGAGTTTCAGGATACCGACCCGGTGCAGTACGAGATCTTCCATACGGTATTTTCCGGCGCATCGCTGTTTCTGATCGGCGATCCCAAACAGGCCATCTACAGCTTCCGGGGCGCCGACATCTTCACCTACCTCAACGCCTCAAAAGAGGTGGGCAAAGGCAACGTGCACACCCTGGAGAAAAACTGGCGCAGCGAGCCCGGGCTGGTCAGGGCGGTGAACAGCATCTTCGACAGGCAGGGCTCGTTCGTCTTCGATGAGATCCGCTTCATTCCTGTAACACCTGGAGAAAACCCCTTGCGTAAGGTCCTGCACGACCCGGGCACGGGGCCGCTCACCATCTGGTTTGCCGACGACGGCTCCCCTGAGGGGCTCACCAGGCACGACGCCGAGGAGCTCATCTCCCGGGCCGTGGCGGCCGAGATCTCCCGACTCCTCAGCTCGGGCGTGCGGGGCGAGGCCGTGCTCGGGCAAAGCGGGGTCGCGCCCCGCGACGTGGCGGTCATCGTGCGGGAAAACAGCCAGGGCAGGCTCATCCGCGATGTTCTGGCCGCCTGCGGCATCCCCTGCGTGCTCTCCAGCGAAGAGAACATCTTCGACACGCCCGAGGCCCTGGAGATGGAGTTTCTGCTCAGAGCGGTGGCGCA
Organism: Candidatus Phosphitivorax anaerolimi; assembly: GCA_001896555.1. GTDB lineage: Bacteria > Desulfobacterota > Desulfomonilia > UBA1062 > UBA1062 > Phosphitivorax > Phosphitivorax anaerolimi. The sequence goes on from MPOS01000012.1 coordinate 82,598, forward strand.
GCCCTATGTCGAGCCCTATGTCCGCACGGCCCTGGCCGGATCGCTCTTCGGCCTGGATGCTTCGGAGATCGACATGCTGGGACGGGACGACCGCCTGCTCGAGACCTGGGTCGAGCGGTTCAGGCAATATCACGATCTCTGGGCCCAGGCCGGCTTCATGCGGATGTTCAGGAAGCTCACGGCCGATGAGGGCGCGGGCGCGCGAATCCTCCGTCTCCCCAGGGGCGAGCGCATATACACGAACTTTCTGCACCTTGCCGAGGTGCTGAACCAGGCATACATGGAGCACAGGCCGGGCATGAGGGGGTTGATCAAGTGGCTCAACCAGCAGCGCGACCCGTCCATGCCCAGGGTCCAGGAGCACCAGCTCCGGCTGGAGAGCGACGAAGACGCGGTAAAGGTGATCACCGTGCACAAGAGCAAGGGCCTGGAGTTTCCCATCGTGTTCTGCCCGTTCCTCTGGGGGCCCTCCGGACTGCGCGGCGGCGCGGGCGTGGCGTTTCACGATGCAGAGCAGGGCTACCGGGCCTTCCTCGACCTGGGCTCCGACCGGCTGGCCGAGCACATGACCCAGGCTGAAAGAGAGCTCCTGGCCGAGGACATGAGGCTCGTGTACGTGGCTCTCACCCGGGCAAAAAACCGATGCTACCTGGTGTGGGGGAGGTTCAACAGAGGAGAGTCATCCGCACTCTCGCGTCTCTTTGCGCTGGGGGTTGGACGCGCGGCCGGGGAAGAGAGCGGCGGGACGGGCGAACTGGACCGCGGAACAGCCGGAGCAGAAGATCTTCATCTGTCCGGCGATTTGGTCCGGGACGTGCTGACAAGGGTCTGCCGGAGCGGTGAAGGCTGTATCCTGGTAGAGGACCTGCCCCGGGAGGCCCCGCAGCGGTTCATTCGGTCCGCAATCGATCCGGCACGGCTTTCCTGCCGCAGGTTCACGGGCAGGATCGACCGGTCGTGGCGGGTGTCGAGCTTCTCCTCCATGGTCTCTGACTCGCCGCACGGCGCCGATGCGGTCCAAGATGCCGGCGTGGCCGATCGGGATGCCCTGTACTGGACCTCACGCCTCGATGCCGGCGGAGAAGAGGCGGATGCCGGGGGCGTGTTTCGGCTGCCGGGCGGAGCCAGGACCGGGATCATGCTCCACTCTGTCTTCGAGCGTCTGCACTTCCAGGCCGGCGAGGCCGAGATACGGGCATTGGTCGCCGGCACCCTGAATCTCCACGGGTTTGCGAGCGATTGGGAAGACACTGTTGTCGGCATGGTAAAGAATGCCCTCGCAATCGAGATCGACGGCGTTGCCCTGGCCGGGGTTCCAAACAGGATGACCCTGCGGGAGCTGGAGTTCTATCTGCCCGTCAGGAGGCTCTCGAAGCGGATTCTTGCGGATATCTTCGGGGGCCGCGGCTCGGTGCCGCCCGGTTTCCCTCAGATGCTGGAAGAGCTGCGGCTCGATGAGACCAGGGGTTTTCTCAGGGGGTTCATCGACCTGGTGTTCGCCTCGGGCGGGAAATACTATCTCCTGGACTGGAAGTCAAACCGCCTGGGCTCGGACATCGAGCACTACGGGCAGGAGTCAATGGAGGATGCGATGGTCAGGAATTACTACGTCCTGCAATATCACCTCTACACGGCTGCGCTCCACACCTACCTTCAGAAGCGGCTTGGAGGATATTCCTACCAGGAGCACTTCGGCGGGGTGATCTATGTCTTTCTCCGGGGGGTCGACCCTGCCAGGGGGCCGGAATACGGCGTCTACCGTGCGATGCCCGAGTGGGAGGTCATCCGCGATCTGAGCGCGAGGCTGGCGCCGTGAGGGGAAGTATTGCTTCAAGGGAGTGGAAAACATGAGTGCTTGGGATCCCGGACCATATCTGAAACCCGTCGATAACCGGGGCCTCAACGGCGAGGCCGCGTACTTCGCCCGCATCGACCTGCATTTTGCCCGGCTCATGGAGCAGCTCTCGCAGGCCCAAAACCAGGGCGTATCCGTTGCCGCGGCCCTGGTGAGCAGGTATACCCGGCAGGGGCACATCTGCATCGACCTCGCCTCCCACGCCGGCAGGGTCCTGGAAGACGAGACAACCGGCAGACGCATCGAGTGCCCGCCGCTTGAGGAATGGCGCAAGGCGCTCGTATCTTCGCCCGTGGTGGGTAGCCCCGGCGAGTACCGGCCCCTGATCCTCGATTCTGCATCGCGGCTCTACCTCTGGCGCTACTGGAACCACGAGAGACTCCTTGCGGAGAAGCTGCTTGAACTCGGCAGGCAGAGCGTACCTCTCGATATCGGGGCGATCCGGTCCCGGCTCGGCCTGCACTTTTCCGGGCAGGCCTCAGGCGGCATCGATTGGCAGAAGGTGGCCGTGCTCATGGGGCTCAAAGGCGCGTTGTGCATCATCACCGGCGGGCCCGGCACCGGGAAGACGACCGTGGTCACGCACATCCTGGCCATGCTCGCCCACCTCGACCCCAAGATCCGGGTGGCGCTCACCGCGCCTACGGGCAAGGCGGCCCAGCGGATCGACGAATCGCTCGGCAGGACGATGCGGTCTTTGCAGGAGGCCGGGGTGGAGCTTGCGATGCCGGCCCTGCGCGCCTCGACCATCCACCGGCTCCTGGGCGTGATCCCGGGCAGGGCGCGTGTGAGGCATTCAGCGGAGAATCCCCTGCCGCACGACGTGGTGGTGGTCGATGAGGCGTCCATGGCCTCGCTCAGTCTCATGGCCAGGCTCGTCCAGGCCCTGAAGCCGGGGGCCCGGCTCATCCTGGTGGGTGACCGAGACCAGCTTTCCTCGGTTGAGCCCGGACACGTGCTGGGGGATATCTGCGACATCGGCTCCGGCCCCTGCTACTCCCATAAGACCTGCGGGCTCATCCGGGAAGCGGCCGGCTACGAGCTTGCAGCCGGGAACCCTCAAGGACTGCAGGACTGCCTGGTGGAGCTGAAGCACACCCACCGGTTCGGTCCTGAGAGCGGGATCAGACAGATCAGCGAGGCGGTGCGCGCGGGCGATGCGAACCTGTGTGTGCAGAGGATTCTCAGAGGGGAGTTTTCAGATGTATGCATGCAGGAGATCTCCTCGCCCAAGATGCTTGCCGGGAGCCTGGAGCAGGCCGCGCTTGAGGGGTACGGCCCCTGCCTGCGCGCGGCCGGGGTCGAGGAGCGGTTCGACCTGTTCGCCGGGTTCCGGGTGCTGTGTGCTCTGCGGGAAGGCCCGTTCGGGATCGAGGCGATAAACCGCCTCATCGAAGAGATCCTCTCCAGAAAGGGGCTCATCCGTGCAGGCAGCCTGCACTATCACGGCAGGCCGGTGCTCGTGACCTCCAACGACTACACGGTCAAGCTGTTCAACGGCGACATCGGCTTCATTCTCGCAGATGAGCTGGACGGCGAGCTGCGGGCGTTCTTCCCCGGGCCTGACGGGACCGTGCGCAGGATATCCCTGGCGCGGCTCCCCGAGCACGAGACCGCCTTTGCCATGACCGTGCACAAGAGCCAGGGGTCGGAGTTTTCCCGGGTGGTGCTCGTCCTGCCGCCCAGGGAGAGCCCGGTGCTCACTCGCGAGCTGGTGTACACCGGGATAACCAGGGCGAGCAGGTGGCTTGACATCTGGGCCGGCCCCGATATCTTTGCCGCCGCCGTCCGCAGGCGCACGGAGCGGATGTCCGGGCTGAACGATCTGCTGAAAGACCGCGGGCCGGGCGGGAATTCCGGCGATTCGTCTCTTCGCCGCCCCTAGGCTCCGGGTACGGCCGGCGGTATATTTTCGCACCGGGATATGCTATGTTCCGGAATCGACAAAACCAGTGAGAGGCAGGTGTTTATGAGAGTGTTTCTGACAGGGTTCGCACTTGTGCTGTCAGTAATCGCAGGGATCCTGGTCCTCGTGCACCTGAGCTGCATGGGCTATCTGAATCGGTCCTAAAACCGGATCCTGGCGCATTCAGCCCCTGAATGCCGGTTGCGCAATGAATTGACGAATTCCGAATTCGGGGACGGGTTCACATTAGGACGCCCGGTTTCCCGGCCTGACCCGGCGCTGGAAAGAAATCCACCGGTCCGGCAAAAGAATGCGAACCCTCAAGATCCGGCAAGTGTACACCGGTGCCTGAACTCTCCTTTGTACCCGCTCCTTAAGGACCTGAAGGGAGGGGGTCACATGCCCCGCCGCTTGCACTTTTCACCGGGTCCAAGGCTTGCCCTGAAGGGTCCATACCATTGGCCGCAGGCTACCGGATGGAAAGACGAAATGTGAACCCGTCCTCGAAAAGAGGTGGTTAGACCACTACCACCGAGTTGTCGGCGTCTCCATAGGGAGTGGGGACATACTTGTCTGCACTGTCGTCATTCTCCCAGGTGTTGTCGAGGAGATACCTGAACTGGTATTCGCGGTCTTTTTCGAGATTCATGGAGAGCTCAAAGGATCCGTCTTTGCGTTGCTTCATGGGATTCGTCTGGGCGTTCCAGTTGTTGAAGTCGCCTACGAGGTAGGCATTCCGGGCCGATTTGCCCATATGTTTTGGTATGGTGAACGTTACTTTGCAGACCGGTTTTCCCTTGAGATACTGTTTTTTGATACTCATCCTTTCCTCCTTACACTGCCTTGACCATATGCCAGAGGCAACAAGCCCCAATAAAATACCTACACACTATTAATACCACGAGGAACGGGCGAGTCAATATCCCAGTTGCGCGAAACAGGTACAGGCTGTAACCGGGCGGGGATTCCATAAAAAGGAAAGGACCGGGCATAAGGAGCGGCTGGGAGTGTGCCCGGGGTAAGAAACCCGATGCATCGAAATCATTTTGAAACGAGCACGACCGTGCTCCGGGCATCGGCCTGGTACAGTTTCGACCCGATATGCGGGGCCTTTGCCAGAGGGACATAGTCCTCGCCGCCGGCAAGAGAGGTGTCGATGAGCCGGTGCCAGGTCTGGCCGGTCCACGAGGGCGGGATCTCGAATGCGAGAGGCTCCCAGAAGGCGTTGAGGATGGCGAACACGTGCTCCCCCTTTGCCGGGGCCTTGAGCTCGAAGGCGATGCTGTGGGAATCCTCGCTGAAGTCCGGCCGGTTGAGATGGACCCCGTGCCAGGTAATGGTCGTGTCGGTGTGCGAAAGAGACCGGGTGAGCACATATTTGTGGTGGAACACTGAATACGACCGGGTGAAGTGGATCAGGCCCCTGACAAATCGGAGCAGGTCTGCATTCGTCTTCGTAAGCGACCAGTCGAACCAGGTCAGCTCGCTGTCCTGACAGTAGGCATTGTTGTTTCCCTGCTGGGTCCGCCTCACCTCGTCCCCCATGAGCATCATGGGCGTGCCCTGGGAGGTGAGCAGGATGGTGAGGAAGTTTTTGATCTGCTTGATCCGCAGGCTCTCCACGGCCGGATCGTCGGTGGGGCCTTCCTTTCCGCAGTTCCAGCTGTGGTTCAGGCTGTAGCCGTCCCGGTTTCCTTCCAGGTTGGCCTCGTTGTGCTTCACATTGTAGGAGACCAGGTCGTTGAGGGTGAACCCGTCGTGGCAGGTGACGAAGTTGATGCTCCGGTTCGTCTCGCGGTCGGGTTCGAGATAGATGTCGGGGCTGCCCACGATCCGGTTTGCGAGCTTGAAGGTCATGCCCCGGTCTCCCTTGACAAAGCACCGCACGTCGTCCCGGAAATGGCTGTTCCACTCGGCAAACCGCTCGCCGATGAACGACCCCACCTGATAGAGCCCGGCCGCATCCCATGCCTCGGCGATGATCTTGGTGCCGGAGAGCACCGGGTCGGACTCGATGGACCAGAGGATGGGCGGCTTTTCCAGCGGCTCACCCGACTCACCCCTGCACATGACCGAGGCCAGATCGAACCGGAACCCGTCCACGTGCATCTGCTCGACCCAATAGCGCAGACACTCCATGATCATCCTGCGTACGATGGAGAAGTTCGTGTTCACGGTGTTGCCGCATCCGGTGAAATTCTCGTAGCGCTGCCGGGCGAGATTGTAGATGTAGTACGAGTTGTTCTCGATTCCCCTGAACGACTGCGTGGGCCCGTCGTGTCCTGCCTCGGCCGTGTGGTTGAACACCACGTCCAGGATAACCTCGATGCCGTGGCGGTGGAGGGCCTTGACCATGTCTCTGAACTCGTTCACAGGCCCCAGCGGGTCACGCGACGAGCTGTATCCGCAGTGCGGGGCAAAAAAGGCCATGGGGCTGTAGCCCCAGTAGTTCTTCAGCGGGCGGGGAGCGTCCTGTTCATCGAACTGCTGGACAGGCATCAGCTCGACCGAGGTGATGCCCAGGTCCTTGAGATAGCCGATCTTCTCGATAAGTCCGGTATAGGTGCCTCTGAGTTTCTCGGGCAGGCCGGAGTTCTGGTGGCGGGTGAATCCACCCACGTGGAGCTCGTAGATGATGTTGGTGGGGTAGGGAGCCCGCAGGGGCTCGTCACCCTCCCAGTCATAGGCGAGCGGGTCTACGACCACGGATTTTGCGGCCCACGCACAGTTGTCGCCCGGCCTGCAGGCGGAGGCACGGTCGTAGTTCCTTCCCACGGCCACGGCCTTGGCATAGGGGTCGAGCAAGAGCTTCTGCCCGTCGAAGAAGAGGCCCCGCGACGGATCGTGCGGGCCGAAGATACGGTAGCCATAGAGCTGGCCTGGTTTGACACCGCGGACAAAGACATGCCAGTAGTAGAACGACTTGTTCAGCGACGGATCGAGCCTGATCACCCGCGAGGGGACCACGTCGTCGTGGTCGTCAAACAGGAGCAGCTCCACGATATGGCAGCTCTTGGAAAAGATGCAGAAGTTAACACCCTCGGGATACACCGTGGCTCCCAAGGGGTAACTTTTGCCTGGCAGAATATCGCCTCTCATGAAGTATGGTCCCTGATCGCTTCGTTCGTGAAAAAAAAGATGAATGCCTTCCTGTGCAAAGAAATCCTTTCTGCTCGAAAAATAGAGGGTCGGATGGAGCGATCACGATCCCGGAAACATATCTATCACATGCGTTATAGTATTACCAGCTTCTTGTAAGATCAGGAGATCATACATCTTTCGGCCTGATGCAGGACAGGGTCAAGGTCCTTTCCCGATGATCTGCCTATAGAAGCCCTCCCCTGATGGGATCTGCCGTGAACGAAGCGGGGAATCGGTTTCCTGTTTTTTGGGAAACGTCCTGTCTTGCAAGACAATCCGATGGAGAAACCGCTCAGGCCTTGCTGACAGAACCCTTTGAAAATGCGATATAATCGCTTATACACCATCACTGGTACACTTCTTGATAGTCATCTGATCTGCCCTTGGAAAAGTGGCTGGTTCATGAGAAAGCCGCGGGTATTTTTCCTTGTTGTTGTAGGTCTTCTTGCGCTTATCACTCTTCATTTTCGTGGTCATGGAGGGCACTCGTGCACATGACCGGGACTTGGTTCTCAGGTCTGTACGATCTCCAGACAGCCAAAGCAGGCGGCGGGGAGGTCTGATACCGGAAACCGGTATTCCGGAAGTGCAAAGGCAAAGATCCGGATGCATGCAGCGGCTGTGTCCGGTTGGGGAATATTTTTCCGGCACTGGTGCGGGCGGTCTTGAACGGGCCGAACGTGCGGATGCCGGAGAAAGTTCCTCTGGACGGTGCCGCGATCAGAGAAAAGACAGCACCCGAGTTTCCTTGAAAAACAGGAAAGAAGGAGGATGCCGAGGTGGATGGACATCGAGCCCCCGTTATCGCAATCATAGGGTTCCTGGCCCTTTTCATCATTCACTGGGCAGCCGTGCCCGGGGCTGCGGAGCGGCCCTTGCAGGCCGGGTCACGAACCGGCTTGATGGATAATGACGTGAGCGGATCATACACGGCCATGCAATACGGGCAGGCATGCCCGGGTATGAGCGGGGATGCAGATCCGTCCTCGGCCGCACCGTTCTTCGAATATGACTTGCCTGCGGACAAACAATCCAGCTGGAATGATGATGTCCTGCCCGGCGGGGCGACCCTGAAGAACAGGGCTCTGGATATCCTGCCCGAAAAGCCTGTCCCCACCGGTAAGGATGAAATCTTTACAACACCCCGGATACGGGTCTTATCTCCCGAATCAATGACCTCAGGTCCAATTTGGCAGCAGAGACGCGCGGGCAGGGGGCTGCTTGTCTCAGGGCGGATGCCGGACACAACACAGGTCAACCCGGCTGGTGACGTGCTGCCTGCTGAGAGCGGATGCGCCTTTGCAGACCGCAGGATTAAATAGAAGATCGAGATGTAGGATTGCGCCACGAACAGGAGATAGCTTGCAAACACAAGGTGTATTACAAACAGAGGCTGGGCCGCAGGCAAAGGATGCATTCCCGAAGAAGCCGGCGCCGCGGTCTTCCCTTTTTTGCCCGAGGTTTAAAACATGCCTGCCCATACTGCATATCACGGGAATACGCGCGGGGTCCTGCTCGTTATGCTCTACATAGCAGTGGCGATCACGCCGATCATTTTCGCAGCGGTGTTCGGGTACACGTATGGCCATCTCGTCTATGAGATGGGAAGGAGCTTTGCCATCCTGGGGTTCATGCTCATCGTTCTCCAGGTATTTCTCGCCGGCCGGATCAAGTGGATCGAACAGCCCTACGGGTTCGACATCCTGATCCGGTTCCATCGGAATATGGGGATCTTCGCCCTGCTCCTGATACTCTCCCACCCCATTCTACTGGCCGCAGGCAGCGGGAACTGGGCACTTCTGACCGGGCTTGCCGTGCCCCCTGTTGTGTGGCTCGGCAGGGCGACGCTGGCCGTCCTGATCGCCAGTGTTCTGATCAGTGTGTACCAGAGACCGCTCGGCCTGACCTTTGAACACTGGAGACTGATCCATGACATCCTCTCGCCCCTGGTCATCGCGGGTGCGTTCGTCCACAGTTTCGTGATCGGAGCGGACCTGAACCTTGTCTTGATGCAGGGCATCTGGATCGTATCGGTTCTAGCGGCGGTGTCTGTCTTTGTATACCATCGGTTTATCAGGCCCCGGATTCTCAGAGAGCATGCATACCGCGTCACCGAGGTGGTCCCGGAGGCCCCGGGCGTATGGACCGTGAAGCTGGCGCCGGAAGCGGGCGAGCCCCTGTTCGACTACCTGCCCGGACAGTTTCAGTTCATCACCTTCTTCCGGAACAGGGGGCTTCCTGAGGAGGAGCATCACTGGACCATCTCGTCATCCCCGGCGGGCAAGGATTATGTGAGCTCCACCATCAAGGCCCTGGGCGATTTCACCTCGACCATGGGTGAGACCCGGGTAGGCGACAGGGCAGCGGTTCATGGAGGGTTCGGCCGCTTCTCCTATGTTCTCCATCCGGAAGAACGCGATCTGGTCTTCATTGCGGGCGGGATCGGAATAACACCGCTGATGAGCATGATCCGGCATATGAGAGATACCCGGGATACCCGCCGGGTCCTCCTGTTATATGCCAACAAAGACGAGAGCGGTATCGTCTTTTCCCGTGAGCTCTCCGAGATAGAGGCCGGGGGATATCCCTCGCTCCGGGTGGTACACGTTCTGGGAAGCCCTCCACCGGGTTGGAAAGGCGAAGCTGGCTTTGTGGACAGGGAAAAGATCCAGCGCCTCTGCGGAGATAAGCTGGATGACAAGGTCTTTTACGTCTGCGGACCACCCGGACTGATCAATGCCGTGCTCGATGCCCTGAAGGCGCTCGGGGTGGAGGACTACCGGATCAGACTCGAGATCTTCTCGTTCCTCGACTGAGAAGGGGGTGTGCATGCGCAGGACAGAGCTCAGAAAAGTGACAATCATGGTCATAGCGGTTCTCGTGGGCATTGCTGTGTTTATGGCGATTTTCCGGGATTCGGCCCAGGCCTTGCCGGAGGCGTCAGCCGGGCCGGGTATGCTTGTCTGTGACGAGAACGCACGACAGGACAGTCAGATCATCCGGGTGAACGGCCCCTGTGCGGGCAGCCTGTTATTCCACCACCACGAGAAGCGCGCCGTTCATGAATGACTCACACCTGGTCTCCCCGAGAGTGACCAGCCTGTTGTCCGGTTCGAGGGGCACCCCGCCTTTGTCGACCGGTCTGCCGTCGATGACCGGGACATCGACCTCTTCGTGGGCCCCGCTTTCGGTGAGCCCGAATCCCCTCGCATAGCCGCGCTTTTCGGTCCCTTCTATGAGCTTGTACATTCCTGTCATCCCCTCTGTAACTCATTAGTAGGGAATCCGGCTGCGCAATCAAACCCTGTCGAGGTTGATTCAGGAGGGCCGCCGAGGAGCCCTGGAGAGGTGTATGATCCGCGCGGATCAGGCCGCGGCGGAGGCTGCGAGGCTGGGGACGCGGCCTGAGGGATGCTGTTTCAGGGGTTTCCGGGGCATGCATGGACCCGGTAGTAGGGAACGCCGTTGTGTACATCGATGCTCGATGCCGCCGGCCAGAAGCTCACCGAGCCGTGAGATACGGCATAGGGGAAAAGGTAACTGGCGGCATAGTGCCTCACGGACAGACCGGTGATATTGAAATTGCTCACCCCTACGTAACCCCCTGCGGCCGTCATGTTCCAGGGATTGTACGGCCCGGGCGCTAGGCCGTCGGAATCGCCCCATGCCAGGGTGTCGATGTGGATGTTCATAGTCAGGTCCACGAAAAAGCTCACTCCCGACTGGCCCGAGACCAGCGAGAGGTCGGTTTCGCTCATGGGTTTCATGGCGGCGGCGGACAGCGGGACCGCGACCAGGACAAGGGAAAGAATCAATGCTCTCATCTTCCACCCTCCCTTATTGAAGAGCCGAAAAAGCGGCGTAAAAAAACTCCTTTCATCAATGAAACATATCATAATATGCTTATAATATGCTATCATCTATCAGGTTTCAATGCAAGCATCGGGTGGTGTGGTGCTGTAAAAACGGATGCAATGAATTTTTACAGGTGACATTCCGATAAAGGCAAAAGGGAAATACCGGAGTGTCCAGTTTTTCCCGTGGAAAGGGGCGCTGCTTCATGCAGGCGGCAGCCATTGGTAGCGGCTGTGTGTTTTCTTTCAGAATGAGGAGCGTGCGGTGAAAAATCAGAATGAGGACACGGGCATCGAAAAATCCAGAGATGACCTCACCCAGGAGCTTCTTGCGGCCAGGGCATCGGCCCGGGAGAGCGAGGAACGCTACCGCGCCCTGTTCGACCGATCATTCTTCGGCGTCTTCATCCTGGACCTTCAGGGGAATGTGCTCGATGCCAATGATGTGGGCCTGGATATGCTGGGGTATGACAGGGAGCATATCAAGGAATTGAATTTCTGGAATATCCTGTCCGAGGATCAGGTGGACGAGGCATTGGCCGCCAGCGAAGATCTGTTCAGGATCGGCGTTCAGGAAAAACCTCTGGAGCTGCGGTTCAAGCACAGGGATGGAAGCCTCGTCTCGGTGGAAACCACCTCGGCGGTGCTCTACCGGGATGGACGGCCCTATGCGATCCAGGGTATTGTACGGAATATCAGCGAACGCATGAAGGCCGAGGAAAACCTCAGACAGAGCGAGAGATTCTACCGGACCATTTTCGAGAACACCGGCAATGCATCCATTCTCATTGCCGAGGATACCACCATACTGCTGGCAAACTCCAACTTTATCCGGCTCACGGGATACAAGCGTGAAGAGGTCGAGGGAAAGATGAGCTGGACCACTTTCATCGAACCGAAAGACGTCGAGCGGATGAAGCACTATCATCATCTCCGGAGACGGAGCCCTTCTTCCGCCCCGGGATCCTACGAGTTCGGCTTTATCACCCGCTCTGGCGAGCATCGCGACATCCTTCTCACCGTGGCACTCATTCCGGGAACAAAAGAGAGCATCGCCTCCTGCTTGGACATCACCGAGCGCAAGCGCGCGGAGCGGGAGCTCAGAATACGGGAGGACAGGTTCAGATCTCTGATCCAGAACTTGTCCGATCTGATCCTGATACTCGACAGTGACGGGCTTTTCATGTACGAGGCGCCCTCGGTCGAGAGGATCCTCCATTATCCACCCGGATACCTGATCGGGAGATCGCCCATGGATTTCATTCATCCCGATGATATCCCCTTAGTCGAGAAGGGGCTGGGTGAGGTATACCGCATGGAGGACAACGGGCAGCCCATCGAGTTCAGGGTGAAAAGGTTCGATGGCGCCTGGGTGTACCTTGAGGCCATCGGGAAGAACCTCATCCATTATCCCGGGATAGGCGGAGTCGTGATCACGGCCCGTGACGTCACGGAGCGGAAGAGGGCCGAGGAGGCCCTGCAGAAGAGCGAAGAGCGCTACCGGAACATCCTCGACAACATGCAGGAGGCCTACTACGAGGTGGATCTGGAAGGGAATTTCACCTTCTTCAATGCCTGCGCCGTAAAAAAGCTCGGATACACGGATGAAGAGATGCAGGGCATGAATTTCCGCAGGTTCGTGGATCAGGAAAACGCCAGGAAAGTATACGCGACCTATAACAAGGTATTCCTGACAGGGAAGCCTGTGGGGGGATTCGACTGGGAGGCCATCAGCAAGACAGGAGAAAGGATCTGGGTGGCCGCCTCTGTTTCATTGATACAAGATGATCAGGGCGCTCCGGTTGGGTTCAGGGGAATCGTCCGCGACATCACGGAGCGGAAGAAGGCTGAAGAAGCCCTGCAGAGGAGCGAAGAACGCTACCGGAACATTCTCAACAATATGCAGGAGGCCTACTACGAGGTGGACCTGAAAGGGACCTTCACCTTCTTCAACCTCCCTGCCGTGACCAGGCTTGGATACACCGGGGAAGAAATGAAGGACATGAACTTCCGGAGGTTCACGGACGAAGAGAATATCCAGAAGCTGTACGAGGCATATCACAATGTGTACCTGACGGGCAAGCCAGCCACCGGCGTGGAGTGGGAAGTGATCAACAAGTATGGCGAGAAGATCCCGGTGGAGGCGTCCGTTTCCCTGATATATGATGAGGCGGGAAACCCGGCGGGTTTCAGAGGGATCGTCCGCGATGTGACCGAGCGCAGAAAGGCCGAGGACGCCCTCCGCCGCAGTGAGGAAAAGTACCGGACCATCCTTCAGAGCATCCAGGAGGGCTATATCGAGCTCGATCTTTCGGGCAAGGTCACCTTTTTCAACGACTCCATATGCCGCATGATGGGCTATTCCCCTGATGAGATGCAGGGGATGAGCTACCGGGCATTCACCTCGACTGATACAGCCAAGAGAATGTACCAGGTCTTCCATGCCATATACCTGACCGGAGAGCCGGACGTGCTGCTTGACTATGAGGTGATACGCAAGGACGGCGTGAAGAGAACCCATGAGATCTCCGCATCGCTCATGCGGGATGCATCGGGCTCTCCGGTAGGTTTTCGGGGTGTGGTACGGGACGTTACCGAGCGCAAGCGCGCCCAGGAGGCCCTGCAAAGGAGCGAGGAGCGCTGGCAGTTTGCCCTGGAAGGCGCCGGAGACGGGGTGTGGGATCTGAATCTGAAGACCGGCAAGGTATTCCGGTCGCGGCGCTGGAAGGAGATGTTGGGATACGCCGAGCACGAGATCACCGACAGCGTCGATGAGTGGACAACCCACGTGCATCCCGACGACCGGGAGTCGAGCGACAGAGAGCTGGAGAAGCACCTGAAGGGCGAGTCGCCCGTTTACGTGAGCGAGCACCGCATCCGGTGCAAGGACGGATCGTACAAGTGGATTCTCGACCGCGGCAAGGTGATCCAGTGGGATGATAACGGAACGCCGCTGCGCATCATCGGGACACAGACTGACATCACCGAGAGGAAGCGGTCCGAGGAGGCCCTGCGCCGGAGCGAGGAGCGGTATCGGACCATCTTCGAGCACACGGCCACGGCAAACATCATCATAGATGAGAATTACATCATCCGCCTGGCCAACTCCAAGTTTGAGAAACTCGTAGGGTATTCGAAGGAAGAGCTTGAAGGAAAGATGGCCTGGACCTCCTTTGTGGCGGAAGAAGACCTCGACCGGATGATGGCCTACCACAGGCAGCGCCGCCAAAAGGATGGTTACGCCCCGGATTCCTATGAGTGCCGGTGCGTTATCCGGTCGGGAGAGATGCGTGACCTTTTCATGAACGTGACCATGATCCCGGGCACGACTGAGAGCGTTGCTTCGATCATGGACATAACGGACCGGAAAAAGGCGGAAGAAGCCTTGAGGCAGAGCGAGGAACGGTTCCGTGACATGGCGAGGCTCATGCCGGAAACCGTGTTCGAAACAGACGAGCGAGGCATCCTCACCTTTGCCAATGAAGCTGCATTTGAAAAGTTCCAGTATGGCCCTGAAGACCTGGACAAGGGGCTGACCGTAACCGACATGGTGGCACCCGAAGACCGGGTTCGGGCGACCGAAGACATCGGCAGGGTCCTGGCAGGTGAGCGTACCGGGCTGAACGAGTATCTGGCCCGGCGCAAGGACGGCACCACCTTTCCCACCCTGGTGCATGCCGCCCCGATCATGAAGAGCGGGAAGCCCTCGGGCGCTCGCGGCTTCCTGATCGACATCAGCGAAAAAAAGATTCTGGAGGAACAATTCATACGCGCCCAGAAGATGGAGGCAATCGGGACCATGGCGGGAGGGATCGCCCATGATTTCAACAACCTGCTCATGGGTGTCCTCGGCAATGTCTCTCTCATGCTCCTGGGCATGGAAAAATCCCACCCCTTTTACGACCGCCTGAAAAACGTAGAGGAATATGTGCGCCAGGGGTCCGAGCTTACCAAACAGTTTCTCGGATTTGCCCGCGGAGGCAAGTACGAGGTCAGGCCCACCCGGCTGGGAGAGTTCATCCAGAAGAGCGCCGAGATGTTCGGGAGGACCAGGAAGGAGATTCGGATACACCAAAGCATGCAGGAAGGCTTGTGGACCGTGGAGGTGGACCGGAACCAGATGGAGCAGGTCATGCTCAACCTCTTCGTGAACGCTTGGCAGGCCATGCCCGGAGGGGGAGATCTCTATATCTCCATCCAGAACGTGAACCTCAGCGAGTCCGAGGTCGCGCCCTTCGGGGCCGGACCGGGCAGGTATGTCCAGGTTTCCGTGACCGACACGGGCATCGGAATGGACGAAGAGATCAAGCTGCGGGTATTCGAGCCTTTCTTCACGACCAAGGGCAAGGGGAGGGGGACCGGGCTCGGTCTTGCCTCGGTGTATGGCATCGTGAAAAACCACAAGGGGTTTGTCACTGTGGAGAGCGA
This sequence comes from Candidatus Phosphitivorax anaerolimi, assembly GCA_001896555.1. Classification (GTDB taxonomy): domain Bacteria; phylum Desulfobacterota; class Desulfomonilia; order UBA1062; family UBA1062; genus Phosphitivorax; species Phosphitivorax anaerolimi. The sequence continues at coordinate 97,782 of MPOS01000012.1, forward strand.
GAAGGGTGTCGGCTCCACGTTCACCCTCTATCTCCCCGCTTCGGATAAACCCGTCATGGAAGAACGGCAGGCAAGCGGAGAGATCAGGAAAGGCCAGGGGACCATCCTGCTCATCGACGATGAGGAGATCATTCTGGACGTGGGCTCCGAGATGATCAAGAGGCTCGGGTATGCCGTCATCACCGCTGCGGGAGGAAAGGCGGGGATCGAGGCATACCGCGAACACCGGGATACCATAGATCTGGTGGTGCTCGACATGATCATGCCCGATCTCAGCGGCAAAGACACCTTTGAGAGACTCAAGGAAATCAGACCGGACGTAAGCGTGCTGCTCTCCAGCGGATACAGCCTCAACGGTCAGGCCAGGGAGATCATGGACAAGGGCTGCAGAGGTTTCATCCAGAAACCGTTCAACCTGGGCGATCTCGCGGAGAAGATCAGGGAGATCCTCGACAGCCGGTAAGGCAGGGAGACCTTTGTCCAGATCAGCCCCTCCCGCAGGCGCCCGCTCTTAAGCGGTACATACCATTGAGACCGCCTTGCGCGGAGCTATCACAAACCGTATAGCCTCCTGCAGCCGGAATCCGATGACCTTAAAAAACTGGAGAACGGCCATGAAGAAACGGGTATTCTCAGGAATACAGCCTACCGGGACGATCCACATCGGCAACTATCTCGCCGCGATCAGGCGCTGGGTCATAGCACAGGCAGAGTACGAATCGATATTCTGCATCGTCGATCTCCACGCCATCACGGTTCCCCAGGAGCCGAAGCTGCTCAAGGCAAAGAACCTCGAGATGGCGGCGATTCTCCTGGCCGCGGGGATTGACCCCGGGGTGTCTGTCATCTTTGTTCAGTCACAAATCGGGGCCCATGCAGAGCTTGCCTGGATTCTCAACTGCATCATTCCCATGGGCTGGATGCTCCGCATGACCCAGTTCAAGGAAAAGTCGCAGAGACAAAAGGAGCAGGTCACTACCGGGCTCTTCGACTACCCGGCCCTCATGGCCGCAGACATCCTCCTGTATAGGACCAATCTCGTGCCCGTGGGCGAAGACCAGCGACAGCACGTGGAGCTTGCCCGGGATGTTGCCGAGCGGTTCAACTCGCGCTACGGCCCCACCTTCGAGCTGCCCGAGGCGGTTATACCCGAAGTGGGCTCCCGGATCATGGGACTGAAGGACCCGACGAAGAAGATGAGCAAGACTGGGGATGAAGAGGGCAATGTTCTGGGCGTGCTCGATTCCCCCGATGAGATCCGCGCAAAGATCATGAAGGCTGTCACCGACCCCTTGAGGGAGATACGTTTCGACCCGGACCGTCCCGGCATCAACAACCTGCTGGTTATCTACGAGCTGTTCAGCGGAGAGAGTAGGGCGGCAATCGAACAGCGCTTTGCCGGGAAGGGATACGCACAATTCAAGGCCGAGCTCGCAGAGACGGTCATCGAGGGGTTGAGACCGCTGCAGTTGCGCTTCCGTGAACTGATGGAGGATCAGAGATATATCGGCAGGCTGCTCGAGGAAGGGGCCGGCCGGATACGGCCGGTTGCAGAAGAAACCTTAAGCACGGTGAAAGAAAAGGTGGGCTTGGGTCTGCCTGTCCTCAAGGGTGCCTGATCTTATCATCCGCGCCGGCTGCCATCGGAAGGTGCGAGGGCACGGCCTTGCTTTCCCTCGATGCCTCCTTCTCACGCCCGCTCCTTGCGGGCTTAAGAATACAAGGACGTGCTCGCCTTCATGCTTTCCCGGTTTTCCAGGGGCTGAAGGGCCCGTCCCGGTGTCCATGCATCGATAGGAAACAAGACCAGCGCCCTGCCCGTAAATTACCTTTCAGAAGCCTTTAGTCTCCCCGCCGGTCCTCCTGCAACCAATAACCGAAGAACGGGTCCCCGTGGGGCCGCACGGTCTTTTCGGGATCATAGTCGGTGGGCCCTGTGGTCTTCACCCAGAACCGAGCTTCCTCGAAATCGGTGATGTCTTCCATGCCCTCGACATTCTTCAGCTCATCTATGGTCGTGAAAGGGCCGCTTGCTTCCCGATATTCGATGATGTTTCTGGCTACCTGATCAGGATTGTCGATATTGCTTCTCCCAAGGAACCACTCCAGTTCTTCCTGTGTTGCGGTATTCACGTTCACCGATCCCTTTCCCCAGGGATAATAATCTTCCCCATAAGCCATGCCGCCGAAGGTGAACATGAACGCCAGCATCGCTATTCCGAGAACGATGAGTCTCTTCATGGCCTTTGACCTCCTTGCTGGTTTTGCTGTGCTCGTTAGAGCATGTGAATACTATAGTGACACAGCGCAGGGAATAAAGGGGGTCAGGCCGATTTATTAAGCGTCTTCTCAGTCTCCTTCCCGGTACATGGATTCGATGAGATCCTTGTACTGCCGGTTGATTGCGGCGCGCTTGACCTTCATGGTGGGGGTCACCTCGCCGTCCTCGGTGTAGAGCTTCTTGTCCAGGAGCCTGAACTTGCGGATGTTCTCCACCCGGGCGAGCTGCTTGTTGACCTTGGCCACCTCCTCTGAGATGAGCCGGTTCACTTCGTCGGTCTTGGTCAGGCTCGCGAAGGTGGTGTACTGGACCTTGTGGTCCTGTGCCCACTTCACCACGTTCTCCTCGTCGATCACGATGATGGCGGTGATATACTTCCGCCGGTCGCCGATGACCACGGCGTCGTTGATGTAGGGGGAGAACTTGAGCAGGTTCTCGATATACTGCGGGGCCACGTTCTTGCCGCCCGCGGTCACGATGAGGTCCTTCTTGCGGTCTGTGATCTTGAGGTAGCCCTCGTCATCGACTTCGCCCACGTCGCCGGTGTGGAACCAACCATCCGCATCGATGGCCTCCCTCGTGTGCTCTTCGTCCTTGAAGTAGCCCTGGAAGATGCCCCCGTGCCGGATGAGGATCTCGCCGTCTTCGGCGATCTTTACCTCCGAGCCGGGCAGACACTTGCCCACGGTGCCGAGCTTGAAGTTGGTCGCGTCCGAGATGTGCGTGATACCCGTGGTCTCGGTGAGCCCGTAGCCTTCTCGGATGGGGATTCCGATGCTCTGGAAGAACTTGAGCACCTCGTGTGATATGGGCGCGGCACCCGAGAACCCGATCCGCACCCGGTCGAAGCCAAGCCGCTCCTTGAGCTTCCAGAATATGGCGAAGTAGGAAAGCCAGTAGCCGATCGTGAGCGGAAGCGAGATCGGCTTCTTCGACAACTTGCAGTCGTTGTACCTGGTGCCGATCTTGAAGGCGATCCCGTACAAGGTGCGCTTGAACCAGGTGGCGTCCATCATCTTGAGCACGATTCCGGAGTGGTACTTCTCCCAGATCCTGGGCACGGCGTGGAAGAGGGTAGGGGAGACGTCCTTGAGGTCGTTCATGACCGTGTCCGTGTTCTCGGTGAAGTTTACGATGTGCCCCACCCGCAAGTGCATCATGAGGTCGAAGATCTGTTCGTACACGTGGTTCAGTGGCAAGAACGAAATGGTCTCGTCGTCGACGGTCATACGGGTGATCTTCTCGGTCTGCCTGGCGATCCACTGGTAGTTCTTGTGCGAGATCATGGCGCCCTTGGGCGGGCCGGTGGTGCCCGAGGTATAGATGATGGAGGCGGTCTCGTCCTCCTTTCCATCATCTACGATCTTCTCGAAAAGGCCGGGGTTTTCCTGATCGGTCTTCCTGCCCAGCTCCACGAGGTCGTCGAAGCTCATGATCATGTCGTCGTCAAAGTGCTTCAGGCCCTCCATGTCCCATACCACGATCTTTTTCAGAGCGGGGGTGCGCTCACGGAAGACCAGGGCCTTGTCGCACTGCTCTTCATCTTCGCAGATGAACACCACCGACTCGGAGTGCCCCACCACATACTCGCACTCGGCCGCAGGATTGGTGGTGTATACGCCCACGAAGGTCCCTCCCAGAGACATGACGCCCAGGGCCGAGAAGAGCCACTCGGGCTTGTTCTCGCCTATGATGGACACATGGTCTCCCCGTTTGACGCCCAGGGCGTGGAGCCCCATGGCGACTTCGCGCACCTTGTCTGCATACTGCCTCCAGGTGATGTCGTGCCAGATGCCGTAGTCCTTCATCCGCATGGCTACGCGGTCGGGCTGTATGGAGGCAAGCACCCTCAAGGCCTGCGGAAGGGTCTGAACCTTGTCTGTCGGTCTCTCGATCTGTTCCATTCTCCGGCCTCCCCCCTCGTTTTACCTAAATCTGACCTTGCGCCGGTAGCGCTTGTATCCCTTGACGGATTGCTCGGTTGCTATGCCAAGATAGAATTCCTTGACGTCTTCGTCCTCGCGGAGCACCTCGGGCTTGTCCGCCCGCACGATTCTCCCGTTTTCCATGAGATAGGCATAGTCCGAGTATTTGAGCGCCATGTTCACGTTCTGCTCCACCAGGAGGATCGTGACCCCTTCCGAGTTGATCCGCCTGATGATGTTGAATATCTCCTTGGTGAGCAGCGGGGAAAGCCCCAGCGAAGGCTCGTCGAGCATGAGGAGCTTGGGTCTGCTCATGAGGGCCCGCGCGATGGCCAGCATCTGCTGCTCGCCGCCGCTCAAGTGCCCTGCCTGCTGGTTCCGCCTCTGCCCGAGGATGGGGAACTGCTTCAGCAGCAACTCGATGTCCTGCTTAATGCCCTTCTTGTCCCGCCTGGTGTAGGCGCCCATAAGGATGTTCTCCATCACGCTCAGCTCCGGGAACACCTCACGGCCCTCTGGTACGTAGCTGATGCCCAGGCGCACGATCTCCTCGGTGTCGAGCCGGTCGATGCGCTTCCCCATGAACTCGATGGTTCCTTTTTCGGGCTGGTCGTCGTCGAGCAGGCGCATGATGGTCTTCAAGGTCGTAGTCTTGCCCGCGCCGTTGGAGCCGAGCAGGGCTACGATGTCGCCTTCGTTGATCTCGAAGGAGATCCCGTGGAGAGCACGGATCAGGTCATACCATGTTTCGATGTTCTTGATCTTGAGCATCAGTGTCCTCCTCGCCGAGATAGGCTGCAACCACGTCCGGGTGCTTCTGCACCTCTGCGGGCGTCCCCTCGATGATCTTCACCCCTTGGTTGATGGCCAGTATCCTGTCGGAAATGCCCATCACCATGTTCATGTCGTGCTCGATGAGCAGGATGGTAACCTTGTAGTCTTCCTGGATGTCCTTGATCCATATACGCAGGTCGTCTTTCTCTTCGGTGTTCATTCCCGCTGAGGGCTCGTCGAGCAGCAGGACCTTGGGCTCAAGGGCCAGGGCGCGGCCGAGCTCCACGAGCTTGCGTTTGCCGTAGGGCAGGTTGGAGACGAACTGGTCGCGCACAGACTGCAGGTCGAGGAAGTCCACGATGTGCTCCACGATCTCGCGGTGTCTCACCTCCTCCCGCGCGCAGGGCGTCCACTTGCCCAGCATGAAGAAGCCGCTCAATACGCCGGTTTTCATGTGAATGTGCCGTCCGAGCATGAGATTGTCCATGACCGTGGCATTGCCGAAGAGCTGGATGTTCTGAAAGGTCCGGGCAATGCCCTTGCGGGCGATCCTGTCAGGAGAGAGTCCGGTGAGATTCTCCCCGTCGAGCACGACCCTGCCCGAGTCCGGCTTGTAGATGCCGCTGATCATGTTGAAGATGGTGGTCTTCCCCGAGCCGTTGGGCCCAATGATGGAGAAGATGGAGTTCTGCCGGACGTCGAAGCTCACGCCTTGGACGGCCCGGATGCCGCCGAAGCTGATGCTGATGTTTTCCACCTTGAAGTGGGCCATATGCCTTGTCCCCCCGTCATTTCGGGCGTCTTCGCGTATCGGGTCCGCCCCGGGAAGCCCGGAGCGGACCGTTCTAAAGCAGATGTCTTGTGCTTCCCCTATTTCGGTTTCCACGTCGCCAGATCGTTCGATACCCAGTCCTGGAGCAGGATAGAGCTGCCGCCCGGTCCGCACTGCAGGATCTGGATGGAATCCGTGCCCTGATGAACATCAGGAGACCAGGTGATCTTGGGTCCGATGCCCTGGAAGTCTTTGGTCGAATTGAGGGCATCGAGGAAGGCATCGGTGCTCAAGTTGGGTCCCACGCGCTGCAATGCATCGATGAGAGGCTCCGCGAACAGCATCCCTGCCAGGTAGAAGGTGCCGAAGCGCTCTTCAGGGGCGTACTTCTTCGCTGCCTCGCGGTATTTGACGATGGTGGAATGATCGGAGTCGGGCGGGAGGCAGAAACCGCCGGTGATCACACCCTCCCACAGGCCGCCGGTAATGGTGTTCATGAGCGGGAAGTCGGACAGGGTGTCGGACGAAATCCACTGCGGCTTGAACCCGATGGTCGCGCTGGTCTTGAGTGCGATCGTGGCGCTGGTCGGGTTCACCCACAGGAATACCACCTCGGCTCCCGAGTTCTTGAGCCTGAGCATCTGGGATGAAAGATCTTTCTCGCTGGGTTCCACCGAGACCTCTTCCACGAGGCTCATGTTGTAGGTGTTGAGCCTCTGTTTGCAGCCCTCGAGTCCGCTCTTTCCATAGGAGTCGTTCTGGTAGAAGAACCCGATCTTCTGCGCCTTGAGTTTCTCCACGGCATACTTGGTGAGGATGCTCGCCTCGTCTTCATACAGCGGGTATATGGCGAATAGGTACGGGTTCACCGGGAATACGTATTCGTTGATGGCCGTGGACGGACCGACCCAGACCACCTTGTTCTCGGCCAGGTAGTCCTTGACCGCCATGCCGCAGGGGGCACCGACTCCGCCGACAAAGGCGAAAATACCCCTTCGTTCGACCAGCTCCTTGACCACCGCCTTGGTCTGCGCGGGGTTGTACTGGTCGTCCCTGATGAAGTATTTGATCGTCCTGCCGTGGATTCCTCCCTCTTCGTTGACTATCCGGAAGATGAGGTCGCTGCCGCGCGCCACCGAGCCCCACGGGGCGGCCGGACCGGTCTGCGGACCCCACTGGGCAATCCGGATCTCCTTCTTGTCGAACCCGGGCGGGCCTGCATGCCCCTGAACGGGCAGCATGAGCACCAAGATCAAGGCCAGCAACCAGAAAACCATACTCCTCGTTCCCTTCATACTCCCTCCTTACCGCTGCTTTTTTAAGAGCAGCTTATTCATTTGTTGCCTTCCGATACCGCCATACCGAAAAATCCGGGTTGTCCTTATCATCCCTTGAACCACTGCCCTCCTTCCTTCAGGAAGGTGAAGCAGAAGTTGCACTCCGTTGTTCCGTGCTCATCCGTATATTGCAGGGTCACGTCCACCTCCACCTGGGCAAAGCGCTCGACCCCGGGATATGACTGCGGGTCGTGGTTCGGCCGCAGTCCGTAGATGTCAACGATGGTATACTTGACGATCTTTGCGGGGTTGGATCTCATGTCGACGAGAAAGTCCTCGTAGGTGTGGCTCTGCCGGTAGATCGACGAGGGTGCGAGGCTGCGGTAGACCGCCACCAGGTCCCCCCTCATCTCGGCCGCGAAATAGGCATGCATGGCCTGCTCGATCCGGGGGCGCTCGTAGAGCATCTCCAGAAAGTAGCGGGGTTTCTCGAAGACGAGGAGCGCGGCCGCGAGCGCGCACACAACCGCTGCTAAAGCCCCTGCGAGGATCAGGGTTCTGGCCCGGGTTCGCTCTTTGTCCATCCTCCTACACCTTCTTCACATAGTGCTTGGCAAAGAGCCCGCTCGGCCTGATGGTGAGGATGATGATGATCACCACGAAGGCCACGATGGGTTTCCATACGGGCCACACATAGCCGAAGAAGTTTTCGATGAGCCCCAGTATGAGGCCTCCCATCACCACGCCCGGGATGCTGGTGAGCCCCCCGAGCACGGCTGCGGCAAAGGCCCGCATGAAGGGTTCCATCATGAAGTTCGGATCCAGGACCGAACGGGCGGCGAAGAACATCGCGGCCATGGCGCCGATGAACGAGCTCAATCCCCAGGTGAACGAGAAGACCCGCTCCACCTTGATGCCCATGATCTTGGCCGCGTTCTGGTTTTGCTGGGTGGCGCGCATGGCGATGCCGAGATTGGAATATCGGAAGAACAGAAAGAGCAGCACCATGATGAGCGCGGTCAGCGCGAACACCCCCATTGACCACTCGTTGAGCACCAGGCCCGGGATAGGTTCGTGGACCTTCTGCACAGAAAGCGGGAAGATGAAGTCCTTTTGCTCGGCGCCCCATTTCCAGCCCGCAAGGCCCATGAGGAGCATCTCTGCTCCCAAGGTGATGATGATGAGTCCGAGTACGGTGGGGTCCTTGGCCGGCCTGAGAAAGAAGAACTCGATGAACACACCGAGCAGGACCGCGAACACCATAGTCAGGACAAAGGCCAGCCAGAAAGGCAGGCCGTACTGGGCAAGGATGTGGTAGGCGACGAAGGTAGATATCATACCCATCTCGCCCTGGCCGAAGTTGACAACGTCCGAAGTCTTGTAGATGATGGCCACGGCCACGCCGAAGAGCCCGTAACACGCCCCGATTGCCAAACCTTCAATGATAAGTTGTTCGATCATGGTTTTTTCACGCTCCCCTCATCGGCGGTTAAAACGGCCAGGTCTTCCAGTACTTCTTGATCCGTATCCAGATGCCGAACATGCCCAGCGGCTCGAAGATCACGATGCCGAGCATGATGATGCCCAGCATGATGCTGTTGAAGTTCTCCAGTCCGATCACGGTGAAGTACTTCCGGGAAATCCAGACCAGGGCATCGCCCAGGTAGGGCATCTCATCGACGTTTTTGAGCAGGTCGTACTGGAGATAGGTGATGAGCGTGGCCCCCATCACGGCGCCGAGCACCGACCCGAGGCCCCCCACCACGATCATGACCAGAAAGATGATGGAGAGGATGAGGTTGAAGGTGAAGGGATCGAAGAATCCCAGCACAAAGCCGAAGAGTCCGCCTGCAACGCCTGCATAGAAGGCGCTGACGGCAAACGAGAGGGTCTTGAAGGTGAGCAGGTTCACCCCCATGACCTCGGCCGCGATATCGTCGTCGCGGATAGCCACGAAGGCCCTGCCTATCCTTGTCTTCATCATGTTCCTGGCGCCGATCACCATGACGATGGCGATGACGAGGATCAGGTAGTACATCTTTACGTCAGAGTCGAGCGGGACGCTCCACCCCCACTGCGGGATGCCGATATCGAGCGGCGGTGCCTGGATCCCCATCCTCCCGCCGAAGATCTCCCACCTGCCGATGATGTGCATGATGGTGAGTCCGAACCCCAGGGTGGCGATGGCGAGGTAGGGACCCTCCAGCCTGAGTGCGGGCAGGCCGATGATGAACCCGGATAATGCCGCGATGAGACCTGCAGCGATGATCGCGGCAAAGAAGGGGATGCCCAGGTGCATCATGAGCAGGGAGGTCCCGTAGGCGCCGATTGCGAAGAAACCGGCATGCCCCAGCGAAATCTGGCCCGTGTACCCCACGAGGATGTTGAGCCCCACAGCAAGGATCACGTGCACGAGGATGATGTTGAAGAGGTAGATATTGTAGCTGGGCATGTAGAGGGGCAGGGTGAAGAGAACGGCGAATAGTGCGATGGACCAGAAAAGAACCGTGCCGCTGCTGAAGATCTCGATGTCTTCGTAGTAATCACGCTTCATGTCCATAGGAGCACTCCAAGATGTGAAAGTTGTCGTGCATCACCCGGCGGGTATTGACAGGTGATGAACAGTTGAATATCCTGAAACCGAAAACACCAACACTCCATAGTAACCAGCACATTCTCATCATAGCACATTTTCCCTGGAGAGTCTTGTAAAATAATAAGCTCGTATTATTTTCAGCCAGTGGTCGGTAAATAAGAAATGCAATATGGCAAAATGAAAATGTTAAAAAAATAAAAATTACTCAGTATGCGAAGAATACCTATCACAAAAACCCCGCATCTCTTCCTGATCAGGTGTGCTGTGAGCCCCCATCTCCTCAGGTGCAGGGGCATGGCTGCCGGGGGTTAAGGACGGCTCTTTCTTCTCCCGGAATTTGATGCCGCAAGGCAGCGAGCTACTATGTACCTTTACAGGGCGTGGCAAAACGTTCGACTCCAAGCTGATGCTGATGATTCTCTGATAAGGACGCGCAGGTGAGATACTCAGGCGGGAAGGGTGACGCCCGGTGGCGGTGTCCATATTTGCTGATCTGGTGCGGATATCTTCTGGTGATGTGTGTGTTTTTGGGCTCGTGCAGCGGCGAGTCCGAGCAGGAGGACGATCTCGAGGTCCACGCGAAGCAAAAAGGCTCGTGGACCTACATGGTTTACCTCGCGGCGGACAACGATATCTCTGAGGCGGGCCTGGCGGATGTCAATGAGATGGAAGAGGTGGGGTCCTCTCCAGAGGTCAACATCGTGGTGCAGGGAGAATTCCAGCCCGGTGGGACGGGCGGTCCGCCCTCATCGACCATTCGCGGGAGGGTTGAGGGTGATGCCGATCCCAGGCAGATGGGTGCATGGTACGAGGAGATCGGCAATAGAAACATGACCGACCCGGCAACACTGACTGAGTTCATCGATTGGGCTGCACGGAACTATCCCGCCGACCGTTATGCGCTGGTTCTCTGGAGCCACGGCTCGGGATGGAAGGATTATCAGACCCCTCCCGCCGCGGCCAAGGGAATGTTCATCGACCTTACCTCTGCAGGCAGACACACCATGACCCCGCTTACTGATCTGGCCCGGGCGGTGCGGGAAAGCGGCGTGGTCTTCGATGTCATCAATTTCGACACCTGCCTCATGGGCATGTTCGAGGTGGCCTACGAGTTCAGGGGCACGGCCGATTACCTGGTGTTCTCCGAGGGGCTCTATCCTGCGTATGGAGATTCCTACCACACCATTCTCCGGGAGCTGGTCAATGCCCCGGACATGGACGGATTCCTGCTTGCCCGGATAACTGCTGCCAAGTGCAGAGAGTTTTATGAACAGCTGTCCTCAGGCGGGTTGATCATGACAAAATCCGCACTGGACCTCTCCGGGATAGAACGCTTTCAGCAGGATCTGTGCCGGCTGGCCGAACTTCTGTGCAGCCACATGGAGACCGAGAGGCCGCGGATCGAGGAGGCCAGGGACGCATCGGTGGATTTCGAGTATCAGGGAAGCCGGGACCTGGGCAGTTTCCTCCAGCAGCTCAGCCTGGTCGCCGGAGAGCCCGAGATCAAAACCATGAGCCGAAACCTGGCAGATACCCTGTCGGGCATGATCATCGGAAATGAAGTCTCCGGCATGGCCCGAGGCACTGAGGTCACGGGGATGGCCATCTATTTTCCCGACCAATACCAGGCCCTCGGCGACGACCTCACCCGGTATTCGGCCCTGGCGTGCAACAGGACCGGGGGAATCACCTGGGGGAGTCTTGTCAGCATGGTCCTGACAGGGGACCCGCTACCGGATGCCGGGGAGGTGGATGATTGAGAAATGCGGAGAACATGCCCCGACACAGGGCAGGGGAAGAACACCCTTCCCGGTCTCTGTGCAAGGAGGTGCGCGACATGAATCCAAACCTCTTCGGGGTATGGATTATCAGGGGATGCTTTCTGGCTGTTGTGGCCGTCCTGGCAATTGCCGTGATGTGGGGGTGCGGCGATACAGCCGGGTCAATGGAGCAGGGCCAAGACCCCGGGCCCGTACCGGATGCGGCAACTGATGTTTTTCCGCAGCCGGGGATGCCCTTCACCGCTCCGGGCAACGGACCGGACAACAGGCAGGTCAGCCAGGAAGGGGAGCGCCGTGCAGCTGAGAGCTGCAATCGTTTCGGCCTTGATCTGTATGCTTGCCTGAAGGTGCGAGAGGGCAACCTCCTCTTTTCTCCATCGAGCATTTCAACCGCGCTAACCATGCTCTGTGTAGGGGCAGGCGGGCAGACCAGAAGGGAGATGGAATCGACCCTCCACCTCAGCCGGTATGGGTTCGTCCTCCAGGACTCGGCTCCCCCGCCCGGGCCGGAGCTTGTATATCAGGATGCAGCAGGTTCGCCAGAGACCGCCCGTGCCCTGTGGATACAGCAGGGAAGCGAATATCGTAGAGAGTATCTGGATCTTCTGCAGCAACGCTATGGGGCGGACGCGTTTGCCGTGGATTTTTCCGCAGACCCCGGGCAGGCGCTGGAAAGAATCAATGCCTGGGCTATAGAGCGGACGCAGGGAACAATCACTGCGCTTCTGGATGAAGATATGGTCCATGCAGGTACAGAGCTGGTGGTGACCGATGTGATATGGTTTTCCGGCAAATGGCTTGAGCCGTTCAATCGGGAGGACACCAGCGACAGGGCCTTCCGCATAAACCGTGGTGAGACCGTGCAGGCGCCTTTCATGCACCGGGAGGCGGTAGTCAGGACACTGGCTTTCGAGGAGGGGGACATGATCGGAATACCCTTTGATGCCGGCATGTTTTCCCTGATAATACTGCTTCCCCGCGAGGGCGCGGACCTGGCCGCCATCGAGGAGGGCATGACGTACGGGAGGCTGGCAGGGATGCTGGACCGGCTTGCAGGATCGCCGGAAATCAGGGTGGAGCTCTCACTGCCCAGGTTTGCCGTCAAAGACGGGTATGAGCTTGCCGATACGCTGGGCGCCATGGGGATGAGAACGGCATTTACGCAGGAAGCGGACTTCTCCGGAATCACATCGCGGAAAAACCTCGTTCTCACCGCAGTGGTTCACAAGGCATTCCTCGAAGTCCGGGAAGAGGGTGTCGAGGCGGCAGCCGGGTCCGGGGCAGTCATGACCAAGGGTTCCGGGACCGTGGCGGCCTTTGTCGCAGACCGTCCCTTCGTGTTCATCATCCGGGAAGACAAAACCGGCCTGTTGCTCTTCTTGGGCAGGTTCGTAGACCCCCGGGGCTGAAAAAAGCCCTCGATCCTCTTTCTCCAAGGTCCATGCAGTTGGCCGCCCAAGCTTCAGCCTGGGAGACCACTTACCGTTTCACGACGAGCACCGGTTTGCGGGCGGCCCGGATGACGCTCTCGGAGACCGACCCGAGAAACATTTCCTTGAGGTTGCTCTTGCCGTGGGAACCCAGCACGATCAGCGAGACGTTTTCTTCCTCTTCCAGCATGAGGATCTTGTTCGAGGGTATCCCGACCTCGATCCGCACGCTCACGGAAAACCCTCTCTCCTCCAGGTGCTTTCTTATGAGCTCGATCTTGCTCTCCGCTTCCTCCCTCAGGTCTTTCTCGATGGCCATGTAGCTGGTAGGGGCGTACACGAGCAGGTCCATGGTCCGGGAGTCGATGATGTGGACAATGATGACCTTTTTCGTGCCGGCGGACTTGAGCTGGTCGATATAGCCGAGTGCCTTCTGGGCCACATCCGAGAAATCCGTAGGGTAGAGTATTGTCTCAAACATGGATCCTCCTCTCACTGCATGCTCATAATAATTACTGTAAAATCGAAACCTCCCATTATCAAGCATATTCTTCTCTATTCGGGGATGGGTTCACATTTCTCATATTCCCCTTAAGACTTATCCTGAGACGAGACATCGAGGTGACATCTATGGCTGCACCGTTTCTTGACGGAAGGTCGGCGCTTGTTTCCCGGCTGCCTTTGTGAATATAAGGGAAAGAGAGGGGTTATTGGACGTGGCTGCATATTTGATATCAGGGATCGTTTTCGGTCTTTCCGCCGGGCTCTCTCCCGGGCCCCTGCTTACGCTCGTACTGACCGAGACCCTGCAGCACGGCAGCAGGGCGGGGATACGGGTCGCTTTCGCCCCGCTGATCACCGACCTGCCCATCGTAGTCCTTTCACTGTTCGTGATCGCACGCATGTCCGGATCTTCCCTGTTCATGGGATTGATTTCGCTTTTCGGCGCCGGGTTTGTCATCTACCTGGGATACGAGACCTTTGTCTCCCGCGAGGCTGCACAGGCCGGTGAAGGCGAACGCATACGGTCGCTGAGAAAGGGGGTGGTCGCCAATCTGCTCAACCCTCATCCATACCTCTTCTGGATGACGGTGGGATCGCCCATGGTGATCAAGGCGCTCCACGAAGGCATGCTCGGGGCCGGAGCGTTTCTGGCGGGATTTTATGTTTTCCTCGTCGGCTCCAAGGCGGTCCTCTCCCTTCTGACCGGGAGAACACGCCATCTTCTGAGAGGGAGGACATACCGCGTGTGCATGATGACCCTGGGTGTACTTCTGTGGCTCTTTGCCGTTGTGCTCGCGCGTGACGCGCTTCGCTTCATAGCCTCATGACATCGGAGGAGCCTCATCTCTCGGTATACGAGTTGCAGATCTGGATGATATGGTCGAAAACCCTGTCGAGCTCTTTTTCCAGGCCCGCATCCGAGGTATGGTTCGCCTTTGCGGAGATCGACTCAAGGATCCCGTTGAGCTCATCCAGAGTGTATTTCACCACAATCTTATCCCGATCCAGAAGGGTGAGCTTCAGCCGGTCCGTGAGATCAGGCTCTGCAAAGACATGTTCGCAGATGAGATCCCGTTCGCGGAAACTGAACCTGACCGGGATCTTCTGACCCTGCTTTATGAGCCTTTTCCCCTTCATCACTCGTTTTCCTCTCTTCTTTCGTATCCGGTGACAATCAGGCTGGGGCGGTCCTTGCTGGGATAGCATCGTCTCCTCAAACAAATAATCTCACTTGAACGAGTGATCTCAATGGCATGGACGATACGGGGATACACCTGAAAAGTCTTGGGGAAAAAGTTGTTCCCAGCCCCGGCAAAGGACTGCCTCCGGTATCGGGCATGGTGGAAACCATAGGTATGGAAGGGCAAAAAAAAAACCAAGAAGCATGACGCATCTTGGCAGTTATGAAGAGAGTTTTTTTATTACCCTTCTTATCGTCTCATGTGGCGCAAATCTTGAGAGATAAATGATCGAAAGGAGGAGGTTCGTGCACAACCACACCTTCAAGGCGGAGCGATCACGCAGCGTTTTTATCCATGTATGCGCCGCAGAGGACTGTTGTCCCGGTCTCGAATGCGAATCCTGCGGGGCGAACAGCACGGCAGGCGCCAGGAAGAAGGGCATATAACCCCGGTATCGGAAGAGGGCCTTCCCCCTTTTCCTACACCAGGTCGATCCCGGGATAGAGGTCGCGAAAACTGCCTTCGCGGTCCATCAGAAGCGCTCTGGGAAGGTGCTCGAGGATGTCCTGTGCGGTCATGCCGTCCTGGCCCGATTCCGCTGCCGAGATGTCGCCTGCGGCCCCGTGGATGAACACGCCCTTGGCTGCAGCAGACTCGATATCGAGCCCCAGGCCCATCATGGCGCCGATGGTGCCGGTGAGGATGTCGCCCGAGCCTGCGGTCGCCATTCCGCAGTTGCCGCTCACATTGACGAGCACGCGGCCGTCAGGATATCCGATGAGGGAATTGGCACCTTTAAGAACAATGATGGAGCCGAGGTCCCGGCATGTTTTCGTCAACACCCCTATCTTGTCCGCATCGATCCTGTCTGTGCTCAGGCCGGTGATCCTTGCCATCTCGCCCAGATGGGGCGTGAGCACGGTGGGGGCGCTGCGTTTGAGGATGCTGATATCCCTGCTCAGGGCGGTAATGCCGTCGGCGTCTATGATCATGGGCTTGTCGATCGCCACGATCAGCTCCCGGGCGAGCTGGACGGTCTCCTGGTTCAGGGAAAGGCCGGGTCCGATGACTACGATATCCATGTCCTGAGAAAGCGCAATCAGGTTTTCCTTGTTTTCGTACGAAATGCTCCCGTCTGAGGTCTGCTTCTGGGGGAAGAACACGATCTCGCTTCCCTTGGATGCGATGAAGGGAACGATGCCCTCGGGGCACGCCAGACAGGAGTAGCCCCCCCCGGCCTTGAGAAAGGACATTGCACAGAGGTAGGGCGCCCCGTAGTAGCCTGCCGCGCCTGCAATGAAGAGCGCCTTTCCGAAGCTGCCCTTGTATCCCGCGGGATCCCGCGGCGGGAGGTCCGGAGGATCGTTGACGGCTATCTGGATAGACTGGGCCTCATAGAGATCGGGTGGAAACGAGATGTGACTGACGTATAGCCGGCCGCACAGGGCGTAGCCCGGCATGAGCAGGTTCCCGATCTTTGGCAGCCCGAAGGTCACGGTACAATCCGCCGCTACTGCGCAGCCCATGATTCCGCCGGTATCGCCGTTGACCCCGGATGGAATGTCGAGGCTGAGCACGGGCCTGCCGCTATTGTTGATCGCCTCGATGGCTGCTGCATAGATGCCGCTTACCTCCCGGTCGATGCCGGTGCCGAGCATGGCGTCGATAATGCCGTCACACCGGGAAAGTGCATCGAGGGCATCCTGCATGGAGTCGAGCCTGGTGAGAGTGATGGGCAGCCTCGAGAGGATATCCAGGTTGGCCTTTGCCGGGCCCTTGTACTTGCCCGGATCGCTCAGGATGAACACCAGCGCAGTCCCGCCCATCGAGTGGATCTTTCTCGCCACCACGAATCCGTCTCCCCCGTTGTTGCCCCCGCCGCAGAAGACGATGAAGGTCTTTCCCCGGATCCCGAGCCCCCTCTCCAGCACCGTACACGCTGCCAGTCCGGCGTTTTCCATCAAGAGTTCTTCGGCGATTCCATAGGTGGTAACGGCTGAACTGTCCATTGCCCGCATCTGACTGACACTGCTTATCTTCATGATAAGTCTCCTCTCTCTTCCCGGCAATGCTCACGTATATGCATGAGGAACATGCGCCGGGCGGTATCATACCGGATCGAACAGAGATTTTCAATCATACCCGCCTCTTTTTAAAGCTGTTGTGGATAAGAGGCGGCGCGGACGGCGCCTCGCGGTTGGGGGTGTGTCCCCTGCTCCTTTGCCCCTCAGGTCAGAAGCACCGCGATGACCACCGAAACCATGAGAAAGAGAAATCCGGGCAGGATCGTGCGCCTGAGGCCGGGCGAGCCGATGACGAGGACGAACACGCCCTTGAGCATGGTGTTGGCCAGGGTTGCGAACACGACCGCCCTGGCCGCCGTAGCGGGTGCGATCCCGGATGCCGAGTGGCTCAGTTCAGCCAGGGTGAGCGTTATGGCGTCTACATCCGCAAGGCCGGTGACAAAGCTGGTGATGTAGATGCCGCTGTCGCCGAAGTAGATCTGTGCAGTCTTGGCCGCGAAGAGGATCAGGGTGAACATGACCCCGAAGGTGATGGCAGGCCAGAGCTCGAACGGGTTCTTGATCTTCATTTCCGTGGTGCGCTCGCTCCTTTGCAGGACAAAGAGAAACAATGCATAGGCGGCGCCCGCCAGAATCGGTACGATCAGCGGTCGCCAGATCAGGATGGCGAGCTCCAGGTTCAGCACCGCCACGATGGCGATGAGCCGGGCGAACATCACGGTCCAGGCGATGAGCAGGGCCATGGCGGACGGGCGGGCAAGGCCGTTTTCGCGTCTGCTCTGCTGCGATATGCCCAGCGTGACCGCCGTGCTGGATGCCACCCCTCCCAGAAATCCGGTCAGACCCATTCCCTTCTGAGCGCCCAGTAGCTGGATGAGGATATACCCTATGAAGTTGATGCCCGAAATAAAGACCACCAGGAGCCAGATGACAAAGGGGTTGAAGACATCGAACGGCGGGGGCCCGAAAGTCTTGTTTGGCAGGATGGGAAGCACGATGGCGCTGATGACCGCGAACTTGAGCGCCGCGTAGAGGTCGGCCCTGGTGATATGCCGGACAAACCGGTGCATCTCGGGCTTGATGGAGAGCAGAACCGTGGTGGTCACCCCCAGGGCGACACCGAGCTTGATCTTTCCCCAGTAGATCAGTGCCCCGATCAGAACGGTTATCAGGGCGGAGACCTCGGTGGTGAGACCTGCCTGCCCCTTCCATGCATCCACAAAGTATGTGACCGCGAAAAACGAGCCGAGGATGATCAGAACAGATACGAAGGGCCAGGGTGAACCGAGAAGGTCGGAGGCGAGCGCCGATGCACAGCCGATGAGACCCATGAGCGCAAAGGTGCGCACACCCGCAGCGTGCTCCTTTTCCGGCTCACCGAAGGAGTATTCACGCTGCATGCCCACGAGGATGCCGATGAGCACCGCAACGCCGAATCGTAAGAACAGGGATTGTTCATTCAGATACCATATACCCTGCATGTCATCTTTCCTCCCGCAATCACTCAGGCCTCTCGTCTACCGGAGACAGCAACCGGTCTCGTTGTTTTTTCACCATGGACCCTCCACCTCCACATCACATACGAGCGGTCACTCAAGCTCGTGATCATCCTATCGGTGAAGGCGATCCCGCACTGAAATCCCGGTGGATTCTCATGGTTGAAGCCGCCCCTGAAAAACAGCCGGATAGGCGATGTTTTCATCACGCTTGCGGTATCGGCGAGGGCCAAAGGTCCACGGCCTCGGATGAGCAGGCGCTTAAGGAGATTGTCCCGGCAGGTCGATCCGTCAGGGCCGTAGTCACAGACGGACAGGGAGGGGCACATTCCCACGGCGTTCAGCGTAACCGCAGGTGGCCTGCGGAAAGCTCTGCTGCAGGCGCATTGAATCTTCACCGGCCGGATAGCCCCCGGATCAGGGCAAGGACATTGTGGCCGAGCACCCGGTGATTGTACCCTCCTTCGAGGATGGCAAAGCATCCGCCCGAGTTTTTTGCCGCGGTCTCTCTGACGGCCCGGCCCATTGTCTGGTAGTCTTCGGTGGCAAGGGTGCCGCCCCAGTCCTGGAGATGGTTGTCGAAGCCGGCCGAGATCCCGATCACATCGGCCGTGCACCGCTCCAGCTCTTCCAGGACCCGGTTCACGTACGAGAAGCGGTCGGGTTCATCAGGATTATAGATGGTCACATAGCCCTTGTTTCCAAGGATGTTCACCGTGCCGTCGCCGAAGTGAAGGTCGAAATCCAGCACAAAGGCCGTGTCGATCATGCCTCTGTTTTTCAGGTGCGTCAGGGCCGCAGCCATGTTGTTGTAATAGCAGAACCCCCACGAGGAGCCTGCCGAGGCATGGTGGCCCGGAGGCCGGATAAGACCGAAGCAGGGCTCGCTCAGGCCGATCGTCGCCGCCTGGATCGCCCCGCCCGCGGCAAGGCTTGCGATTTCGTGGAGACCCTGGCGCCTGACGTGATCGATGTGCTCCCGGGTATGAACCGCCTCGATATCCTCCAATGAGGCGGGAAGGGCGGTCACGAACTCCACGTGGGGACCCGCGACCTCGACCACTGCCTCCATCCGGCCTTCTTCAGCGGCGGGGTCGGCGGTGTATACCCGGTAGAAATCCTCATGAAAGATCATCTTCATATCCAAAGCCTCCTGGTATCAGAGAGTTTAATAATTAGCATTGACTTGCCGAGATGATCAAACAGAATATCATTATGTAAGATATGTATTGTGTGTGAAGACTACAAATGGAAGGAGAAGGGAGAGTTCATGACGACAAAGATTGCTGTTCTAACCGGCGGAGGCGACTGTCCCGGATTGAACGGGGCGATCAAGTGGGTGGTGAAGACGGCATTGGATCCTCTCCTGGCAGAGCATCGCTCGATGAAATTCGAGGTGGTCGGTGTCCGAGAAGGATGGAAGGGGCTGGTGAACGTGAACCCGGACGATGAAGACAGCAAAAAACGTTATATCGAGCCCCTGGACGAGGAGAAGGTCCGCACATGGGACCGCTATGGCGGAACAAACCTGGGGACCTCGCGTACCAATCCATTCAATCCCAAGAACGACCGCTCGGACATCGTGATCGAAAATATCCGGAAGCTGGGTATCGACGTGGTGGTGGCCATCGGCGGCGAAGATACCCTGGGCGTTGCCTACAAGCTCTATAAGCGGGGAATCAAGACCGTCGGCATCCCCAAGACCATTGACGGCGATCTGGTGGGTACCGACTATTCCCTTGGCTACGACTCGGCGCTGAATGTCATCACCGAAGAGATCGACCGGCTCCGGACCACGGCCGGGTCGCACAACCGGATCTTCGTGGTGGAGACCATGGGCAGGCACGCGGGATGGCTCGCCCTGCAGGGCGGGGAGAGCAGCGGAGCATACATCATCCTCATCCCCGAATATCCCTTCGAGCTGGAGCGGGTGTTCGACCTCCTGCAGGTGAGAAAGGGCCGCGAGGTGCAGTACAGCATCGTAGTGGTTTCCGAAGGCGCCTGCCTCAAGGGTGAGGGCGAATTCTGCAAGGATGAAATGCTGGATGATTTCGGGCACAGGACCTTAGGGGGAATCGCGGCGTTCCTCTCCGACCAGATCCAGCGCAACACCGGCTTCGAGTCCAGGTACGTCATCCTAAGCCATCTCCAGCGCGGAGGGGTCCCTTCCGCCCGCGACAGGCTCATGGCCCGGTGGTTCGGCATCGCCGCGGTGGACATGATCGTGAGCGAGGATTTCGGGAGGATGGTGAGCTATTCCCACGGTGAGATCACCTCGGTGCCCATGAAGGAGATCATCAACCGGATCAAGACCGTGGACGTGGACAAGTATTACGACAAGGAACGCTATAACGGGAAGCGGACCATCCTGTAGCCGGACCGCCCCTTGATACGGGTCTGATCCTCCTTCCGGGCTCGCTGTGTGAGGACTCGAAAAACGAAGGGCCGGATTTTTCAGCCGGGCTTAGCGCAGAATGGGGACCAAAGGGATTGCCCTCTCAAGGCCCGTATCATTTAAGAGCCCTCCAGAGCCTTTTTCCCCCAGGCGATGCGCAAAAAGAAAAGCACCTTCCGGTTCAGCGGCCAAGGCGGAAATCCATGAGGTTGAGCCCCAGGTCGATATCCTTCTTCAGGAGCATGAGCCTCCGGAATAGGAATGCGTCGTCCTTGCGCTCTTCGATGATCCGGCCCAGCCTGCCTCCGATCAGGGAAGCACTCGAGATGATGTTGTCCAGGGTGCCGTATTCCTGCAGGAGCCTGGCAGCGGTTTTTCTGCCAACGGACGGGATGCCCGGGATGCTGTTCGTGGGGTCTCCAGCCAGGGCGAAGAGGTCGGCGAGCTGGGTGCTGTGAACCTGGAACTTCTCGAACACATAGGCTTGGTCAAGCTCCCTTTTCCCAAAGTGGTCTCTGACGCGGATGCGGTCCGAGAGAAGCTGCAGAAAGATCTTGTCCGTGGAGAGAATGGTCGTACGGAGCTTTCCGGCCTCGATCTTCACAGCAAGCGTCGCGATGATGTCATCCGCCTCCACACAATCCACCTCGATGGAGCGCACCCCCATGCCGAGAAACGCCGCTCTGATCATGGGGAGGCTCTCTTCGAGGTCAACGGGCATGGGTGCCCGGCCTGCCTTGTATCCGGGATACAACGCTGCCCTGAAACTGGGCCCCTTCCCCTCGAACACGCACACCGCATGGCTGGGGGCGCGTTCGTTCAACGCGCGCGTAAGCGACTGCACGCAGGCGTCCACGGAAGAGCCGCTTCCCCCTGCATGGTCCCTCCGTGCCGCATCCACTCTGCGGATGAGGTTCAGGGCGTCGATGATCAGGACATGGATGCTCATGGTGCGCTCGCCTCCTGATCGGGTGCAGAGAGGCGGGCCGCCTCCCGTCTGCCTTCTTCCTCGTCGACAAAGAGCAGGAGGATGCCTCCCGAGAGGAAGAGGACTGCCAGAGACACGATGCTGAGCCTGCTGGCCAGGGTCCCGCCTGCCCCCATGGACCTGGCAAGAAGGCCGGTCAGCCCCACGAGCACCGGTCCGACGATGGCGGCAAACTTGCCCAGCATGTTGTAGAACCCGAAATACTCAGCCGACCTGTCTTTTGGGATGATGCGGGAATAGAAGGACCGCGACAGGGCTTGGACGCCGCCCTGCACAAAACCGATGATGATTGCCAGGGCATAGAACTCTGCCTTGCTCTGGATAAAGGCCCCCCAGACCGAGACGAAGAGATAGACCCCGATGGCTGCCAGGATTGCCCGCTTTGCGCCGATTTTCTGCCCGAGCAGGCCGAAGGCTACAGCGCAGGGGAAGCCCACGAACTGGGTGATGAGCAGTGCAAGGATGAGATCACCCGCCTGAAACCCTAAAGAGAGCCCGTAATCCACGGCCATCCTGATGATCGTGTCCACGCCGTCGATGTAGAGCCAGTATGCAGCGAGGAAAAGGAAGATCACCCTGAGGTGTCTGATCTCCCGGAAGGTGTGTCCGAGCTGCTTGATCCCCTCCCTGACCATGCCCGCGCCACGCGCGGCCTTGCCGGGAGCAGAGGGCTCCCTCACGAACATCATGAGCGGCACGGCGAAGAGGGCCCACCATATGCCCACGCTCAGGAATGAAAAGCGCACGGCCTGGGCGGAATCAGCGAAGCCGAAAAAGGACGGACGCAGCGTCATCCACACATTGAGGGCGAAGAGCACGCCCCCGCCCAGGTATCCCAGGGCAAAGCCCAGTGCTGAAACGAAATGCTCCCGGTTTTTCGGGGCGACCCCGGGAAGGAGGGAATCGTAGAAGACATTGCCGCCGGAAAACCCGATGGACGCGATGACATAAAGCCACACTGCGCTCACCCAGGCGCCCGCCGAGATAAGGGCCATGGCCGATGTGGCGACCATGCCCATCAGGGCGAAGAAGATCAGGAAGCGCTTGCGCGAGGTGCCGCGGTCTGCAATCGCACCCAGAACCGGCGCGCCAAGGGCAATGACCACACCGGCAAGCGAGTTGGCCAGACCGAGCCGTGCCGTGCTCACCGCCGTATCCACGCCCGCGCTCCAATACTGTTTGAAGAAGAGGGGAAAGAAGCCTGCGATGACAGTGGTGGCAAACGCCGAGTTGGCCCAGTCATACAGCGCCCAGGAAATCACGGACTTTTTCTCGGAAACGTTCACTCGCCACCTCATCAGACCGGGAGCGTACCGCAATACTTCGTTCCCGTAAAGGCCCCAAGCGACTAGCCGTATCCCGATCCCAACCCGCCGGGCGCTGTGATACTTACACCCGTGAAAACCGGTGCGATGCCCGTTCCTCCGAAAAAGGGCGCCTCAAGAATGCACACCCTCCTTCCCCGGCGCAGAAGCACTCCTTGATCAGGGGGCCGTGGTCACCACCGAGGCCTTGTTGATTACGATGGGCTCCGAGGGAACATCGGTGTACATCCCGTATGTCGTGGTAGGCGACGACTCGATAGCATCCACTACGTCCATACCTTCCACCACACGTCCGAACACGCAGTATCCCCATCCGCTCAAGGTCTTCGAGCTGTGGTTGAGAAATGCATTGTCAACCGTGTTGATGAAGAACTGGGAAGTGGCTGAGTGGGGGTCCTGGGTGCGTGCCATGGCAATGCTGCCCCGGACGTTCTTCAAGGAATTGTCCGCCTCGTTCGGGATGGGGACCCCGGTCGGCTTCTGAGTCATGTTTTCGGTGAGCCCTCCACCCTGGATCATGAAGCCTTTGATCACCCGGTGAAAGATGGTGCCTTCGTAGAATCCCGACTCCACCAGCGAGAGGAAGTTGTCCACGGTCTTGGGCGCCTTTTCTCTGTCGAGCTCGAGCACGATGTTGCCCTTGGTGGTTTCGAGACGGACCACGGGCTTGCCGGAATCGGCAGCCGCCGGGGAAATGAGCCCGAAGAGCAGTATGGATGAGAAAATGGTCATCTTTTTCACAACGGCCTCCTTTTCTTATGCGACTATGAACGTATGAACAACCCTTCTCATATTTTCACCATGCCCATCAAGGACAAATACGCCTTGGAGGCAGACTGAAACAGGGTGAAGAAGGGGTTTCACACCCGCAGGACCGGCCGGGGCCTTTTCACGGTGCGAAGAGCCCCTTTCTCACGAGCCAGTCGCGCACCGCAGGCCCGGTGCCAATGGGCCAGGGAACCAGCTTCTTGGGAGCCACCCGGCGGAATGCTTCCAGCTCGTCACCCAGGGAGATCTCTCCCCGGGCTGAAACGTGGTACACAAGGAGAAGCTGGTTCATCTCGAAAAAAGAATAGACCCCGATGAAATCCTCGATCTTCCCCTCCAGGCCCAGTTCTTCCCTGACCTCTCGTAAGACCGCATCGGCGGGTGATTCTCCCCTTTCGAGAAAGCCCGATACCAAGCCGAACATTTTCTCAGGCCACCCTTTGTTGCGCACCAGGACGACCTGTTTATCGTTCTCTACCACAGCGGCGACAACCGGGACCGGATTGTCCCAGAACACATAACCGCACCCGCCGGAAGGGCATGCCTTCTTGAGCCTTCCCTCGATGCTTTTCTCCGTAAGTCTGGTCCCGCATTTCGGACAGAAGTTCATATGCCTTGCCTCCTTAACAAGGGTACGCTTGAGATGATGCCCTTATTAAAGCTTCGCTTAAGCGGCATTCCTGCTCTCGTCGCCGTCGGCGGGAAGGCTGAGACGGCCGGGGCTGGATACCTCGGAATATCTCTTATTTCCCGCATAGTGGCTTCATTGTATATCCAAGGAATTCATGTTTCCAGCTTTTTCCACTGCGAAGGGTGCCGGGCGTTCTGCGATCTCATGGATGAGACAGGATATTTTCCTGTTTCCAAGTCACTCTTGCCGGTGATATGACATCAGGACCAATCGACCAAGGGGTAGACTCACCATGAACCGGAAAACAGCCCTGCTTCCCGTAATAAGCCTTGTCCTGTCAATGATACTCTGGGCCAGCGCTTTCATCGCAACGAAGCTCGCCTTTCAGGTGTATGATCCCATGGTCGTGATCTTCGGAAGAATGGCGGTGGGAAGCCTTGCCTCTCTGGTTTTTTTCAGGGCCATGAAGGGCAATGTGTGGCGAAAAGGGGACCTGAAGTATCTCGCGTTCATGATCCTGTGCGAGCCCTGTCTGTACTTTCTCTTCGAGGCCAAGGCCCTGGAGAACACCTCGGCGTCACAGGCCGGGATGATCACCGCGATACTGCCGCTCATGGTAGCCGTGGCGGCATCGGTGTTTCTCCGCGAGCGGGTGACGCGCAAGACCCTGGCCGGTTTTATTGTCGCGATCTCAGGGGTAGTCCTGCTCAGCACCGGCGGCGCACCGTCAGAGCAGGCCCCTCATCCGGCATGGGGGAATTTTCTTGAGGTTCTGGCCATGACCTGCGCAGCGGCGTACACCGTCATCCTCAAAAAGCTCACCGAGCGCTATCGTCCCTTTTTCCTCACCGCCCTCCAGGCGTATGCCGGCAGTGTGTTTTACCTGCCCGTTCTGCTGATGCCGGGGACCTCTCTGCCCACGGAAATCGTCCCTGTTCCGTTTTTCAGCATCCTCTATCTCGGGGTCTTTGTCACCCTGGGCGCGTACGGACTCTACAACTTCGGGGTGAGCCGTGTCCCTGCGAGCCAGGCATCGGCATTCATGAATCTCATCCCCGTGTTCACCGTGTTTCTGGGATGGCTGATTCTCGGGGAGAAGTTCACCCCCATGCAGTATTTGGCTTCGTCCCTGGTCTTTGCCGGCGTTTTCTTAAGCCAGGGCCGGCTTTCCGAAACAGCCGTTCCACCCGGACCCGGCCGGGAACGGCCGGTAGACACACCGCTCCAAGCCCCCTGAAAAGGACCCGGTTTTAGACCGGGAGCAGGTCATGCCCGGTGCCGCCGGGCCTAAAACCGCATCACCTCGTTGGTCTTGGGGATGCGGATCACTGCGCCGGGCGAATATTTGTGGACGCGTTCAACAAAGCCTTGAAGATCGATGGAGGGAAGCATGCGGATTTTCCCGGACCTGGGCATGCGGCGGGTGAAGTCGTCGAAATGGAACGGAATGATCACCTCGGGCCTGAGGATATTCACCATGCGGGTGGTATATTCGGGCATGCTCTTCCAGCCGGGCACGCACATGAAGAGCACATCGCACCGGTGGCCGTCGAGCTCGGACTCGATGAAGCCGGCGCTGCCTGAATGAATCAGGGTGATGTCTCCCACTTCGATCTTGGGCATGAACATGGCTCCGAGCCGGTACTGGCTCGCCTTGAGCGGCAATGTCCCTAACGGGTCGATCTCGCCCGGGTAGGGCGTCCTTCCCAGTAAGACGCGCCCGTGCCGTGAGGGGATCATCTGCAACCTGATGTCATCGTCGAGATCGATTCGTTCGTTGCCGGAGCAGATGGTCACCTCGGCCGATACCCCGGAGATGTCCAGAAGGGTTTTCAGACTGCTGCTCCCCACTGCCCTGCAGCCCAGTGAGCGGACGATCTCGGGGACATCGAGGACATGGTCGAAGTGGGTGTGCCCGCAGATCACCGCTGAAACCCTTCCGGCAAGCCTTGCCGTGAAGGAATTGACGAGATCGGGGGCGGGGGCGATGCGGCTGAAAAGGATTTTGAATATGCCCGGTCTGGAGAGATAGGGATCGATCAGGATGACTTTCGAGTTTATTTCCAGTTCGAGTCCTGCACAGCCGAGCCATCGAACCTCGAGCATGGAGATCCTCCTTTCAATGGCCGGCCGGAGCCGTTTCGTGCGAAGTAGCGGCAGACGCAAACTTCCACTGTTTCCTCGATCGATCCATCACGCTCTCCCAGCCGCGATCGGCGGTGTGCACTGCTAGATAATTGAATACGACTCAGTCCCGGAGATGGCAAGTACCTCCCCAAAGTACATTCTGTGGTAGTCCTTGAGGGGATAGTGCTCCTCGATGGAGGGGTCCAGGAAATGGCTGGGCTTGAAGTCGTCCCAGTAGATCTTCTTGAGCTCCACGATGAGCTGAGCCTCGGCAAAACCCGGCGCAGCGATCTTGGAGGAGGGTATAGGGGTCAGCCCTGCCGCGGATATCTTGTCTCCGTCTCTGCCCGAGCGGCTGCCAAGAATCTTCAGTGAATCACGATATTTTTTCCCCAGGGCGCACAGGGTGAAGGTGTCGTACTGCTCCATGAACTGATAGGTATACCTGGTCGGGCGGACCACCACCTGAGCCATGGGGACATTCCACATGGTTCCGAAGCTTCCCCACCCCACGGTCATCGAGTTGAATTCGCCCGATTTGAAATCACCGCAGGTAAGTACGAGCCATTGGCGCGACCATATGGTGTGGGCCTGGATAAGGAGCTCCGAAAAAGGGATGGGTTTTCTCTTCATTGTGTAGCCTCCCGTCTTTGGTTTGATCTCTCGCTGCCGGGTTCGGCGCCGCACGGGGATTTTCCTCCGAAGGGGTCCGCGGTGAGGCATGGGGATATTCGCCCGGCCTTGAAAGACCCCGGTCCCCGCGTCTTTTGAGTGGAGGACCCCGGCTTAGAGCAGGGCCGTCCGGCGGGGATTATTCATAGCATGATTCGTTTCCCGGGTACAGGTGTACCTGTTGCCTGCCAAGCTTTTCTTCAGACAGGGAGATGATGCTCGGCAACCGGATCATGGGCGGCGGCTGTCCGTCTTTTGGTAACAGGCGAGCCTGCCCCCCTGCTCGATCTCTCCCAGGCATCGATTGCACGAGGTGCAGCTCGCCCGATCGGCGGCTCCCTCCCGCCATTTCTTCGGCAGGTCGGGTTCTCTGACCAGGGGACGGGCCATCGAGACGAGGTCGGCAGCGCCGGAGAGAAGAGCCTGTTCGGCTCCATGGACGCTTCTCACGCCTCCCACGAGGATGAGCGGGATGGGGAGATCGGGTTTGAGCCTGGCGGCATATTCCTGGAAATAGTTCTCGCGAAAGGGCTGGAAAAACCTCATGAAGGCAAGGCACGACGAGAAGTATGCCCGTACGGGCAGCCTCTTGCCCCTGTTGATAATGGCGGAGGGTGCACCGCCCCTGCTCATTGCCAAGGGGTTTTCCAGGAGCCCGCCGCTGATCTCCAGAGCGTCCAGACCGAGCCGTGCGAGCCTGCACGCCAGCGGAAAACTGCGTGCAGGAGTCAGTCCGAATGGGACGAAGTCGTGAATGTTCATCTTTGCCATGACCGGGAAATCGTCTCCCACCGCGGAGCGGACCGTGCGGAAGACCTCGGTGAGAAACCGGGACCTCCGCTCCGGGTCGCCTCCCCACTCGTCTCTGCGGCGGTTGGTCAGCGGCGAAAGAAAACCCGAGATGAGATACCCGTGGGCTGCATGGATCTGAACCGCATCGAACCCCGCCTCACGGGCCCTGCCGGCTGCTTCGCCGAAATCCCGGATGGTCCGGGTGATCTCGTCTGAGGTCATTTTTCGAGGCAGCGAGAAATAGACCAGGTTGGGAATCCGGGAGGGGGCCAGCAGGGTCTGCCCGTTACGGTCGGGCCTGCACTGCCTTCCTCCGTGAACGATCTGGAGGGCTATCCTGCTGCCGTGCTCGTGGACCGTATCTACAACCGGGCGCCAGCATTCGATCATGGCGTCGCTGTCTGCGCCGTGCTGGAAAGGATAGGAGCGACCTGACGGATGGACATAGGCATAACCGGTGATGATAAGGCCGGGCTCCCCCCGGGCCAGCCGTTTGTAGAAGTGAGCCGTCTGCCGGGTCGGCAGGCCGTCTGAGGTCGCCGTATTCTCCAGGGTTGCGGATTTCACCAGGCGGTTCGCCAGGCTGAGGCCGCCGATATTCACCTTCTCAAAGAGCTCCATGATTCCCCCCCCCTTTATGACAGATCCATGGCAGGAGAAGAGTCTAGTATCATCGGCTCGTAGATGCAAGAGACAAACGGGCGAGAAAGCGGCTAGGAAAGGCCTTGAATCACCTCGTTCATCGCGGATGCGCACCGGTCCAGATCACTGCGTTCGCCGGGTTCGAGTTCGATATCGAGGATGCGGTATATGCCCCGGTGGCCGATGACGGCCGGCAGCGCGAGGGGGATTTTGTCATAGCCGTATTCTCCGGCGCATACGACACTGAGAGGAAATATCTCATGGCGATCGAGCACCATCGCCTTTACGATCCGGGAAACCACCTGAGAGGCTGCGTAGAATCCGCTGTGGTGCCGGAGCATATCCACGATGAGCGTGCCCGCTGCCCGGGTTCTTTGGCAGACGGTGTCAAGGGCCTCACTGCTCACAATTTCCCTGAGCGGGATGCCGCTGACCGTGGCCCGGCTCACCAGCGGGACCATGTCATCGGTATGGGCGCCGATCACCATCCCCTGAACGCAGTCTGCAGAAACCCCTGCGGCCTCGGCGATGAAGTGCCTGAAACGGACCGTATCCAGAGAGCATCCCAGCCCGAAAACGTTCATGTCGGGTTGCAGGTTTTTGAGATACCAGGTGAGGACATCGACAGGATTGGTCACCACCAGCACCCTGGCATGGGGGCAGAACTTCATGATAAAGCCTGATATGCCGGTCATCACCTGGAGATTCTGCCTGAGGAGATCGAGGCGGGTCATGCCGGAGTGCCGGGCAATGCCCGCAGTGATCACCACGATATCGGCACCGGAGAGCACCTCGGGGGAATGGCTCCCGGTCACCAGGCAGTCTGTATGCATGACAGGGGATGCATGATTGATATCCATGGCACGGCCGGCAGCGATATTTTCTAGGATATCATAGAGATAGATATCTCCCAGTTTCTCTCCGGCCATGGCCGCGGCCGAGGATGCTCCCACATTGCCGGCACCAATCACCACAATCTTTTCCATCAGCAATCTCTCCTTCATCTTTTACGAAAGCGCTTCGAGGAAATGGTCTACCTGAGAGCGCATGTCTCCCAGCTTTTCTGTGAGTTCATCCATCCGTGTCTCCGAAAGGCCCATGGTGGTCATTGCTCCTGTGCTTATTTCGGGATTGATGTTGCCGCTACAGCCTATGCAGGCCCGGAGGGCGAGGTAGTCTGCAAGATGCAGGATCATGGTCTGACGAAAGTATTCAAAGGGGCACTTGATCAGGTCATGATGATAACGGATGGGCATGCAGACGGAATCTGGGAAATTCCACCGCATAAGCAACTGATATCCCACTTCTCCATGGTCGATACCCAGACGTTCTCTCTCCAGCGAGTGGAGGGGCGCAAGGTCTGCCTGATGGCATTGGAGAACCTCCTGATACTCATCGGGGAGGCATAGATGGAAAACGATCTTCCCGATATCATGGAGAAGACCCGTGAGCATGGAGAACCCGTCGACCGGTGCGCGGACACTTTTCGCTGCGAGATTCGCTGCAAGACCCGCCCCGATGTTGTGTTTCCAGATCCGGTCCTGTTCGACACCCGAGCATTTGCCCTCACTGGAGAGCATGGTGAAGACACCCGAGCAAAGGGCGATGGCAACGATCTCACGAAACCCGGTTTGGATTATGGCGCTGCTCAGGGAATCGATATCCCCACTGCGACCGAAGCAGGAGGAGTTGGCTATCTTCAGGACCCTGGCCGAGAGAGACCCGTGATGTGATAAAAATCGGGCGAGCTCATCGGCGTTCGTGTCACGGCTTCTGGCCATCAGAGCGATCCGGCTGATATCCATAGGCATGCTCAGCATTGCCGAATCCATGTTCCGGATGCAATCAGCCACCTTCTCTCTCGTGCTCATCTGACAACTCATCCTTATCCCTCAATAGCCATGAATCCAAACACCGTCCTTTTCGGGATTGATCATACCCTTGTCTCTGTCCCTGCCCGGAAAAGGATCAGGGACAAAGGCTGTTTCGGCCGGCTGCCTTGGATTCTGGATCTCAACCCCTGTGAGGGAAGCGCTGTATGGCAGAGAATACACCTTTGATGAGATATCCCGGTGCATGACGGATGCTTAAGAATCCGCATATAGTGATTATCGGTAGGCAGGAAGGAAAATTGAATACCGCCTTCCCCTAAACAAGAAGGGCCTCTCCCTGCCGGCCGACAGCGCTTCTCTTAAAAGGAGGACCGGCGCTAGGTGACCCTGGTCTTTCTGATGATGCGGTCGAACAATCCCGGGGCGAACCTCTTGATGTACACCCCCATCAGTTCCTTGCCTCCGATGTACACCTCCGGCTTCCCCTTCTCAACGGCTGCGATGATCTTCCGAGCGCATGCATCGGGTGGCATGCCGTTTGCCTGTGCTTCGTCCATGGTTCCCTGGGGGCTGCCGTCTCTGGTGAGGGCATTGACGGAGATATTGGTCCGGATGAAACCCGGACACACCAGGGTAACCCCGATACCCAGCCCCCACACCTCGGCCCTCAGACTCTCGAAAAACCCGTGCAGGGCGTGCTTCGACGCGGAATACGCCGATCTCAGCGGGGTGCCGAACCTGCCGACCAGGCTGCTGATGACCACGATACGGCCGGAGCGCCGCTGTGCCATGGAGGGGAGGACCGCCTTGGTCAGCGCCACGGTGCCGAAGAAATTCGTCTCCATGATCATCCGGTCTACGTCCAGGGGGGTTTCCAAGACGAGGCTTCGCTGGGAAATGCCCCCGTTGTTGATCAGGATGTCCACATGCCCCATATGTTCGAGAACTTTTGCACATCCCGCTCCAATGCACGGCGCATCCCGCAGATCGAGGGGAACCACGAGATGACGGCCGGGCTCCTCGCACCGGCTCCGGACCTCGCTGAGCCTTGCTTCGTCGCGGGAGGAAAGAACCAGGCGGGCTCCCTTTTTGCTGTATGCGTATGCCAGCGCCTCCCCGATGCCCGACGAGGCACCGGTGATCCAGACCACACAATCGGTATTCTCCATAATTACACCCCCTCCTTACACAGAGCCTTTTCCCGTCGTGCGGCAATCGCGGCCGAAATGGCTCGCGCGCCATTGTCATGCACGGCGCTGTATGAAAAAACGAGCAGTTCATTCGATTCTCAATCGAATACAAGCTGCCTCAGACAATCCCGTCTTTTCCTGTTCTTTTTAGGATCGGTCTTCAATGCTCAAGCGTACTGTGAATGGCCTGTTCATACCAGGCCTGCCCCGCTGCTTGCAGCGGAGATGCTCTATTCCTCCTCGTAGATGCCCCGGGAAAGGTCTTCCTGAATCCTCCGGACATCCTCTGCATTGAGGTCTCTGATCTGCTGCTTGAGCTTCTCGCCCTTATCGACGAGTCCGGCGCCGCTGAGCTCCTTGACGGTTTCTTCCACCTCTCTCTTGGCCTCGCTGCCCTCGCATCCGGTGAAGATCAGGGCTCCCGCGAGGAAAAAGACCGTGAGGAGCCCTGTTATCGAATGTTTTCCGGTTGCCTTCATTCCATACTCCTTTTCCGGGATGAGCTGCTGGCGCATTCACCTGATGGTCTGCCGGAGCCCTTCAGACGGCTCAGTGCCCAGCCAGCGGTCAGTTCCATTACCATGCCTTTGTTCCGGTCCAGGTGGCCGAGATGACCGTTGCCCTCGATGATGTGCAGCTCCTTGGGGCAGGTCAGGGCATCGAAGAGCATATGAGCGGTTTGAGGACTGTCAACCCTGTCCTGCGCGCCGTGGAGCACGAGTGTCGGGACCGTTATCCGGTGAACCCGGGTGAGGGTGTCAACATACACCGATGCCTCAGAGCCGGGGAAGGGGAACGATGACCACATCTCGACGACCCGGGGATTGCTGCGCCATTGTTCGTTGACCTCGGGATCGTGCGCAGCCTCCACCTTGCCTACCTCGCGGACAAGGGAAACCCTCAGATCCCTGCCTGTCAGGAAACGCTTGATCCTTCCCAGCGTGGAAAGCAGACCCATGCCGATCCGCTCGGGTACGCTCAAGAGCGGCCTGACAGTCGCATCCAGGGTGATCAGGGCCCGTATCCTCGAGTCGACCAGGGCGGCTTCGAGGACGGCCGTGCCGCCCGAGGAAAGGCCGAAGGCGCCCAAGCCCTCCGGGTCGATGGATGGATGCGCCTGGAGCACATCCATGGCCGCCCGTATATCGGCGATCCATTCGTCCAGGTGGATGTGGTAACGCTCGCCTCCGCTCTCGCCATGGCCGTGCATGTCCATGACCAGTGATGCGACGCCGCGTTGGGCAAGATACCCGCAGAGCTCGAAGTAGTTTTCCTTGAAATCCATGTAGCCGTGCGAGATCACCAGCGCGGGAAACAGGCCCCCATCCCCGGGCAGGAAGAGCACTCCGGCAATCGGCTGGCCCAGCGACTGAAACTCGATCCTCTCCTGTGAGATCCTCACGTTCAAAGGAAACACCCTCACTCTTTCCCGGGCCGATGGCTGCACGGGCATACCCGCGGCAGCCGGACCCGGTTATATGCAGCCCATGACCATGGGGGCTAGATCGCGGAACTGGACGAAATGTTTGCCTTGTTGGTGGAGTCGAGGTAGGTCTTGATGCTTTCTGCGATGGTCTGCCATGTCCACGTGCGTTTTTTATCGTCCGTCTCCAGCAGGGTCAGGCGGAAGCCCTGCTTCTTGCAGCAGAATCCTGTCAGGGGAACCACACAGATACCGGTGGCGCCCAGGAGATAGTACACGAAGCGCTTGTCCGGCTCCACGCCCTTGACCTTGTCTTCGATGAACCTGCGGATTCTGGTGTCCGGGATTGGGAGGCTCTGCCGGTCGTTCAGCACGTGGTCCTCGAAGAGCACGGTCATGTAGAAGGCGCCCTGAGGCTTGTTGACCACCACGCCCGGGACATCAGAGAAGAATTTCCACGCCTCCTCGGCACGCTGTGCGTATATTGTCCGCCTCCGCTCGAGGTGTTCAGGGTATCTGGGGTCTCCCAGGATGCGAGGTATGGCGTATTGAGGAAGGCTCGTGGAACAGACCTCGAGCATCTTGGCGTTTATCAGGCTCTTGACATAGCGCTTGAAGTTGAGCTTGTCCTGATTGAACACCTCGATCCACCCGCATCGGGACCCGGGCCACGGCACTTCCTTGGAGATGCCGCGCAGGGCCATGCCCGGGATCTCCTCGATCACCTCGCTCAAGTGAGCGGTCTTGTGGGTGTCGTAGACCAGATTGCTGTATATCTCATCGCAGATCATGAACACCCGGTACCGCCGGGCGATATCCACCATCTGCTCGAGTATCTCCCGGGGGTATACCGCGCCGGTGGGATTGTCGGGATTGATGATGAGGATGCCCGCGATGGAGTCGTTGTATCTGATCTTCTTCTCGAGATCGTCCAGGTCGGGAATCCAGTTGTTTTTCGGGTCCAGTTCGTAGGTGAGGTGCTCGTAGCCCGAATGGGCTGCCTCGGCGGAAGAATGGGTCGAGTAGGCCGGGGAGGGCCCGATGACCCGCGACTCCCGTTTCATGAAGTTGAACACCTTTGCAACGGCATCGCCCAGGCCGTTGAAGAACACGATGTCGTCTCTGGTGATCTGATAGCCGCCGCGCTTGTTTACCTCCTGTGCGAGGAACTCCCGTGTTTCCGGAACGCCCTGGGTGGCAACATATCCATAGGTCCTGTCGTCCGATACAAGGTCGATGACGATGTCCTTGATCCACTGGGGGAGCTTCTCGCCCTTCTGAATGGGATCGCCGATGTTCTCCCAAGTGATCTGGACTCCGTATTTTCTCAACACATCCGCTACAGCGACGATTTCACGGATCTCATACGTCAGCTGTTCTGATCCTTCATGAACAATGTCTCTTCTCATGCCCACTACCTCTAGTAGTATATCTCTTCCACAATGGAACAGATTAATAGTGAAAACGTAAACCAAATGCAAATTCTTTCTTGCTTTGTTTCAGATGGGGGCAGGGATGATGCCTGTGTTGCCACGGCCTTGCAGCCTCACTTGCGGGCGCGTGCGATCAGTGTGTTGGGCAGCACGATGAGATTCTCTGAGGAGGGCTTCTCTTCTCCGGGATTGGGCTCGATCGGCCCTTCATTGCCGTGATCTCCCAGCCAGAGCTCCATTTTGAGGAAGACATCCACACAGTCGGGACAGAGCTGGCTCCCGCTCACACTCTCGATGATCTGGAGGGCCTTGTCCCTGTCCATGCCCTTGCGATAGGGGCGGTCGCTCGTGAGCGCGTGATAGGTATCGCCCACGGCGGTGATTCTGGCCCACAGGGGGATATCCTCGCCTTTGAGCCCTTCAGGATATCCATTGCCGTCGAAACGCTCGTGGTGATGGAGCACGATGGGGAGGATCTTGGCGAGGCTCGGCACCGGCCTGAGGATGTCGGCGCCGATCACCGGATGGCGTTTGATGATAGCGAATTCCTCGTCGCTGAGCTTGCCGGGTTTGAGCAGCACGCTGTCCAATACACCGATCTTTCCCAGGTCGTGCAGCTTGCCGCCGAGCTTTACGAGGTCGATCTCCTCCTGGCTCATGCCCATTTCCATGGCGATCCTGGTGGCGATGTACGACACCGCCTCCGAGTGCCCCCTGGTATAGGAATCGCGGGCCTCCAGCGCGCAGCATAGCGAAGTGATGCTCGCCAAAATGAGCTTCTGCTCCGTCTCCAGACGCTCCTTCTCCTTGTGGAGGATGAGCAGCTTGTCGGAAAGCAGCTTCTCCACGGTTATGACCAGCTGGTCGATGTTGAAGGGTTTCACCAGATAGGCATCGGCTCCGAGCTGGAGCATGCGGCGCATGATGGGGCGGTCGTCGTTGGCGCTCATGACCACGAAGGGGATGGTGCTGAGCTGGGGATCGGCGTGCACGGCCTGGCAGAACTCCTCACCGTTCATCTCGGGCATGTCGATGTCGCTGAGAATGAGGTCAGGATGCTCGTGCTTGAGGACATCGAGGGCGAGCCTGCCGTTTTCCGCCTTCACCACCTCGAAACCCACCTCCTTGAGGCCCTTTTCCACCAGGGTCCTCACCGTGGAAGAGTCGTCTACCACGAGGATGGTCCTTCCCCGCTGGAAGGTCGTTTTCTGGAGCACGGTCTCGATGGTTTCGATCAGGGATTCCTTGGCCTGAGCCTTGGTGATGTAGGTGGATGCACCGGCCTTGTAGCCTTTTTTGATGTCTTCTTCGCTGTCCAGAGAGCTCAGGATGACAATGGGTGTCTGCTGGGTCCGGGGATTGGTTTTCAACCGTCTGCAGAGCTCGATCCCGTCCATGCAGGGCATCTCCACATCGGTGATGATCAGGTCGAACTCCTTGCACAGCGCGATATCGAGCGCCTGCTGCCCGTTCTCCGCCTGGGTCACCTCAACGCCGGATCGCAGGAGTTCCTTGGCGAGGACGCTCCTGACCACTGCAGAATCGTCCACGATGAGAATCCGCAATTCTTTGAGAAAGGTCGGCGTATTTGTCATTCCTGCGGCTCAGTCCTCACGTTTCGGCACTATCATACATATCCACTCATCGTCTCTTGGTGGAAAAAAGATAAATCCCTCCCCTTCATCGTGCCTTATCGGGCTGATGATGTTTTATTATGAGCACAAGGATTTTTTAAGCAGCAGGGGCACACCCCTTGACCTGCTCGTGCGGGAGGCCGGGTTTATATGCGGAGATCAGCCGGGGATGGTCTCGGCGGTTTTCTGCTCTACACTACTTACGGGAGTGGGCCGGGTGAGGCTGCTGGTCCAGGCCTTGTGTACCGCATGAACAAGCGTGGCCAGGGGCACCGCAAAGATGAGCCCCCAGACGCCCCAGAGACCGCCGAAGAAGAGCAGGGACACGATGATGGCCACCGGATGCAGGTTGACCGCCTCGGAAAACAGGAGAGGAGCCAGGATGTTGCCGTCAAAGATCTGGATGATGCCGTATGCGATAAGAATGTAGGCGAACTGCCAGTCGAGCCCCCACTGGAAAAAGGCGATGAGCGCGACCGGGAATGCCATGATCGTCGACCCGACATAGGGGACGAGGTCGGCGAGGCCCACGAAAAACGACAGGAACATTGCGAACCTCAGGCCCATGAAGGAGAACACCACGTAACAGATCGCCCAGATGATGACGATCTCCCATATCTTTCCTCTGACATAGTTGGCAAACTGCTGGTTCACCTCCACCCATACCCTGAGGGTGAGAGCACGCTGCTCCGGCAGGAGTTCCTTGGCCCACTGGAATATGAGGTACTTGTCTTTGAGAAAGAAGAACACCAGGAAGGGCACGAGAACCAGATACACCAGCAGGGTAATGATGCTCCGGACCGATGACAGTGAGAAGGAAAGCACACGCTGGCCCAAATCCGCGATATCCGAACCGATATAGGTGAATATCTGGCTGATGCGATCGTGAGAGAAGAAATCCGGGTACTTTTCCGGGAGCTTGAGCAACTCCTTCTGCCCCTTCGCCAGCATGACGGGCAGTTCCTGGATGAGCTGGGCGATCTGCCGGGTGATATGAGGGAGCAGCCCGATGAGCAGCACGGCGACCAGTGCAATGAAGCAGGTGAACACGATGATCACTGCGGCGTTTCTGGGCAGGCCGAAACGCTGGAGCCAGGAGACCACTCCATCGAGGAGGTAGGCGATGATGATGGCCACGAAGACAGGCAGCAGCATGTCGCCGAGGAGAACTATGAATACGAGCCCCGCAAGGAGGATGAGGATCAGAATGATTACCTGAGGGTCGGAGAAATACCGCTTCAGCAGGTCACGGATAAATGTTTTCATGGCACTCTATCCTACCAAGATTTCCTCTTCTGGCAACTGCAAAGTATGTGCTGGGAGATCATTCATGCAGCTCTTCCCTGTTCTCTGCTCATAGGATTGCATTTCGGAAAGAAGGATGAGGATCTTGAAGATGCGGGTGATCTTGGGAGGGAAGAGGCTTTCAGGGCGATGAGCCCTGCAAGCCTCTGATTCATACTGCAGACCGGGCTACATGCCGAGCATGCCATCCTTGAGGCTTTTCTGGGCCGGCTTGTCACAGAGCCAGATCCCGAAGAGGGCCTTCTTGAATTCAAGGTCTCCGACAACGGCAATGGGATTGCCGTTCTTGAACACCTCCACCCCTTTTTCGGGGGCAAAGACGAGATCAAAGGCATCTCCCTCTTTGATGGGCTCATTGAAGACCGCGATAAAGGTCTCGACATCGTCTGCGATGGGCTCTAGGTTGCCGCCTGTGGAATTATCGAAGCCCTCTCTTGTGGCGGTGATCATCTTCTCGCTGGTGATCAGGCCGGAGATGATGTTGAGCCTGATTGCCATGGGTTCATTGGCAGCTATGATGGCCTGAGCGTCCGTGCTCTTCTGGGGGAGGAAAAGGCTGCCGACGTAGAGTTTGAGACCCCACTTGCTCCGTATGCCGGCACCGTTCAGCACCAGGTCACTGCCGGCGGCGCTGATGGAATCGGGCACGTTTACCTTTGCCACCTCCAGTGCGTATCCTGTGGAAATGAACAGGACCGTTGCCAAAAAAACTCCGAGCACTTTCTTCAACATGATACCCTCCTCACAATTTGATTTTATCTCTGCTTAGTATCTAAGCACGTGTTTTTCCACAATAAACGCATCTCAAAGACATTATTCACCATAAACTAGCACGGTTTTTCCAGAAAGTGAAGGCGAGAATTCACGGGAGGATGAGCCCGGGCCGCATGATCTTTTCCAGCCTCTGACGATGTTCTTCGAACTCTTCGGGCGAAGACGGGCAGGGAACCGGATAGAGGCCGTCAAATCGCAGCGTGACCCGGGCAAAGGGCTTGGGTATCATGAAACGGTCCCAGCTGTTGAAGTACCACGCCCTGTCGGTCCGGGTGGAAAAAGGCGCGATGACCGCCCCGCCGAGCTGGGCAAGGCGGATGACCCCAGCCTTCACGGTCCCGGCCGGTCCCCGGGGGCCGTCCACGATATGTGCGGCTACTCTGCTCTGCTTCAGTTTTTCAGCCATCCGGGTCAGCGCGTCGCGCCCGCCCCTCGATGAGGAGCCGCGCACCACGTCCCATCCGGTTTTCTCGGCTACCCCTGCGATGATCTTGCCGTCAGCACTCCTGGATATCATGAGCGAAGGACGGTAATGACGATAATCCCTGAAGTGCCTGATCGCGGAGAAGAACTGCTGATGCCAGCAGCACAGTACCACTGCACCGCCGGAATCGACATGGTCCATCCACTGGCCCTCGTTTTCCACCTGGAGCCGGAAGGTCCGTGAATATTCCCGGATGAAGCGGTAGAGGAGGGAGATGGTGATGCGGGAGGTCAGGATCTTCTTGAAACCTCTTGACATGGATGTGAGTCCTCCTTTTTTGGGTATCCTGCTGAGCCGGTGCCCATGCCTTCGCTTCCGGGACATGCCCCCGGTAAATCAAGCGGAGAGGGCAGGGCGGCACAACCTTTCTCCCCTCCGCTGCACAGGCGCCGGACCGCCGCTAAAGTGCAAGCAGAGCTTCAGTGCCTCACTTTCCGCAGCATTTCTTGTACTTCAGTCCGCTCCCGCAGGGGCAGGGATCGTTCCGGCCGATTTTATCGCCTTCGCGGATCACCTGTTTCTGGGGAACCATGTCGCCGTGATGGAAGAACCACCTGCCATCCTCTCTGACAAACTCGGCCAGCTCGTGGTGGGCTGTCTTTCTGCCCTTGTAGCGGTAATGAGCGATGAATTCCACCTTGCCTTCGGTGTCTTCCTCGCCTCCTCCTTCAGTGGATATGATCTGCAAACCGTCCCACTCCGATTTCTCGGCCCAGCGCCTGGTGCTCTTGAGGTCGTAATCGCCCCTCTGGGAGGGATGGGTGGATTCCAGGAGGTAATCGAGCTCCGCCTTTACATATGCGGTGTACCGCGAGCGCATCAGCTGCTCCGGCGTACCGGCCTGCCGAGTGCCCTTGATCAACGGCTCGCAGCACTGCTCATAATCGAGTTTGGATCCGCAGGGACATATGCTCATATCGGTTGCTCCTTTCCTGAGGCGAAATGGAATCTGGGTTTTGCTTCTGCTTCATGGTGTCTCATCATAATATGCTTGGCCTGTTCTCGGGCGATCTCCTTGAAAGTGCTCTGCCTCAGGCGAGCTGTGATGAGTCGTCGACCCCGAGGGCCTCGTAGATCTTCAGGGTGGCGTTGGCGTTGTTCAGTGTATAGAAGTGAATACCCCGCGCATGGTTGTCGATGAGGTCGCGCACCTGCTCGGTGGCCCAGTGAATGCCGACCCGCTCGACAGACTCGTCGCTGCCGGCCCGCTGCACCGACTTCAGAAGGGCTGCGGGTATCCGTGCCCGTGCCGCGAGCTCGGCCATGCGGATCATGCCGCTGCGGGAAATGACGGGCATGATGCCCGCAATGATCGGGACCGTGATCCCGGCCAGCTCGCACCGCTCGCAGAAGTCGTAATAGTCGCGGTTGTCGAAGAAGAGCTGGGTGATAATGTAGTCCGCCCCTGCATCGACCTTGGCCTTGAGGTGCTCGATCTCCTGCAGGCGGTTTTTCGTTTCCGGATGCCCTTCGGGAAAGCCGGCCACTCCCACACACATATGCGGGAAGTGCTTCTTGATGAACGCGACGAGGTCGATCGCATAGCAGAACCCTTCGGGGCCTGCCTCCCAGCTGCTCTGCCCGAGGGGGGGGTCTCCCCGCAGGGCAAGAATGTTGTAGATCCCCTCGCTGTCGTAGCGCTCGAGAATGGCCATGATGTCGCCTCTGGTGGCTTCGATGCAAGTGAGATGGGTGACAACCGTGAGGTCTGTCTCTTTCTTTATCCTCACCACCAGGTTGTGGGTATTCTCCCGGGTGGACCCGCCTGCGCCGTACGTCACGCTCACCCACGAGGGCTTCAGCGGGATGAGATCGGAGATCGTCAGAAAGAGCTTGTCCCATCCCCCGGGCGTCTTGGGTGGGAAGAACTCGAAGCTGAAGCTTGTTTTCTTCTCCTTGAGAATTTCTCGTACCAACATGGTCCTCGTCAAAAATTATACTCTCTCATATCAACATATGCATGAAGGTTTTTAGGTAGTAGAAATTTCACCCGAATGCAAGCGAATCATACGCCTTTTAATCGGTCCGGGGGCGGGCCCGCACAAAAAGACCTGTGCGCTAGATGATCTTGTCGAGCAATTTGGCGTACTTGTGAGGTATTTTCAATGGCTTGCCCACGAGGATGTCTTCCGCCAGGGTTTTCATCCACGCCCTCGATACGGCAATGTCCCGGAAGATCACCATTGCCTCTTCTCCTTCGAAGACGATATCAAACCGGTTGATAGAAACCCGGATAGGGCTCGATTCGCCTTCGAGCAGCACCTCGATCTCGATCTTCCGGGCATGGGAGTCGAGGGTGATATCACGCAGTGTGCCGTATCGGCTGACTACCTGCCGGCCCAAGACCTCAAGCGTTTTGGAGAGCATCTTGTCCTTTCCCTGTCTGGCCAGGTCCTTGACGAGACTCATCTTTATTCAGATCTCCTTTTCCATTCCCGGTCGTGCGCCGGTCTGTTTCGTCGCCATGAGGAGCACCAGATACAGCGGCGCGAAAAGATCCACGCAGTCTGTCCGGCCCCCGGTGCGCACGTATTTGTCCGTCACGTTGTGAACGCTGCCCATCCACTCCTGAAGCTTGTGGTTGCCCGGCGCCTCGTTGATCAGTTCTTTGAACAGGAACATTCCCGACTCTACGATTGTTCTTTGGTCTTCTTTGCCGTAACGTTCGAATATCCGCTGGCCTGCCCGATGCAAGAGTGATTCTGCGTCAACGTCCTGCCCCCCTTCGCGGAGCTGCGAGATCAGGGGAACTGTACAGGCCGCCATGAAGCAGACACTTACCGAGCATTTCTCAATGGTGCTGTGTTCCGGATCCGGGATGTGGCCGGTCCCTGCCATCACGTTTTCGCAGATGGCGGCCAGGATGATCGTCAATGCCTCAGTCAGGCTGCGCACGGGCTGTGAATCGCACGGGCCGAGTATCCTGCTGGAGAGGTTCATGACACGGTCACGATAGGTTTTCTGCGTGCTCACTGCACCTCCTTGGCAAGGAACGCCTCACAGGGCGGGGTATTCTGCCGGGATCACAGGCTCTTGCTCACCCTGCTCATGTATAACCGTCCGGGTTGAGCGACTGCCATTTCCACGAGTCGGCACACATCTCGTCGATGCCGCGCAGGGCCTTCCACCCGAGCTCTTTCTGTGCCTTTGAAGGGTCTGCATAGCACGAGGCGATGTCGCCCGGGCGTCTTTCCGTGATCCGGTAGGGGATCTTCCGGCCCGATGCCTTCTCAAAGGCGCGGACCATCTCCAGGACGCTGTAGCCCCTGCCCGTGCCCAGGTTGTAGGTTACGACCCCGGGACGCTGCTCGATTTTTTTCAGCGCGTGGATATGCCCTGCGGCGAGGTCTACGACATGGATATAGTCGCGCACCCCGGTGCCGTCAACCGTGGGGTAGTCGTTTCCGAACACGTTGAGCTGCTCTCGTTTGCCGATCGCCACCTGGGAGATGAACGGCATGAGGTTGTTGGGGATGTCGTTGGGGTCCTCCCCGATGAGACCGCTCGTATGGGCGCCCACGGGGTTGAAGTATCTGAGCAGGGCGATGTTCCAGCCCGGATCGGATACAAAGAGATCGCGGAGAATCTCCTCGATCATGAGCTTGGAGCGCCCGTAGGGGTTGGTGGCGCGCAAGGGGAAGTCCTCTCTGATCGGAACCGTGTCCGGCTCGCCGTACACGGTTGCGGAAGAGCTGAACACCAGGTTTCTGACCCCGTGCTCCTTCATGACCTCACACAGGATCAGGGTTCCGGTGACATTGTTGTGGTAGTAGCGCAGGGGCATGCTCACCGATTCCCCTACCGCCTTGAGGCCGGCGAAATGGATGACGGCATGGAACGCCCCGTGAGCAAAGACCGAGGAAAGGCCGTCTCTGTCCAACAGGTCAACCTGGTAAAAGGCAGGGGGCCGGCCCGTTATCCTTTCCACCCTTTGCAGTGATTCTTTCTTGGAATTGGAGAGATTGTCCACGACTGTCACGTCATACCCTGCATTCAGAAGCTCCACGCAGGTATGGCTTCCGATGTATCCCGCTCCTCCAGTGACCAGCACGTTCATAGGTTCTATCCCCAGTCTCGTATAAGGTTGAGCGCCTGCTCCGTGATTTTCTCTGGTGCAGGAAGCGGTTTCCTTTTCCCACATTTTCCTGCTCAAGTCAAAGAGGTATGGGTCTCCTGGGCTTGAGAGGGCACGATCGGATATGTCCCCGGCAGCAGCGCCATGGTGAGCGAACCCGGGTGCGAAAGCCCGCGAAAACCCGGTCAGAGGAGCCTTCGGGCGGGGGCTTGTCCGGGTCGGGCAAGACTGCGCGGCGTCTGGTACTACAGTGGAGATCATCCACAAATCAAGGGGGCAGGCCTCAACCTGATCCTGATCTTCTGTCAAACTCCACCGCCACAGGACTAGGGGGCGACATTGAGCTGGTTTACGGCAATTCCCTTCGGGGGAGAATCCGCCGGGACCTGCATGCGCATGAAGTCCGCCAGGATGCGGGCGCTCTCCATCAGTACCGGATCTTCCGGGCCTTTGCTTTTTCGGGATTCTCCCTGGAGCTCCTTTTTCTCCTCGTCCTTGATGATGGCTTCCAGGTCTTCCAGAAGGGGCTTGCCCTTGGCGTTTCTGAGGCGGTTTTCCAGCTCGAGGCGTTTCTGTCGCACTTGTTTCTGGTCCTGGATGCGCACGGCCCGATTGAGAGACACCTCGGTCTTGGACCGGACCTGCGCCAGGTGCTCGGTCATGTCCTTGAGATAGAGATAATCCGGGTCGGTTTCCATGCGCTTGAGATGCATGTCGTTGAGCAGCGGGATCAGCGGCGCGAAGTTCTTGTACTGCCGGTGGGAGGTTCCTGTGATCGTATCCCACGGCAGGGCGCTGTCGAGACAGTCTTCGCCGATCTTTTTCCTGTCGTAGAGGCTGGGGTAGATGATATCCGGGGTTATCCCGCGATGCTGGGTACTGGCCCCGGAGATCCGGTAGAACTTCGCCGAGGTGAGCTTGAGCTGGCCGTGATTCAGGGATATGAGGCTCTGAACCGTACCCTTGCCGAAGGTATCCTCGCCGATGATCAGCCCCCTCCCATAGTCCTGGATCGCCCCTGCGAAGATCTCCGAGGCAGAGGCGCTCAGGCGGTTCACCACCACGGCCAGGGGGCCGTCCCAGAATATGCGGGGATCGCTGTCATAGAGCTTTTCCACCTTGTTGTTTGCATACCGGATCTGGACGATGGGCCCCTGTTCGATGAACAGGCCGGTCAGCGTGCTTGCCTCCTGGAGAGAGCCCCCGCCGTTGTCACGCAGGTCGATGATGATTCCCTGCACCTGGGCTTCTTTGAGCTCTGCCAGGAGCCTTTTGACATCCCTGGTCGTGCTCCGGAAATCATCCCTGCCGGCGTTTACGGCATCGAAATCGAGATAAAAGGTGGGAATGATGATGACGCCGATCCGGTACTCCTTTTCGCCGTCTTCCACGGTGAGGATCTCCTTGTGGGCGGCCTGCTCCTCGAGCTTGACCG
Organism: Candidatus Phosphitivorax anaerolimi; assembly: GCA_001896555.1. Lineage (GTDB taxonomy): Bacteria > Desulfobacterota > Desulfomonilia > UBA1062 > UBA1062 > Phosphitivorax > Phosphitivorax anaerolimi. The sequence continues at coordinate 141,748 of MPOS01000012.1, forward strand.
TGTTGCGTACGATGGAGATGATCTTGGTCTGGGTGTCGTCCGCGGCATCAGAGGGAATGATCTTCAGCCGCACGGTTGTCTCTTTCGGCCCGCGTATGAGGGCTACGACATCGTCGAGCCGCCAGCCCACCACATCTACGATCTCGCCGTCTTCGCCCTGCCCGACACCGACGATGCGGTCGTCCGGCTTGAGCTCTCCCGCCTTGTCTGCAGGACCTGCGGGGATCAGGCGCACCACCTTGACAAAATCGTTCTCCACCCCGAGCATGGCCCCGATGCCTTCAAGGGAAAGGCTCATGTCGATGGAGAAGTTTTCAGACTGCCGGGGAGAGAAATACTGGCTATGGGGGTCAAAGGTCTGCGTGAAGGCGTTCATGAACAGCTGGAAGACATCCTCGCTCTTGGTCTGAGCGGCGCGGTTGAGCTGACTCCGGTAGCGCTTGGAAAGCGTATCCCGTACTTCCGCTATGGGCTTGTCGTCCAGCAGAAGGGTCAGGATGTCGCTCTTGACGCCCTTGCGCCACAGGTCCTGAAGCTCCTCTCTGTTCTTCGGCCATGGATCGTCCTTCCGGTCTGCATCGAGGAATTCGTCTTCATCGAACGTGATGTCTTCGATTCCTGACTCCACCATACGGGCCATGAAGATCAGCCGCTCCACCAGACGCTGTTGATAGCGATTGTAGATCGTAAACACCGGTTTCAAGTCTCCTGACTTCAGCAGGTCGTCCAGCCTGAACCGGTACTGCTCGAATTCCCGGATGTCGGATGCCAGGAAAAAACTCCGCTGGGGGTCGAGCCCGGAGAGAAAGTTGTCGAGAATCTTCGCGGAAAGTTCGTCATCTATGGACGGCTTGAGGTAGTGTGCATTCCTGACGTATTTCAGAATCTCCTTATCCGCCTTCTGATGAATCTTCATCGGGGAGAGCGGCGTGAGGTATTTCTCAGCTACCAGCGGCTCGGGCGCGGAGGAGAGGGGAAGGGTTGCGAAGAGAAGCGAAAAACAGATGAGGACGATAGGCACCGCTATGATTTTTTTCATGAAAACTCACAATCTCATTATTTTTCAGTCTTATATATCAAGGCTGAGGGAAAAACACAATGGGGGGCCGCCTGCCTTTGCGGCGGGAGGAATGTGAACCCGTCACTGAGAAGAGCCTATTGGGAGATGTCTTTGCCGGTGAGGGTGCGCAGCAGCGTGATCCCCATGGAGAACGAGGGGTTTGCGTGGGCCGCTACCTGGGTGAAAATGTCAGGAGAGTCTTCGTATATGGCCTGGATGATGCGCGCTTTCTTCTCCTGAGAGAACGCGGGAGACCATACCGTTTGTTTTTCAGAGGCGATCCCGAGCATGACATCGCCCAAGGTGAATGTCCTGTTTTCCTGAATTACCGGGAAGGTGATCCGAATATACGCATGGGTCAACTGGGGGGCAACCTGCTCGAAATAGATTTTTTCGAGGGTGAGCCAGTTGTGAGCGTCTGCGGTGACGGTGTTCAGGAACACCTGGATGGGGAACTCCGCGGTAAAGACCACCATGGGCCGGTTCGCTTCATACTGGATGCGATCCCAGGAGGTGTTGACAAAGTGGGAACACCTGTCGAAGGCCGTGCCGATCGCTGTCTCGTAGTTTCCGTAGACGCCTTTTTTTACGAGAATGATATCGCTTCGTTTACAGCCTGCCGCCAGCAGTGCCCATACGATACAGAAAAGGGCCATGCATGCCCTGTATGGATAACGGGTGTCACGGCGCATTCTATCGACCTCCTTCACACTCACTTCACAGTCGTGCTCCCCAAAGGAGTGAAGTGCAAGGCTGTCATTAAGGAGCAGACCGTCGAATGCCCAAGGCCGGTGAGCCGCTTCAAGACCGGCGCCGCCCGTTTCTGTGCAATTGGAAGCTTCTGTGCGACGTGTCTGCGCGATTCACCCGGCAATCGGGCGAGAACCCATATAATCACAAGTAAGACGCTGATAGCATACAATCATTTTCGGATCAAGGATCATCCCGCAAACCGGGAACCGTACAGCGGTCATGGGGACAGGTCTCTGTGGTCCCGGTTCTCTGATCACAATCCCATGGTAGTGAAAGCCAATCGCCTCGATCAGGAAAACCGAAGCGAGGATTACCCGCTCACCTCGTCGATCCATCTCAGATACGCAGCCGAACCCCTGTCTATGGGTATGCTGACGATCTCCGGGACCTCATAGCTGTGGTTGTCGCTGATGATTTTTTCGATCTTCTCATAGGCATCCGCCCGGGCCTTGATAATGAGAAGCTGCTCGGGCTCGGTTTTCACCTCACCCTTCCATTCGTAACAGCTGGTGATTTCGGTTATCTGGACGCACGCCGCCGCATGACCGCGGACGAGCAGAGAGGCCAGACGGTAAGCCTCTTCGCGGGTCGGGCAGGTGGTCAGAACCATACGGTATCCTTCTGTTCCAGTCATGGGCGCCTCCTTTTTATCAGTATTCTTTTTCTTTTCTTCTCTACTCCTCGAAGATGTCCCCGGGCCACCGAGGGAAAATCGGATGTAGCCGGGGGATGGGCAAAACCGCTGCGTTCACGCCGCCTCGTCTCATGGATGTTTCCTGTCCGGTCTGGCGAGGATCTGTTCAGCCGCCGATCCGATACTCTTTAGGCAAAAACAGGCGGGTAATCATGTCGCCGAGGCCCGGGGCAAGGTGGTAGGCGGCACTCAGAAACTTGGGAAGGATGGCCGTATCCGCCTCGGTCTTCCCTCTCTTAATGGCCCGGATTATCGCACGGGCGCACTGCTGCGGGCTCTGTGCAGGTGAGTTGGCAAGCACCGGCTCGAGGTCTTTCATGTCCGTGTTCACCACCGTGGGAAAAACCGTGAGCACCCGGACGCCCGTGCCATACAGCTCCTGGCGCAGGGTCGCGCTGAATGCCGCCACTGCCCACTTTGAACACGCATAGACCCCGAGATAGGGAAAGGGGGTGCGTACGATGATACTCGCGATATTCACCAGTAGCCCGCGACTCTTTTTGAGATGGGGCAGCGCGGCTAAGGTGCAGCGCACGGTTCCCAGCAGGTTTGTCTCCATCACCCTCCGGTAGTCGTCAGGGGTGGCCTCCTCAAGGGACCTTTCCAGGGTGACCCCTGCAATGTTCATGAATACGTCGATGCCTCCCAGTGCCTCTACGGCCCGGTCCACCATGCTCCGGACCTGCCTGTCATGGGTCACATCGCAGGGAAGCAGGATGCATGATGATCCGTGTTCGCTGACTGCCCGGGCTGTCTCCGTGAGCTTTTCGCCGTCACGGGCCGCGATCCCGATCCTCGCCCCCTCCTTTGCGAGTTCCTGCGCCACGGCCTTGCCTATTCCTCGGCTCCCGCCGGTCAGAACCACAGCCTTGCCCTGAAGATCGTATTTCATGCCTCCCTCCTCATCGTTCATTTTCCAGGTGCTGTTCCCACCTTCGATATCATGGCCGTACAACGCGTAATCCCCTCATCCACCCCCACGTTCATAATGGCAGGGCAAACCTGAAGGGGCAGTGCCTCTTCTTTCCTCCTTCTCAAGATAGTTCTTGATAGGATGAAAGAAGGGTAGAAATGCTTGCCCGGAATCCATACCGCTGATTCCTCACCAGACCCTTGCGAGCCTTCTGATCCCGTAATGGATAAGCACGCCGGCAGCGAAACCAAAGGCCATGTTGGTGATCAGAGAGACGGCCACCGTGACTGCCAGGGGGATCAAGTCTCTGCCAGAGCCGAATTTTCTGCCGAACCCGACCAGCTGGATTCCCACCAGGAGCATCATGGCGCCGATAATGGGCCCGGGAAACAGAGCAAAGAGGTTTGCAATCGAGGTGGCAAGCAGGATCCCGAGGGCCACCTCAATCGTTCCCTCGATGATGTTCGCTCCGCCGGTGCGTGCGCCGAAGTAATACTGGCTGGCAAGCCCCCCCGCACCGTGGCACATGGGCATCCCTCCCAGAAACGGAGACACGAGGTTCATGATGCCCGTGCTCAGCGAGAGCTGGTTGACTCCCACCTCCCGCTCGGGCCAGTAGTTCTTGATCATGGCCGCGGTAACGATGATGGCGTTGGTGGCGGTCAGGGGGATCTGGGCAAAACCCGCTCCCAGCAAGCTCTCCCATACCTGGATGGGATGGAACATGGTCAGGTTCGGCAGTGAGGGACCGGCAAACCCGATGCCGCTCAGCTGCCCGCGCAGGAACATGATGCCGACTCCTAAGCCGATGAGCACGATCGCTGCGGGCGCATACGGGTTTTTTCTCAAGAGGAGGATGATCCCGATACACACCGCCCCCAGAACCCACGAGCCCGCGACCATCTCAAACGCCTGAGCCGCCAGAAGAATACCCAGGGCCACCTGTATCCCGCGGACCACCGGCTCGGGCGTGAGCACGGCCACCCGGTCCATGACACGGGTGGCGAATATTGCCAGCCACACCACTCCCATGGAAAACCCCGCCGCATAGATCATCGAGGGCTCCCATCTCTGTGCAATGGCCACTGCAGCAATGACCTTCATGGGCTCGATGGGTATGGGGAGACGGTAGATCAGGCCGGTCAGGATGTTCGCGAGCCCGATCGTGACCAGCAATCCCGCCGGGTTGAGCCCGCAGACCGAGATATAGCCCACTGCCAGGGGCAGCAGGGTGCCGAAATCCCCCATGGCACCCGACATTTCCCGCATGGAAAACCTGAACGGTCCGATATTCACACTCTCCCCTTTCTCATCCATCAGTCTTGTGAAGAGGTGCGAGTTTCCTTGCCGGATTCGTGTGCGAGCAGGGCGCCGCGCTCAGGCATTTTCCGCATACGTCGGCCAAGCCCTTCTCCTCGTGCACACGGGCGTTCTCAAGAAGGATCGAATAACAGAGATGGCGGTCAAATGAGTTCTCCTGGAGCGCCCCAGCGCGGCACTTTTTCACACACTTCAGACAGGTGCGGCCATGCCTGTGCAGACAGAATTCATAGCCGGGCCGGGCGGTGGGCTCGCATTCCCCTGAGATCACCAGGCTCCCCAGCCTCCCGCAGCATCCATTTTGGGTAATGAGCATGCGATGAACACCGAAGGTGCCGAGCCCGGCGATCCATGCAACATGACGATGAGACCAGTGACTCATGAGGCGCTCCTGATCGAAATTGTGAGTGGGCGGTATTCCGGCTGCGTTGAGGCCGTGGGCCCTCAGCAGCCCCGTGAGGTGTACGTTCAGTGAGGTGATGAGCGCATTGGTTTCCACATAGGCGTACGCCCACTGATCCGATGCATGTCCGCCGGTTCTGTTCGATCGCATGACATCCCTCTCGAAGGGCAGGAAGTAAACCGCCACGCTCCCGGCATCGGGCAGCAGGTCCTGAGGCATGGCATGGTCCGGGCTCACCCACTGCCCGAGGCGCCCGAAGAAAGGATCGCGGGCATCGGCAAATGCGAGAAGCGGTTCCTGCCAGCGTGTCCGGAAGGCGGCTGACGACCGGGCGTCGGCCAGGAAGGAAGTGATTCCGCGGATGATGAGATCGTTCACGGGCGAGGTCACGGCAAACCGGTCATATCCGCAACACCCGGCCGTGCCGGGCTGTGCTGTTGTACGTGCCTTCACGGACCACATGCGCGCCGTTGATGAAGACGTGGACAATGCCTGCGGGCCTTCCAGCGGGTCTGCCGTGCCCAGGAGGAACATCTGAAATGGTGTTGGGGTCGAAAATCACCAGATCCGCTGCCTTGCCTTGTGCGATCATGCCCCGGTCTGTGATGCCGAAGCGCTGTGCAGAGGCGAGGGTGGCCCGGTTCACCGCCTGCTCCAGGCTGAAGAGCTTCCGGTCGCGGACAAGGGGCCCCAGGATGCGCGGGAAGGCCCCCTTGGCCGCCGGGTTTGGATAGCCGGTGCTCTTGATCAATGCGTCGGTTTCGAAGAGGCAGAGCTCGTGGGAGAGCATGCGTTCGATCACCTCCTGCATCCCGGGCTCGCCGCTGTAGGTATGGAAGAGCATGAGGGCCGAGCCCCTGCTCTCCTCGCTCAGGCGCAGGAATGCATCGAAAGGCGGCATGCCCCACCGCCCGGCGACCTCGTCCATGGTGAGGCCGGCCAGGTCTTCCATTCCGGGAACAGCGGGGTCCATGATCTGGAAATCACGGTAGGTAAATCCCAGCAGGGCGAATCCCGCTTCCAACTCGGCCTTCAGGTGCATGCGGGAGACCCTGCTCCGGTAGGCCTGGGGCACCCTGGCGAGGAACCAGAACGGCAGTACCACATTGATCGTCGTATTTCCGCAAGTGTAGGGGAAGGCATCGAACATGACATCGACGCCACGGCTGCAGGCGTCCTCAATCAGCTTCAGGGCCTTACGCGAAGACCCCCAGCTCCTTCTGCCCACGAAAACGAAGTGCGACAGCTGCAGGGTGACACCGGTTTTTTCTGCGATGTCGATCATTTCCTGCAGAGCGAGCAGGTTGTGGGCCTTGAGCGTCATCAGCGGGTAGGTGGGGGATAGAACGCTCAGCGCCTTGAGGTGCACAGTCACCGGACGTCCGTATTCGGATGCCACCCGGCAAAATGCCTCGATCTCTTCCAAGGGCGAGTACATGCCCGGATCATACCCCAGACCCAGGCTCAGGCCGCAGGCCCCTTCGTCGAAGGACCTTCTCACACTGTCCAGGCAGGCGGCGAGTTCTTTGCGGATCAGAACGCCCCGCCGAGTGCGGGCACAGGCCAGGCGGATGGTGCTGTGGCCCACGAGTTCGGCGATATTGACCACAGGCCCGGTCTGATCGAGGGTGTCCAGGAACTGACCCATGGTGCGCCAGGTAGCGTCCAGGGGCCTTTCCAGAAGAAGGTCCATGGCGGCAGGGAATTCAGGGGTTGTCGCAGGATTGAAGGGCGCGGGCGAAAATCCGCAATTTCCTGCAACGACCGTGGTGATGCCCTGCTCGGGCAGGCACGCGAGCAGGTTATGATGATCGTGCAGGGGCAGCAGCCAGTCGGCGTGGGAATGCATGTCGATGAAACCCGGACATACCGCATGGCCCCTCGCGTCGATCACCTCGTCGGCCTGGGGAGGTGCATTGCCCGAGGGGATGACATCGGCGATCGTGTCATCGCGGATGAGCACATGGCCGTCAAAGGAGTTCCTGCCCGTGCCGTCGATGATCCTGCCGGACTGTATGAGGGTGGTGGGCATAGTACGGTTCCTTCAAGCAAAGATAAGGTTGTTACAATAGTATAATGCGAAAAAGCAATTATGTACAAGGTTTTGATCGCGCCCTGGTGATTTGTCCGCTCCGTTTTGGCGCAGGGTTTTCATTTCCAGTTGTTCTGCCCTGAACACCCCTGGATCTCCACGACATACTTCAGGACCGCGCGCGACCCTCCGCGTGCGGGGATGTTGCGCGTGCCTTTGCCTGCAAGCCGGAATCCGTTCTTTATCAGGACACGTGAAGAAGCGGGGTTTGTAAGGAATGTCTCGGCAAAGAGGCGGCGAATGCCCAGATGGGAGGCATGGGTCACGATCCGACGGATTGCCTCGGTCGCATAACCTTTACCCCGAAACGGCTTCCCGATCCAATAGCCGAGGTCGCCGTTTCCGGGTGAGTCTCCGAACCCTATGGCACCCATGAACTCGCCGCTTTGGGCATGGGTGATGGCGAATATGTGCCCTGTTTCCTGAGAGGTGTTCTGAACGATCCACTCCCGGGCCGCCTCTTCAGTGCACGGGTCGGGAATGGTCGCGGTCATACGCACCCCTGCCTGATCAGGACCCAGAAGCCTGGCAAAGTGAACCGCATCGTTGGGAATCAGGGGCCGAAGGATCAGACGAGGCGATTTCAGTATCTCCATGGCAGTATCATCTCCCGAACTACTGGTATCATGATACATATGTCTGATTCAGGACGGCGTTTTCAAGGAGAGGACGCGATCTCTGCCATGCTGAAAGGCCGGGCCGGGCACACAGGGCGATAAATTTCTACTCGAAGGGGTTATATCCCGGTTCTTTGTACAGGTGCTGCCTTTTGACCAGGATATCCGGCTTGTACACCCGTTCCGGCCACTGGTCAGGATCGATCTCCTCAAAGGCTATGGACACGAATTTCTCATCGCATTGAATGATGTCGACCACATCCTGAGTTATTGCCTGGGCAAGTCGTTTTTTCAGCTCTTCTGATCTCCCGGGATAGAGCTTGACGATGACATGGGGCATACGCAATCCTCCTTTTTATAACAGGTTCATAAACCACCCATACGCACTTGGCAAGGATTTGCACCTGTGCTGGAAAACACTCGGGATGCCCGGGCAGTGGGGCAGGACAGATGCGAGCCATGGTGTGTGACCCCGATATCCTGCACTCCTCACTGGTCGCCCGTATCTCCCGGTCTACCCGGATTTCTGAATGTGGGTTTCACCGGCCTGGGATCATGGTAACCCCACTGCTCGACATCGATGTCGTAATCCACCATGGAAAGAAAGGTCCCCCGGCAGACCTTTTCAGCGGGAGGAGGCGCGCCTGTTTCTTCTCTGAGCCTCTGTGCCATTTCCTGCATAATCCATGCGGGAATGCGCGCGCGCTCGGATGGATAGATATACCCGAAAATGAGGAGATGGTTGTAGAGGACCCGCCAATGCTCATCAAAGCGCCGGTCAAGGCGTTTCCAGTCCAGTCGCTCGGCGAACGTGAGCAACAGGTGTGCAACGTCGGCGCCGTCGTATCGGTCGCGGGACATGACGAATGCCTTAGACCAGATCATCTCCTCGGGCGGGATGAGTCTGGCCTCGATATCCAGGAGATCGCCTTTGCACGAATAGATGAACCATTCCTCGTCCACATTGCCGATGCCGTTGCCCGAGCCGAAGATCACGTCCACGACGCACTCACCATGGAATGCCTTGGCTATCCAGAGTCTGTCCGTAAACTCGGTCTGAAAGCCGGCACGTTTCAGCTCATCGAGGATGTTCTCGGCATCCTGGGGATAGACGAATACATCGAGATCCTTGGTGTCCCTCACCACATGGGTATAGCACCCGAAGGCAAAGGCCCCGCCGACAAGAAACGGGATCTTCGACTGGCCCAGACGGGTCAATACCTCACGGTAGAAGTTCCGGGTGTCCGGACTGAGATACCTTTCATCCAGCAAGAACTTCTGCATGGTCTCTCCTTCATGAATCCCTCTTACTGTCCCATAGCCGTGTCGGATACAGGGCAGGAGACCTCCAGCAGCCGGAAGGGAGGGCGTTCGGGATGAAGAGCCCGAAGCAGCGGCATGGCCACATTATAGACCGGGATGTTCCTGGCAGTGTAGCCCTCGGGCATGCCCCGGTGTGCATGGCCGTGAAATACGGCGATCACGTCGAACCAGGTCAGGGGCACCTCGAGACGGCTCGATCCCAAGAAGGGCAGGATCTCGCGCGGTTCACCCTCAACGGTGGCCCGGATGGGCGAATAGTGCATCAACACGACAAGGGGCATTTCTTCGAGCCGTGCCAGAGCCAGTTCCAGTTTCAGGGCCTCGTCCATCGCCTCCTGCACGAATTCCTTAATCGCCAGCTCTCCCCACGCCTCGAGCTGATATCTGCCGAAACCTCCCGCGAATCCCTTCACGCCTGCAAAACCGATCCCCTGGACCTGCACGGTTTCTCCATCTAAGATAGACACCCCGGCATCGCACAGGATTTGCCTGATCTCCAGCTGCTTGCCCGATTCGTAATCATGGTTTCCCAGCACGCCCACGACCGGAATCTTGACCGTGGTCGTGATTTCCCGGGCGAGAATGTGCGCCTCTTCCACGAGCCCGGTATCTGTCAGATCCCCGCACAGCAGGAGCACCTCGGCGGTTTCGGTGATATGGGCCAGAAGGGCGTGCACCACGTCCCGGTGGCTTTCGTTGCAGTGGATATCACCCACTGCCGCAACCCTCACGATCTTTTCCTCGACAGCCATGCACAGCCCTCCGGTATCGCAGGAGCAAATCTCCCGGTGCATCTCCTAAAGATTTCGCCGCATAACTATATAAATAACCGGCTGGAACATCGACTCAAAAAGCCTTTCTGCCGAGGGGACCCAAAGGGGGGGGATTTTTCGGAATCGCTATAAAGCGAACCATGTTTGAACCCGATGGAGAAGGAATGAGGCGAATTATCGGATGAAGATCCTTGATGCAGACATGATCATGAATTCTTCCCGGACGTACCGGGAAGAAAATGAAGAACGACAGAGCCTGCGGGTATGGGTCAGACGTGATTCTACTGCGGGAACCCAGCCGGCCGATCGGGTGACCATATCCGCCGGTGCCCGGTCCATGCTCCAGGAATCCGGGTGCGGGGAAGACGATCTCGCAGAAGGAATCGACCGCGAGATATCCTTAAAAAAGCTCATCGCAGAGCTGCTCTCGGGCAGAGAGATCAGGCTCCTCCGGATCGAGAAGGTCGAGAACCAGGACCCGGCTGCGGGCCGCAAAAGCGTTCGACAGGAGAATGAGCAGGGGAATGGCTGGGGGATGGAATACGAGTTTGAACATACGCACCGCGAAAGGGAGGATATGGGCTTCCGGGCCCAGGGGATCATCCGGACGGCGGACGGCAGGGAGCTGGCCTTTTCGCTCGAGCTCGAAATGAGCCGGGAGTACATCGAGAAGAACATGCTGTCCATAAGGGCAGGTGACGCCCCGGTCGACCCCCTGGTGATCAACTTTGACGGCAATGCTGCAGATCTCACTTCACTGAAATTCGAGTTTGATCTGGATGCCGACGGCATATCGGAAGAGATCCCCATACCCACTTCCGGCAGAGGATTCCTGGCCATTGACCTGAATAACGACGGGATGATCAACAACGGTTCCGAGCTCTTCGGGCCGACCACGGGCAACGGGTTCGACGAGCTTGCATCACATGATGCGGATGATAATGGCTGGATCGACGGGAATGACGAGATATTTCACCGGCTCCGGATCATGACCGTGGACAGCCAGGGTGCCCAATCCTTGAGCACCCTCGATGACCGGGGGATCGGGGCCATATATCTGGGCAGGGTGTCCACTCTGTTCGATATCCGCATGGGTTCCACCAACGAGCTCCTTGGCCGTGTCCGCTCCACCGGCGTCTACCTGAAGGAAGACGGTACTGCCGGCACGGTGCAGCAACTGGATCTTGTCACATAGGGGCAGTCCCACCATATGCGCGAAACCGGCGATACCCCAAGGCGCCGGGACGAAAAGCCTTTTTCAATTACCCTTAATGAGTCTGTTTTTAAGGGAATATATTGTTATTTTGGCAATAGGAAATCCTGTAGCTCATAAACCCATGCAGCTGGGAATTCTCCTGAGACTGAGCCGTGATATTCCCCTTTGATCACAATACTGGGTGTTTCGTACCTTGACGGGCTCATGCGGCCGTGACCGGCCTCCCTGGCGTTTGAGAACTCTCACCTGCCATTGATTATCAAATCACCTGATTCATCTTGACAGATATTTTCTCAGAATATATTTTGTAAAAAAGTAAATGAATGATGCCTGAGTTGTTTTGAGCGGGGAACAGGAGGCAGGCGGTTTCCCAGTGCCTCCTGAGAGTGAAGTTCAGCAGAACGGGACGATCCACGGCTTTTTTGTCATTGTTTCATGGAACGGCGGGCTGGAGTGCGGATGCAGGCGGGTAGCCCGCATACAATAAGGCCTACCGGCGCATAGGCGCGGTCAAGGGAGGATAGGCAAGATGATAGATGAAAAATATCGCGATGCTGTCCCTTTGCTCGAAAAGGCCGTACCTCTCATAGAGAAAACCGGGGTGAAAATCGTTGAACTGCGCGACCGGTTCGCCCGGATCGTCATGCCCTTCGAGCCGAACATCAACCACATCGGTATCATGTACGGCGGGTCGCTCTTCATCCTGGCCGAGTTCTCGGGTGGCGTCATTTATTACGTCTCGTTCGATACCACAAAGTTTTATCCTATCGTCAAAGAGGTCTCCATCAGATATCGCAGGCCGGCCACCACCGACGTAACCCTGGAGGTCTCTCTTGAGCCCGGCGAGGTGGAGATGATCCAGCAGGCGGCCCAGAAAGAAGGCAAGAAAGACTGGACCATGGACCTCGAGCTCAAAGACGCCCATGGAGAGGTCTGCAGCATTGTGCACGGAACCTGGCAGTTGAGGAGATTCCCAGAGAATACACAATAAACTTTTATAAAGGAGCAGGAGTATGGCAAACCTGATTTTAGACGAACGAGATCAGCAGTTTATCCTCTATGAGATGCTCGGAGTGGAGAAGCTCTGCGGTTATGAAAAATATGCAGACTTTTCCCGGGACATGTTCGACATGATCCTCACCGAGGCCCAGAAGATAGCGGTGGAGGAGATTCTGCCCACCCTGGCCGAGGGCGACAAGGAAGGCTGCACGCTCAAAGACGGCAAGGTGACGGTTCCTGCATGCTATCAGCGGGTATTCAAGCTCTTCCGCGAGGGCGGCTGGATCGGCATGTCATTCCCGCCGGAAGAGGGGGGGCAGGGCCTGCCCGAGAGCGTGAAGACCGCTGCAATCGACTGGTTTTATCACAACTTCGCCTTCGTTGCCTATCCCTTTGCCACCGAGGGAGCCGCGCACCTGATCTTGACCTATGGCACCGAGGAGCAGAAGAGAAAATACATGGACAAAATGGTCCAGGGGATCTGGGGCGGCACCATGGCGCTCACCGAGCCCAATGCCGGGTCTGATCTGGGCAATATGAGCACCAAGGCCATCCGCCAGCCCGACGGCACCTTCAGGATCAAGGGCACCAAGATATTCATCACCGGCGGCGACCATGACTTGGTTGAAAACATCGTCCACCCTGTGCTTGCTCGGATCGAGGGCGATCCCGCCGGTACCAAGGGCATATCCATCTTCCTCGTGCCCAAGTATCTGGTCAACGAAGACGGCTCGCTGGGCAGGCGCAATGACTACGAGATCGCCAACATCGAGCACAAGATGGGCATCAAGGGCAGCGCAACCTGCCTCATCAACTTCGGAGACAACAACGAGTGCTATGCCGAGCTGCTGGGAGAAGAGCGCCAGGGCATGAAGATCATGTTCCAGATGATGAACGAGGCCCGCCTCGCCGTGGGCATGCAGGGGCTCGCAAGCGGATCGATCGCCTATCTGCATGCGCTGCAGTACACCAAGGAGCGTCTCCAGGGCTCGTCGCTCATGGAGTTCAAAAACCCGGAGGCTCCTCGGGTGCCCATCATCCAGCACCCGGATGTGCGGAGGATGCTCCTGTGGATGAAGTCTGCAGTGGACAGCATGCGGGCGCTCGCCTATTTCACCGCCTACTGCTTCGATATGGAGCATGTCTCCACAGACGAGGCGGAAAAGGACAAATGGCTGGGGTTTGCCGAGGTCCTGACCCCCATTGTCAAGGCGTATTGCTCGGATATCGGCTTCAGGGTCACGGAGACGGCCATGCAGTGCTACGGGGGATACGGGTTCTGCTGCGAGTACCCGGTCGAGCAGTTCATGCGTGACGAGAAGATCGCATCCATCTACGAAGGTGCGAACGGCATTCAGGCCCTCGATCTCATCGGCAGGAAGCTGGGCATGAAGAAGGGCGCCTATTTCATGAATCTGCTGGGCGAGATGAACAGCACCATCGCCAGATACAAGGACTTGAACAATGTCAGAGATTTTGCCCCCGAAGTGCAGAAGGCCGTGAATACACTCGCCGAGATGGGCCTGTTCTTAGCCACCTGCGGCAAGCAGGGCAAGTTTCTGGTTCCCATCAATAATGCCTATCCCTACCTCATTATGATGGGCAAGGTGGTGTCGGGCTGGTTCCTCCTCTGGCAGGCGGGCGTGGCCCAGCAGAAGCTGGATGAGCTGGCAAAGGCCAACGGCGTGGACCAGGGTAATGCCGAGGCATGGGGCCGGTTTATCAAGGGCAACAAAAACGCGGCCTTCTATGCCGGCAAGGTTTATTCGGCCAGGTTTTTCGCCAAAAACATTCTGCCCGAGGTGGATGCAGCGGCAACCGCCATCAAGAACGAAGACATGTCCATTCTGGAGATCCCGGAAGAGAGTTTTGCATCCTACTGAAACCACACCGCCGGACGGGAGAGGCGGCGCTCTCCCGTCCGGCGGCTTTCCTGGTGCTTGTTGATGGACAGGAAGTGGACCATCGGTCTCATGCATCCTTTTGGTTGAGAAGGGGCGGAAGCCAAGTCTTGCTTTTTCAGCCGGAAGGATTCATACTCGAGTTGTTCCTCTCTTGTCAGGAGGTGCTTTCATGCACAAGCTGTTCTATCCCGATTCCATCGCAATCATCGGCCTTTCATCCAAATCTTCCAACATCCCCCGGATCACCCTGGAAAACCTGCTCCGCTGGGGTTACCGGGGAAGGCTCTTCGGCGTCAACCCGCGCAGTGACGATCTCCACGTGGACGGGATCAGGATGTTCAGGGAGATCGAGGATCTCCCTGAGGTTCCCGACCTGGCGTACTGCCTGATCCCGGCCAAGTTCGTTCCCGACATGGTCAGGCGTTGCGGAGAATTCGGCATCAAGCGTATGGCCATCCCCTCGGGAGGCTTTTCCGAGTTCAGCGAAGAGGGCGAGAGGCTCGCGCGCATGACCCTGGAGAACGCCCGAGAGCACGGGGTCCGGTTCGTGGGGCCCAACGGTGTGACCGTGGCCAACACGGACAACGGCCTGTGCCTGCCCTTTGTGCCCCTGCTCAAGGCGCCCAAGGGAGAGATGTCCATCATCTCGCAAAGTGGCGGGGTGTCGCTGATGATGCTGAACTTCCTCCTGGACGAGCAGGTGGGGCTGGCCAAGTTTGCCAGTATCGGGAACAAGCTCGATCTCGACGAGGTGGATTTTCTCCGCTATTTCGGCGAGGACCCGCAGACAGGGCTCATCTGCCTCTACCTGGAGAGCATGCCGCGGGGCAGGGACTTTATCGATGCGGTGCGCGAAGTGAATAAGCCCGTGGTCGTATACAAGGCGAATACCACCTCTGCCGGCAAAAAGGCGGCCATGAGCCATACAGCGGCGGTGAGCAACGACGAGGACATCATCGACGCGGCGTTCGAAGATGCCGGGGTCATCCGCATCCACAATTTCCTGGACTTTATCGAGGTAGCCAAGGCCTTTCAACTGCCGCCCATGAAGGGCAGGCGGATCATGGTGATGAGCCCGGCAGGGGGGTTCTCGGTCATCACCGCAGACCTCTGCGAGAAGGCGGGGTTTGCGTTTGCCGACATGGGCAGCGATTTCTACGAAAGCCTGCAGCAGTTCAGCAACGCGGGCGTGATCAAGTTTTCCAACCCTCTGGACATGGGCGACATCTACGACCCGAAGCTCACAACCCATGTGATCTACTCGGTCATGCACTCTGACGAGGTGGACGGTGCGATGTTTGTGAGCCAGCGGCCCCAGATGCCCCAGGGCGAGGACGTGTTTCACAAGATGTTCCTTTCCGATCTTTCCAAGGAGACTTGGGGCACGATCCTCTCATCGGGCAAACCCTTGGGAGTGTGTCTGTTCGGTCCGGCCAGGATGATTCAGCAGACCAAGAAATCGGTGGAGTTCCCCATCTTCAACAGCCCTGAAGAGATGGTGTACGCCATGTCGGTACAGATGAACTACTACGCACGCAAGATGAAGCCGCGGGAGGAAGAAGAGCGTCCTTCCGGGATCAATCTGGATGCCGCACGGAAATGGATGAGCGGCAGGTCAGGTGACTTCGGCGAGGAGATCCTCGACCTGCTCTCCCTGTTTCAGGTTCCTGTCGTCTGGTCGAGGGTGGCGTCCGATGTTCGTGAGGCACAGTCGTATGCAGAGGAGGCGGGCTATCCGGTGGTCATGAAGGTGGTCTCTCCCGATGCCCTGCACAAGACGGATGCGGGCGGGGTTTTTGTGGGGGTGAGCACGGAAGCCGAGGTGGCCGAGACCTTTGAAACCATCCGCGGGAATCTCGAGAAATACCGCCCCGGCGCCCGTTTCGATGGGGTGCGGGTTCAGAGGATGGCGCCCGAGGGTTACGATATGTTTGTGGGCGGAAAAAACGATCCGTCATTCGGGCCTGTGATACTCTTCGGCCTGGGAGGGATCTATGTGGAGGTGTTCCGGGACGTGGCCAATTCCTTGTGTCCGGCGGCCGCATCCACCATATCCGAAAGGCTTGCACGCCTCAAGTCATTTGCCGTGCTTAAGGGCATGCGGGGAAAGCCGGCTGGAGACGTGCCGGCCTTCGTCGACCTGGCGGTGAGGGTTTCTCACCTGCTGGCCGCATTTCCGCAGATCAAAGAGCTCGATATCAACCCCGTGAGGGTGCTCCCGAAGGGCATGGGCGTCGTGGCTCTGGATGCACGGGCCCGGATCGCAGGGGCTTGAACCGATTTTTTTCTGATCGCTTCTGAGGCGGACCGGATCTTTCGGGCCACCCCGGCATATCATACAGGATGCCGGGGTGTGCGCGTCCGCCCCGTAGCGCCGGCAAGGCTTATCCGGTGTATTTCGATGAATATTGCTCCACGATCTTGTATTTCTGAACCTTGCCGCTTGCCGTCATGGGCACCTCGTCGGTGAACTCCCAGTATTTGGGTATCTTGTGCCGGGCAATCCGGTTGGTGCAGTATTCGACGAGCTCCTCCCCGGTGACTTTTTCGCCGGGCTCGGGGATGATCACTGCCAGGAGCTGCTCTCCATACTTCTTGTCAGGCACGCCCACCACATAGACGTCCCGCACCTTGGGGTGCTTGTGGAGAAACTCTTCGATTTCGCGCGGATAAATGTTCTCGCCGCCACGGATGATCATTTCCTTGATCCTGCCGGTGATCTTAAAGTTCCCCTGTTCGTCAACGGTTCCCAGATCGCCGGTGTGGAGCCAGCCGTCCGCATCGATGGCCTTTTTCGTTTCCTCGGGCATCTTGTAGTAGCCTTTCATGACGCAGGGGCTCTTGGTCACGATCTCGCCCTGGACGTTCGGAGGCAGCTCTTCGCCGGTGACGGGGTCTACGATCTTACCCTGGATGCCGGGAAGCAGCCTGCCCACCGTGGTGACCCGGACATCTACCGGATCGTCCCTGCGCGTCATGTTCATGACCGGGGAACTCTCGGTCTGACCAAACGCGATCACCACTTCGGGGCAGTGCATCTTTTCCATCACCTGCCTCATGGTTTCCTCGGGGCAGGGGGCGCCGGCCATGATGCCGGTCCTGAGGGAAGACATGTCGTACTTCGAGAAATCCTTGTGACTCAGGATCGAGATGAACATCGTGGGCACGCCGTTGATCGCCGTGCATTTCTCTTCCTGGATATACTGCATGGCCTTGAGTGCGTCGAAGTATTCAACCATGACCATGGTCGACCCGTGCACGACGCAGTTGAGGGAGCTCATCACGCAGCCGAAGCAGTGGAACAGGGGAACCTGGATGAGGAGGCGGTCTTGCTCGGTCATTCCCATCACGTCTCCCACCATCCGGGCGTTGTTGATCACATTATAGTGGGTGAGCATGACCCCTTTGGGAAAACCGGTGGTGCCGGATGTATACTGCATGTTCACAACATCGTGGAAGTGAACCGATTTTTCCCTCTCGGCAAGATCAGCGTCCGAGATCTGCCTGCCTAAGTCCAAGACCTGGTCGAAGGAGAACATGCCGGGCGTATCTTTCCTGTTGCCGATATAAATGATATTTTTCAGGAGCGGAAGGCCTTCTGAGTGTATCTTGCCCGCCTCCATGGAATCCAGACCGGGAACCACCGTACGGGCCGTCTCATAGTAGTTCGTGTCGCGGTACTCCTCGATGAGAACCAGGGTCGTGGAGTCGGACTGGTTGAGGATATAGCTTAGCTCGCTCGACTTGTAGTTCGTGTTCACGGTCACCAGTACGGCGCCGATCATGCCCAGGCCGAACTGCAGATAGGTCCACTCGGGAATGTTGGTGGTCCATACCGAAACATGATCCCCCTTCTTCACCCCCAGGGCCATGAAGCCCTTGGCCGTTTCCCTGCACTTCTGCTCAAACTCCGAATAGGTAAGCCTCAACGATGTCGCCGGGAATACCAGTGCCTCACGGTCGGGATACCGGGAGGCGGTCTCTCTGATGAGCTCTCCCATTGTTATTTCACGAAACTCTTCCATCAAGAACTCTCCTTTTCTCCGGTTCATGCAAATAATAAAAATACCAATACTTTCGGCGCCGCACGAAGCGTGCACTCTTGACAGATGTGTCAATAACATACAAATACATAATCCTGATAAACATGTCAATATTATTGTGTAAGCATCCATAATTGCTCGGTTCCAAAGAATTTTCTCCCTGGTTTGGTTCATAAGCTCCGAATGAAACCATAACTGTGATGACGGTATATCCTGCGAGCACGAGCCGCTGCAACTATCGATGCCGGCGGGGGCAAGGGAATGCCTGTTTCAGGCTGCAAGAATTTATTCACGACCCGATCGCAGATAGCAGAGAGCAAAGGGCGAGATCTCTGCTGGAGGGGACCTCGGAAGGTCTTTTATTTTTGGCTCTTCTTGGAAAGGGTTGGCCGAGACCCTATGATAAGAATCATCGAAGCAGAACAAGACGACACAGAGGTGAGAACATGAACCAGGACTACATAATTGTCCAGTGTCCGAATTGCGGGGCGAAAAATCGGATCCCTGCTGAAAAGAAGGGGAGGAACGCCCGCTGCGGCAGGTGCCACACGCCGCTCACAGTAGGACCTTACGCCGGGGCGTCTGCACACCCCGTACATGTCACCGATGCAACCTTTCAGCAGGAGGTGCTCAAGAGTCCGGGCACCGTGCTGGTGGACTTCTGGGCGCCCTGGTGCGGGGCATGCAGGATGGTCACACCGGTTCTCGACCAGCTGGCTCAAGAATTCTCCGGCAGGATGAAGGTCGCCAAGCTCAATGTGGATGAGAATCCCCTCACCTCGTCACGCTACGGCATCCGCTCTATCCCGAGCCTGCTGTTCTTCAAGAACGGAACCCTGGTAAATACCGTGACCGGCGCCCTTCCGAAAGAAGAGCTCAAGAGGCAGGTTCAGGCCATACTCTAGGACTGCAGTGGCGGGGTTTGGTGAAAGATCGGAGGTCATCCTGACCTGCCCCCATGGTGTATGACCGCTTGATGTGCATGTTCTCTAAGATGTTGAATATACAACCTGTATTGTCCATGCCTGAGGCATGGATGGGAGAGGGGAAGCAACTTGGAGGATTTTCCTGCTTGCATACTGCCTGTATACGTGTCTAGTATGCACCGGTGATCATTCTCGCTCTATCAGGTGGGGAGAAACAGGAAATTCCTTTGTGCGGGTTCTGCTTCTCCATCTCTGCACCGGAAGTGAAGGTGAATATCCTTCATATATCTTGGTCATTTCTTCTTGAAAAAGCAGCAATAGAGGCAAGCCATGCATGTAGTTGCGCCGTTTCATGATCATTCCAAGGGCATAAGACTCCGTCTGCTCAGCTACAATATCCAGGTAGGTATCGCAGCCACCGGTTTCAGCGATTATGTGTTTCACGGGTGGAAGCATCTGCTGCCCAGCACCCAGAGACTTAAGAATCTCCGCCGCATTGCCCGGATGATCAGGGATTTTGATATCGTGGGCCTCCAAGAGCTCGACAGTGGATCGCTCAGGAGCGGCTTTATCAACCACGCCGAGTACCTGGCACGGGAGGCGAAGTTTCCCCACTGGTGCGACAAGACCAACCGGAAGCTGTGGAAGATGGCCCGCCACAGCATGGGTCTGCTCAGCAGATATGCGCCAATCGGCGTCAGTCGGCACGATCTCCCCGCCAGGCTGTCCGGCAGGGGCGCGCTGGTGGCCAGGTTCGGGAACCCGGAGAACCCGCTGGTGCTTGTCCTTGCGCACCTGTCTCTGGGCAGAAACGCCCGATGTTTCCAAATGGAATACTTAAGCGGGCTGATCAGGGGCTGTAAGCACGTGATACTCATGGGCGATCTGAACTGCAGTCCCGACAGCCGGGAACTGTCCCGGTTTCTCCGCGAGACCGGCCTCCGCATGTCGTATCCCGCACTGTTCACCTACCCGAGCTGGAAACCGAAGAAACATCTCGATCACATCCTGGTGTCACCCACCATTGTCACAGGTCCGGTCGAGGCGCTCAGCTATACGCTCTCCGACCATCTTCCGATCACCATGGAGGTCTCCCTGCCCGAAGAGGTCCTGCTGCCGGGCGGATCCAAGGGCCGGAAAGCCCAAGCAGCCTGAAAGACCGCCGGGTTTTTATCCAATCAATGGAGAAACACGTTCGAGGGGTGCCCTGTTGCGGTTTGAAACCGGGTCGAAGGGTTTGCCGTTGATTGGGGAAAACAAGGGCCTGGATTGTGTTTCTCGAAAGAGGATAGCGCTGTCAGACAATACTGAAATCCGAGAAGATCCTTCTGCATTCCTCGATCTCCGGGCCTGTCATCCATTCTTCCGAAAGCCCGGTCTGCCTGGGCTGACCGAGCATGGGGAGCTTGGACAGCCACAAGGGGTTGTATGGGAGCAACGCTACCTTCTGGACATTCAGGCCCTTCAGGAAACGGGCGATTGAGCCGAGGTTCTCCCGGGTGGCGGTGATCCCGGGAACGAGCGGTATTCTGGGGAGGATCTCTCTGTTGTCCCGGGCGCATGCCGCGCTCAGCTTTGCAAAGTTCTCCAGGATCGTCTCGCTGGATACCCCGCAGAAGCGTTTGTGCTCACCGGGGTCGAAGAGCTTGATGTCATAGTAGATAGCATCGAGGTGGGGATAGAGAAGCTCCATGAATCTGCTGTAGTCGAAGAACCCGCAGGTCTCCAGCAGGGTGTGTATGCCCCTTTCCTTTATCATCGTCAGAAGCTGTGAGGCAAAGCCCATGAACAGGGTCGGCTCTCCCCCGGAGAGTGTGACCCCGCCGCCTGATGTCTGGTAAAAGGGCAGGTCCTTCTCGATCTCCACCATGACCTCGGCGATGCTCAGATATCTGCCCACCGGCGAAAGCGCCGTGCCCGGGCATACCTGCGTACACTCCATGCACACCGTGCACCGGGTCCTGTCCACAAACATAGGGTTGGTCCTGTCCAAGGCGCGCCGGGGGCATACGGCAAGGCACGAGTCGCACCCCACACACTTCTCCGGATCAAAGGAGATCTCCGGCAGCGACTTTTTGCTCTCCGGGTTATGGCACCACAGGCAGCTCAACGGACAGCCCTTGAAGAAGACCACGGTCCGGATTCCCGGCCCATCGTCGAGCGAGTTGCCCTTGATCTCGAAGATGAGTGCCTTGTCGTGCTCTGTATGACTCGTGTTGCGGTTCATCGATCATCCTTGTTTGTTGTGCGCTTTCAAATCGCCCAACACCATAAGGCGGGCCTACAGCGCAGGATGTTTCCGAGTGATCGCTCGATGTTCGTCTGATGAGATCATCCTATCATCCCTTCCGAATGATCAGATGCCGTATTCCGCCCGTTCTATGAGCTCCATCTGCATGTCCCTGTTCAGGGTCACGAAGTAAGCATTGTAGCCGGAGATGCGCACCATGAGGTCCCGATAGTTCTCAGGATGCTCCATGGCGTCCCTGAGGGTGTCTGACGAGACCACGTTGAACTGCATCTGCATCCCGCCAAGGTCGCAGTAGGTTTTGACATACGAATAAACATGGTCCACCGCCTCCTGATGGCTCTCCTTGGCCGATGGTACCACCTTGACGTTGAAGGCAATGTTGTTGTTCATGTTTCCGGGCTTAAGCCGGGAGACATCGCGGATATTATCCAGCAGACTTTTCGATGCATGCGCCTCGGGTGTGAGGCCGGGGGTGAAGGGCTTGCCGGCGAGCCTGCCGGAAGGCAGTGCCCCGGTGAGCGTACCGAATGCCACATGATTCGACATGGACCAGAACCCGGCGGTATACCTGCCGCCTCGGAAGTTTGTGTGTGCGCCGAAACGGTCATGGATGAACCGGGTGACCCGGTTGGCCATGTCCACCGCCTCCTGGCTGCCGGAGCCGAAGAGGGGGACCTTGTTGAGCACCAGGGCGTGGAGGCGGCTGTTTTTGGTGAAATTGGACTCCATGGCCTCGCGCATCTCTTCAAGGGTGGCTTTTTTCTCGTCATACACGAGCTTCTTGATGGCCATGAGCGAATCCGTGATGTCCGCAAGCCCGATGCAGGCCGTGCCCGAGGAGTTGTAGAGTGCCCCTCCCTTGGTGGCGTCCCTGCCCTTAGCCACACATCCTTCGATAAGGCCCGAGATGAAGGGCGTCGGGCGCAGCACGCTGTGGGTCTCTCCCAGCAGCCGGTTGTACTCGCAGGCATTGTCCATGAGAAAATCGAGCTGGGTGCAGAATGCCTGGAAGAAATCATCGAAGGTCGGGAACGAGCCGTTGTCAGCGCATCCGGTCCTGGGGCCTACGTCCCATCGCATCAGGGGATGGCGGCCGTTATACATAGCCATCTCCAGGGCGGCCACCATGTTGAACATCATGCAGTTGGTATGGCCGATGTGCCTTCCCGACAGGGTCGGCTCCACGCAGCCGGTTGCGGCCCAGTCTCTCAGGTGCTCGGGCGGATAGTCGAACTCCTGTAGCGAAACCATGACCATCTCATCGTTGTGGATGGAGGGGGTGGAGGTGGTGTTGACATTGACCTCGCAGAGCCTGCGCAGATAGGTGTCGCTGTTGATCCCCCGGTGGTAGCGGGCATTGACATTGGGGTCGCGGATCCCGAGCATCTCGGTGACCTTGAGGAAGATATAGGTCATGTCATTGACCCCGTCCTTGCCCTCAGGGGTGACGCCTCCAAGGGTGATCGCCTGGTCGGACGAGCTGCCGCCGAAGAGATAGTTGCCGATGTCCGGGATCAGCGGAAGGTGGTCGGTGCAGCGCATGTAGAAACATCCTACCAGCTCGATCGCACGCTTGATATACTCTTCCCGTTTTTTCCTGCCCCTGATTTTCTTCAGGTCGGCGACAAAGAACGGTTGCAGCCACTGGTCCATCCTGCCCAGAGAGAACCCGGCGTTGGTATTCTCCATGTGCACACCCACCCAGTGGATCCAGATGGCGTTCAGGGCCTCCTCAAGGGTGGTGCTGGGATGCTCGGGCACCCGGGCGCAGATTTGGGCCAGGCGCTTGAGCTCGGCCTTTCGCTGCTCGTTCGTCTCGATATCGGCCTCGCGCGCGGCCTGTGCCGCGAGGTTGCGTGCATAGGCAATAATGCCTTCGTAGCAGAGGAGCATGGCCTCTAACGTATCTTTCTTGGTCTGATCCGCGCCAGTATCCCTGAGCAGCTCCTGCCGGATCTCCTCGATGATCCCCCGTGCACCGAGCCTGAGCAGCTTGGGATAATCGATCACGGTGTGGGAGAGGGCCGCGGTCTTCCAGAGAAAGTACACCGCAAACCTATCGTCGAGTCTCTGGCACAAGGGATTGCCGTATTTTTCCCTCACCCATTCCTTGAAGTTACGGTGAGCCCAGAAGGGAAAGACCGAGTGGTGCAGGATCTCCCTGGTCTCGTCGCTGATGTCGTAGGGGAAGAGCTGCCGGAAGGGGGTGGTGAAGAGTTCGCCCCAGATCATGGTCCCGTGGGAGTCGGGATAGAGCACGACCCCGATCTCCTGCGCAGTGGTTGTGCCCGCGATGAGGTCGTCTTTTCTGATGATGGGTTTCCGGTTCTCCATGAGATATTTGAACGCATAGGCCTGTCTGAGTTCGGGCACCCAGGGGCTCCCGTCGGGGCGCTTTTCAAAGCCGTTGGCCTTGAACCACCGGGTGAGGAGCAGGGGCCGCTCGTGGCAGATGGCGGGTTTTTGAGTGAAGTGGATATTGAGGAATTTCTGAAGCCGGGGGAAATCGGCGAGGGAATAGCCGGAGAGGTAGGGATCGTCGAGATAAACTACGCCCGGGTCCCGTGAGGGGGACGTGAGCTGCGGCCTGATCCTGTGCGCACGGGCCGCGACGGGTTGCGCGTTCTCTGAGCAGGAACCCGCCGGACATTGCCCGGCCTGTTTTTTCATCGTGTTGATGATCTTCCCCTTGACGAACAGGGTGATGAAGAAACTGAAGAGCTGGGCGAACACGAGGTTGCCCCTGACGATCAGCCTGTTCTTGAGAACGAGGTTGAGCACCTCGTTCGGAGGTAGAGAGGCCATGTCCTTCAGGGTGCCGTTGTCGGCGAACACCATCTCGGTGTCTACATCATCGGGGATGTCCGAACTCACCCTGACCCTGCCGTCATGAAAGGTGATACACTGCCGTACGTTTCCCTCTTCGGTCCGCATGCCGAGTGAGAAGTTGATCCATCCGTCGTCTGATTTCAGGTATTTCCTGAACCTCGGAAGGTAATTGAAATGAAATGCCATGGTCTGTAAGGCCATGTGCGTGGCAATGTCCGCCATATTCCACTGAACCATACCGTCCCCCTATGATCCTCAGGCGAAAAGAGCCTGATTACTCTTTAAAAGCATGAGCAATTCCAGTGCGAACCCTCTGATACTGCCGAAGCCGTTGATTGCGGGAAATGTGACCCCGCCTTCAAAGTACTGCGGCATGCAGACTTCAGATAACGGCAAATTCTCCGGTTCACCGCCTGGCACCGCCCTTCTTAGCCGGGATTCGGGCACCGTGAAAGGATGCGTTTATCAGGGAGAGGATCTCATCCGCCAGATCCCGCCCGATCTGTTCGATGACCGCTTCGGGGTTTTCATCCACTTCCTGGAGAACTCTGCTGTTGTACAATGCAATGACCCCGTGGAGGGTGCTCCAGAGCCGGATGATGAAATACCGGATTTCCTCCGGCGTGAAACGGCCCTCGCCACGGTCCAGGTCCTCAAGGGCCTGAGAGGCGATATCCACAAGCTTCAGGGCAGTCTGCTTCTCGTAGAATGCAACGGGCTCGATCTCGGTGCCTACGTAGTCTCGATACTTGGGGGCGTCGGAGGTGAACATGATGTTGTAGTAATTCGCCTTGCGGATGCCGAAATCGATATAGGCGCCGACCATGTCCCGGATCCTGCGGGCTGGGTCGCTCACGGTTTCGTAAATCTCTACAAGGCGCTGGTAGAGCATGTCGAACCCCTTGGTGAGGATCATGAGATAGAGCTCGTCCTTGCTCGTGTAATAATGATAGATCGTGGTGGCGGTCGTCCCCAGGCGTGAGGCGAGCTTTCTCATGCTGAACGCGGCAAATCCGTGCTCAGAGATGAGGGCCAGGGCCTCATCGAGGATTTTCTCCCGGATGAGCTCTCTGTCTTCTTGACTCCGCGCAACCTTTGGCATATAAATACCTTTATAAACAGTAACACTGTTAACTTAACAGTGTTATATTAAATCTGACAAACCCCGAAGTCAAGGGGTGTGTAAGATTCGGGAAACGCCGCAGGAGGTTGTTGAGGGCCGGCGCCGGGTCATATTCGTTTCCGGACGCCCTGGCCGGCCCCGGTATGGAGAGTGCACCGCTGTTTTTCTCATCTGTTGAGGTAATTATGAGGATGGCCTCTGCAAGCCCGGCGTTAGGGACCAGCAAACAATTCAAAAAGCAGTCTGCCATGGTTGAAGAGTGACACCGTAGAGGAAGAGACTCTTACTCTATTTTTCCTTATAAGGAGAAGGAGGGGGCATGAACAGAGGGTACATGGGCAGGGTCTTGATGGTGGACCTAACGAAGGGGGATTTTCGCGAAGAGAGGATTCCTGATGAGGTCTATGAGAAATATCTCTCCGGGATCGGCCTTGCAGCATATCTCCTGTACGACAGGATACCCGCCGGTGCCGACCCGCTGGGACCCGAGAACATCCTCGGCTTTGTCTCCGGGCTGCTCACCGGTACGGGAAGCCTGTTTTCCGGGAGGTGGATGGTCGTCGGTAAGTCGCCGCTCACCGGCACCTGGGGCGATGCCAACTGCGGGGGCTCGTTCTCTCCTGCAATCAAGCGTTGCGGATACGACGGCATCTTCTTTTCCGGCGTGAGTGAAAAGCCGGTCTACCTGTATATCAAAGACCGGAAGATTACGCTCATGGACGCCTCGCACCTCTGGGGCAAGGACGCGATCGAGACCGAGGAGATTCTACTGGAGCGGCATGGACCAGGCGCCAGGGTTGCGGTAATCGGCCCTGCCGGAGAAAGGCTCTCCCTCATCTCGGGTATCTGCAACGACAAGGGGCGCATCGCCGCGCGGTCCGGCCTCGGTGCGGTCATGGGCTCGAAGAGGCTCAAGGCCCTCGTGCTCGACGGAAAAAAGCGGATCACCCCCTATGACCGGGAAGCTGTCCACAAGCTCAGCAGAAAGTGCAACAGGTGGGTGCAGTTCCAGGTGCCGCTCGGCCCGAGCATCGGGACGGCCCTGATAGGGACCCTCCTGAGGGTGCTCCCGACAGCCATGGCCATGGACGGCATGGTCTACAAGATGATCCTCCGGCAATGGGGGACCGGGGGCCTCAACCAGATGTCTCCCGAATGGGGAGACTCGCCGGTCAAGAACTGGAAGGGCAGCAATGTCGACTGGCCTCTGAAGAAATCCAAGTCAGCAGACCCGGATCTCGTGAAGAAGCTCGAGTTCATCAAATATCACTGCTACTCGTGCCCGCTCGGGTGCGGCGGCAAGTGCTCCCTGACCGGGAAATATTCCGAGACGCACAAGCCCGAGTACGAGTCTGTGCTTGCCCTGGGCGGCCTGTGCATGAATGAAGATACAGACAGCCTGTTCTATCTCAACGAGCTTCTCAACCGGGCCGGCATGGACACTATCTCTGCCGGAGCCACCGTGGCCTGGGCCATGGAGTGCTTTGAGCAGGGGATTCTCACCCTCGACGACACCGACGGGCTCGATTTGCGCTGGGGCAATACGAGCGCCATGATCGCCCTGATCCACAAGATGATCAACCGGGAAGGCATCGGCGATATCCTGGCTGACGGCTCGCGGGCCGCTGCAAAAAAGATCGGCCGCGGGTCCGAGAAATACACTGTGCACGCAGGGGGCCAGGAGCCAGCCATGCACGACGGCAGGCAGGACCCGGGGTTTGCGGTGCACTACTGCGTGGAGCCCACGCCGGGAAGGCACACACTTGGGGCCCAGCTCTACTATGAGATGTTTCAGCTCTGGAAAAAGGTCAGGGGCCTGCCGAAGAAACTGCCCTTCCAGATCTACCACAAGAATTCCAAGTACCGGGCCACGGAAAAACACACCCTTGAGGCCGCGGCCTGCAGCAAGTACATGAACGTGGTCAATGGTGCTGGCCTGTGTATGTTCGGCACCTTTCTCGGCATCACGAGGACACCTACCTTTGACTGGCTCAATGCAGCCACGGGCTGGAACAAGACCCCTGAAGAGTACATGGAGATCGGAAAGAGGATCCAGACCCTCAAACAGGCATTCAACGTCAGGCACGGCATCGACCCCAGGGCCAACAGACTGAGCGACCGCGCGCTGGGTATACCTCCCCAGCCGCAGGGCGCTAACAAGGGCCGGACGGTCCCCATCGAGAAGAGGATGGAGGACTATTGGAGGCATTTCGGGTGGGATCCGACTACCGGCAAGCCTACCGACGAGACGCTGGCCGGACTGGGACTCTCGGTAGAATAGGGGGGAGGAAAGCAATGCCGTATACCATCATCGATACCTGCACGGGCTGCGGGGCGTGTGAA
The DNA here is from genome assembly GCA_001896555.1 of Candidatus Phosphitivorax anaerolimi. Classification (GTDB taxonomy): domain Bacteria; phylum Desulfobacterota; class Desulfomonilia; order UBA1062; family UBA1062; genus Phosphitivorax; species Phosphitivorax anaerolimi. The sequence goes on from MPOS01000012.1 coordinate 169,330, forward strand.
AGGATATGTCCCACCCGGGCCATCACCGGAAAGAAGAAGGACGTTTACCGGATCGACGGGGATCTCTGCATCGAGTGCGGCGCATGCGGCAGGATATGTCCAAGCGCTGCAGTGAAGGACCGGTTCGGCCGCATCTGTGTCATGGTCAAGCGCTCCCAGTGGAAAAGGCCGGTCTTTGACCGCGATACATGCATGTCGTGCTCCATGTGCATCGATGCCTGCCCTGCGAACTGCCTTGAACTGTCAGAGGCAAAAGGGCCGAAGGACCCACACGGGCATCCCCGGCTCAAGGATGAAAGGGCGTGTATCGGTTGCGGCTTCTGTGAGGCCGAGTGTCCGGTCGGGGCCGTTACCATGCTCGTCCCGGTCCCGAAAGATGAGTCGAGGAAGTCGAAGCCGGCGGCGGAGGCAGCCCGCTGAATCAATGGCATGGGCCTTTAAAGCGGCCGGAGAAGAGGATCTGCAACTGTCTTTAGTACATGGCAGCGGTCAGGAAATAGTCGGCGATCAGGATGCTCACCGATGAGATCACCACCGAACTCGTGGTCGATTTCCCGACCCCTTCCGCCCCTCCGGTGGTGGTGAATCCCTTGTAGCAACCAACTACCGAGAGGATCACCCCAAAACAGGTTGCCTTGACAAGGCCGGTGAAGAGGTCTTCGTAGTCCACATACTCCACGATCCTGGCCATGAAGACCCCGGAATCGATGCCGAGAAACTTCACCCCCACCAGGTAGGAGCCCACGATGCCGATGCTGTCGAAGACCAGGGTGAGCATGGGCATCATGATGATCGCCGCGATGATGCGGGGATTGACGAGATACTGGAACGGGTTGACCCCCATTACGGTCAGCGCGTCGATCTGCTCGGTCACCCGCATGGTGCCGATCTCGGCCGTCATGGCCGAGCCCGCTCTGGCCGTGACCATGAGAGACGCGAGCACGGGACCGAGTTCGCGCAGGAGACCCAGCGCGGTCGTGGAGCCCACCAGGGACTCCGCTCCGAAAAGGCTGAACCCGTAGTGGGTCTGGAGCGCGCCCACCATGCCCGTGAACATCCCGGTGAGCAGGACCACGGTCACGGACCGAACGCCGATGAACTCCATCTGCTTGAAGAGCTGCCTGAAAAAGAATGGACGTCTGAACAGCCAGAAGAGAAAATCATAGCAGAAGATGGCAAGGCTGCCGATTTCCTCGACCAGACGGATGGCGATACGGCCGATGTATTCGAAGAATGTCATGAACCCTTATCCGATCACTGCACCTTCACCCGGCTGACCGCATCCAGCCACCCGTTATAGAGCCGCTGCTGTTCCTGGGCGGTAAGACCTGGGACAAAGCGCCTGTCCGAGATCCTCAAGTTCTTTATCTCCTCTCCCGGTTTCCAGAAGCCGGTTGCAATGCCCGCGAGAAAGGCGGCACCCATGCCGGTGGACTCCACATACTTCGAGCGGTCGATGGGGCATCCGGCGATATCCGCCTGGAACTGCATGAGAAAATCGTTCAGGCTCGCGCCTCCGTCGACCTTGAGCTCGGCAAAGGGGACGCCCGTGGACTCTTCAAAGGCGCTGATCAGGTCTTTCACCTGGTAGGCGATGCCCTCCAGGGCGGCGCGGACCACGTGGGCCCGGGTAGTGCCCCGGGTGATGCCCAGGATCGCGCCCCGGGCATACATATCCCAGTGCGGAGCGCCGAGGCCGGCAAAGGCGGGCACCATGTACACGCCGTTCGTGTTTTCCACGCTGGAGGCGAGCTCGCCGCTTTGGGCCGCGCTTTGAATCAGGCCCAGCCCGTCTCTGAGCCACTGCACCACCGCGCCTGCGATAAAGATCGAGCCTTCCAGGGCATAGCAGGGTCTGCCGTTCTCGTTGCAGGCAAGCGTGAGGATGAGGCCGTTTCTTGGCTCGATCTTTTTGTCTCCGACATTGAGCAGGAGAAAGCAGCCGGTCCCATAGGTATTCTTTGCTTCGCCCTGACCAAAGCAACCCTGGCCGAAGAGCGCCGCCTGCTGATCTCCGGCGATGCCGGCAATGGGAAGTTCGGTGCCGAGGATCGACGGGTCGGTCGTGCCCACGATCTGTGCCGAGTTCACGACCTCGGGCAGGAGAGCGGAGGGGATATCAAGAATATCGAGCAGCTCCTGGTCCCAGCACTTGTCGTGGATGTTGAGGAGCAGGGTTCTTGAAGCGTTTGTATAGTCCGTGACATGGATCTTTCCGCCGGTGAGCTTGGCGATGAGCCAGGTGTCGATGGTGCCGAATGCGATCTCGCCGCCTTGTGCGCGCGATCTCAATCCCGGGACACTGTCGAGGAGCCACCTGATCTTGGTCCCGGAAAAATAGGCGTCGATGATCAACCCGGTCTTCTCCTGAAAGAGGGTGCTATACCCTTTGCTCTTCAGCTCATCACAGATGGGGGCGCTGCGTCTGCACTGCCACACGATGGCGTTGTGCACGGGCTTTAAGGTGCTGCGATCCCACAGCACCGTGGTTTCACGCTGGTTGGTGATGCCGATTCCAACGATATCCGAGCCGGTGGCGGATACCTTCTCCAGCGCCTGGTTCATCATGTTCACGGTCGTATCCCAGATCACCTCCGGGTCGTGCTCGACCCAGCCTGCCTGGGGATAGATCTGGGGGAATTCGGAATACGCCATGGAGGCGATCTTTCCCGTGCGGTCCACCAGCATGATCCTCGTCCCGGTCGTACCCTGGTCGATTGCCATGATATACCTGCTCACGCGCTACCCTCCTTCAATAGTATGTAATGTGATGCCAAAGCCTTTGAGATCGTGATAGAGATCGGACAGCGGGAGTCCGATCACATTTGTGTATGACCCTTCGATCGTGCTGATGAAGAGCGACCCGATCCCCTGAAGGCCGTACGACCCGGCCTTGTCCATGGGCTCTTTCGTTGAAATGTACCAGTCGATCTCTTCCGGGCTCATGTCACGAAAATGCACCACGGTTCTTATGACCCTGCTCACGCGCTCCTCACCCTGGATGATCGCGTATCCGGTATAGACCTCGTGGCTTGAGCCTTTCAGAATTCTGAGATGTTCGCGGGCCTGGGCCTCGTCAACAGGCTTCCCGAGGATTTTCCCGCCCGAGACCACGATGGTGTCCGCCGATATGACGAGCGATTCAGGCATCCGCGACGAAACGTACCAGGCCTTTTCCCGGCTGATCCGGGCGCAGAACTCAACCGGGGTCTCCCCCGGCTGAATGGTCTCATCCACCTCGGGAACAACCACATCAAACTTCAGACCAAGCCACGAGAAAAGCTCCCGCCTTCTGGGGGAGGCCGACGCGAGTACTATCTGCATGGTAGGATACACTATGCAAATCGGAATGATCTGTCAATGCAAGGAGTTTGGCGGAGATCAGGTTATTTCGTTCATGAAGCGGGGGCCGGTCGCCTTTGTCTGGCGGTAGCCTTTCAGAGAAGTCTTGGTTCTCCTTAGATCACCCAGGGTGTTGGAGATCTCGTCGACGCCCCTCTTGAGTTCTTCGAGCAGCTCGGCATGGCGGCTCCCGATCTCCCTGAGCAGATCAATGGTTTCTTTATTGAGCTTGGCCGGCTTCTGCCGCGAGAAGATATCATCCAGCCTGGCCTGGATCACGGCGGTGTCCCGGGTGAGCCTTTCGAATTTTTCCATATCGCCTTCAGACAGGGACGTTCCCTGTTCCTGAATCAGGGATTGCCACTTCTTCAGGAGACTCAGGACGATTTTTTGATGATCTGTTCCCATGATCCTTTGAGTTCCTGGAGGTAGGAAATCACCTCGTCTATTGGTTCGATACTGTTATGGTACCCGGCGTCCACGATGCGGCGGATCATGTAGTTGTACAGCGATTCCAGGTTGTCCGCGATCTCTCCGGCACTGTGGTTCAAGCTGTTGGTGAGCTCCCACAGGATGTTCTGTGCCTTTCCAAGGGCATGAGCTCTGGTCTGGTAGTCATGTTCCTGCTGGGCCTCTCTGGCCTTCTTCAAAGAATTTATAGCCCCGTCATAGCACATCAGAATAAGGCTTCCCTGATCCGCAGTCTGGATCTGGGTCTTCCTGTATGCCTCATAGCCCATGGAATTGATGCTCATGAACGCTCCTCCCCGGAATAGATACTAAGAGTTTTATCGGATTCCCGATATCTTTTCTTAAGGCTGGATTTCCTGGAAGGCTATCCCGCCGGTCCGCCGTCAGGCTTCCTTCAATCGCATCCGCACAATAGATCCTGCTCCCGGTCCAGAGGGCGGTCCATCTTCTGGAGCGCCGCCCTCCAAGTGAGGGTGAGGATTTGTATCACAATCTCAGGCGTGCTTGATTCTGCGGGTGACGTCCTCTTGTTTCAGTCTTCCCGAACCCCTCTACAGGGCGGTCAGTGCCTCCCTGATCCGGTCTACGCCTTCGATGATGTTCTTCTCCGAGGTGGCGAACGAAAGCCGGATATGGTCCGGCGCGCCGAACCCCTCACCCGGAACGACCGCCACGAGCGCGTTGGTGATGAGGTGCTCCGCAAGATCCGCTGAGCCGCCGAACCGGTCCATATAGCCCCTGATGGAAGGGAAGGAATAGAACGAGCCTTGGGGCGGGGAGATCTCGAACCCGGGGATCTCTCTGAGCTTGGACACGATGAGGTCTCTGCGTTTCTCGAACACCTTTCTCATCTCCTCCACCGCGGACTGGTCTCCAGTGAGCGAGGCGATGGCCCCCACCTGCGCGAAGCTGGTCGGGTTGGAGGTACTCTGGCTCTGGAGTCTGCCCATTGCCTTGATCACGTCTTTGTCGCCGATGCAGTATCCAATCCTCCAGCCTGTCATGGCATAGGTCTTGGACATCCCATCGACAATAAAGGTGCGCCTGGCCACTTCGGGGGAGATGGTCGCCACGGAGAAGAACTCGGCATTATCGAAGATGATCTTACGGTAGATGTCGTCCGAGATGATCACCATGTCGTTCTCCACACACAGCGCAGCGATCTTTTCCAGTTCCCTGGGGTCGAAGACCATGCCAGTAGGGTTCGACGGCGAATTCAGCACGATGCCCCGAGAGCGGGGTGTAATCGCCTCTTTGACCATGTCAGCAGTGAGCTGCATGCCGTTTGAGCGGGTGTCGATGATCACCGCCTTTGCCCCGGTGAGCTCGATCATGGGGGGATACGAGACCCAGTACGGGGCCGGGACGAGCACTTCGTCACCCCCCTCGAACAGGGTAAGGAAGAGGTTGTAGAGGCTGTGCTTGGCGCCGCATGAGACAATGACGTTCTCAGGCAATACCTTCAGACCGTAATCGGTATATACATTCGCACATATGGCATCCTTGAGCTCGGGCAGTCCATCCACAGGAGTGTACTTGGTCGCGCCTCTTCTCAGAGCCTCTATAGCGGATGCCTTTATGGGATCGGGCGTATCGAAATCAGGCTCCCCGGCACCAAAACCGATGACATTCTTGCCTTGGGCCCTGAGCTGCTTCACCTTCGCGGTGAGCGCCAGGGTAGGAGATCCGGGAATCTTGGATACGACCTGAGAGATCTTCATGCTTTTCCCTCCTCGCTGCAAAATCAGAGTTATGTGGTCATTTTCGGGAATTTTTCACGGAGCTTGTCGAGAGCAGGTTCCGGAACGAGCCCTTCCACCGATCCTCCGGCCGCGGCCGTGGCCTTGACAATGGTTGAGCTCACGAACAGGTTGTTGTAGTCGGTCATCAGGAAAAAGGTCTCGACCTTGCTGCACAGGCGCCGGTTCATGAGGGCGAGCTGCAGCTCCATCTCGAAGTCGGACACCACCCGCAGACCCCGCAGGATGGCGCATGCTCCGACTGTCTGGAGATAGTCCACGAGCAGCCCTTCGAAGACGTCTACGCCGATCCGCGGATCGTCGCCCACTGACTCCCTGATCATCTCGAGCTTTTCTTCCGTTGTGAAGAGGTCTTTTTTCAGGGGATTGTGACCCACGGCAATGATCACCTTGTCGAAGACGCACAGACCTCGATACACGATATCCAGGTGGCCGTTGGTAATGGGATCGAACGATCCGGGACAGACGGCAACTCTCTTGGTCATGACGCCCCCTTTATGCAATACGTGATCATGGTATCTCCATAGGTCCTAGTTTTCCACGGCTGAACGGGTATCGCCTCATCGGGTGAGTGCTCGACTACCAGGACGCCTCCGGATTTCACGAGCCTATATACATGAGGCGCCATTTCTGACGCAAGACCTTTATCATACGGAGGATCCATGAAAATCACATCGAACTCTTCCGTGCAGCCCCTCACGAACGCACCTGCCTCGGAGCGTATGATCCTCGCGTGCTCTCCGGCCTTGAGAGAATCGATGTTCTTCTCAATGGCCCGGATGCTCCGGAAGGATGAGTCAACAAAGGTTACTCTCTGAGCGCCCCTGCTCAGGGCCTCGATCCCGAGGCTCCCGCACCCTGCGAACAGATCCAGGACAGAAGCATTGTCCAGATCCACGGGCAGGGTTGAGAATATCGCCTGCTTCACCCGGTCGGTGGTGGGACGCACCCCTTTTGCCGGGCATTCGAGCCTGCGCGAACGGTATATTCCTGCACATACACGGATAGACACAGTCAGAAAAGAATAGGAGATAAAAAACGCAGGGTCAACAGATATCACCCTGGGCCGGTATGCATGGCCGGCTGGATTCGATGCGGTGAGCATGGACAGCTCAGGACCAGGATCAGCGGAGGGCCGACTCGATCTCCCGAACGATCATCTCGATGGCCTGGACAGGGTCCTTGGCCTGGCTGATGGGCCTGCCGATAACCATGAGATCCGCCCCGTCCCTTATGGCGTTCTCCGGGGTTGCGATCCGCTTCTGATCGCCTTTTTCCGACCACCCCGGCCTGATGCCCGGGGTGATGATCACGGCCGGCTCCGGGACCCTGGGCCGGACAAAGGGAAGGTCGGCAGGCGAGCATACGATCCCGTCGATGCCTTCCCTGCAGGCGAGCTCCACCAGGCCGCTCACCTGTTCCTGCAAAGGCCTGGCGATCCCCAGGCCGGGAAGGTCGTCCCGGCCCAGGGAGGTAAGCACGCTCACCCCGATGATCCGGGGCTTCGGTATGTTCAGCGACTCCGACTCCTCGCGCGCCGCCGCAAGCGCCGCCCTGATCATCTCCCGGCCTCCGGAGATGTGAATGGTCATCATGTGCGCCTTGAGCCTCACCGCAGACCTCACCGCCCCGGCGACCGTGTTGGGAATGTCATGAAACTTCAGGTCGAGAAAACACTTGAGTCCCGAAGAGGTGATCAGATCAACCACTGCAGGGCCTGCCGCGCTGAAGAGCTCGAGGCCCACCTTGAACCATCCGACGTGGGAGCCGATTTTCTCTACCCATTTCCTCGCGGAATCCAGATCGCCCACATCCAGGGCGAAGATTATTCGATCTCTCGCAGCCATGGAACCTTCTCTATGATTTCATCGCGCGCACACCGCGACGCATTGATAATGCTCTGAACATCCTGAATCGCCCTGGCAATATCATCGTTCACCACGAGGTAGTCGTACATGTCCCACGACTTGAGCTCGCTCTTGGCGTTCTTCAGCCGGATGCGCAAGGACTCGTCGTCCTCGGTGCCCCGCCTGGCGAGGCGCCTGGCAAGCTCCTCGATACTTGGAGGAAGGATGAAGATGTAGACGCCCGGCGAGTTTTTCTGCTGGGCCTGCCTGACCCCCTGCACGTCGATATCCAGAAGGATGTTCCTGCCCTGCCTCTCCCGGTCCTCCATCCACGAGAGCGAGGTCCCGTAGAGATTGTCGTGCACCCGTGCCCATTCGAGAAATTCGTTTCTGACCTTCATCTCTTCGAAGACCTCGTTTGTGACGAAGAAATAGTCTCTTCCGTCCACCTCACGGGGCCGGGGAGGCCGGGTGGTATATGATATAGAAAGCACGAAATCCGGATTGCTCTTCAGGATCTCGGCGATGATGGTGGACTTGCCGACCCCTGAGGGGCCGGAAATGAAGATCCTCAACTCCTTCCCCCTTGCCTTTGCCCTATTCTTTTTCCTTTTCCTTGAAGTTCTCCTTAGGGGCGTTCCCTTCGGAAAGCCTGTTGGAGATGGTCTCGGCCTGGATGGCGCTGAGGATGATATGCGAGCTGTCGGTGATGATGATGGACCTCGTCTTCCTTCCCTGGGTGGCGTCGATGAGCTGGCCCCGTTCCTTGGCCTCTTCTCTCAGACGTTTCATGGGTGAAGATGACGGGTTTACGATAGCAATGATCCGAGAAGCCACAACCCCGTTGTTGAATCCGATGTTCAGTAGTTTCGTATCATGCTTGCCCATAAAACACTCCTTTCATTGTGCTCTCTAAACTAGAGTAGTTATTCGATGTTCTGGACCTGTTCGCGTATCTTCTCCACCTCGGCCTTTGCCTCGATCACGATATGGCTCAGGGTGATGACCTGGCTCTTGGAGCCGATGGTGTTGAGCTCGCGGTTAATCTCCTGGAGCATGAAGTCGAGCCGTCTGCCAATGGAAGGGTCGGGTGAGTCGATAACACCCTGAAAGGACGCGATGTGACTGTGGAGCCTCACGAGCTCCTCGGTGATGTCCGACCGGTCGGCCATCAGTGCGATCTCCTGTTCCATACGCGACTCGTCTATCTTGTCCGCCTTGTCTCCGAGCAGCTCCTGCAGCCGTGACCGGAGCCTTTCGCGAAAGATGTCCACCATGCCCTGGGCGGCCTGCTTCATGTCTTCGTGCATCCGGACGAGTGATTCGAGCCGCTTGGAGATATCGGCCTTGAGGCGTCTTCCTTCCTCAGCCTTTGCCGCGGTGAAGGAGGTGAGGGCCTCATCGATGCCCTCACGTAAGGGAGGCCACAGTTCTTCGATGTCGCGGGCGTTCTCTCCCAGGACTCCGGGAAGCATCAGGATGTCCCGGAAGGTCACCTCTCCGCCGAATTCCCGGGCCATGCGGCTGAGATCCTCGGAGTAGATCCGGGCGAGATCCCAGTTCACGGCGAGCCTCTCCTGAACACCGGTAGACATGCTGCGGGTGATGTTCACCTCGACCTTGCCCCTGGTCACGTGTTCTTGAACGAGGTCTCGCGCTGGTATCTCGAAAGGCGAGAGGTCTTTTGGAACCCGTACTCTGATATCCCGGTACCGGTGATTGACCCCCTTGACCTCGATATGATAGCCGTTCCGGTCAGCCTGGCCGAACCCTGTCATGCTCCGCGGCATCGTGATTTCTCCTTGTACTGTTCTCTGAGCGAATTGAAGATCTTGATCATCCCTGATGATGCATAGTCCGGATAGGTCCACGGCAGGGCCCGGTACGAATCTTTTTGATACATAAGGGTCACCTCGCCCCAGATGCCGCTTCCCAGATAGATGCGGTGGCTGTAGGGCTTGGTGGTGGCAAGGCAGATGTTCTCCAGGCTTAAGATGCCCGGATCGAGATTGATCGACCTCTTCCCCCTGACCGTAAAGGTCTCCTCGATGGCGTTCGATTTCAGCTTCGAGGCTGGGAGGCTGTCTCTGGGCACCAGATCGTGGAAGGCTATGAGGATGCGGTATAACGGTGAGCCCAGTTCGCCTTCATAATACGTGGTGAAATCGAAGGGCATAGGATCGGACTCGTAAATCGCCTCGCCATAGATATCCTTGAGCGCAACGATCGCCTTCCCCGCAGGGGCGGCATCGTGGAAGAGAACACTGCAGAAGAGCATGACATCACAGGGAGTAGCTGGTACGCCCACCGATTTCCTCCCTGCATATCCGATAGAGTTTTTCCCATGGCACACTCGCCGCGCCCACTTCCGCCACCACCAGGCCTGCGGCGGTGTTGGCTATGATCGCTGCCTCCCGTGGACTGGCCCCCGAGACAAGGGCAAGGGTAAAGCATGCGATGACCGTATCACCGGCCCCGGTCACATCGTACACGGCCCGGGCGGTCGTGGGAATGTCCACAGCCTCGTTGTCCTTTTCGAAGAGGCTCATACCATGCTCTCCCCGGGTGACGAGCACGGTGTCGCACGCAAGGGCCGATTTGATCCTCCTGGCCGCCTCGATGATATCCTGATCCGACTCGATCTTGATCCCGGCGCCGAAGCTCAGCTCTTTGATGTTGGGGGTGATGACGTCGATGTTCTTGTAGAAGGGAAAGTTCCGCTCCTTGGGGTCCACACAGACGATCACGCCGTTTCCCCTGGTGAGATTCACCACCTCTCTGATGAGCTCCCGGCTCACCACGCCCTTTGCGTAGTCGGAGATGATGATGGCATCTACGGCCTGTATGCAGTCACGAACCTCACGGATCATCTCATCCCTGATATGATCGGGAATGGTCGACCGGTTTTCGCGGTCGAGCCGGACGACCTGCTGGGTGTGGGCGATGACCCGGGTCTTGACGATGGTCCCCTTGCCGGGGTCGGACAGGATCTTGGAGGTAGGGATGCCCGACTGGTTCAGGATGTCGATCAGGATGTCGCCGTGGGCGTCCATGCCCTTCACCCCGCTCATGATCACCGACGCCCCGAGGCTCAGGAGGTTGTTGGCCACGTTCCCGGCACCGCCGAGCTTGTACTTTTCCTCGTGCACCTCCACCACGGGCACCGGGGCCTCGGGCGAGATCCTCTCCACCTTGCCCCAGATATAGTGATCGAGCATGAGATCTCCGATGACCATGATGGTCTTGGTGCCCATGGCGTCAAAAATGGAAGCCAGCTTGTCCTGGTCGATCTTCAGCATTGGGATACTATGAGGAAAAATCAATTAATTGTCAAGAAAAAGAGCATTTACGAAGTTTTGCGCATTGAACTGCTGCAAATCGTCCATATCTTCTCCGACACCGATATATCGGATAGGGATCTCGAACTCGTTGGCGATTCCGACAATCACACCGCCTTTGGACGACCCGTCGAGCTTGGTCATGGCGATGCCGGTCACGTCCAGGGCACGATCGAACTGTCTGGTCTGTTCAATGGCATTCTGCCCGATTGTGGCGTCCAAGACAAGCAGAATCTCGTGAGGGGCGCCTGACAGCTTCTTGTCGAGGACCCGTTTGGTCTTCTTGAGCTCGTCCATGAGGTTTTCCTTGGTGTGGAGACGCCCGGCCGTATCGATGATCAGGACGTCGTGGCCCCGTGACATGGCTGCCGAAAGTCCGTCAAAGGCGACGGACGAAGGGTCTGCACCCTCGTGCGATTTGATGAAATCGGCGCCGACCCGCTGTGCCCAGTGCTCGAGCTGCTCGATGGCTGCGGCCCGGAAGGTGTCGCCCGATGCGATGACGACCGATTTGCCCTCGGTTTTCAGCCGGTGAGCGATCTTCGCGATGGTCGTGGTCTTGCCCGACCCGTTGACGCCGGTGACCATGATCACAAAGGGCTTCACGTCTTCGGGAATGATGAGAGGAGCCTCCCGCTTCTCCAGGATGGAAGCGATCTCGGTCCTGATGGAATCCATGGCCTGCTCGGCGGTGCTGATCTTCCCGGCGTTCTTTTGGACGTGCTCGAAGATGGCATAGGCGGTCCTCACCCCAATGTCTGTGCCCACAAGGGTCTCTTCAAGCTCGGTGAGGAGGTTTTCATCGATAGCCCTGGAGCGTCTGAACACGGATGATAGCCTCTCGACGAACCCCTTGTGTGTCTTGGAGAGGCCCTTCTCCAGCTTCTCGCGGGGGGAGGGCGCGGGCGGAGCCGCCGGCTTGGGAATCGCCTTTTCCCCGGGCTTGGCCGCGATCTCTTCCGGGCGATGGGCCCCTTCCTGTTCGGGGACGCTCCTCGGGTGGATTCCGGGTATCGGGAGAACCCACAGGTTCAAGAGAACCGCGATAACGAGGTAGACCCAGGAGGGGAGATCAACCGGCTCGGGAAAGGGCAGTGCGTTTCCGGCATCGGCTACGAAAAGGGCAAAAAACACATAGCTGATGAGATAGACAAGATAATCATATGCATGAAAACGGTACTTCACGGTATATCTCCTTACATACGAATTAGCTCGTATCTCCTATCACAGGCATGGAAAAAGAACAAGGTGGAGCATGGGAAATCTCTTTTTCGATCATACCTTTTGGTGTGCCGGCAGGAGATAGTTGTTGACAAGGGATTGTGAAAGGTTTACTTAAAGCTTAAAGTTTAACTTTAACATTATACGTTGATGAGAAATTATCCAAGGAGGAAATCATGATACAGACCGCAATCACCGAGATGTTTGGGATCCGGTATCCTGTTATCTGCGGGGCCATGATGTGGCTGTGCAAGCCCGACCTCTGCGCCGCCATATCCGAGGCTGGGGGCATGGGGAACCTGACGGCCGGCAATTACGAGACAGAGGATGATTTTCGGGCAGCCATCCGAGAGGTGAAGGCACGCACCGACAAGCCCTTCATGATCGGGCTGACCCTGCTGCCCTCCATACGGATCACCGCAGAGCACCACAGGATGTATGTCCGGGTATGTGCAGAGGAGCGGGTGGCAGGTATCGAAGTCTCGGGCAGCCCGCTCGACAAGGTGATAGGCAAAGAAGGGATTGCCGCGCTCAAGGATGCAGGGGTGAGGCTCTTCCACAAGGTAGGTTCGGTCCGGCACGCCATGCATGCGGAAAAGGTCGGATATGACGGCGTATATGCCGCCGGTTTCGAGGAGGGCGGGCATCCCCTTGACGATGATGTGACCACCATGGTCCTCACCCCCAGGATCGTTGATTCAGTAAAGATACCCGTGGTGACGGTGGGCGGCATATCCGACGGGAGGTCACTGGCGGCCGCGCTCACCCTGGGCGCCCAGGGCGTGATGATGGCGAGCAGGTTCATCGCGACCGAGGAATGCGCGGTTCACGAGAATATCAAGAAGGAGCTCATCGCAAGGCAGGAATTCGAAACCACCTTGTTCTGCAAGAGCATCGGACTGCAGGGAAGGGCCCTGAAAAACCAGGTCATCAATGAGGTCCTCGAGATCGAGAAGAGCGGAGGAGGACTCGAACAGCTGATCCCGCTCATCTCGGGCCAGCGGATAAAGGATGCATGGGAGCAGGGGCAGGTGGAGAACGCGCCTCTGATGGTGGGACAGTCCATCGGCCATATCCGGGAGATCATGAGCTGCCGGAAGCTGCTGGAAACCATGCACGACGAGGCAGTGGCGCACCTGAAAAAGGCCATGAGCCTGGTGAAATAGCGCTCTACGGCATACCCCCAAAGGTCCTCCTGTTTTGCCGTGCAGGATTCTTCCTGGACAGAGGGTCTTGTGCAGGCTGGACCGGATGCTCCGTGATTCTGGGGCCCGGAGGAAAGGGCCTGTGAGAAAAATGTCCGTGATGACGAAAAGGCGGTTCTGCACGGCTGCAGAACCGCCTTTCGAGACTTGGAGAAAAATTATTCGCCGGCTGACTTGGCAGCGGCCGGTTCCTTCTTTGGAGAACGCGGCTTTCTGGAAGCCGGCTTTGAAGTCTTCCTGACAGGCGCCTTTTCAGCCTTGGGGGCGCCGGCATTGGTGTTCTTTGCCTTCTTAGCAAGGTCCTTCGCAATCTCCTCAGCCTCACGCACCACCCGTTCGATGACCTCGGCAACCGTGGGGTTGTCCTTGATCAGCCCGGTCACCTGGCCGACGGGAAGCACGCCCTCGGTCAGATCGCCGTCCTCTGTGGCTATTCGGATCGCCTTGAAGGCATTTGCCATGTATGCGAGCTGCATGGCGTTTTTCCAACCCGAGGCCAGCACGCCGATAAAGAGCTTGAAATAGGGGAGATGAAGCTGGCGGGCGATTTCCCTCGAGTTGGGGATCGCCTCGAGCATCTTCTTGAGGTTCAGGCCTTCCCTGATGGCCTTCCGCGCGGCCCTTGTGTCAAGCACGCGGCATCCCAGGCCGTCGAACCGGGTGGAATATACGGTATCGTTTATGTCCTTCTCAATGGAAAGGTTCTTGTAGTTCTGGTGGAGCGGGCTTTCCTGGGTGGTCATCAGGCGGGTCCCCATGGCCGCGCCGTCCGCCCCCAGTGCGAGTGCCGCAGCCAGGCCTCTCCCGTCGGCAATGCCTCCGGCTGCGATGATCGGGATGTTCACGGCACTGGCGATACTGGGAATCAGGCAGAATGTGGTTGCATCACCGCCGTGGGCCGCAGCCTCGTGTCCGGTCACCAGTAGGGCGTCGCAGCCGTAGTCCTGGGCCCTCTTGGCATGCTTGTGATTCACCACTGTGGCGATCACCTTGCCTCCGTACTCGTGGGCTGCCTTGACGATCCAGTCGCCCTTGCCCAGAGAGAAATTGATGACCGGCACCTTTTCTTCGAGCGCTACCTGCGCGTTTTCAGAAGCGCCTGGAAAGAGGAGGGTGGCATTGGTCCCGAAAGGCTTGTTGGTGAGCCGCTTGATCTCTCTGATAGCCTTTCTGGTCTGGTCCGCATCAAGGGGGCCCGTGGCCAGGATGCCGAGCCCGCCGGCATTGGACACGGCCGCCACCATCTTGGGCACGCTGATCCAGCTCATTCCTGAAAGCACGATGGGGTGCTCGATGCCTAACATCTCAGTAATCCGTGTTTTCATACCTGACTCCTTTTTTAAGGATTCGTGTTTTCCTTCACGGCTCCATCTCGGCAGCCCGATAATCAATCTAAAGATTAAAGTTAAACTACAAGGTTATACAATCCTTGTCAAGGGATGTTTTCTCCAGGCAGCCATGTTTCATTCCCTTGTTGCTCGTCAATGCTCCCAATGAACCGGAAGTAGTGTCGCTGATGGGGATGTTAGATGTTCTCACCGAAGGTGATTTTCCTGCCGTCATGCATGTGAAAGGCTGATATGTGGTCAGATCGCATGGCCTGTGCCCTTTCCGGGAAGACTTGAGCAATCGGGTCTTTCCGGCGTGTCTGATCATACTGCCCTGAATGTCCGGAACCTTCACCTCCTCTCTCCAGTGAGAGCCGTGCACGGAGAGGAGGGCCTGTATTTTTGATCAATGGCATTGACGTTCAGGGCAATCACTTCGATCCCATGGAAGCCGCAGGCTAGCCCTCCGGAGCATTTGCTGAAGGAGATTCTACGATCACCATAACGCTGCAGGTCCAGTCATCCTGGTTCCAGGAATCCACCACCGTGAACGAGATGAGATATCTCCCGGTAGAACGGAACCGGAAGAAGGCCTCCAGAGGATTGGTGGAAGGGGAGAATATCGCGGCTTCCGGATAGGACCAGAAATAGTGGAATGGGGGGTTGCCCCGGATGATCTCCGCCTTCAGGCGGACCTCCTGGTGCAGGGGGACCCTGATCACGTTCCCGGCGTTGACGAAGCGCGCCTCAGCGTGTTCATCCTTGCTGGGGATGGGGCCGTACTCCTCGCCGTCGATGACGGTTACGAGCCCATAGTCGCTGGCCGTGGCGTTTTCCGCGTCCGTGACGGTGAAGACCACCGGGAAGTTTCCTGTGTTGTAGAATGAGATGAGGCCGGGGTCTTCAGCAAGCGAGAAGTTTGTCTCATCGCCCACGTTCCAGGCATACGAGTAGGGGGGGGTGCCCCCGGTTGCCAGCCCTTCAAGCTGGATCGACTGCCCGAGTATGAGAAGCACGTTCCACTGCGGCTTTTCGATGATCGCTAAAAGCGGCTGGTTTGCTTCTTCAGCCAGGATGCCCTCGATCTCAATGAGGGTTTCTTCGAAGTGGATTATTGCGGACTCTTCAGGAACCAGAAACCGCTCCTCCTCGAAAATGCACTGCAGGTTGAGCTCTTCGAACAGCCTCTGTACTTCCGGGTTCTGCTCAAACTCGGGGTCGGTGAAATTCACGGAAAAGCCCTGCAGGAAATCACGGGTTTCTGGAGTGATGGTGATGCCGTTTTCCGGGTCATTGTCTTCGTCAAGCGATTGGAGAAAGCGGCAGATGTTCACCACGGGGATATTCTCCGCGGATAGATCCCTGAGATCTGTTGCCCCGGGAACCAGATCGATGGGGGTGACGAATCTC
Organism: Candidatus Phosphitivorax anaerolimi; assembly: GCA_001896555.1. Classification (GTDB taxonomy): domain Bacteria; phylum Desulfobacterota; class Desulfomonilia; order UBA1062; family UBA1062; genus Phosphitivorax; species Phosphitivorax anaerolimi. Next base: position 185,252 of record MPOS01000012.1, read on the forward strand.
TTTGCCTGGGTGGAGCCGAGGACGACGTTGCCGATGGAGAAGGTCACGGTTTCTCCCGGCTGGAAATTGAATGTGCCGTCTTGTGTCGTAATGCCGCTCCATCGGAGTGTCTCGTATTGGAGCCCGCAGACGGGGCTGTCAATAAAACTCCCCTCCTGGACGTCCGCAGGTGTTGAGATCGCTCCGCCTCCGCCGCCGCACCCGGCCAGAGCGAAAACCAGGACACAGTACGCTGCTATGATCTGGAAAACCCTGATCGATCTCATTCCCCCTCCTGTCGCATGGCAGCCATTTTAAAAAAGGAAAAAATCCTTCTCCATATGCCCTATCTGGAGAAGGACGGATAAAATACCTCAACTACTGACAATAAAACACACTACACCTATCAATACCCTCCCGCTGACCGGAACTTATCCTGCTCTATCCGGTCCATCCGTGTCAGGATAAGAAAATAGATAATCATTTCAAAATGATTAGCAAAAATCATGCAACGATCCACCCTTTGATATATCAATCACTTATCAGCATCCTGCCGGTCATGGGCTTAAAAGAATGGAAAATCCTTTCCTACTCCGGGGAAGGGAAGTGCCCACCCGAAGCCCCTGGCCGAAGCAGGTCCTGCGCGGTTGATAAGGCGAGATTCCGGGGAAGGGCCGAGCGGGCAGGCCGTTCAGAGAGAAGGTTGTCTGCGTGCTTTGGGAGCGGAAATCCACCTCAGGCAACAGCAGCTCTCTGAACCCGCGCGATCACTGCACGCGCACGATCACTGATGCAGAGCCTGTTTCGCCATCAATGTCCGTGGCCGTGAGGACCACCTCGTGGGTCCCTGATTTATTGAAGGTGACCGATGGGCAAGGGGGCTCGGTGGCGTTTTCCAGATGGTAGTTTCTGGCCACCCCGTCTGGGAAAGTGAGATCAAAGGTGAACGGTGCGTTCCCGCCCAGCATCTTGATTTGGAATTCCAGGGAATCTCCGGGGCTGATTACCGTGTTGTTCTGGGGAGAAATGAACTGAATCACAGGCGGCGTGTCGACATAATCCGCCACCGTGACGTTGACCGTGGCGTCTGCTGCATTGTCCCGTGAATCTAAGGCGCTGAAGGTGACCTGATAGGTGCCCAGTTTGTTGAAGGTGATGGTCTGTTCAGGAGGGGTGTCGCCCTCCGTGGTGGCGGGACGGGCTGCACCCGCAAAGTTCCAGTTGAAGGTGAAGGGCCCGGTGCCGCCCGACACGGCTGCCTTAAAATCGCAGCTTTTCCCGATTTCCACAGAGATGTCTTTTGAGGGGGAAAGGATGCTCGCGTTGAAGTTCTGATCGTCCTGCTGACCGGCAGTGACGGTAATGCTCATGGAATCTCGGGCCATATTTTTTGCACTGTCGTGAACCGTGAAGGTCACGGTATGGATGCGGTTCTCGTTGAAGATCACCTCTCGGGGATTCTGGAGGTCGGATGGTTCTGCAGCGCCGTCGAAATCCCAGTGATAGGTGTAGGGCTTAACGCCCCCGGACACAGAGCCCATGAATATGACGGCAGTCCCTGTTTGAACGGTTTTGTATGCAGGCGAGGTTATCGAGGCCGTGAGGGCGGGAGCAGTCTCTTCCGGCTCTCCTTCGGATCCTCCCCCCGACCCTCCGCCGCTGGAGCAGCTGAAGATAAGGCCGGCAACGCCCGCGATAAGAAGAATTTCCAGGTATGACCGGAATGATCTGTTCCTCATCACTGTATCCTCCTCACGATTCAGAACAAAAATTCTATTCATGGCGGCCGCCGGTTATGGAGCACCGGATTCCTCCCGGGCCGCTACCTGTGCGCGGCTTATGTTAAGATCCGGAAGCATCTTCCCCGGTTGCGCTGCTCGCTCCGGTTCAGAAAGGACCGCCGGACCAACAGGCCGCATTCCCGCTGTTACGCTGTTACAGCATAGCAAAAATCGTGCTGGAAGTGAACGGCCATAAATTCGGCAGGTTACCCCGGAAACCCGCAGGCAGGACCGAGGCGGACGGAAAAACATTTCCACAATCATGATGGGGAATGGAATATCATTCCAGGATAACCTGCTTTCCCGGCGTATCCGGCCTGCCCGGAAAAGGGTGCGTCACTTCTGCAGGCTTTTCTGAATGGTGCTCTGAATCCTCCTCTGGAAGAGGCGCTTGAGGATGTAGCCTCTCAGGAACTCCGCAACCCGCGAAATCTCGGTGGTGATGCGGATGTTCTCCTTGGCGGACGTTCCATGCACGGCATCCCGCCTAAGTCTGAGCTCATGATCGATGATCTCGTTGCCGAGCCGGACATAGAAATCCAGTTTCCTGATATCCAGCCCGTAGTCCATGATCCTTTTGAGGATATCGCGCGCAAAGCGGATATCCTCCTGGTCGTAGAGCACCTTGCCCTTTTCCTGCATATAAGGCATCAGCAGGCCGGTCTTCTGCGCCAGCTGGAGCTGCTCATCGGTGAGTCCGGTCTGCTCGAGGAACTTGCTCTTTTCGACCATGACATTGTCTGCCTCCGACGACACACCGAACACGGCGTCTTCGATGGCTTCGGCTTCTTCGAGGCTCAAACCCTTGTCCATCCTTCTCAAGATGTTCCGGATGACCGAGAGGGGAAAATATTTTGTCTCCTGCAGATATCGGATGGTCTGAATCCTCTCCACACACCTTTCGTCGTAATACGCCATGCTCTTGTTGACCTTGGTGGGCTCGGGGAGCAGGCCCTGCCTCACATAGTAGCGGATGGTAGACGGCGGGACACCGCTTCTCTTTGCGATCTCACCGATTTTTATTTCCATCTGGAGCTCCTTTTAAGCGTAAAGTAAAACTATAAGCTCTTCCTATAACTCATCGCATTGCTTTTTGTCAAAGGAGAGATAAAACGGTTTCTTTACCGGAAATTCGCCATGCCGCGTGGGGGATGGAGCCTGCGGGCAGGCGTTTTTCGATTGAAGGTGTTAACCATAAAAACCTCCTGCGCGCCTCTGGTGCCGCTGCAGGAGGCCGGGCATCTGCTTTCGATCAGGCCGGCAACCTTACGGCCGGGAGAGATGCTATTTCCGATAATACTGCATGGCCTCGGGGATCATCCTATTGATGGCCTCGATCCGGGCCTGATCTGCTGGGTGAGTTGAGAGGAACTCCGGCGGCGACGGCTTGTCGGAGGCGCTCATCATCCGCTGGAAAAAACCCGCGGCCTCTCTCGGATCGTACCCCGCCTTGGCCATGAGGACCAGTCCGATCTGGTCGGCCTCGTACTCCTGTCTCCGGCTGAAGGGCAACACGACCCCCACCGTGCCGGCAATCCCATAACCCAGGTTCAGCGCCTGGATCGCTGTCGGGCTTTTGTTGGCAATTGCTGCATTGAGGCCCTGCTGGCCGAGCTGCAGGAGCAGCTGCTGGCTCATCCTCTCACCGCCGTGGCGGGCGATGGCATGACCGACCTCATGGGCCATGACGAATGCCAGCCCTGATTCAGTTTTCGTATAGGGAAGGAGACCGGTATACACCGCCACCTTTCCACCGGGAAGGGCAAAGGCGTTGGCAGTTTCGTCGTCCTGTATGACCGTGAACTCCCAGTTATAATCCGTCTGGCCGGAGACCGCAGCTATCCGGGAGCCCACCCGCTTCACCATGGCGTTTATCTGGGGGTCTTGTGATATCTTTTCCTGTGCCAGGATCTGCTGGTAGGCCTCAAGCCCCAGGGCTATTTCCTGCTGCTCGGGTACGAGCAGCAGCTGGGATCTGCCGGTCACCGGAGCGGTGGCGCATCCAGCCGCAAATAGCGTGAGGGCCAGGAATATCACGAGATATCGGACCATGCTCGATACGTGTTTCATCTCCTTGTATCCTCCGGGAGTGTGATGCAGGATTCGTCTCGCCATGCAGACCCTTTACCCCCTTTTTCTCTCCATTTCAATCATACCGATTGTGGTACAGTATAAATATATGCCTTCATCCCGCCTTGTCAAAGATCCCGGGGGAATGCACTGCCCTGCATGATGATTCGTTTCGAATTTTCTCAAATTCCCACATGAGAGTTCTGCCAATGAGTCTGTGGCGATTTTGTATAACCTTTTTTTCATTTTTTAATCTCTTTTAGGGTTCAATTCCCCGCAGCTTGCTGCGAGAGGGTGTGAGTGGTAGGGTAGATGGGTGAGCATATACTTACACAAGAGTCAC
>MPOS01000039.1 GCA_001896555.1 Candidatus Phosphitivorax anaerolimi
ACATGCCCTGATCCCTTCCTGTTTTCTTTCTTCAGATTCAGAAAGGCAGGTATGTCCACTCCTTTCAACTCAAAAGTACGCTTCCGTGTGATGAACCTGTTTTCAGGGGCTGCAATGGCTGAGGATACCATCAAGCTCGGGGTGCCCGGGGCGCACAGCGGTGATCTGGCCTCTTACGGTCTGCCTTCGGCGCACGCAGCCAAGCTCGTGGTGGACGACATCAACGCCCGGGGCGGCGTGATGGGCAAGAAGGTGGTTATCCTTCAGGAGGACGACCAGTGCAAGCCCGAGGTTGCGGCAAACGTGGGCACCAAGCTCGTCGCCGAGAAGGTAGACGTGGTCATGGGCCATATCTGCAGCGGTGCGACCAAGGCCGCGATGAACATCTACAAGGACGCGGGCATCATCACCATGTCCCCATCGGCCACGAACGTGGAACTCACCAAGAGCGGAGACTATCCCAACTTCTTCCGCACCATATCTCCGGATGATGCACAGGCCCTGCTCCAGGTCGATTTTGCCCTCAACACCCTCAAAGTCAGCAAGGTCGCCGTCATCCACGACAAGGGCGACTATGGCAAAGGGCTTGCAGAGTTCGCATACGGCTTCCTCGAAGAGCGCGGGGCCAAGCCGGTCATGTTTGAGGGGATCACCCCCGGCGCCGTGGACTATTCAGCCGTGGTCCAGAAGATCAAGCGCTCCGGCGCAGAAGCGGTGATCTATGGCGGGTATCATCCCGAGGCCGCCAAGATCGTCTCGGGCATGAAAAAGAAGAAGATGGACACCATCTTCATCTCGGATGACGGCGTGCGCGACGAGACCTTCATCAAGGTCGCGGGCAAGTATGCCGAGGGCGTGTATGCCACCGGGCCCATCGATACCACGCAGAGCCCCATGGCGATCGCCGCCATCGAGCAGCATAAAAAGGTATATGGAACAGAGCCGGGCGCCTTCTATCTGAATGCCTATTCCGCGACCCTGTGCCTCCTTCAGGCCATCGACAAGGCCGGATCAACGGAATTCGGCGCCGTTGCCGAGGCCCTTCGCACCAACTGGTTCGAAACACCGCTGGGCAAGATCAGCTTCGACGAGAAGGGCGATGCAAAGGGCATCGGCTTCGCCATATACCAGGTGCAGAACGGCCAGTATGTAGAAGTCGGGAAATAGGCCTTTTTTGGGTTTTACAGCAAAAGGAGTCAGGAAAGGGAGCAGGGCAGCCGTTCCCTTTCCTCTTCATCACAAGAGGCGAGAACACCTGTAGACACTCATGGACTATTTTCTCGAACTATTCTTCGGCGGGCTCACCAGGGGCAGCATCTACGCTCTCATCGCCCTTGGTTACACCATGGTCTATGGCATCATCCAGCTGATCAACTTCGCCCACGGCGAGATCTACATGATCGGTGCGTTCACGGCCCTCATCGCTGCGAGTGCGCTCTCGCTGCTGGGGCTCAACGGCCCTGCGCTTCTCGTTCTCGCGGGCCTCATTGCCGTGATCTACTCGGCAGCGTACGGATACACCATCGAAAAGATCGCATACAAGCCGCTCCGTACGGCCCAGAGGCTCTCTCCCCTCATCAGCGCGATCGGCATGTCGATCTTTCTCCAGAACTACGTGCTCCTCGCCCAGACCTCGGACTTTCTCTCGTTCCCCACGCTGGTCGACGAGTTTGCATTCATGGAGCCGGTGTCGCATATCATGCGCTCCTCCGAGCTCCTCATCGTCCTCACCACACTGGTGTGCACCGTGCTGCTGACCCTGTTCATCAAATTCTCCCGGATGGGCAAGGCCATGCGGGCAACGGCCCAGGACAAGACCATGGCCATGCTCTTAGGGATCAACATCAACCAGGTCATCTCCGTCACCTTCATCATCGGTTCCAGCCTGGCGGCTGTCGGCGGGGTTCTCATCTCGAACCACATTGGCCAGATCAACTTTTACATCGGTTTCATCGCGGGCATCAAGGCGTTCACCGCGGCCGTGCTCGGGGGGATCGGCAGCATCCCCGGCGCCGTTCTTGGCGGGCTGATCCTGGGCTGGACCGAGAGCTTTGCCACGGGCTATGTTTCGAGCGATTATGAAGACGTGTTCGCCTTCGGTCTACTGGTGTTCATCCTTATCTTCCGGCCTGCCGGCATCCTCGGGCGCACCTCGACGGACAAGGTGTAGAGAGACGCCATGAATACGCAGAGCATACCATTCATCCGCAGGGCCGTTTCCGAGATCGGCCGGTCATTGCTGGTTTCCTGCTGGTTCATGTTCCTCACCTTCCCGATCATGGTCATCAAGGTCAATCCTCTGGAGAGGACCATCGACTGGCAGTGGATGAGGCTCGTCTGGATCGGTCTGGCCGTGTTCCCGCTCTCCCTTGTGTGGCGCTGGCTCATGATGCGCAAGGAGCAAGGGAGCGCGAAGGATGGAGAGGACAGCTGGCAGAAAAGGCTGGGCGAAAGGATACGGGCCGACCGGAAGATATCTGCTGCGATCCTGGCCTTGCTCGCGGCATTCGTAGTCGCCTTTCCCTTCATATTTTCCAGCTATCAGACGCAGATCATGATATCCGCGCTCATGTATGTCATGCTCGGCCTGGGGCTCAACATCGTGGTGGGCCTTGCTGGACTGCTGGATCTGGGTTATGTGGCCTTCTACGCCGTGGGCGCCTACAGCTATGCACTGCTCAACCATCATTTCGGCCTGGGCTTCTGGTCCGCGCTTCCCATCGGTGCCGGCCTGGCAACCATATTCGGCATTCTGCTGGGGTTCCCGGTCCTGAGGCTCCGCGGCGACTATCTCGCCATCGTGACCTTGGGCTTCGGAGAGATCATCCGGCTCGTCCTGGAGAACTGGAACGCCTTTTCCCAGGGGCCGAGCGGCATCGCCGGCATATCCAGGCCCGGGTTCTTCGGGATCGAACTCAGCCTGAGCCAGCATACGGTCTTTCTCTATTTCATCGTGCTGGCCTTGGTGGCCTTCACCATACTGGTCGTGAGCCGGCTCAGAAACTCGCGGATCGGCAGGGCCTGGATCGCGCTCAGAGAGGATGAGATCGCCTGCCAGGCCATGGGCATCGACAAGACCAAGACCAAGCTCACGGCCTTTGCCCTGGGCGCCACCTGGGCGGGATTCGTGGGTTGTATCTTCGCGGCCAAGACCACCTTTATCAATCCGGCCAGCTTCACCTTCATGGAATCGGCCATCATCCTGTCCATCGTGGTCCTGGGAGGCATGGGTTCGATCATCGGGGTGATCGTGGGCGCCCTGGTGCTCATCCTGCTGCCCGAATACTTAAGGGCGTTCTCCGAGTACCGGATGCTGGTCTTCGGCGCCAGCATGGTGCTCATCATGGTGTTCAGACCTCAGGGCATCATCACCGGGGTCAGGCGGCACTACCGGTTCAGACAAAAGGAAGGCACAGAGGAGCAAGGTGAGAGAGATGCTGCAAGTGCTTGACATTAAGCAGCTCACCATGGACTTCGGGGGGCTGCGCGCCATCGACGATGTCGATCTGGAGGTGCGCCAGGGGGAGATCGTGGCCCTTATCGGCCCGAACGGCGCCGGCAAGACCACCTTCTTCAACTGTGTCACCGGCGTCTATGAACCGACCGGAGGCGTGATGATGGCCCGCCGCCCGGGAAAGAATGCCTCAGTCAAGCTCAACAAACTCAAACCCAATGTCATCACCGAGCACGGCCTGGCCCGCACCTTCCAGAACATCCGGCTCTTTCAGAACATGACCGTCCTCGAGAACGTCATGGTAGCCAGGCACTGCAGGACCCGCTCAGGAATTCTGGGCGCGATCTTCAGAAACGCCGGCACCCGCAGGGAAGAGCAGGAGACTGTGGATTTCTCCTATGGTCTGCTCGAGAAGGTGGGCCTCCAGCAGCACGTGAACGATCTGGCCAGGGAGCTCCCTTATGGTGCGCAGCGGAGGCTCGAGATTGCCAGAGCCCTCGCCACCGAGCCGTTTCTGCTGCTCCTGGACGAGCCTGCCGCCGGGATGAATCCCCGGGAGACCAGCGAGCTCGATGCCCTGATCACCCGGATCAGGGACGACGAAGGGATCTCGATTTTGCTCATCGAGCACGATATGAAGCTCGTCATGAGCATCTCCCAGCGGATCTATGTGATGGACTACGGCCGGCTGATCGCCCAGGGCACACCCAGGGAGATCGCGGAAAACCCCAACGTGATCAAGGCCTATCTCGGAGAGACTTTCGATGCTTAAGGTCAAGAATCTCCACACCTATTACGGAGGGATTCACGCGCTCAAGAGCGTATCGTTCGATCTGCCGGAAGGGGAGATCATCACTCTCATCGGCGCCAACGGCGCAGGCAAGTCTACGACGCTCATGTCCATATCCGGAATCGTCCCGCCGCGCTACGGGGAGATAATCTTCCTCGGCACGCCCATCCACCAGTTGTCCCCCGACAGGATCTTCGCCCTGGGCATCGTGCAGGTGCCTGAGGGCAGGAGGATCTTCCCCCAGCTCACGGTCAGGGAAAATCTCGACATGGGCGCGTACTTAAGGACCGACCGGAAGGGTATTGCGCAGGACATCGACTATATCTTCAACCTCTTTCCCAGACTGGCCGAGCGGCGCCATCAGTTGGGCGGAACCTTAAGCGGAGGAGAGCAGCAGATGCTCGCCATATCCCGGGGGCTCATGAGCAGGCCCAAGCTCCTGCTTCTTGACGAGCCGTCGCTGGGGCTCGCACCCGTGCTCGTTCAGCTCATCTTCGCCACCATCGAGAAGATCAACCGGGAAAACAAGACCACTATCTTCCTCGTGGAGCAGAACGCCAACATGGCCCTGCGCATCGCCCACCGGGGCTATGTTATGGAGAGCGGCGTCATCACCCTTGAAGACACTGCGGCAAACCTCCTGAAAAGCGAGAAGGTCAAGCAGGCCTACCTGGGCCTCTGATTCGCAAACCAGTCCTCCCCCCTCCAACGTCCGGATTTCCGGACCGGATATCGAACGCTTCATCGCCCCTGCCGGTTCCTGCACCGCATGCGCTGAATAGTCCTGCGCGCCCCGCCGGGATGAGTCTTGGGCAGCGCCTTGTGAAATGATGAAATGTGAACCCGTTCCCAAGAAGAAACATTGCTTGAGAATCGCCAGTGCCCCTCTATTTAACTTCTTAGATTGCGAGATGCGGGGATGAGCCCATTGTTGCAGGCATGAAAGGGCGAATTCACCCGCAATAGCGGAGCTGTAATCTCATGATATCCGCCGCTGAATCCTCATATATCATAAGGCCGTCCTGGTATCTTGTCCTGTTCGTGATGCTCACCATGCTCCTCTATGCGCCGACCTTCATGGAGCTCGCTCTTCTGTGGGCAGGAAACGAGGACTACAATCACGGCTTTCTGATCATCCCGGTGTCGGCCTACCTCGTGTGGCGCAGGAGGAGGCAGCTCATGCGGCTGCCGCTCCACTCAAGCCCGCTGGGAATCGTGTTTCTCGCCCTTTGGACCGCTTTCTATCTGCTGGGGACCGGCGCACAGATACTGATGTTCGAGTGCTGCTCTCTGATCCTGTTTCTTCTGGGCACCCTGCTTTTCACCGCAGGGGTGCACTTCACTAGGGCCGTGCTCTTTCCCGTCATGTTTTTGATCTTCATGCTCCCTGTCCCGGCAGAGGTGTATACCCTGCTCACCTCGCCGCTGCAGGCCGTCACCACGGGCCTGTCCGCGCATATCCTGAATCTGATCGACATTCCCGTGCTAAGAGAGGGGAATCTCATCCACCTTCCGAACTACTCCATGCAGGTGGCGGTGGCGTGCTCGGGAATCCGCTCTCTGATTTCCATTATCACGCTCTCGCTATTGATGGGATATCTGCTCTTCTCCTCAAATGTCGAGAGGGGGCTTCTGATCTTGCTGTCCGTTCCCGTGGCCATGATCGGGAACATCCTCAGGATCACTACTGCCGGCCTCATCGTCTACCGGTTCTCTCCCGGCTTTGCTGAAGGATACTCCCACACCCTGGCAGGCATGGTAACCTTCTCTTTCGCATTCGTCTTCTTGCTGGGCGGTGTTTTCCTGGTCAGATGGATAGAACGAAAAAGAATGCAGTATATATCCTGGTTCTTGCGCTGAGTGTATACGGCTCTTCCTCCTGCCTGAAGAGGGCACTGTATTCTGAACTCACCTGCATGTACACGGTCCCGGACACGATCGGCCCATGGGTCGGTTCGGACGTCGATACCGACATCGAGGGGCTCAAAGAGGCGATCGGCGCTCAGAGGGTCGTGTTCAGGACATACCGGCATGGCAGGGATGAGGTAAGCCTGTATCTTGCCTATTATAAGGATGTGAACTCCGCGAACATGGTCCATGCCCCGGAGGTCTGCTATACGGGGCAGGGATGGACCATGAAGGAGAACGATATCGTGCCGAGGACACTGGGCCCGCAGCACGCCATGGTCAACCGGATGGTGATCGAGAAAGTGGGAAGGCAGGAGCTGGTCTATGCTTGGTGGCAGACCGGCGGCAAAACCATCCCGCGCAACAGCGTCAACCGGTTCTACCAGGTGATGCGCAGCATCACCGGCAAACACCCTTCGACCGTATGGGTGAGAATATCGGTAGCGCTCAGCGACGAGACCGCCGGTGACGAAGAAAGGCTCATGATGTTCGGAGCCCGGCTCATGCCCCTTCTCGGCAATTATTTTACCGGCTCGTGATGCAGTAGTACCCTGACCCTGTGAACAGCGCTGCCTGACCGATCTCTAAAGCGCAACCTCTTCTCCCGCTCATGAACATGACAATGCACGCTCGTTATCTGCCGGCAATCTTCTGGACCTGTTTCCTGCTGACCGGGTATGTCTATTTCATTTACCCAGTCCTGCTCACCAGACTGGCCCGGTTCATCGGCAGGCACTATATCCGAAACGAGATCATCCCCCCCGTATCGATCATTATCTCGGCGTACAACGAAGAACACACAATCGCCGAGAAGATCGAGAACACCCTGTCCCTTGATTATCCCCGGGAGCTCGTCGAGATCATTGTGGGCTCTGACGGCTCCACCGACAGAACCAACGAGATCGTGAGGTCGTATGCCGACAGGGGGGTGCGTCTGCTGGCTTTTCCCGAGAACCGCGGCAAGACCATGGTGCAGAACGACTGCGTCTCTCAGGCCTCCCACGAGATCGTAGTCTTTATGGATGCAGCCTCGATGTGCGAGAAGTGCTCCTTGAAGAAGCTGGTTGCAAACTTCGCCGACAGCCGGGTGGGGGCGGTTGCAGGCAGGGTGGTGTTCACCCGGGAGAACAGAAATCTCACCACCGAAAGCCAGGGGGTGTACTGGAAATACGAGCAGATTCTCAAACAGGCCGAAAGCTCCCTGGGCTCGCTCGTTGGTGTTGACGGTCCGCTCTACGCGATCCGCAAATCCCTCTACACCCCCCTCGACCAGGATATGATGAGCGACTTCATCTCGCCGCTCTTGGTCATCGGCTCAGGCTCCAGCGTGGTGTATGAGCCCGAGGCGGTCACCTATGAAGAAGCGACCACCAGCACCACAGACGAATTCAACACCAGGCGCAGGATCGTGACCCGCGGATTCACCGGCATTTCCCGGCACCCCAAGCTCCTCAACCCCGCCGGAAATCCGCTGCTCGCCTGGCAGATCCTGTCTCACAAGATCCTCAGGTGGCTGGTGGGGTTCTATTATGTCGGGATGCTGATCTCCTCGCTGTTCCTCATGGGCCGGAGGTTCTATCTCCTTGCGTTCAGCGGCCTGGCAGCCGTCCTGGGCATGTCAATCTACGGCATGAAGTCCCGGAGCAGCCCCGGCGGCAGGTGGTATGCCATTCCATACTACTTCATCCTGGTCAACCTGGCGGCCATGTTCGGTGTCATCGACTATCTGAGGGGCAAAAGGGTGATATCCTGGAAACCTGTCCGGCAGGCAAGGGAGGCCTGAATACGAGCATGAAAGCGGTTTTGATACATTCCCTGGAACGGTTCGATTCGTTTCTGAGCACGCTTAAGCGCTATGGCATCGATCCGGTGATCCTGTCCTTCGACGGCCATGAATGGATCGATTTCGACTACAGCGGGGTGGATTTTCTCATCTTTTATTCGAGCTTCGAGTTCTCCTCGCATCATCCCCTGGCGCTCTGGCGGGTGAACGACAACCTCGAGCACATCCACCGCGTTTGCCCCGATCTGGTGATATACCCGGACCCCGCCCTGATCTATTTCTACAACGACAAGTATCGCCAGCATCTCTTTCTGAAAACTCATGGGTTTCCCATCCCCGAGACCATTCCTCTGCTCTCGCCGGTCTCGGTTGCGCTCGCCCACGAGCGGCTGGGTTATCCCATGGTGGTGAAAAACCGCTACGGCGCGGGAGGCGGGGCCGTGTTCCTCGTCCGCAACAGGGCGGAGCTTGAGTCATACTACCGGCTCTCGCAGCTCGACTTCGTTCACTCCGGGGCCCTGAGCTATCTCTTCAGGATGCTCAAGCGGCGCATGTTCTACTACAATCTGATCAAGGAACGGAAGATGACCTATCCCTTCCTTTCTCCGCCGCTTCTCGCCCAGAAATACATCACCACGGACCGCGATCTGAAAACCGTGGTGGGAGACGGAAAGGTCGTGGAAGGGCACTGGCGCTTCCAGGCATCCAGGGACCAGTGGAAGGTGAATATCGACGGGGGAGGGATCGGCCGGTGGAGCTATATCCCGCCCCATGCCCTGGAGATCTCGGAGAGGCTCGCCCGCGAACTCCAGGCGAGCTGGGTCAACCTCGATCTCATGCCTGAGGGAGAAAACTTCCTCATCTCCGAGTTTTCGCCGGTCTGGCACCACTATGCCTACGGGGAAAAACCCACCTTTGTCTATGATGATGACTACAACATCGATCCTCCCTTGAGCATCTCGCTGGACCTCGAGCGAATCATTGTGGAATCCCTGATGAACAGGCTGAATGCGGAGGGCCGGACCCGGCGCGGAGAGACGGCCTGACCGATATCATCAAACAATACCTTTCCGGAGAAAACCTGATCGAATGAACAGGATGCCGGCAAGCGGCTTGATCGAGATCTTTAAATACCTGTACTGGGACATGGCAACCCGCCCAAGCCGGGACCAGTACATTGCTGCTCTGCTGCGGAACATTCCGGGCGACTTTGGCGTCATTCTCAGGCGCAAGTGGTACACCGGGAGGTTTGCAAAGGCAGGCACGCATCTGAACATCCACCCGGGAACCGTAATCTTAAACCCCGGGTGCATCGAGTGCGGAGACTATGTCAACATCGGGCTGTTCAATTATATTCAGGGAGGCGGCGGCATAATCATGGGCAGCAATGTGCTTCTGGGGCCATATACGAGGATATGGACCCAGAACCATAACTACAAAGATCCGGACATCCCGGTCCGTGCTCAGGGCTACACCTTCCGGCCCGTGATCATCGGCGACGATGTCTGGATAGGGGCGAATGTCTTTGTCATGCCGGGTGTCGTGTTGGGCAGCGGGTGCGTCGTTTCTGCAAACTCCGTGGTGGGGCGCAAGGAATATCCTCCCCGGACGGTTCTGGCAGGGTACCCCGCGCGGAAGATTGGAGCGAGATGATATGGATACACCGGATCTCGAACAAAAAAAGGTGCTGGTCATCGCCTACGGATTTCCGCCTATAGCGCATGCGGGAGTCTACCGGACCATGCGTTTCTGCCGGTATCTCCCGGATAACGGCTGGAAGCCCACGGTCATCACGGTAAACGAGTCGGAGGATATCTACAACGATCACAGTCTCTTGAAACGGATACCCGATGAGGTCCAGATACACAGAACCAATATTCTTGACTTCTGGAGAGCCATCCGGCGATATCAGGCAAAAAAGGCCCGGAGAGAGGCCGCCCACGCGGTGTTGAATGATCAGGACGTTCCACTGAGCAGGGTGGTCAGGGCCGCAAAGAGGGTCGAGAGGTTTGCCCTCTCGGCGATGCTCAAGGTCTTCTCCATACCCGATCACATGCTGCTGTGGATCCCCTTTGCCGTAGCCAGGGGCATCAGGCTCATGCGCAGGGAAGACTTCGACGTGATATTCACCACCTCTCCCCCCCATTCTGAGCACCTTGCCGGACTCATCCTGGCAAAGATCTTCCGAAAGCCCTGGGTGGTCGACTTTCGCGACCCCATTGTCGACAACTTTCACACCGAAAATCTGTTCCGTGTCGAGCTGTGGCTGCACGCTCTGTTGGAGAGGATCATTGTCAGGTTCGCAGACACCGTGGTCGTAGTCACAGAGTATCACAGGCATTTCCTGAAGAACCGCTATCCAGCGGACAGCGGCAAGTTTATAGTAATCAGAAACGGCTTCGATCCGGCCCTGTTCCGCAATATTCAGCCGGACATCTTCGACAGGTTCACCATCCTGTTTGCAGGGACACTCTACGGGACCATCACTCCGGACTTTTTCATCCGCGGTCTGGCTCGGTGGCTGGAGACAAAGCCCCCTTCAGTCAAGGACAATGTCCAGGCCCTATTCTACGGCACAGGGTCCGAGAAGGCGGGTGCCCTGGCGCGTGATCTGGGGATCGAGAAGGTCGTGAAAACGAGCGGCCTGATCCCGCACGATGAGATCATCCGCAAACAGAAGGGCGCGGATCTCCTGCTGCTCATCATCGGTTATGACGACAAGAGCGCCGGGGTCGTTACCTCCAAGATCTATGAATATATGGCGGTGGGCAGGCCGATCCTTGCAATCATGAAGGAAAGCGAGGCCCTCGATATCTTAAGGGACTACGGCAAGTTCTATCACGCAAGGCACGATGATTATCTAGCCCTCGTCAAGGCGCTCGACGATGCATACGAGGCGTATCTCAAGGAAGGTTCGGCCGGAAAGGGAGAGGAGGAACGCTTAACCGGCTTCGACAACTCCCGGTATGATGTTACGGTCCAGGTGAGGGACCTCGTTCACATATTCAACGAGTCGAATCTCAGGCGGCCGGGGATTCAGGGGGAACATCCGGCCCCATAAGTGGTTCCGTCTATTGGGGGGCGGCCCCGTTGATTCTTTCATACTGTCATTTTAAAGACCAAGCACGTGGCGATAAGCGTCGAGAATGAATCAAAGCTGCTGGCCAGACACTCGATCATCTACGGGATCGGGACGAGCGCCAACAAGATCGTGGGCTTTCTCCTCCTGCCCATCTACACCCAGTATCTCACCACCCGGGAATACGGCATCAAGGAACTCGTAGGCCTGAGCACGGACATCCTGGGGATCCTTTTGGCGACCGCCATTTCATCCGCCTTCTACCGGTTCTATTTCGACTACACCGAGGAGCGCGACCGGAATATGGTGCTGAGCTCATCCTATATATTCCTGGGCATATTCGGGCTGGTCTTCGTGGGCATCCTTTCCCTGGGCTCTCCGGTCATGGCCCGCTATATTCTCGACTCTTCCGGGCTCTACGGCTATTTCCTGATCGCGTTTGCCTCCCTGTGGTTCCAGACCATCAACACCATCGGACTCAACTACCTCAGGGTGACCCTGAAATCGGGCCAGTTCGTCGCATTCTCGCTCTTCAGACTCATCCTGGCCATCACCCTGAACGTCTATTTCATCATTGTGCTGGGCATGGGGGTCATGGGAATCCTCCTGAGCACGCTCATCACCTCAATCGTCATGTCTCTTGTGCTCAACGTGCCACAGCTGGTCAAGGCCGGGCTTAAGTATTCGCCGAAGCTCATCAAAGACATGCTCAAGTTCGGTCTCCCCATGATCCCGTCGCAGTTCGGCACACTCATCGTGAACCTCTCGGACCGTTTCTTCATCAAGGGCTACTGCTCCATTGCCGAGGCCGGGATCTACTCGCTCGGGTATCGTTTCGGGGTCCTGCCCGGCACCTTCGTGTCCGAGCCCTTCAACCAGGTCTGGCAGCCCAGGAGGCTTGAGATGTACGATCAGGACAACGCCGAAGAGATATTCGGCCGGATATTCACCTACTTTCTCCTGTTCATCTCGTTCACGGCCTTAGGCGTGGCCGTGCTCACCGAGGAGATTCTGGTACTCATCGCAGACAAGGCCTTCTGGCCGGCGTACAAAATCGTCCCGATCATTGTTCTGGCAAACGTGATCTTCACCTTCCACTATCACTTCAACATGGGCATCATCATCGAGAAAAAGACCAAGTACCTGGCCTATATCAATGTCTCCAACGCGGCGCTCGCGCTGCTGCTGAACTTTCTGCTCATCCCGAGGTACGGGATGTACGGCGCGGCGTACGCCACACTCATCGCATACATCTACAAGGCCGCCTCCACGTATTTCTTCAGCAACCGGTTCTTCAAGATCCACTTCGAGTTCATCCGGATGGGCAAGATTTTTCTGGCTGCCTTCATTGTCTATGCCATATCGCAGCAGGTCGATACGGCTGTGGTCTATGCCGACATCGCCATCAAGACACTGCTGGTTTTCACGTTTCCTATCGTGCTCTATCTCATGAATTTCTTCACCCCCGGGGAAAAGAGCAGGATCGGATCGATCTTCCGGCCCGCACAGGGCGTGGTGAGACCATGGGAATGACAAGCCCCGCCCTTGAGGCCCTCTGCCCATGATTTCCGGGCTTTGATGACAGAGCATGTAACAGGCAAGAAAAGAGGGGTGAGTTTCGATCGTCATGCTCCCTTCCGCTGAATCCATTCAGATCATTCTGCCCATCGCGTGCATCCTGCTTCTGGTCATGTCGCTCAAGAATCCGGTGTACGGAGTGATTGCGTACTTTATCGTCCTCAACGCAAAGCTGGGCGATATGTATCCCATACTCGGGGCCATCCGGTTTGAGCTGCTCGTGGCGGTATATGTTCTATTGAGGATCCTCATTTCAGGAAAGGGGCTCGGCAATTTTCTGCCCAGGATCAATCCCATCAACAAGGCCTTATGGGTACTCTTTGCGGTGGGGATGGTCTCGGTGGCCTTTTCCGTAAACCCGGTAGTCTCCTGGAACGAGGGGGGATACTTTCTCCTGAAGGTCACGGTCTTCTATATCATGATCGTGTCCACGGTCCGCTCGTCTGCAAATCTCACCAAGGTCCTCTGGGCCTTTCTCCTGGTCACTGCGTGGATCGCCTATGAGCCGGTGGTGAACTATCTCTCCGGGGTCGTGAGCGAGGAGATGTACGGCGCCGTTGCCTACGGGAGGTTCGGGGCCGCATCCGGCCATGTGGCACTGGCCAACACCCTCAATCAGGGTATTCCCGTGCTCCTCTACTTTGCCATGACGAACAGGAAGAGGTTTATAAGGCTCGCCTCGATCATGATCCTTGCCCTGCTGGTGTTCGGGGTGTACGCCTCAAAATCCAGGGGCGGTTTCCTGGGGCTCATGATGACAGCCATGGGCGTGGTCTATTTTTCCCGCGACCGGCTCAAGGCCGGGCTCATCGCAGGTGTCTTCGTCGTCTTCTTTCTCACCCTGGCCGCGTCCGACTATCTCTCCCACATGTCCACCATCCAGGAGGGAGTCCACGCGAGCAGGACCACCTCTGACCGGTATCTGGGACTGGTCAACGGGATCTCCATGATGATCAAGCGGCCCGTGCTCGGCGTGGGTATCGGCTGCTATGCAGAGGCGCGCAGGCAGTTCTTTCACTATTATTTCTACGCCCACAACCTCTACGGCGAGCTGCTGGGCGAGCTCGGTCTTGGGAGCATTGCCTGGTTCTACCTCATCTATCTGGTCTTCAGGCGAGCCGGGGCCATCAAGCGGGTGCTCGTGCGCGCCGGTCCTCATGATGCATTCTATTTCAACATCGTCACCGCCATACAGCTCGGGCTCTTTGTGAGGCTCTTTGTAGGCAATTTCACTCACGGCTCCCTTATCTGGTTCTGGTTTCTTATGGCAGCCCTGACCGTGGCTGTTCAGAACATTCTGCTGCAGGAGAGGCGCATCCCCCTGCAGCACACCTGACACACAAAGGAGTGATTCTCCATGTTCAGAAGCGTGATCAAAAACGTCACCTTCCCGCTCATCGCACGGCGGGAGGGTCTTGGCGGGATCATGGGAAACTTAAGCTCCCTCGAAGAGAGCCAGTTCTGGCCGTATCACCGGATAGCAGAGCTGCAGCGGGACCGGTTGAAAAGGATACTGGTGCACGCCTATGAGAACACGGACTTTTATCAGAAGAGGTTCGACGAAGCAGGCTTCAACCCCTATACCTTCCGGTATCCGGACCAGCTGCTCAAGATACCCGTGCTCACCAAGGAGCAGATCCGGGACAATATGCCCCGTCTCATCGCCCGCAATCATCGCCCTCAAGATATCCACTATGCCGAGACCGGCGGGACTTCTGATGTGAAGATGCGGTTTTACCGCGACAACAAATGCCTGTCCATGAAAGAGGCGGCCATCTACCGGTTCAACCGGTGGGCGGGATGGGATTTCGGTGACTATCTGGGGCTGGTCTGGCCAGCCCATCAGGATTTCGAGAACTTCGGCTCGCTCAAGGCGAGGATACGGAACGTGTTCTACAAACGGGTCTTGCTCTTTGCATCCGCCGTGATCGATGACCAGGCGTGCCGCGAATACCTGAACCGGCTGAAGCTGAAGAAACCCACCACCATCCTGGCATTCAGCAGCCCCATCCACGAGCTCGCGAAGTATATGGCCAGAAACGGAATCGACAGATACCGGCTCAAGGGTCTCATCACCACCGGCGAGCCGCTCTATGACCATCAGCGCCGGCTGGTTGCCGATATGTTCCACTGCGATATCCAGGACTCGTACCGCTCGCGCGAGGCAGGCCCCATGGCCCAGGAATGCGGGGCCCGCTCGGGTATGCACATCAATGCCGAGTGCCTCTATCTGGAGCTGGACAATCCCCGGCCCATGGCAACATCCGGGGAGCAGGCCGGCGATGTGCTCATCACCGACCTGCTGAACTACGGCATGCCCCTGATCCGTTACTCCATGGGCGACGCCGCGGTTCTGAGCAACAGGACCTGCCCCTGCGGCAGAGGCCTGCCCCTGATGAAGGAGATCGTGGGCCGCGCGCTCGATGTATTCGTCACGCCCGAGGGCAAACTGGTGTCGACCATTTCCATGGTGATGTACATGGTGAACACCGCCCCGGGGTTCTTCGGCAAGATGCAGGCCATCCAGGATGCCGTGGACCACATCACCCTGAAGATGACGCGTGATATGATTCCAAGCAAAGAGGTCATGGACCACCAGTCCCGAATCGCGGAAAAGCTCTTCGGCACGAAAATGCGGATCACCTACGAGTTCGTGGACGATATACCCCACGAGAAGTCCGGCAAGTATCTCTTTGCCAAGAGGCTGATCCCTCTGCCTCAGTGATTCAAATACAAAGACAAGGACAAGGACATGATCAAGATCGGATTTGTAGGCGATATCGCCCTGACCCACAGTTACGACGCCTTGTACCGGGCAAAGGGACCCCATTACCCGTTCGAGCGTATCCGGGATACGCTCAAAGGTCACGACATCCTGATCGGGAATCTCGAAGCGCCCCTGTGCCTCGGGGGCGAGCCCTATCCCTTCAAGGTGTGCCTGAAGACCCATCCGGGATATGCCGCGGGCATGAAAGAAGCGGGGTTCACCGCCCTGTCGCTGGCCAACAACCACATCCTGGACTACCGCGAGCAGGTCATGTACGAGACCATGGGTTGCCTTGACTCGCATGGCATCAGATGGTTCGGTGCGGGCGCCTGTCTTGAGGAGGCGAACCGGCCTGTGATCATCGAAAAAAACGGCATCTCGCTCGGGGTCTTGTCGCGCTCAGAGGTGACGATCGACTCGCCTTTCTATGCCACAGACAAGGAGCGGGGCATAGCACCGCTGGACCTTGAGGAGCTCGCGAATGCAGTAGCATTGCTCAGAGGCAGGGTCCATGCCGTTGCGGTCTGTCTGCACTGGGGAAAGGAAGACTGGCGCTATCCGTCCCCCGATCAGGTCAGCACAGCCCGAAGGATCATCGATATGGGGGCCGACCTCGTCATCGGGCACCATCCCCATGTGCTGCAGGGCATCGAACGCTATCGCCGGGGCCACATCGCCTACAGCCTCGGCAACTTCCTGTTCTCCGATCTCGACTGGCGATGGGTGAACAGTGAGGGCGAGGTGGTGCATGCATTCATGAAGCTCAATCGCGCCAGGAGAGAATCCGCTGTTTTCACGGCTGAAATCTCCGAGACCGGCGTCCACCGGGTGAGCCTCACCGGGTGCAGAACCGGCAAAGACCTGCGCCCCGCCGCAGTCGACAACCCCGGCCGGTTCGAGACCCGGATGCGGGTCTTGTCCGCCCCCATCACCATGAGCGAATATGCTGCGTTCTGGAGGGTGTACGACGAGCTCCAAACCCGGTGGATGCTGATGAGGTATCAGATGAAGAGGGCGCGAAATGTGCACAAGATCGGCCCCTACCTCATCCGGAAGATCCGCACCGGAATCCCGGCCCAGCCGCGTGCGGAAGAAGGGGCCTGATCACATGAACAGGAGGACCGGTCGAAGAACGATCACAGGGTCCGATCGGGAGCCATGTCGGCTTGGATGAAGCCGGCATCTTAAGAATGGTGAACGACGGGCAGGAAGCCGGGGGCAGGAACATCGGCAGCCCGGCGAGATACACAGGGATCGAAAAAAACACTTGGAACATACAGATAAAAGAATCAAACTCTTATCTCGTGAAGCGAAAGAGAGGCTATATCAAGGGATTGCCATAACCCGCCTGCCGCGGTTTCTGAACAGAACGCTCTTCCAAAAGGCGCATACCGTTATCACCTACCATGGGGTCAGGAATACGGACCTGGCAATCCCTGACGAGTGCTTCATCGCCAGGGACAGGTTCATCAGCCAGATGCTCTACATCAAACAGCACTTCACCGTGGTACCGCTCTCTCAGGCGCTCGCCATGGGGGTCTCACAGAGGAGGGCGGGGCCGCCGATCTTGTCCATCACCTTTGACGACGGTTTTCAGAATGTATATGACAACGCCTTTCCCGTCCTGAAGGACCTGGGGCTCCCCGCAACAGTGTTTCTCGTTACGGGCCTGACAGACACCGCCGGCACCATCTGGTACTGTGCCCTGAACCATGCGTTCACAGAGACGAAACAGAGAAGCATCGTGTGGCGGGACAGGCGTTTCGATCTGACAAACCCCCGAAACCGGGTTCACGCATGCCTGACGATCCAGGGAATACTCAAGGAGATGCCGCACGATGCCCTGGTGCGGGAGGTCGAAGACATCATCTCTTCACTCGGATTCGATCCGGGCGGAGGGCTTCCGGAGAACAGCCCATTCCGTATCCTGAACAGCCGTGACATACAGGAGATGCACAAGAGCGGGCTCATCGAGTTCGGCGCTCACACCCATACCCACTCGATCCTCAGCCTGTTGTCCGAAGAGGCGCAGGAGCAGGAGATCAAGTCATCCATCGACCGTGTGCGCGAGGTCACGGGAGGGCCGTGCATCCTGTTCAGCTATCCCAACGGTGAAGCGGGCGATTTCGGGGAAAACACCCGGAATCTTCTGATACGCAACAACATACAGTGCTCGGTAACCATGATGAGAGGCCCGAATTACCCGGACACCGACCGCTTCTGCTACCGCCGGTACGGAATCGAGAGCACCATGAGCGACTATAAGTTCATGATGAACGTCCATCACATAGTGTGGGTGAAGCGGTCCATAAGCCGGATGAACAAGCAGTGCCCGGGGCAGGATTTCGCAACAAACCACTAGTGCAGCATCCGGGGTCGGGCATTCCTTGTATGCGGGTTTCAGATATACCTGAGCAATATCCTCAACAAAAAGAATGGCTTCACAAATAGGGTTTCCCGGATAAGATCCATGGATGCCACCGGCTATCCAAAGCTGGATGCTGGAAAATGCGTCCGGCGCATTCGGCGATACCGGCAGGGCGATCTGCACGCCTTTGAGCGTTTCTGGAATGCCCAGGCCGGAGAAGCATTTGCCGCCGAAAGGGCGCGTGCGTTCCAACGGCTGCTGAGTGGAAACCCGTTCAGCAGCACCCGTGATGATTATGTGGTGCTCGAACTGGACGGCAGGGTAGCGGCCTATGAGGGATTGATGCCGTTTCGGTTCAGTATCTCAGGCCGTGATGTGGATGGATTCATCTACCATGACACCATGGTCGCCCCGGAAATGCGAGGCAAAGGCGTGGGCAGGGCGTTTGTCCAGGCGATCCTCCGGGACCGGCCGGAGTTTTCCATCGCGGTGTGGATGAACGCCCCAAACAGCCATGTCTTTGAAAAGTGCGGATGGCTGCCCGTAGACGGTCTCCCCACCTATGTGAGGGGATACAGCTTGCAAAACATGGTCAAGACCCGGTATCGCCTCGTCAATGCCGCTGTGGAGCACACAGCCCGGAAGGTCTTCGCGCTGCTCTACCGGCTGGAGAAGAAGGTGTTCGATTTCTCCGGCCGGGGGTATCACATCGATCGCGTAGATTATTTCGATGACCGGGTCGATACCCTGTTTCAATCCCTCAAGCACGAGTTCGCCTTTATCGCACACCGAAGCGGCAGCATCCTGAACTGGAAGTTCGCAGACAGCCCTGTATCCCGCTTCGTCAGGCTGATTTGCCTGAAAGGGGACAGGTTGCAGGGATATCTGGTCTTTAAGCCGGGGCTTGAGCAGGACGGAAGGAAGATCGCCACTATCTTCGACTTTCTCTGCTCCCCCCGTGACCCGGGTCTGTTCAGGGCACTGATGAGGCGGGCCGTGCTTGAGATCGAGAAGACCGGCCCCGACACGGTGGAAGTGCTGTGTACTGACAGGAGGTTTGCCCGCGTGCTCAAGACGATGGGGTTTGTGCGCGCCAGGGAAAACCCCGGTGCACTCAAATATATCCATGCCGATGCCGCAGGCCGGCCGGCAGGGATCGGAATGGGTGAAAACTGGTTTTATACCTTTGGCGACGGAGACAAGGTTTTCTGGGCTTGGTGACCCCATCGAAAAATCCGGCGGACCGGTACAAGGGGAATCATGGATCGAAAAATTCGTATAGCGTTTCTCATTGATACCATCAATTCTATCGGGGGCACGGAAAAGCAGCTCCTGGGTCTCATGGCGTCGCTTCCGAAGGAGAGGTTCGAGAGCCACCTCATCAGCCTGAGGCCTCCCAATGCCTATTTCCAGCCGCGGGACGACTGTTTCAGCTACCATCAGATAGACATCCCTTCACTCCTGAGTGCGCGGTGCATCAGCCGCACCATCGAGCT
Source organism: Candidatus Phosphitivorax anaerolimi (assembly GCA_001896555.1). Classification (GTDB taxonomy): domain Bacteria; phylum Desulfobacterota; class Desulfomonilia; order UBA1062; family UBA1062; genus Phosphitivorax; species Phosphitivorax anaerolimi. The sequence continues at coordinate 19,224 of MPOS01000039.1, forward strand.
TGTCCGATTCTTGAAGAAGAGACGGATCGACATCGTCCAGACCTACTTCATCGATGCGCAGTTTGTGGGAATCCTTGCGGGCAAGCTCGCCGGCGTGAAGAAAATCGTGTGCTGCAGGAGAGACCTGGGATTCTGGCATTCCCGCTCCCTGCTCATGCTGCTCAGGCTCTCCGACAGGCTGGTTGACCATTTTCAGGTGAACTCGCAGGCGGTCAAACGCCAGGTGGCGTCCGACGAGCTGGTGGACCCTGGCCGGATTCACGTGATCTACAACGGGATCGAAATCGGGCTCTTCAACGGCCGGGCCGAGACCGGATATGCACCGGACGTGTCCGGTGAAAACAAGAACCCTCTCCGTGTGGGGATACTCGCAAACTTCAACCGGCGGGTCAAAAGGGTCGACCTCTTTATCCGCGCGGCATCCGAGGTGCTCAAGACCGTCCCGGGCGTCCGGTTCTGCATTGCCGGAGACGGAAATCAGCGCAGCGAACTGAAGGCCTTGTGCCAAGACCTGGGCATTGCCGGACAGGTGGATTTTCTCGGCGCTGTCACCGATGTGCCCGGGACCATCCAGTCATGGGACATCGGGGTCATCTCCTCCGATTCGGAAGGCTTCTGCAACTCCATCCTGGAATACATGGCCTCGGGTCTGCCCGTGGTTGCCACGTCGGTTGGGGGGAATCCCGAGCTGGTGCAGGACGGCGTGAACGGGTTTCTCGTGCCGGGCGGGGATTACCGCGCCCTGGCGGAGAAGCTCTGCATCCTGCTGAACAACGACCGTCTCAGGAAGGACATGGGAGAGCAGGGAAGGAAGATTATTGCCCGGTGCTATGACTGGCCCCGGGTCATCGACCGCTACGAGTCGTTCTATCATGAAATCCTGGGGTATGACTATGAACGCGATATGGATCACATGGGAAAACCAGAGGAGAAACCGGGAGATCAGCCGGGCTCTGGGAATCAGGCTCTACGAATTCAAAGAGATTGATGACCTGAAGAACCCGGTCCGGAAGTATGCGACCGGTCTCCTGAAGACCTGTGCCGCGCTCCTGAAGGAACGGCCCGGTCTGGTATGCTGCCAAAATCCATCCATCGTGCTCTCCTCATTTCTGGTCGCCATGAAGGAGGCTTTGGGTTTCAGGGTCTGTGTGGATGCCCACAACGCGGGTCTTTTCCCTGCAGAAGGGAGGTCCCCGCGGCTCATGAGGCTGAGTGCATACATCCAGGAGCGCTCCGATCTCACCCTGGTGACGAACAGGGACATGCACGAGCAGGTGAAAAAGAACCGGGGCAGGCCCTTCATCATCCAGGACCGGATACCCGATATACCCCGCACGCCCCCTGCAGCGCTCAAGGGCAGAAACAACATCCTCTTCATCTGCTCCTATGCCGAGGACGAGCCCTACCATCTGGTGTTCGAGGCGGCTCGCAGGCTCGACCCGGACGTGCACATCTATGTGACCGGCAACTACCGCAAGAAAAACATCGATCCCGGCCTTCTGCCCGCCAATGTTTCCCTGACAGGCTACATCCCGGAGGAGCGCTATGTCGAGATGCTCAACTCCGTGGATGCGACCATCGACCTGACCGAGCGCGAAGGCTGTCTGGTCTGCGGCGCCTACGAGTCGGTTGCTGTGGAAAAGCCCCAGATCCTCTCCGACACACAAGCGCTCAGACGCTACTTCCACAAGGGGGCTGTGTATACACCCCACACGGCTCAGGGCATCCGCGATTCGATCCATGCACTGCTGCGCGACCGCAAGCGCCTGGAGCAGGAGGTGCGTGAGCTCAAGGAGCAGCGCTCGAGAGAATGGGAGATCAAACGCTCCGCGCTCGCACTGCTCCTGGAGGATATGGCGCGGGGAAGGGCCGGGCACCGGGAAGTGCACCTGGGGGAGCATGGTCCGGCATCCTATGCTTCATGCTCCGATGCAGGGTGGAACAAAGGAGAAATGTGAATCCGTCCCCGAAAAGGGTGCTGCATATCCGTGACAGCGGCGGCATGTTCGGGGGCGAGCGGGTTATCCTGACCCTGGGCAGGAACATGGACCGCGAGGTCTTTGAATGCTCGCTTGTGTGCATGGACCGGGGCGACGGCCGGTGCGGTCCTCTGATGGAGGCTGCAGAGAGGTCCGGAATCCGTGTGGACAGCGTGCGGGTGCGGGGGAGGATCGACCTGAAAGCGATACGGTTTCTTCGCAGATTCATCCGGGAAAACGAAATCGACCTGATCCACACCCATGACTTCAAGTCGGACTTCTACGGGGTCCTGGCCACGCGGGGTATGCAGGTCAGGAGGGTTGCCACCGCCCACGGCTCCACACGGGATTCCTTTGTCAAGCGGCTCTACCTCTCGTTCAACGAGAAGTTGGTCTATCCGTGTTTCGACACCATCATCGCCGTGTCCGAAGACTTGCAGCCCAGGCTTGAAGGCGGGCGCCTGAAGCCCGAAAAGATCCGGGTCATCCAGAACGGCCTCGACATCGGGGTCCTCGATGTGTGCGGCGGCGGCTTTGAGCCTCCTCTCCCGCGCCCGGGCAACAGAGATCACCGGGTCTTCGCCGTGATCGGGAGGCTGTATCCGGACAAGGGTCATGCATTCTTTCTCCACGCCTTTGAAACCCTGTCCCACGAGTTTCCGGACATCACCGGTCTCATCGTAGGGGACGGACCGGAGAGGGAGCGCATACAGAGCAGCATCCACGCCTTAGGCATCGAAGAGAGGGTGTTCTGCTGCGGGGTGAGAAAAAACATGCGTCTCGTGTACGACTCCATCGATTACCTCGTCATCCCCTCGCTGACCGAAGGGCTTCCCTATGTGATGCTCGAGGCCATGGCATGCGGCATCCCCGTGCTCGCCACCGCGGTCGGCGATATCCCCCTGCTGATCTCTGACGGCCTCACAGGATACCTGGTGAACCCGGGCGATGTTACAGGCCTGACCAGGAGGATGCGGGACCTCATCGTCAGGCCCGAGGCGGCAAAGGCTATGGCGCAAGAGGGAAGGAGGCTCGTGAACGAACGCTTCTCCGCACCCTCCATGGTCGGAAAGACACAGGAACTCTATCTGTCGCTGATCGGCAGATAAGGATGGAGAAAAGGAGAACCATGCACATACCCAAGATAGCGATCATCGGCTGCGGCGCTGCAGCACAGAGATACTATGTACCCGTGCTGCGGAGACAATCGGGACTGAAAGAGCGCCTGTATCTGGTTGACACCGACAGGGCCTGCGCCGAAGAGACCCGTGCCGCCCTGGGGGGAGGGATGATCCGGGAAGACTTCCATGATGTGCTCCATGAGATCCAGGGCGCGATTATCCTCCTGCCCAATCACCTCCACCACCCGGTAGCCATGGACTGCCTCGGAGCAGGTGTTTCCGTGCTGTGCGAGAAGCCCCTGGCCGTGCTGCCCGGGCATGCGCGTGAGATGATACAGAAGGCCCGGGACAAGGGAGCGGCCCTGTGCGTCAACAACACCCGCAGGATGTTTCCCTCGTTCAGGACGGTCAGGGAGATCATCGCATCGGGCAGGCTGGGCAGGCTCGAATCGATCGAGTATGTGGAGGGAAATGTCTTCGGGTGGCCCAGCGCCACGGGGTTCGCGGTCAATCCCAAGCTCTCCTCCCGGGGGATCCTGATGGACCTTGGCGCGCATGTCCTCGACACCATCTGCTGGTGGCTGGGGGGAAGGCCCGTGCTCGAAGAGATGCAGGACGACTCCTACGGCGGTCCGGAGTCGGTGGTCAGGATCAGGGCTATAAAGGACGGATGCAAGATCGGCATTACGTTAAGCCGCTTGAGCGATCTGAGCAACCACTACCGGGTGACAGGAGACCGGGGAGAGATCTCGGGCCGCATCTTCGACTGGAAGAGAGTCAGCCTTGATGACGGCGCCGGGGGCAAGAGCGTGCAAAAGCTCTCGAGTGTTTCCCGGAATTACCCTGGGTTTGTGGCTCCCATCATCGAGAACTTCCTCCAGGTGATCCAGGGCAGGGCGCAGCCCCTCATCAGCGGGAGCGACGTGCTCGATTCCATCGAGTTCATCCACAGTTGCTACGAACGAAGAGAGCGCCTCGATCTTTCCTGGGACAAAAAGGCCTGGGTACATCACGCAGCCGGAGGAGGATTTCAGATCCGAAAACCGGGCAAGATCCTCGTCACCGGGGCCACCGGGTTCATCGGGGGGAGGATCGTGGAGATGGCCCATCTGGCGCCGGAGGCGCGATATCCCATCCGTGCAGGGGTGCATCAGTGGTCGAGTGCGGCGCGGCTGGGAAGGTTCCCGGTTGAGACTGCCGCCCTGGACCTCATGGACCCATTGCAGATTGAACGCGCGCTTGAGGGTGTCACCCATGTCATCCACTGCGCCAAGGGCTCTCCCGAGGTCACGGTGCAGGGCACCCGGAACCTCCTGGAGGCATCGCTGAAAAAGGGGATATCCCACTTCATCCATCTCAGCACGGCCGATGTCTATGGCGATGCCGCAGGCGTCGTGGACGAGAACAGTCCGTATCACTATACCGGCAACCCCTACAACAGGATGAAGATCGATGCGGAAAAGATCTGCTGGGAATACCGGGAAAAAGGGCTTCCCATCACCATCTTCAGGCCGTCCATCGTATACGGTCCATTCAGCACGAGCTGGAGCCTGCGCTTTGCGGCAATGTTTCTGGCAGGCGAGGGAGGGATCTATGAGGGATACGGCGAGGGCAGATGCAACCTCGTCTATGTTGACGACCTGGCAAGGACCATTCTGGGCGCCCTGGATTTTGCCGGCGCACAGGGCAAGGTGTTCAACATCAACGGCCCGGAGATCATCACCTGGAACGAGTATTTCACGAGGCTCAACGCAGCCCTGGGCCTGCCGCCTTTGCGGGTGATCAGGGCAAAGAGGGCGGACGCGGCCACCTGGGCCATGTCGCCCGTGCGCACCCTGGGGGGGATCGTGAAGACGCATTTCATCAAACCCGTGAAGCTGATCGCCGAGCGGGTGGATGCAGTCGATGCCCTGATGCGCATGGTCGAGCACCGCGTGAAGATCACCCCTTCATCAGACGAGCTCAGGCTCTTTGCCAAAGACACGGTGTATTCGGACGCCCGTGCCAGGGGAACGCTTTCCTGCTGCCCGGACACGGGGATAGATCAGGGTCTGGCCGACACCCGCGAGTGGGTGAAATACCTGGGAATGGTATCATGACCAGGGCTTAGGGGAGGAAGGACATGGCAGGCATTCTCATAACCGCGGGTGCGCGCATGGGTGACCATCACGAGGACATGCGGGAATATTTTATCCGGCACAAGGGCCTTCAGCCCACCCACGACGAAGGCTGGGACCAGGTTCGGCTCTCGAAGTTCTCGCGGGAATCGGCCATCGACTTCAACTTCATCATCCACGAGAAGATAAGCGTCTGGGTCATGAGCACGCTGATATACGGGAACCGGGCGGGAAGGAGCGCGCTGGAAGACCTCTGGCAGGACCTCCACGAACGCCCCCTGGAAAGCCTGATGGAAAACTGCGACGGGCCCTTCTTCCTGGCGGTCAGGGACCACAGCGACAACAGCCTCACGCTTGCGACCGACCATGCGGGTATCGTGAACATCTATGTCTTCGGGTCGGGGCGGAACTGGGCGATCAGCTCGTCATCCATGGCGCTCTCCACGCATTTCCCTGTGACGCCCGACCCGGACAATGTGGCGCAGTTTCTCCGGACCGCTAACGTCTATGGCTCGGGCACCATCTATCAGGAGATCACCCTGCTCGAGCCTGCCTGCATCTACCGCATCGCAGGCCCTGAGGACGCCTTGGCGCTCCCGGGCAGACCCTACTGGAGGAGCCCGGTAGAGATCCGTCAGGACCTGCCGTTCGACCGGGCCCGGGACCTGCTGGCTGAAAGCCTGGTCGAGAGCACCGCACCCCTGTCGCGGGAGAATATGGTGTGCGATTTCACCGCAGGTTTTGACTCGCGTCTGCTCGTCGCGGCCTTCTCAAGGCACCGGCCGTTTTCGGAGCTGCCCACCTTCGTGTTCGGACCGCAAGCCTCAAAAGAGGTGCGCCTGGTCAAGGATTACTGCGCGAGCCTGGGGCTTCCGAACCATCACCTGGAGCTTCCCGCGGAATGGCCCGACATCCTTCCGGACTATTTCAAGCGGTCTCTTCAGGTGACCGACGGAGAAGAAAACCTCATGGTCTACGCCCCCATACTTCTGGCTCAGGAGCACAAGGCCAGGGAGCATTCCTGTTCCATCAACGGGCTGGGCGGCGAGCTGTACCGCGACTTCTGGTGGATACAGGAGCTCTACGGCTCGAAGAGGCCCGCCAACATCGAGAGGCTGATCAATATGCGGATGCTCCAGTACGAGTACGACTATTCTGTTTTCTCAGAGCCGTGGCGCCGGAGAATGCAGGGGGTGAAGGATACGCTCAAGGCTGTCTTTCTGGACTCACTGGCCGATATGGACCTGCACGCCTCCTACAACACGCTGCAGATCGACAACCTCTATCTCAGGCAGAAGATCAGGAGATGGGCGGGCAGGACCATGAGCAGCTCAAGCCGGATCGTGAGCGCCCTGGCACCGCTCACGCTGAAAAGGAATCTGGATCTTGTCCTTGCCGTGCCGCCCGGATACAAGAAGGGCGGCAGGCTGGTCAAGAGCGTGATCGCCCAGCTCTGTGAGCCACTGTCAGGCTTGAGGATGCTCAACGGCGCTCCGTGCCGGAACATCACGGTCGGAAACGCCCATACCTTTCTGCCCCTGCTCGCCGACTATGCAAGGAGAGGCATGCGCAAGGCCGTACAGAAGGCACTGAACCGCACCATCCTCCTGGACGCCTCGGTGAGCTATCAGCAGTCGTGGTTTTTCTCCTGTCTGTTCTCCCATCCGGAGATGCAAAAGGAATTTGCCTATCCCGCGCTCCTCACTCAAGGCATGTACGATCCGGCCAGGTACAGCCGGTTTCACGAGGAGGCCGGGAACGGGAGCTTCGCCTACTGCAGCCAGCTCGGAAACATCATGACCCTGGAGATGAGGATGAGGAGCGATAACATCCGGCCCCACTTCTCCTTTCAGGAAATCATGGATGCAAACCCTGCTGCAGGAGAGCGGGCATGAGTATCAGGCCCAGAAACCCGCGTATCCCAGACAGGGGGTGTTTTGTTACAATTATGGCCGGAATGTTACAAATCATGCCGGGAGCAGGCTGCAAAGATCGAAGCGGGTGTGAAATCTAGAATCGAGGTCAGGATTTGGCGTCAGGTCTCAACACTTGACACCAGGAATGTCATGTGTTGAGACTTGACCCTGGGGATTTCCTCCAGGATTTTTTAAGACCTGGCACCATGACCGGCCGTCACTGCAGTATGAGAGAGACGCGCAGAGAGGCCCCGGATAATTCACGGGGCCTTTTCTTTATGTCCTGTCTTCCTTGCGTGGAAAAAGTTATGAAACTACATGCCCAATGCATGGAGCATTCACAAAAATGCCCGTTCATTTCCGTAAAAAATGGGCCGGCTGCCCTCTCATCCCTGCATCCAAGGGGCGCGGCTTCTCCCGCCTAACCGATGATAATCCGTGGCCAAACCGGCAAGGCCGTTTCGCTGCGGCCTGTGTCTGGGCCTGCGTTTGCGGCATGGGGTACTGCGCTGCCTGGTATGCTTGTTGCTGCCTTTCAGCCCAAACATCAACGAGGGGGTTATAACCTTGAGCACCATAGGAAAGATCACCACGATGGTTTTCATCCTCATCGCCTTGACCGGTATCGATGTTCTGGCAGCCAACCGTCTTTTATATGAAAACTTCGACGACCAAGCTATAGACTTGAACAGGTTCGTCGTCTACGGCCACAACTGGGCGGTCCTGAACCCGCCGCAATACAATCTCAACCAGGTGGGCAGGGGTGGAACCGGCTACTGCTTCTCTTCCGGGACCGTCAGCGAGGCCCATCTGTGCTGGAGAAAGAACGTTCCCAATCCCTGGCCCACCGACGAGTTCTATGTCTCGTTCTGGATGCGCTACCCCACCTTCAGGCAGACCGACAGCCACGAAAACCTGAAGCTGTTCTATCCCCACTGGGACGGGGTGGACAGCTATGTCCACTACGCCATGTGCAACGACGACTCGATCTATTACTCCGCAAAGGGCAGGGGCCAGTTCCTCACCCAGGGCAGGTGGCTCAACTGCCCGAATCAGACCGACGGCAAGTGGCACCGCTATGAGTTCTACGTGAAGTTCTCCGCAGGGATACACAAGTTCTGGTACGACGGCAAGCTGGTCGTGAACGACAACTTCGGCCCGGGCAAGTGGACCAGGGCCATGTATTACATCTCCACGCCCTCAATCGACGCCGAAGAGCCAGGATCGTTCTCCCGCCAGGTCGACGACCTGGAGATCTGGGACGGCATGCCCACGTCAACCCAGCCTCAGGACACCGCTCCTCCCTATCTGACCGACGTGAGCCCCCTTTCGAACGCCACATCGGTTCCCGTGAATGCGAACATCACCTTCCACGTCAGGGACACGGGCAGCGGCGTCGACAAAAACTCCATCTCCCTAAGGGTGAACGGGACAAAGGTCACGCCCGAGATCACCGGGACCGCGGCCGACTATACCGTCACCTACAATCCGGCCCTGGACTTCAGCTACAGCACGACCATCACGGTTGCGGTGAGCGCCACGGACCTGGCCGGCAACGCCATGGACCCGGTGAGCTATTCGTTCACCACCGGGCCGGCCCCGGACCCCAGGCCCGTCCCGCCTCGCGGGGTTTCGGTCCAGCTTGTCAACCCGAAAGGATAAGAGTCTTCGAGCAAGATATCTCCTAAAATGCCTCACTCTGCCCCCGCGACCCCGGGGGCTTTTTTTATGTCCGGTCATTGGTGAGGCCTTTCACGATTGTTTTTGATGGACTATCACCTGCTTGAGAAACCTGCATTCCTGCATACTAATAATGATAAATGAATGAAAAGGAGGGCGAGCACCCGGTCAAGCCGCTCTTCGAGGGCAGGATGGACTGAGCGGGCGGCGGGACCCCGTATGATCCGCCTGTTGCCGGGATGAGAGTGCATCCCTTTCCGGTGCCCTGTCGAGGGGGAGGGTATTGAATTGAAATGAGGTGAACTTTGGGGGCTTGTCCATACAGTTCTTGAAGGGCACCTTTCTCTGCCCGCGGGAAATTGCCCCGGGGTGCAGGGTAAGGAATATGGTTATCGGGGAGGAGGTATGCAGCTTACCTATCTGCGGTATGATCTCTACCGGTATATCTATCCCACCGACGATGTTTCCCGGGTGACGATGCTGAGCAAGATCAAGACCCTGCTGCTCACTCAAGGGGTATGGGCGACCACCGTGTACCGGATCAGGAGGTGGGCCCAGTATGAATGCGGCTCACCGGCGGTGCGTGCGGTCATGAAGATTGTCGGGGGCGTCCTTCAACTGCTGGTCGAGCTCACTACCGGAATCACCATAGAAACCAGCGCCGATATCGGTCCAGGGCTGTACATCGGCCACTACGGCAACATCTTCATCGGCGGCGACGTCACCATCGGCAAGTTGGTCAACATCAGCCAGGAGGTCTCAGTGGGATACGGCGGAAGAGGCCAGAACTGGGGCCGTCCGAGACGAATCGGCGACTGCGTGTACATCGCGCCCGGGGCCAAGATAGTGGGGAAGATCACTATAGGAAACAACGTGGTGGTTGGCGCCAATTCCGTGGTGTCGAAGTCGATTCCGGACAACGCCGTGGTCCTGGGAGTCCCCGCCCGGATCATCAACTACGACTCCAGCAGGGATTTCATCCGGTTCAACCGCGAGAAGAACAGGCCGATCCTCGAAGAGGCTGATCAGGGGCTCCCCGTCACGGACCAGGAAGTAGAGCTGCGTGCCGCCGGGGGCGCATGAGGGGCCGAAAAGACGGGCATCAGATCAAGATAGGGATCAGGTTCGGATAGGGATCGGGCATCATATGTTAAGGCCCGGCCCCATGATGACCAGAAAACGATTTTTTAAGGGCGTACGCTACTTGTGAACCCCATTGATCGTTCTATCTATATATTTGGTTCATCACACGGAAGCGTACTTTTGAGTTGAAAGGAGTGGACATACCTGCCTTTCTGAATCTGAAGAAAGAAAACAGGAAGGGATCAGGGCATG
>MPOS01000052.1 GCA_001896555.1 Candidatus Phosphitivorax anaerolimi
CACACCCTCGATGATCTTCGGAATCACCTTGATGCCCCGCGAGTACACCGAAGAGCACAGACCCACCAGGTCGCACCCGCCCATGATGTGGCGGATCACGTCGTCATAGGTGAACACGCCACCGCCGCCCAGGAAGGGCATCTCGGGTATCGTGGCCGTGGTCTCCAGAATCTTCGCCAACGAGAAGATCTGCCACGGACGGCCCATGAGCCCGCCCATGGAACCGGGCACTCCGTAGAACTCGGCCTTCTCGTGGTCGATCCAGACGCCATAGAACGAGTTGTTGCCGCTTATGGCGTGGCCGCCGGCCTTCTGAATGGCGAGCGCAAGGGCGGCTGCGTTCACACACTGGGGCGTGGTCTTGAAGATGATCGGGACCTTCGCCACCTCCACACAGGCCTTGGTCACCTTGTAGGCAGTGTCAGGATCCAAGGCCAGGGGAGCTCCCACATCCTTGTGCGCATCCACCGCACCAAAGGTCGCGTGAGGACCGCCCGTGTCAAGCTCGATGATCGGAACGCCGCGCTCCTGCAGATCCAGGATGAACGGCACCCAGGTCTCGGCCATCGGCCCAATCCCGGATACCGAGCCGATGTAAAGCACATCGTGCTCCTTGGCAATCTTCAAACACTTGGGCAGCTCCTCGTCCAGCCACTTCTCATAGGGCATGTTGTGAAACATCTGCGAGCAGATCCAGACGTCCTTCATATCATTGCCGAAGTGGCGCAGGGAATAGAAGTACGGCCGCGGCCAGCGATGGACGCCGTCGATCTTGTGGACCGTCTTACCGATGATCCAGCCTATCCCGGCCTTGCTGTATCTCTCGATCAGCTTTGCCGTTCCGCCGAAATCGCAAGATGTAATACCAACCGGATTTTTCACCGGTAATCCGCAAAAACTCGTTGATAAGTCAGCCATGTTTCCTCCTAGTTCTTGTGTGTATTTACTGTATACGCATGCTACATCATGCGTCCGACCGTGACCTTAAAGACCATGACCTTTGATGATGTCGCGGGCCCTCGCACCTCCTGTCTGTCCGGCGAACGGCAGGCATCACAGGGAGACTCGAGCCCAACCAGGCATATCTCCATATGCCCCGTGCTTATCTCGCAAGCCCGCCTGACTGCGGTGAATGCTGCCCGGGATGCATTCTTTAAGGATGCGCTCACGCTTGGGGATGGGCTGCATTCCGGGCAGGCTGGGGCCTTATTCTGCGTAGATGAGCTTTGCCGGCACTTCCTTGGCCATGACGTTGATCATCTCCTCGCTGATCCCCTGTGCGAGGCAA
>MPOS01000013.1 GCA_001896555.1 Candidatus Phosphitivorax anaerolimi
CTGATCCAGCCCATAGCCATGGACGAGGGTTTGAGGTTTGCCATCAGAGAGGGCGGCAGAACCGTCGCCTCCGGCGTCATCGTCAAGATCATCGAGTAGCAGGATAGCAGGAGCAAGGAAATGGAGACCCAGAGGATTCGCATACGATTGAAAGGCTTTGATCACAAGTTGATAGACCAGTCCGTTCAGGAAATTGTCGATGCGGCGAGGAGGACCGGAGCACGGGTGGCCGGACCCATCCCTCTTCCGACCAAGATCGAGAAGTACACTGTTCTGCGGTCTCCCCATGTGGACAAGAAATCGAGAGATCAGTTCGAGATCAGGACGTTCAAGCGTCTTCTTGATATTCTGGATCCGACCCAGCAGACCGTGGATTCACTCATGAAACTGGACCTTTCTGCAGGCGTCGACGTCGAGATCAAGCTCTAAGGATGTAGGGAGTTGACAATGGTTAAGGGGATCTTAGGAAAAAAACTCGGGATGAGCCAGGTCTACAACGACAAGGGCGAGATCGTTCCCGTCACCCTGATTCAGGCCGGACCCTGTTACGTGATCCAGAAGAAGATCAAGGAAACGGACGGCTATGACGCTGTCCAGCTGGGTTTCGGACCCCGGAAGGAAAAAGGGGTGAACAAGCCTATGAAGGGCCATCAGGCCAAGGCCGGCGCAGGTTATTTCTATCATATCAAAGAAGTTCCCTGCGACGACATGAACGCAATCAATGTGGGGCAGGAGATCAAGCCCTCCGAGCTGTTCGCCAAGGGAGAGATCATCAAGGTGAGCGGAACCTCCAAGGGAAAAGGCTATGCCGGCGTTATGCGCAGGCACGGCTTCGGAGGTCTGCCCGGTTCGCACGGTTCTCTGATCCAGAGGGAGACCGGCTCTATCGGCATGCACACCGATCCCGGCGAGGTCTTCAAGGGCAAGAAGATGGCCGGGCACCTCGGCGATGTGAAGGTGACCATCAGCGGTCTCGAGGTGATGGATGTGCGTGACGACGAGAATCTCGTTGTGGTCAAGGGCGCTGTACCCGGTTCCCGGGGCAAGCTCGTCGTACTCAGGAAGCAAGGGGTATAGTCATGCCGACAGTAGAAGTGTTCAACATGTCTGGAGAAAAGGTCAGAGAGATCGACCTCGACGATACGGTGTTCGGGTGCGAGGTCAAGCCGCACCTGCTCCATGATGTGGTCGTATGGCAGCTCGCCAACCGGAGGGCGGCCACGGCCAAGACCAAGACCAGAAGCGAAGTATCGGGCGGCGGGAAGAAACCCTATCGGCAGAAGGGCACGGGAAGGGCGCGCGCCGGAACGAACCGGTCGCCCCTGTGGCGCCACGGCGGTGTGGTTTTCGGCCCCAACGGCAGGAAGTACGGCCCGAAGCTGCCCAAGAAGGTCCGCAACCAGGCCCTGTGCAGCGCACTGAGCATGAAGCTGCAGGAAAACGTCATGAAGGTCGTAGACTCCATCACCCTGGAACAGCCCAAGACCAAACTCTTTGCCGCGGCACTTTCGAAACTGGGCATGGACAATTCCCTGGTCGTCACGGGTAAGATGAATCCGGAAGCATCCCTGGCGTCGAGGAACCTGAGCTCTGCCAAGATGCTCGACGTGCGGGGCCTGAACGTCTACGACATCCTAAAATACAAGGGGCTCGTTCTGGATACGGAAGCGGTCCAGTATATCGAAGAGAGGCTGAAGTGATGAAGGATTACACACAGATCATAAAGCGGCCCATTGTGACCGAGAAGGGCACCATGCTCCGGCAGGAGGAGAATCAGGTGGTCTTCGCCGTAGCCAAGCACGCCAACAAGATCGAGATCAAGAAGGCGGTTGAAGAACTCTTCAGCGTTCATGTCGAGGATGTAAAGACCATGAACATGAACGGCAAGACCAAGCGCTTCGGGATGCACACCTACCGGCGTCCGGACTGGAAAAAGGCCATTGTGACGCTTAGGTCCGGTGAGAGCATCGAGTTCTACGAAGGGGTGTAACAGGATATGAGCATACGAAATTTCAAACCGACATCAGCCGGCAAACGGGCCATGAGCGTGTCTACCTTCGAGGAGCTCACGCAGACGGAACCGGAAAAGTCGTTGACCGTCTCCCTAAGGAGAAAGAGCGGACGCAACAACCTTGGCAGGGTCACTGTCAGGCATCAGGGCGGCGGACACCGGAGGCTCTACCGGATCATCGACTTCAAGCGCGACAAGACAGGCGTGCCGGGAAAGGTCATGACAATCGAGTACGATCCGAACCGCTCCGCCCGGATCTCCCTGATCCAGTACGCGGACGGCGAGAAGAGATATATCCTCTGGCCTGACGGACTGGCCGTGGGCAGCACGATCATGGCCTCCGACGACGCCGATATCAGGCCGGGCAACGTGTTGCCGCTCAAGAACGTGCCGCTGGGCACCCAGGTCCACAACGTGGAGTTCAGGCCGGGCAAGGGAGGGCAGCTCATCAGGGCCGCCGGGGCGTATGCCCAGGTGCTCGCAAAGGAAGGCGGCTACGTGCAGCTCAAGATGCCCTCGGGCGAGGTGCGCAAGATTTTTGCCGAGTGCAAGGCGACCGTTGGCCAGGTGGGCAATGTCAGCCATTCCAACATCAGCATCGGCAAGGCGGGCAGGAACCGCTGGCTGGGCATCAGGCCCACGGTCCGCGGTGTAGCCATGAACCCGGTCGATCACCCGCACGGCGGCGGTGAGGGAAGGGTGAAGGGGAATCATCCGGTCACCCCGTGGGGCGTCTCCACGAAGGGACACAAGACCCGCAAACAGCGGAAGGATTCAGACAAGCATATCGTAAAGAGGAGGAAGTAAGCCCATGTCCCGTTCACTGAAAAAAGGGCCTTTCGTAGACGACCATTTGCTCAAGAAGGTATTGCAGGCTCAGGATGCCGGCAGCCGCAAGGTGATCAAAACCTGGTCGCGCAGGTCCACCATCCTCCCGGAGTTCGTCGGGCTTACCTTTGCCGTTCATAATGGAAAGAAGTTCGTTCCAGTATACGTGACCGAAGAAATGATCGGTCACAAGCTCGGAGAGTTTTCCCCCACCCGGACGTTCTTCGGACACGCCGCGGACCGGAAATCTCAGAGAAAGGGGTAGAGAGAAATGGAGTCGAGGGCAGTATTGCGACATACCCGGGTTTCTCCCCAGAAGACGAGACTCATTGCTGATCAGGTGCGGAACAAGCCCATTGCCGATGCCCTGAGGATGCTCAATCTCATGGGAACCAAGCGGGCGCGCATCATCGCCAAGGTGCTGAATTCGGCCGTTGCCAACGCCATGAACACCGGGATGATGGACGTCGACAACCTCTACATCAAGTCGATTCAGGTCGACGGCGGCACGACGCTCAAGCGGTTCCGGCCCCGCGCCCAGGGGAGAGCGACCAGGATACTGAAGAGAACAAGCCACATCGCTGTAGTGCTTGACGAGCTATAGGAAAGGGGTATCACACAGTGGGACAGAAGATACATCCATACGGATTTCGGCTTGGGGTGACCAAGGACTGGAAGGCCAAATGGTATGCCGAGAAGGATTTCGGCAAGCTCTTTGTGGAGGACCGGAAGATCCGGGACTTCATCACAAAGAACCTGAGCCACGCCGGCATCTCGAACATCATCATCGAGCGCGCCGCAAATAAGGTGAAGCTGGTGATCTTCACCGGAAGGCCCGGACTGGTGATCGGCCGCAAGGGCCAGGGCGCAGAGCAGCTCAAGAAGGATCTCTCCAAGTTCGTAGACAAAGAGGTCATGCTCGAGATCAAGGAAGTGCGCAGGCCCGAGACCGATGCCCAGATCATCGCCGACGGGATCGCCAGCCAGCTCGAACGCCGCGTCGCCTACCGCCGCGCCATGAAGCGGGCCGTCACCCAGGCCTTGAGGATGGGCGCCCAGGGCATCAAGGTCGCCTGCTCCGGCCGGCTTGCAGGGGCTGAAATCGCCCGGCAGGAGTGGTACCGCGAGGGCAGGGTCCCGCTGCACACCTTAAGGAGCGATGTGGACTACGGTTTTTCACAGGCCTACACCATCTACGGCGTCATCGGCGTGAAGGTCTGGGTCTTCCACGGCGAGATCGTGGCGAGGAAGCAGGAAGAGGCAAGTGCATAAGGGAGACACGTCATGTTGATGCCAAACAAGGTCAAACACAGAAAGGTACAGCGCGGGCGTATGAAGGGCAGCCCGGAGAAGGGTTCCAAGGTGTCCTTCGGGAGCTACGGTCTCCAGTCGCTGGAGCCCCAGTGGGTCACCGCCCGGCAGATCGAGGCCGCCCGTATCGCTATCACCAGATATATCAAGCGCGGCGGAAAGGTGTGGATCCGGATATTCCCGGACAAACCCATCACCAAGAAGCCGGCTGAAACGAGAATGGGCAAGGGCAAGGGTGCGCCCGAAGAGTGGGTGGCGGTGGTCAAGCCGGGGAGGATCCTCTTCGAGATCGACGGTGTGAGCCACGAGCTGGCCCAGGAGGCTTTCCGTCTTGCTGCGCACAAGCTGCCGCTCAAGACGGCGTTCGTTGTTCGGGAGGGGCTCAATGAAGGCGAGTGAACTGCGTGAAAAGACTGTCCAGGATCTCGGAGAACTGAAAAACAAGCTCTCCCGCGACCTCATGAACAACCGCTTCAGGAACATGACCGGCCAGCTCGAGAACAAGAGCATGATCTCGAAGCTCCGCCGGGATATCGCAAGGATAAACACCATCATCCGGGAGAAGATGAAATGACGGACAAGTCCATAAAACACGAGTTAGTGGGCACAATCACCAGCGACAAGATGGACAAGACGGTTGTGGTGACGGTGGAGAGATTGGAGAAGCATCCTGTTTTTCAGAAATACATCCGGAGAAGGACCAAGTTCAAGGCCCATGACGAGAAGAATGCATGCAGAGAGGGCGACAAGGTAGTGATCCGCGAGTGCAGACCCTTGAGCAAGGAGAAGTGCTGGAGGGTCGTGAGCATTCTGGAGAGGCAGGAGTAGGTGCATAAGGCTGGAGGCGAGCAATGATTCAGCAACAGACAAGGCTCAAGGTTGCAGACAACTCTGGGGCGAAAGAAGTGATGTGCATCAAGGTGCTGGGCGGCTCCAGGAGGAGATACGCCTCGCTGGGCGACATCATCGTGGCGAGCGTGAAGGAGGCCATCCCCCATTCCAAGGTCAAGAAGGGCGATGTAGTGAGGTGCGTTGTGGTGAGGACCAAGAGGACCCACAAGAGGGTCGACGGTTCTTCCATCCGGTTCGACGAGAATTCTGCTGTTATTCTGAACAACCAGAATGAGCCTGTCGGAACACGCATATTCGGTCCGGTTGCACGGGAGCTGCGGGCAAAGAACTTCATGAAGATCGTGTCCCTTGCCCCCGAGGTACTCTAAGCGAGGTAAGACAGATGGCGAAACGTGCATTGGAAAGAATAAAGAAAGGCGACACCGTAGTCGTGCTCGCCGGCAAGAACAAGGGCCGGCAGGGCCAGGTGCTCAGGACCCAGAGCAAGAAGAACCGGGTGTTCGTCGAGCGGGTGAACATGATCAAGCGCCACCAGAAGCCGACCCAGACCTCCCAGGGAGGGATCATCGAGAAGGAAGCGAGCATCCATGCCTCCAACGTCGCTCCGGTGTGCCCCAAGTGCAACAAAGGGGTGAGGATCGGCTACAAGATCCACGATGACGGAAAGAAAGTTCGCGTCTGCAGAAAGTGCGGCGAAGAGCTGGACAGATAAGGGAGAGGCAATGGCAAGGCTGAAGGAATACTACGAAAAGGAAATCGTCCCCGGGCTCATCAAGGAGTTCGGGTATACCAATATCAACCGGGTGCCCAAGATCCAGAAGATCGTGATCAACATGGGCCTGGGTGAGGCGGTGCAGGACGTGAAGGTGATCGACAAGGCAGTGAACGAGCTGATGCTCATCTCGGGTCAGAGGCCGGTGGTCACCAGGGCCAGAAAATCGATCGCCTCGTTCAAGCTCAGAGAGGGCATGCCCATCGGGTGCGTGGTGACTCTGCGCGGGCTGCGCATGTACGAGTTCCTGGACAAGCTGATCAACGCGGTGCTCCCCCGCGTGAGAGACTTCCGCGGCATTTCGCCCAAGGGGTTCGACGGCCGCGGCAACTATACACTCGGCCTCTCAGACCAGTCCGTGTTCCCAGAGATCGAGTACGATACCATTGACAAGACACGGGGAATGAATATAACGGTGGTCACCACCGCAGGCACCGACGACGAGAGCCGGAGCCTGCTCAGTGCTTTTGGCATGCCGTTCAGGAGATAAGCGGGAGAGGTTATGGCAAAGAAATCAATGATAGCGAAACAGAAGAGGCCGCCTAAGTTCAAGGTCAGAGCGTACAATCGTTGCATGCTGTGCGGCAGACCGCACGGGTATTACCGGAAGTTTGGAATCTGCAGGATCTGCCTGAGAAACTATGCCATGAGGGGCGAGATTCCCGGCCTCAAAAAATCAAGCTGGTAGAGGTGTAAGGATGCATACCGATCCCATTGCCGATATGATCACCAGGATCAAGAACGGCGCCCAGGCGTCGAAGGAAAGTGTTGATATTCCTGCTTCACGCATGAAGCTCGATATCCTCGATATTCTCATGAAAGAGGGCTATATCAAGGGCTTCAAGGTCATCGACGACGGAAAGCAGGGCCTGATCCGTGTCAACCTGAAGTACTTCAATTCAAAGCACGTCATCACGGATATCAGGCGGGTATCGAAGCCCGGTCGCAGGATCTACCGGAAGGCGGATGATATCCAGCAGGTGAGGAGAGGACTCGGAATCTCCATTGTGAGCACCTCCCGGGGTATTATGACCGACCGCAAGGCCAAGGCCAACAACGTGGGCGGAGAGGAATTACTGAGAGTCTGGTGAGGAGTTGATCGATGTCTAGAATTGGAAAAATGCCCATTCCTATCCCCAAGGGGGTAACGGTAACCATAAACGACGGCACTATTCACGTGAAGGGCCCCAAGGGCGAGCTGAGCAGGAAGCTCGTGGGGAACCTCGACGTCAAGATCGAGGACGGCACCCTGTTTTTCACGACCAGAGACGATGAGACCCAGACACAGGCGTATCACGGGCTCATGAGGACGCTGGCGAACAACATGGTGGTCGGCGTCACGCAGGGGTTCACCAAGAAGCTCAAGATCGTGGGCGTGGGATACCGGGGTGAGATGAAGGGCAATACGCTGGTGCTGAACGTGGGCTATTCGAATCCGGTCGAATACCCCCTGCCCAAGAGCGTGAGCGGAACCGTGTCCAAGGACGGGGTGATCGAGCTCACCAGCATCGACAAGGAGCTCGTGGGCGACATTGCGGCCCGCATCCGGAAGATCCGCAAGCCCGATGCGTACAAGGGCAAGGGCATCCGCTACATCGATGAGGTGGTGCGGCTCAAGCCGGGCAAGAGCGCTGCGAAGGGCTAATGCTTTTGATTGTCAAAGGGTAAGGAGAAATCGAAGTGAGCAAGAACGCCAAGGAAGCTCGTGAATATCGGAAGCTACGGATCCGCAAGAAGGTGCGCGGCACGCCCGAGAGGCTGCGCTTGAGCGTATACCGCGGGAACGCGAATATCTATAGCCAGATCATTGACGATACCAAGGGGGTGACCCTGGTAGCCGCGTCGTCCCTGAGCCCCGAGCTCAAGGGCAAGGTCAAGGGTTTCACCATCGAGACCGCCAGGCAGGTAGGCGAGCTCCTGGCACAGAAGGCGAAGGCGGCCGGCATCGAGAAAGTCGTGTTCGACCGCGGCGGATACAGATATCACGGCAAGGTCAAGGCCCTTTCGGAGGGTGCACGGTCCGGAGGACTGAAGTTCTAAGGTAAGGAGACGAGCGTTGGCCAGGATAGACAGAGAAAGCTTTGTTGAAGAGTCCGAACAGTTAATTGATAAGGTAGTATACATCAACCGCGTCGCCAAGGTCGTGAAAGGCGGCAAGCGGTTCCGTTTCAGCGCGCTGGTGGTGGTGGGCGACGGGAACGGCCGCGTGGGCCATGGCATCGGAAAGGCAAAGGAAGTTGCCACGAGCATCCGCAAGGGGTTCGAGGTGGCGAAGAAGACCATGGTGCCCGTTTCCATCATCGAAGGCACGGTTCCTCATCCCATCGTCGGCGAGTTCGGCTCATCCAAGGTGGTTCTCAAGCCGGCTCCTCCCGGCACCGGCGTCATCGCCGGCAACGCGGTCAGGGCCGTCCTGGAAGCGGCGGGCCTCAAGAACGTGGTGGCCAAGACCCTGGGCTCGAGGAATCACAACAACGTGATCCGGGCAACCTTCGAGGCCCTGCGTGGCATGGAGACAAGGGAATCGGTCGAGGCCAAGCGGGGGATCTCCTTAAGACCTGCGAAGTGATTTTTTTAAGGAAGCGAGGATAACTACAGTGGGTGACAAGATCAAGATAACACTGAGCCGGTCGGTGATCGGCGGTACAAAGGGTCAGAGGGAGACGGTCAAGGCGCTCGGTCTGAAGAGGCGCGGGAGGTCGGTGATATTGCCCGACAACGCGGCAACGAGGGGCGCCATCAGAAAGGTCTCGCACCTGCTTTCCTGGGAGGAGCTATAATCATGATCAATCTGTCAAACCTGAAGCCGGCTCCCGGCTCCAGAAAGAAGATCAAGCGTCTGGGCAGGGGAGACGCAACCGGACATGGCGGAACGAGCGGCCGGGGCCACAAGGGCCAGAAGGCCAGGTCGGGCGGCAAGGTTCCTCCATACTTCGAGGGCGGACAGATGCCCATCTACCGCAGACTTCCCAAGAGAGGGTTCAAGAACCCCTTCCGGAAGGAGTATGCAGTAATCAACGTACAGGATCTGGCCGGCTTCGAGCCGGGAAGCGTGGTCGATATCGCCGCCCTCAAAGAGAGGGGAATGATCCGGTCTACGGATACAGCCGTGAAGCTGCTGGCCGAGGGCGAGATAAACGTGGCGCTGACCGTGAAGCTGGACAAGGCCTCTCAGGCCGCCCTTGAGAAGATCCGCAGTGCCGGCGGCACCTTCGAGACACTGTAAGGAGTGATACGTGGCATACGGCTTCGATAACATCGGCAAGGTTCCCGAGCTTCAGAAACGCCTTCTGTTCACGCTGTTCATGCTCTTCGTCTACCGGATCGGCATCCACATTCCCACTCCGGGGATCGATTCCGCCATCATGGCGGAGTGGTTCGAGCAGCAGCGGGGAACGCTGCTGGGCATGTTCGACATGTTTGCAGGCGGGGGCTTGAGGAGCCTGTCGATTTTTGCTCTGGGCATCATGCCCTACATCAGCGCCTCCATTATCGTGCAGCTGCTGGGCATGGTCCATCCCACCTTCGAGCAGCTCCAGAAGGAGGGGGCCGCCGGAAGGCGCAAGCTCACCCAGTACACGCGCTACCTCACCGTGGTCTTGTGCCTGATCCAGAGCTATTTCATGGCCTTCGGCGTGGAGCAGATGAGCGGCCCGGCAGGCGAGCCCGTGGTGTTGTACCCGGGCTGGGGCTTCCGGCTGACCGCCATGATCACCATGACGACCGGCACCTGCTTCCTCATGTGGCTGGGCGAGCAGATCACGGAGCGCGGCATCGGCAACGGCATATCGCTCATCATCTTCGCCGGTATCGTAGCCGGGCTGCCCGTGGCCATCTACAACAGCGTGAGGCTCACCAGCACGGGCGAGCTGCCCATCTTCCTGCTGCTCTTCCTGGTTGTGTTCATGCTCGCGGTGGTGGCGGGGATCGTGTTCGTGGAGACGGCCCAGCGCAGGATCCCGATTCAGTATCCCAAGCAGATCCGGGGAAGGCGCGTCTACGGCGGGCAGAGCACCCATCTGCCCCTGAAGATCAATGTCTCGGGCGTGATCCCGCCCATATTCGCCTCGTCCATCATCGTCTTCCCGGCGACGATCGCACAGTTCTTCCCGAACGTCGCGTTCATGAAGGCCCTGGCGGATACGATGAACCCGGGCGGGTTGCTGTATAACGTCATCTTCGTGGTGGCCATCGTCTTCTTCACCTACTTCTACACCGCGGTCGTGTTCAACCCGGTGGATGTGTCGGAAAACCTGAAAAAGCATGGCGGGTACGTGCCCGGCATCCGGCCAGGCAAGGCTACCGCCGAATATCTCGACAAGGTGCTTTCCCGGCTCACCCTGGTGGGTGCGGTTTACCTGTCCGTGGTATGCGTGCTCCCCATGATATTGATCTCACGGGCGAACGTTCCGTTCTACTTCGGCGGCACCTCGCTGCTGATCGTAATCGGCGTTTCGCTGGACACCATGTCCCAGATAGAGTCTCATCTGATCTCCCGGCAGTATGACGGTCTGCTGAAGAGCGGCCGCATCAAGTCCAGGAGATAGCTGATAAAATTCATTCGAGGGAGAGCGTTATGAACATTATCTTAATCGGGCCTCCGGGCGCAGGGAAAGGAACTCAGGCAAAGAGGATGATCGATCGTTTGGGCGTTCCCCAGATTTCCACGGGCGACATGTTCAGGGCCGCCGTGAAGGAAGGCTCTCCCATGGGGAAGAAGGCCAAGGAATATATGGACAAGGGCGCGCTCGTGCCCGACGACGTGGTCATCGGTGTGGTGAAGGAGCGCTTCCAGAAGCCGGACACGAAGAAGGGCTTCATTCTTGACGGGTTCCCCAGGACCCTGGAGCAGGCAAAGGCACTGGACAAGCTGCTGAGCGATCTGGGGACCAGGCTCGACCACGTGGTGGTCATCGAGGTGCCGGATGACAACCTGGTGGGCAGGCTCACGGGAAGGCGCACCTGCAAAGGCTGCGGGTATATGCACCACGTGAAGTTTGATCCGCCGAAGAAAGAGGGCGTGTGCGACAAGTGCGGCGGCGAGCTCTATCTGCGTGACGACGACAAGGAGGCGACCATCAGGGATCGTCTTTCAACCTATCACGCGCAGACCTCGCCCCTCATCGACTACTACAGCAAAAGCGGGATCGTCAGAAAGATCGATGGAACAAGGAGCATGGAAGAAGTGAACAAAGAGATTTTCCAGTCAATAGGGGTTTAAGGCAGGTATGGCGAAAGACGTAATCGAGACTGAAGGGGTGGTAGTCGAGCCCCTTCCCAATGCCATGTTCAAGGTTCAGCTCGAGAACGGCCACCAGATTCTTGCTCACATATCCGGGAAAATGCGCATGCACTACATACGGATTCTGCCGGGCGACAAGGTTCAGGTAGAGATTTCGCCCTATGACCTGACCAAGGGCAGGATAGTATACAGATCGAAATAAAATGAGGACATGAGATGAAAGTAAATGCATCGGTTAAGAAACGCTGTCGCAGCTGCAAGATCATCAAGAGGCACGGTGTCATCCGTGTCATCTGCAAGAACCCGCGGCACAATCAGAGACAAGGATAAGGAGGCTTAAAAAGTGGCAAGGATTGCAGGGGTCGACTTACCTCGGAACAAGCGCATCGATGTTGCTTTGACCTATATCTACGGCATTGGAAACACTCGAGCGAAAGAAATATTGACAAGTCTGGATATAGATCCTTCCAAAAAGAGCGATGATCTCACCGAGCAGGAAATCGCCGGGATCAGGGACTACATCGACAAGAACCTCACGGTGGAAGGAGACTTAAGGCGCGAGGTGACCATGAACATCAGAAGGCTCATGGACATCGCGAGCTATCGGGGATTGAGACATCGGAAAGGCCTGCCGGTACGCGGTCAGAACACGCACAACAACGCCCGGACGAGGAAAGGTCCGAGGCGGCTGGTCGTAGGCCGGAAGAAATAAGCATTTTTTAAGGAGATCATTTTCATGGCCAGGCAGAGAACAGGAAAGAAAAAGGTCAAGAAAGACATCCCCGAAGGGGTTGTTCATATCCAGGCTACCTTCAACAATACGATCGTCACCATATCGGATCCGCAGGGCAACACCCTGGCATGGTCCACAGCAGGCTCTCAGGGGTTCAAGGGCTCACGGAAGTCGACGCCCTTCGCTGCGCAGATGGCGGCCCAGGAGGCATGCAAGAAGGCCCAGGAGTATGGCGTGAAGAGCGCATTCGCCTATATCAAAGGTCCGGGCAGCGGGCGCGAGTCCGCGCTGAGGGCTGTCAATGCAAGCGGCATCCGGATCACCGGCATCAAGGACGTGACCCCCGTTCCGCACAACGGATGCAGGCCACCGAAGAAGAGAAGGGTATAACATAAGGAGGATCAGTCTTGGCGAGATATACAGGCCCTGTTTGTAAGGTTTGTCGGAGAGAGGGCGGAAAGCTCTTTCTCAAAGGACAGCGATGCTACACCGACAAGTGCGCCGTTGTGACGCGGGAGAACCCTCCGGGACAGCATGGTCAGGGGAGGATCCGCACCAGTGAATATCGCATTCATCTGCGCGAGAAGCAGAAGGTCCGCAGCACCTACGGGCTTTCCGAGTCACAGTTCAAGCGCTACTACGAGATGGCGAGGAGCCAGCGCGGAGCCACGGGCGAAAACCTGCTGGTGCTCCTGGAGAGGCGGCTCGACAACATCATATACCGCAGCGGATTCACCACCTCGCGTGCAGAGGCCCGGCAGCTCATCGATCATGGTCATTTCAGAGTGAACGGCCGCAAGACGGATATCCCCTCATACCTTGTCAAAGAGGGTGACGTCATCGAGGTGAAAGAAAAGAGCAAAACCCTTCATGCCATCGTGGAGGCCCTGGAAATCAGGGAACAGCGCGGCTCGGTGGAGTGGATCGAGGTCGATGCCGATGCACGGAAGGCAACCGTCAAGGCCCTGCCCGAGAGGACAGATCTGCCCATGGCCGTCGAGGAAAGGCTGATCGTTGAGTTCTATTCGAAATAACAAACTTCTAAAGGCAAGGAAATAGGATGATTGAGAAGAACTGGAAAGAGATCATAAAACCCGGCAAGTTGGAGATAGTAGAAGGTACGTATACCAACACATACGCACGTTTCAACGCACTGCCTCTGGAGCGGGGTTTCGGTGTTACTATAGGCAACTCGCTGAGGAGAATTCTTTTATCATCCATCTATGGATCTGCCATCATCGGCGTACGGTTTGAAGACTCCCTGGGCGTGCTCCACGAGTTTTCGAGCATTCCGGGCATCTATGAGGATGTGACCGACATCATCCTGAACCTCAAGAAGGTGATCCTCAAGATGCACACGGACAAACCCCAGGTGGTGACCCTCGAGAAGACCGGTCCCGCAGAGGTGACGGCCGGTGACATCGCAACGGGCGGAAATATTGAGGTGATCAATCCCGAGCAGCACATCGCCACCATCGAGAACGACATGACCCTCAAGATGGAGATGCGGGTGGACTGGGGCAGGGGATATGTGCCGGCGGAGATCAACAAGGAAAAGATCGATACCCATGGGTGGATAGCCATCGACGCGATCTTCTCGCCGGTGAGGAGGGTGTCATTCAATGTCACCCCCACCATCGTGGGCAGAAGGACAGACTACGACCGGCTCTCGCTGGAAATATGGACCAACGGCGTGGTGACTCCCGACGATGCACTGGCCTATGCAGCCAAGATCAACAAGGAGTACATGAACACCTTCATCAACTTCCAGGAAGAAGAGCTCGAGCGTCAGGCCAGCGTGGATGAGAAGGAAAAGGAGCTGAACAACAATCTGTTCCGAACCGTCGAAGAGCTCGAGCTCTCGGTCAGGTCGGCCAACTGTCTGAAGAACGCCAACATGACCTACATCTACGAGCTCGTCCAGAAGAGCGAGGCCGAGCTGCTCAAGACCAAGAACTTCGGCAGGAAGTCGCTTGAGGAGATCAAGGAAAAGCTCGCCAAGATGGGTCTCCATATTGGAATGAAGATACCGAATCTGCCTTCTCCCGAGGAAATCGAAGAGAGAAGGAAGAAGATGGAAGAAGAGGAAAGCAAGTAGAAGCTGAGGTGAAGAGATGTATCATCAGATTGCGGGAAGAAAACTTGGACGGACAACTGATCACAAGGAGGCCATGCTCAGGAATCTGGTCACCTCGCTGATCATCCATGAGAGAATTGAGACCACTGAGGCCAAGGCAAAAGAGCTGAGAAGGCTTGCCGATAGGATGATCACCCTCGGGAAGAAAGGCGACCTCGCCTCTCTGAGGCGTGCCATGAAGAGCATCCGTACCAAGGAGGCCCTCGGCAAGCTCATCAAAGAGATCGCACCTCGCTTCGCTCAGCGTAACGGCGGATACACCCGCATCATCAAGTACCGCAATCGCAAGGGTGACGGCGCCACCACGGCCATCATCGAGTGGGTCGAGACAGGGGCTCCGACGAAGGCGCCTTCAGCCGAAGCCAAACCAGCCGAAGAAAAGCAGCCCTGACGGCAAAGGGAGAGCGTGCAGCCGGCTGTCCGTATACGGAACGCAAGCTTTTCCTACCGCACGAAATCAGTACTGCGGGGTATCGACATGGAGGTGCCCCGCGGTTCTTATTTTGGGGTCGTGGGACCCAACGGCTCCGGGAAGACCACGCTCGCCTATCTCATCTCGGGCATCCTCTCGCCTGACGAAGGAGAGGTGGACACCTTCGGCAACCGCGTGGGCCTCATCCTGGCCAACCCGGCCAATCAGGTGGTGAGCCTGGTGGTGGAAGAGGACATCGCCTTCGGGCCCGAGAACCTCGCCCTTGAGCCATCCGAGATCACCGCGCGGATCGATGCGGCGCTCCACGCCGTTCGCGGTGAGGGCCTGCGGGGCTCGCTCACCACGGCGCTCTCCGGAGGAGAGCTGGCAAAGGTGGTGTTCGCCGGCCAGCTGGCCCTTGACACGGACGTGCTCGTGCTGGACGAGGGCACGATCATGCTCGACCCGCTCAATCGGGCAACCCTGCTCAGGACCGTTCATGAGCTGAACCGGGATCTGGGCAAGACCGTCATCCACATCTCCCACCGGCTGGACGACCTTGAGAACGCCCGCTCCCTCGTGGTCCTGGACAAGGGGACGATCGGCATCAGGGCACAGGGCGTGCCGGATCTGGTCCGCCAGATCAAAGAGCACCCGGTCAACGGCATCGAGCCCGGGGCGCATACCCTCTACCGGAGCTTCCTTCTGGAACAGGGGATCGAGGAGCAGGACCTCGAGAAGGCAACCAGGCGGCTCGCGGCCGGAATCAGGCAGGGGAGTCTCCCACAGTCATAGCGCCCATCGGCGTGGCTTTTCCAACTCCCGCTCACATCTCGGAGACGAAGCCTCATCGAGGCGGCTCTCCCCGGTCAGCAGGGGGATCCGATCGTATCTCGATCAACCCCTGCTCGCTTAAGTATGCGATGACCTCCCGGGGGACATATTCCATCCCGAGCACCTCTGCCACGGTCGTCTCCCCTTCCTTCAACTGTCTGAGGATGCGGTTTTCGAACCGGCTCTGGGTCCTGCGCTGGTAATAGTCGCGCCACACGAGCGCGGAACCGAGCACCACGATGATCCCCATCATGAGCCAGAAGATTTCGTGGGCGATCTCGATGTGGAAGCCCTCCAGGAGCAGCTTGGTGCCGATGAAGAAGATGAGCTGATAGGCGAGGTCTTCAAGCCTGGGCAGCTTCTCCAGCAGCCGGATGAAGAACGATGCCGCAAACCGCAGGAAGATGATACCCATGATTCCGCCCAGCCAGACCACCACAAGCTTGTTGCTCATGGCCACCGCCGTGGTGATGCTGTCGATGGAAAAAGCGATGTCGGTCAGCTCCACCACGAGCACGGTGCCCCAGAAGCTCTTTGCCACTCCCGGCCTCGTCTGGTGGGCGTCCTCCCGGAAAAAGAAGAACATGTGCTTCATGGCCAGGTACACCAGGTAGAGGCCGCCCACGATCTTGAAGAAGAGGAATTTGATGAGATAGGCGGCGAAGATCAGGGCGATGAGCCTGAACAGGAAGGCGCCCGCGATGCCGTAGGTCAGGGCCTTTCTCTGCTGATTCTTGGGCAGCGTTCGAACCAGGATCGCCAGCACGAGCGAGTTGTCGACCGAAAGGATTCCCTCCAGGATCGCCAACGTTCCGATAGCGATAAAATCCGTAGTGGTGAAGCTCTGAGCCTCGGCCACCATTGTCTGAACGATCTGCAGATCCATTATGCCCCCAAAGGTCCTGAATGGTACTCCCCATATCACAGATCCCCAGTGATAGTCAGCCGCTAGATTCCCAGGGATTATCGATTCCGCAGTCGGGTCTCAACATATGACATTCCCCTGGCCTCTAGATATGCTGGATACGTTTACTCGATCCCAAATGTCATATGTTCAGACCAGATCCCTGCCGGGACTGGGAATGGTATATCTCGGTGGTTTTTTACCGGGTTTTGAATTCAGACAATCTACTGCACGCAACCAGACGGTCGATATTTGCCAGGGTAAAAACTTTGCCGCGGGTTGACAGAATCAATTTTTTCATGTCTTCCCTGCGGACCTTGAACCCGCGGCCAGCAATACAGGCAATGACCTCAAAACGGGGCGGTTCTCCAGGCATGAGGTCTCTGATACTCAACTCACCAAGGTGTTGGACCCGGGTAACCTTGTCGCGGGCCGTTCCGTCATCCTCGGTAATCTTTGCCTCAATGACCACCTGCGGATTGAATTCATCGGGAATGATGAAGTCCGGGGCCTGGTCGAAACCGTTTATCCGTTCTGCCCGCTTTGTCTTACGGAAGCTTATCCCTGCGGCAGACAGTGCTGTCTCTATGGCGGTTTCGAGCACATCACCGACCAGTTCGGAAACACTGTCACGATGGCCCGCGAACGGCCTGCCGAGGAAACGTTCATACAGCAGCATGGCATAGGGTACACCTAAGTCAGCCAAAGGCTGCAGACTTGCAAGCCCGTTTCGAGTGTCTGCCTTGTCGAGACGGTGAATCATCCCTGGTGCATGCGGTGCGGCTTCTGACAGGAGACTGCATGCAGTCTCGACAAGGGCACGTATGCGCTGAGCTGTCACATTACCATTTTGCCGGATGGGCCTCAGAGGGCTCAGCCGTACATTCCGGTCAAGGGTACGTGCTGCGTTCTGGGGTACCTCCACCGAACTCTGTGCTGTAGCTGCGTATGCCCATTCGGGAGGAGTAAACCCCAGCATGGACCGGAGGACTACAAGGACTATGGGTACCCTGGCTATGGTTTCCACTATTTCTTCAACATCAAGTTGTCTGAACCCTCTTGTCACCCGTTTGAGTTCTTCATAACCTTTCTCAAAAACCGGATATTCGACAAATCCTTTGCCCTTGGGCATGGTGAGAAAATCAGAACTCAGGGCGGAGAATACCTTATCGATAAAAGCGTCAAGGTTGTTCTGTACCTGTTCGAACGGGACTTCAAAAGGAAATGGCATCATCATCCTCGATTCCGTATCTCTGATGCTGATCAGCGATACGCAGGTTCGATTCATATAAATTTTCCACAATGCTCCGGATGATATCCTGAAGGTTCCCTATGGATGAAACGGCGTGGGAAAATCTTTTCAGCCGTTCTGAAATCGGTTTTTCCTTATTCCATTGATTTCGTAGAGCCCATATACCCATGCGGGTCACGTGCCCGTAAACCATACAGCGAACATCGCCAGGACCGGGCTTCATGCCCGCAGCTCTGAGATGAGCCAATTCGTCGTGTATCAGTTCGATAAGTTCAGATGGTGTCTGAAAGAGAAGTCGTCGTTTTACCGTCCCGCGGGTACGGCAGACAAAGACGGTATCGATAATGGAAGAACCGGTACCGTGAATGTGGATTGAACCTCCCATTTCTGCAGGGCATGGGATCGTAGCCGAACACACGAGACCGGCATCGAGGATGGCGACTCCCACGGCGTGGTATGCCTCCATCCTGTTGTGATGAAAGGTAAAGGCCAGTGGCGCATCCGGTTTTAGCGCCCGAGCCATACGCTGATATACCGAGGACAAGCCTTCTGTAAAATGCAGAATCCCGCGCTTCTGCGTTGCGTTCCCGGTCAGTTCGTCCGGTGACCTCGTGGTTCTTTGATGAAATCCATCAGAATTCTCTCCGGCAAGGCGTCTCAGCCATACGTAGCAGAAGTCCATCAACTCTGCATATTGAACATTTCCAAAATAAGGAGGGTCGGTGAATACCGCATCAAGGCTTTGTTCAGGGATTTCGGCAACTGTTGAGCTGATGCACTTTATTTCGACCTTCCTCTGATGCCCGCCGTTTTTCTGTTCACCTATCCATTCACTCCGGATGGGAATGATTACCTTGCGGCCGTTTTTCTGTTGTGTTTCAAAAGGCATGTCACAATATTTTTTTGCCCTGATATATTTTTCAATGATATTTATCCAGCCGCCTGAACCCACAGGAACCCCTGAGCCGTTGGCAATCCCGATCATGTTTGATTCACACTGGATCAGTCCTACGGGGAATCCATGCACGGAGAATATATCCAGCGATTTCAATGCCATTGCATCATAGCGGCAAAGCATGTTCTGGTATCTCAGCAGGTCTGAGAGATTCGTCGCCAAAGCGCGTTGCACCCGTTCGTTGGCCGTGGACTTGATATGTCTGCAGCTGAGCTCAAGGCCGAGAAGCTGACGATCATTGAACAGGTCACGATACCTCGTATAACCCCATCGGTGAAGCCTGTCGGTTTCATCCCCCGGGGGTATTTCCTGGTCAGGAACGAACGACGGTTCCAGCTCACCCCACCGCTTTCCGGCAGCAGCGAAGCGAGCCAGATCCCTTTGGTCAGGTTTTTTAAAAAATCTGCCGGCATGTTCAGACTTGCGGCGGATGTTGTAATATTCCATAGCAAAGAGCCGGTGTCTCGGCGGGCCGTCAGAAGGACTCGGATATGTGTTTACGTATCCGCAGTGCGGACATGTACACCGGTTTCGTTTTGCAGGCCCTTCCAGCCTCAGTGGGCAGCTGCAGGATTTGCACTTTCCCAGTGAATGCAGGGACTCTCTCTCATTGAGGTCTCCACATTGAGAGCAGATGACGACATTATTCGGATGCCGCCGGTTCTGTGCGAGAAGATACCCGGGGAAAAGGTCTATGTCTTTATCACATCTATTGCACCGGAGAACCTTTACCCACAGAAAGTATTTCACCGGCACCCCGGTGTCTCCATAAAGAGGACAGTCAGTGCGGTAGAAGCTTCCGATCTCATTGTCCAGGCATCGGATCAACGACCTTGAGGCCTCTTCGTAGGCCCCGAGGTCGAGATGCTCGATCTCTTCTCGTACAATCCATGCAGACATAGGATTGATGTCGAAACCGAGAACATTGCATCCAACCCGGTTGGCCTCAATGAGTGGTGTGCCGCCCCCCATGAATGGGTCAGCGACAGTTTTGTTCCGAAAGTCATTTGAAGTAAAGAATATCTCTGATAGCGGTTTGTTGCCGAATTCAGAGAGAACCAGTCCTCGGAACAGGGTGCCTGGCCTGCGGGCAAACCATTTATGCACGGCGATGATCGGCCGGTAGTTTTGCTGTATCTGTTTTTCCTTGAGCGCCAGAGAGGCGACCAAGGGAAGATCAAAATTACGTTCTATCGTCATGCCGGGGTCCGTTCACCTGGTTTGGGATTCGTGATTGTACACAAAAAACACTTTTCTTTTATTCATACCACAATACAGAATCATTCCATATTCAAAGTTAGAAGTTATACGAAAACGAGTAGGATCAAGGATATGTCTATCTGATAAGATCTGCATGTCGGCAGATGATCGACACTTGGATGGCAGCAAGCAGATTTCACTCCATGCTGCAAGGAGAGTTGATCCGCCTTTCCTTTAAAAATGCCGGAACGGTCATCCAGCTGGAGAGATATCCAGAACACAGTCGCCGCCCGGTTGCCGCGATATCTCCCAGCGGGTTTTTGTCAGGACTTGCAGGAACCTCTGGTCGTGGCTGATCAGCAGCAGGGCCGAGCGGCAGTCGGCCAGGGCGCTTTCCAGGCATTCGATGGAGACCAGGTCGAGATGGTTGGTCGGCTCATCCATGACCACCAGCCAGGGCTCCTTGAGCAGGCCCAGGGCGAGCATGATCTTCCTCGTCTCTCCCGGGCTGGGAAGCCGGCTTTCCAGAAGCAGACCCGGCTTTGAGCCCAGACGGCTCACAATACTCATCACCCATCCCAGCTTCTCGCCGGACAGGCGGTGCAGTTCGTCCATCAGCCGCATGGATTCATCGATCCCCAGCTCCTGGGGCAGGTAGGTCACCCGGTCGGAGGGCAGGGAAAGGGAAGACAGGATCGAGGTGATCAGCGTGGTCTTTCCACATCCGTTGGGGCCTGTCAGGGCGATCCGGTCTTTGGACGATATGTTCAGGTCCGGATAGATCAGCCGCCGGTGCTCACCCAGCGGCAGCTCCCCTGCCGGGAGATTCAGTACATAGGCCCTTGGACAGACGCTGCCCGTGACCACGATTCCCGTGGGATACTCCTTCTTGACAGGGATGGCGCCGAGATCCTTCCTGGCTTTGTCAAGCCTGCCCTCCAGTTGCTTCTGCAATTTTCCTTGGACCGCGTCTTTTCCAGACAACCTGGCGCCGTCAACCTTGGCCCGGGCATCATGATCTTTGGGCGAGAGGCGGCGTTTGGGGTTCATCCTGCTTGATTCCGATGCCTTGTGCTTGCGTCTGGCGTGCTCTCGCTCGAGCTTGTCCAGCCTGGCACGGGCGGCATCGAGCCGGCTTGCTGTCGATTCCTTTTCCATCCGTGCCTGCTCCGCCCCGGCCGAATAATTGCCGGGCCGCATGATCGCGGCAGGAGATTCGATGAACACACACTCCCTGCAGAGATTGTCCAGAAGCTCACGGTCGTGGCTTACGAGCAGTCCGATTCCCCTGTACCCCTTCAGAGCGCGATACAGAAGGTTTTTCGTGGCTGCATCCAGGTGGTTGGTGGGTTCGTCCAGGGCCAGCAGATCGGGATTGTGATACAGGGCGGAAGCGATCTGAAACCTTTTGCGCTCGCCGAAGCTCAGGCTCTCCCAGCGGTGGAGATCGCCGTCTTTCAGATCGAGATCGGACTTCAAAATGAGCGAGTCACGGTCCTGGGCCGCCATGAGCTCTTCGACTCCTTCGGGCGGGTCATCGGTGCGCTGCGGGCAGTAGCAGACCAGCTTTGGGATGCTGATGAAACCATGGTTGGGTTGAAGCCTCCCACACGCAAGTAAGAGAAGGGTGGTTTTGCCGGAGCCGTTGGGGCCGACGATCCCGGTCCAGCCGCGGGAAAAATGGAGGGTCACGCCGCTTAGCAGCTTGCCTGTCATGGAGTCGTAGGTAAAATTGACATTGTCAAAACGAAAGAAAGTCTGATGAGCCATTCGTTAGCACCTTTCATACAGAACCGGGCCGGCCCGGAAGAGGGATGAGAGTGCCGCGGCCCATGAACAGGTGCGATGAATGCTTGAGTGGTCATTGACAGCCGCTGGGCTCAATCCCCCGGGCCGGACGAGGTTGGCTTCTTTCTTGAAAAAGCCACGGCTTTTCCAAAAAAGGATCTTCCGGCTTGGGGACAAGTTCCGTTCGCTAGCGGCTGTTTCTCATTCCTGTGCTCTCCAGATATGAAGGATTCTGAATCGAATGATTTATACTTTATCCAGTCAGCGGCTGTCAACATCTGCTCAAGGAGACCAAAAAAGTTCAATTTCTCAAGAAAGGCCGCTCAATGAACTACCCCGCAGCAAGCTACGGGGTATCTGGTGCCTAGAACAAACGTAGTTGCTCACTATGAAGCTTTTTGTATTCTTCCTTTTTGCCCTGC
>MPOS01000057.1 GCA_001896555.1 Candidatus Phosphitivorax anaerolimi
TCCTCCTTCTGGGTTTTGGTGTTTCTTGCTAAAAACAACTCTACCCTCCAGGAGGATTTTCACAAACTTTTTCTTCTTATGCTATTTTGGACAAGTGTGTTGTCTTATTTTAAATAAAGGGGATGCATTCATGTTTAAAGTTGGTGATACTGTTGTTTACCCGGCCCATGGGGTATCTGAAGTGGAAGCCATCGAAACCCGGGAGATATCGGGAAATAAAATTTCCTTTTTCATCCTGAAGGTGCTGGATACACAGATGACGGTCATGGTCCCGGTGACGAATGTCAAAAATGTGGGTATACGTGAGCTCATCGATAAAAAAGGGATTGAGAAGGTGCTCGACATTCTCAAGGAACGTTCCGTAACTGTCGATAATCAGACCTGGAATCGGCGTTACCGGGAATATATGGAAAAAATCAAGAGCGGTTCCGCCTTTGAGATTGCAGAGGTCCTCAGGGATCTGAATATTCTGAAGCGAGGCAAGGAGCTCTCATTCGGAGAGCGAAAGATGTACGATACGGCCAAGAACCTTTTGGTGAACGAGATCGCCATATCGAAGAGCCTCGACAAGGCAGATGCCGAGAAGATGCTCCTGGAGGCAATGGGGAAGCTGGAACCTCAAACTACTACATAGAATAGGATTGACATACTATGAAATGGTTTCTTCGTATCGCAGTGGCACTCGTGGTCTTCTACGGGGCATTCATGTACGCGCACCTGCAGATGGGGGGCGGCATCTGGCTCATCATCCTGCCCGGCATTGCAGAGGCGTGCCTGCTCATGGTCTTCATCGGCGAGATCAAGGGGCTCAAGTTCCACCCCATGGCCTACGTGGGCGGGTTCCTGGGCGCCATCCTCGGGCTCGTGATCGGCAGCCTGCTGGGGTATGTTCTCCTGAGGCTCGAAGGCGGCCTCTTCCTGTTCATCCTCATCAACTCGCTCTTCGCCTACATGGGCTACACCATCGGCCATGCCTGGGGTAAGGAGTTGGGCGATCTCCCGTTCTTCCATCAGAAGTCGCGCACTGGTTACCCGCGAAGAAAAATCATGGATACCAGCGTCATCATCGACGGCAGGGTTCCGGATGTCTGCGATGCCGGGTTTATCGAGGGGACCCTGGTCGCGCCCCAGTTCATCCTGAACGAGCTCCAGCACATTGCAGACTCCTCTGATCCTCTCAAGCGGGCCCGCGGCAGAAGGGGGCTTGACATCCTCAACCGGCTCCAGAAAAACCCCATGGTCCAGTTCGAGATCGTGGACAAGGACTACCCCAAGATCAAGGAGGTTGACTCCAAGCTCATCGCGCTTGCCAAGGAGCTCGACGCCGATGTGCTCACCAACGACTTCAACCTCAACAAGGTGGCGCAGATCCAGGGTGTGAACGTGCTCAACATCAACCAGCTCGCCAATGCGGTCAAACCCATCGTGCTGCCCGGCGAGAGCCTGTCGGTCACCATCGCCAAGCAGGGCAAGGAAAAGGGCCAGGGCGTCGCCTATCTCGAGGACGGAACCATGGTGGTGGTGGAGCAGGGAGAGCCCATGCTCAACAAGAGCATCGAGGTGACGGTCACATCCATCCTCCAGACCCCGGCAGGCCGGATGATATTCGCAGCCCCCAAGACAAACGGCGGCTGATCCATGGCAGCAAGCGCGGTCATCGTAGCCGGCGGGAGCGGGACGCGCTTCGGCCGGAAAAAGCAGTTTCTCGATCTGTGCGGGGTTCCGCTCATCCGCAGGACCGTGGATGTCTTTGCCTCCCATGAGGCGGTAGACACCATCATCGTGGCAGTACCGCCGGAAGACATTGACCTGACGAGGCAGATCCTCGAAGGCGCCGCATCCCCGGTGCGCGTCGTGCAGGGAGGACGGACCAGGCAGGAGTCGGTGTACAACGGCCTGCTCAATATCGCAGGTGCGGGGACGGTACTGGTGCACGACGCCGTGAGGCCCCTGGTGACCGGAGAGCTCATTTCCCGGGTGCTCGAAGGACTCGGCGAAGGGGATGCGTGCATCCCCGTCCTGGCGGTCTCCAATACCCTCAAAGAGGTTCGGGAAGGGGTGGTCGTACGGACGGTTCCCAGATCAGACCTCTACGAGGTGCAGACACCCCAGGCCTTTCCCGTCCTCAAGATCCTTAAGGCCCACACCCTGGCTCGGCAGCGGGGCATCCTTGATGCCACGGACGACAGCGCCGTCATAGAGCAGGCAGGGGGAGTGGTTCGGGTCGTGGAGGGTGATCCCTTCAATATCAAGATCACGGTCGCAAAAGACCTGGAGATCGCGGAGGCAATGCTGACATGCCGTACCGGGTCGGTATAGGCTACGACATCCATCGTCTGGTTCAGGGGCGCGCCCTTGTCCTGGGAGGGGTCACCATCCCCTTTCCCAAGGGGCTGCTCGGACACTCCGACGGCGACGTCGTGGTCCACGCCGTGTGCGACGCCCTGCTCGGGGCGTGCGCACTCTCCGACATCGGGGTCCTGTTCCCCGACACCGCAGCTCAGACCAAGGACATGTACTCCCTGAACATGCTCGGGATCATCCGGGAAAAGATCCGGCAGGACTTCACAGTGGTCAACATCGACGTCAACTGTATCTGCGAGCAGCCCAGGCTCGGGAAATACCGGGACTCGATGATCGCCAACATAGCAGGCGCATGCATGATCGACCCCAAGGATGTCTCGGTGAAGTTTCGGACCAACGAGGGGTTGGGAGAAATCGGCACGGGAGAGGCCATTGCGGCCCAGGCCGTGGTTCTGGTAAAAAGAACTCTCGTCTTATAAGGATCATAAGGAGCGCGATATGAGCATATCCCTGTACAATACCCTTTCGAAGAAAAAAGAGCCCTTCACCCCGCTTGCGGGGAACAAGGTGAGAATGTATGTCTGCGGCGTTACGGTCTACGACATGTGCCACATCGGTCATGCCCGGTCTCTGGTCGTGTTCGACGTGATCGCCCGCTTCCTGCGCAGAAAAGGCTATGACCTCACCTATGTGCGCAACTTCACCGACGTGGACGACAAGATCATCGCCCGGGCCAACCAGCTGGGCTTAAGCTACAAGGAGATCGCCCAGAAGTATATCGATGAGTTCTACACCGACATGAAGGTCCTCAAGGTGAAGCCCGCCGATATCGAGCCCCGTGCGACCGAGCATATCGAGCAGATCATCACCATGATCGAGAAGCTCGAATCAAAGGGCCTCGCCTACAAGGCCGCCGACGGCAGCGTCTACTTCGATGTCTCTGGCTTTCGCGAATACGGCAAGCTCAGCGGCAGGGACACCGAAGAGATGATTGCAGGCGCCCGGGTCGAGATCGATGAGAATAAGAGGAACCCGCTCGACTTCGCCCTGTGGAAAAGGAGCAAGGAGGGCGAGCCCTGGTGGGAGAGCCCGTGGTCCAAAGGCAGGCCCGGCTGGCACATCGAGTGCTCGGCCATGAGCACCCATCTCCTGGGCCCCACGCTCGACATCCACGGAGGCGGCAGGGACCTGGTCTTCCCGCACCATGAGAACGAAACCGCCCAGTCCGAGGGCACCTACGGTGTTCCGTTCGTGAGATACTGGGTGCACAACGGCTTCGTGACCGTGGACGGCGAGAAGATGAGCAAATCGCTGGGCAACTTCCTCACCATCCGGGAGCTCGTCAAGGAGGTGCACCCGGAGGCCCTGCGTCTGCTCCTGGTCTCTCACCACTACCGCAGCCCCATCGACTTCTCCCCCGATGCGGTCCAGACCGCAAGCCAGGGCCTGGTACGCTTCTACGAGATGCTCGATCGGGTGAACAGCGCACCCGTCAAGGCCGGGGAACCGCGCATCAAACCCCTGGTGGAGTCGTTCGAGAAGAGCTTTGACGAGGCCATGAGCGACGACTTCAACACGGCCCTGGCCGTTGCCCGCATCCACGAGCTCACCACCGAGATCAACAAGGCCCTCGACGAGAGCCCGGCCGTTTCTCCCCAGGACAAGGCAGCCCTTGAGTCCGCTGTATCGCTGATCTCGGATGTCCTGGGCATCCTCGAGGAAAACCCCAGGGAATTCCTCGACCGGATCAAGCGCTCCGGCATCGACGAGACCGGCCTCACCGCTTCCGAGATCGAAGCCCTCATCGAAGAGCGCAATGCAGCCAGAAAGGCAAAAGACTTCCGAAGGGCAGACGAGATCAGAGACACCCTCAAGGCAAAAGGCATCCAGCTCAAAGACACCCCGGAAGGAACCATCTGGGAAAAACTCTAACTCGGGGACGGGTTCACATGAGAATTCAGTGACCGCTCCTGCACCACCACAGATGGAGGGGAACGTGCCGGCATGAGTACATGCCAAATTATCCCGGACAAATCAACGCACGCCCTGTGTTTTATCATGCGCCCTCCTGCCGGGAAGAGCAGCGGCATGGCCCGTAAACACGGCATTGACAGGCATCGAGTCATCAGTCAGGATAGAAAAAGAACATCGCGTCACCCTTTGGGCTCTGCGGGAGACGGCCGGATTTTTCGCCGCTGCTTAAAAACCCGCCCGCTTGAGGCCGTGACCGGTTAAGGAACAGGATACAAGATACATCATGGGGTTCAAACTCGTTTCACCCTTTCAACCGCAGGGGGACCAGCCCGCCGCCATCGATGCCCTGACCGAGGGCATTGAGAAGGGCATTCGGGACCAGGTGCTCCTGGGCGTTACCGGCTCAGGCAAGACCTTCACCATGGCGTGCGTGATCGAGCGCATGAACCGGCCCGCGCTGGTCATCGCGCCGAACAAGACCCTCGCAGCCCAGCTCTATGGCGAGTTCCGGGAGCTCTTTCCTGACAATGCGGTTGAATATTTCGTGAGCTACTACGACTATTACCAGCCTGAGGCCTACGTGCCGTCCCGCGACCTCTACATCGAAAAGGACTCGGCCATCAACGAGGACATCGACAAGCTCAGACACCGGGCCACCCGGGCGCTTTTCGAGCGGGAAGACTGCATCATCGTGGCTTCCGTCTCGTGCATCTACGGCCTGGGCTCGCCCGAGGCGTACTCGGGCATGCTCCTCTACCTGGAAGAAGGCAGGGGTTTAAGCCGCAACGACATCCTGAAAAAGCTCGTGGAGATCCAGTATGAGCGCAACGACTACGACTTCTCCCGCGGCACGTTCAGGGTGCGGGGAGATGTGATCGACATCTTCCCGGTGCACGAGGAGGACACGGCTATCCGGGTCGAGCTCTTCGGGGACGACATCGAGTCGATCTGGCAGATCGACACCCTGCGCAACAAAAAGCTCCGCAGGCTTTCCCACTTTCCCATCTACCCCGCCTCGCACTACGTGACCCCGCGTTCCCGGCTCATCGAAGCCATAGACGGCATCCGTGAAGAGCTCAAGGAACGCATCGCCTACTACCGCGCGGAGAACCGGCTCATCGAGGCGCAGCGGATCGAGGAGCGCACCAACTACGACCTGGAGATGCTCATGGAGACCGGGTCGTGCCAGGGCATCGAGAACTACTCCCGCCATCTCACCGGGCGTCTGCCAGGGCAACCGCCGCCGACCCTCATGGACTATCTGCCCAAGAACACCATCGTATTCCTGGACGAGTCGCACGTGGGTGTGCCCCAGCTCATCGGCATGTACCGGGGAGACCATTCACGGAAATCCACCCTGGTGGAATACGGGTTCCGGCTGCCCTCGGCCCTGGACAACCGGCCGCTGAGATTCGACGAGTTCAACTCCCTGGTGAACACCCTGATCTATGTCTCCGCCACACCCGGGAACTACGAGATCAAACAATCGAAAGGCAGGGTCATCGAGCAGGTGGTTCGGCCCACCGGGCTGCTGGATCCTGAGATCGAGATCAGGCCGGCGAACTCCCAGGTGGACGACCTGTTCCGCGAGATCACCAGACGGGTCGACGCAGGCGAGCGGGTGCTCGTCACCACGCTCACCAAGCACATGGCAGAGGAGCTCACCGACTACTACCTCCAGCTCAACCTCAGGGTGAAATACCTGCACTCAGACATCGACACCCTGGAGCGTATCGAGATCATCAAGGGACTGCGCGAAGGCAAGTTCGACGTGCTCGTGGGAATCAACCTCCTGCGCGAGGGCCTGGACATCCCTGAGGTATCGCTGGTGGCCATACTCGATGCCGACAAGGAAGGCTTCCTGCGCTCGGAGCGATCGTTGATCCAGACCGCGGGCAGGGCAGCGAGAAACGTCAACGGCAAGGTGATCATGTATGCGGACATCATCACCGACTCCATCGAGAAATCGACCTCCGAGACACTGCGCCGCAGGGAGAAGCAAAAGGAGTACAACCGGCTCCACGGCATCACGCCCACCACGATCAAGAAGAATATCAGAGACATCCTTGCATCTATTTACGAGAAAGATTATGTAGACATGTCGGCGACCATAGGCACTTCCCTAGGCAAGGTAGAGGTGGGCAAGCTCAAGCAGACCATTGCCGAGCTCAACAAGAAGATGCATGAGGCCGCCGCCGACCTGCGGTTTGAGGACGCGGCATCCTTGAGGGACGAGATCAAGCGCCTCACCAGGATCGCACTGGTCACGGAAGGATAGGGTGTGGACCGGACAGCCATCGAAAACCTGGGGTATGAGATACGGGAGGTCCCCCCGTACACCATAATCTACCGCCCCTCGCTCCCCCAGCTGCCTCACGTGCTGTCCGGCGGGCCCATGCTCGGGACTGATACGGGTCTGAGCGGCAGGACATCCGTCCGAATCATGGAGCCGGGCCTGGTGGTCCGCACCCTGACCCATGGCGGGGCATTGAGAAATGTGTTCAAGACACGCTTTCTCACCCTCAACCGGAGCATCCAGGAGCTTCAGTGCAGCGCACACCTCTTCTCACAGGGCATTCTCACCCCGGAGATCGTGGGCATGCGGTTCAGGAAGAAAGTCCTGTTCTACTCCATAGAGATCATCTCCCGGATGATCCCGGAATCGACCGATCTGCTCGCCTTTCTTGAGCAGCACCCGGATGACGGATCGGCCGTGATCCGGAAAACCGGCGAACTCATCCGCCAGATTCACCGTGCACAGGTCTACCACGCCGACCTCCACGTGAAAAACATTGTTCTGGACAAGGAGCGAAACCCCTGGATCATCGACCTGGACAAGGCCTACCGGTTCATCGACCTCCCCTTTATCCTGAGATACAAGAACACCAGGCGTTTCATCCATTCCCTGAAGAAGTGGGACAAGAGAGGACGGATACACCTGCCTCAGGGCTGGGAGCAGGCCTTCATGGACGGGTATGCCGGGCAGGACCGGTAAGGGCTGCCTCTTCGCTCAACCCCCCTTCGACAAGCCCTCTGATCGCCTCCTTTACGTCGTCTATGAGACAGTCCCTTGTCTCGACGGTATATGTAGAGGCATCGATTGGCATGCCGATGCTTACCCGGACATCCTGGTCCAGAAAGAAATCCCAGGTGCCGGGTCTCAAGATCTTCTCAGAGCCGCTGATGCCCACCGGAATGATTCTGGCTCCCGTCTGGATAGCCACCATGAACCCGCCCTTTTTGAACTCCCCTAATCTTCCGTCCCGCGACCGGGTTCCTTCCGGGGCGACCCAGAGCACGATCCCGTCCTTCATCTGCTCCCTGGCATAGTCCAAGTCCCTGATAGCCTGCGCGTGGTCGTGGCGGTCGATGGAGAGAAATTCCGCCGCCTTCAGGCCCTTTCCCCAGACAGGGACCTTGAAGAGCTCTTTTTTGGTGAGCATGCGTATGCTCCCGGGCAAAGATACGAAGATGAGCGGAATATCGTAGTGGCTCCGGTGATTCGACATGATGATATAGGGGGTGCCCGGGCTCACCGTGACCTGGTGCGGGTTTTCGATGTGCACCCCGGCCCTGACGTTTTTCAGCAAAAATCCCGACCACCAGCGCAGCACCCTGTCGGCAAAACCCCGTTCGTATGTGCGCGTAAAGCGCATGTATAGACCGAGGACCGATATGCCCAATGTCACGGCAATGCCCTGGGCCATGATCCATATCTTTCGATAGAATGATGCCTTCACCTGGTGAAACCTCCTCTCCCCCTACCCGGGGCTGAAACGATCCGCCGGGACCCGGGCCGCAGGCTCCTGGCGTTATCCCGGCTGATTCATGAAATAGCACGCTTCAATGATTCGAATGCGGGCACGAGCTTCTTTTCTGCTTCTGCTCGTCCGTTTTTTTCTTGAAGAAATCACGCTCCTTGATGAGGTGTTCGGCGAGTTCGGAAAAGGCCCATTCAATTGACTGCTTCGTCACCACGGCGTAAATGGACTGAGGGAGGTTCCAGTCCTTTGCCTCGCGCATTACCCGGTGGATCACCGGTGCCTCGACCTGGTAGAAGAGCATGATCTTTTCATCGCACACATATGCTTGATCCGACCTCTTGTCAGTAAACAGGATATCGTGCACACTGAGGTTTCCCTGGCCGGGCTCGATGACCTGGGCCTCGGGCGCCCCGACAGCCTGAAAGAACCTGTCGAGGATCAGCATTTCTTCGTATGTATAGTTCCAGAGCAATACCCTGGGGTTGGTGTTCATAAGCAGCTCCTTTTTGCCTTTTAGATATTCCAGCCGCTCTTTCCCTCTCCGCTCTTTCAAGGGTGTGAGCGGAAGGATGCCGCCTGAATTCCTGACCTCAAAAAAGCGCAAGAAAAGAATGGGGTTAGAATATAGTATAGCGGAAAGGAAACATCAAGGGACAATTTGGGCGCACAAGCCCTTGCGGTCTTCTTCCACCTTGCCCACTGCAAAACCCTCATCGTCGATGCCGGTCTCGAACGGTTTGCCATCCGTTACCGCCGGCAGGGAGTCCCTGCCGGCAGAGGATATCTGCTCCAGCCCAAGCAGACCCTTTTCGTAAAACATGACTGGATAAGGAAAAGAGGTTATACTTTACTAATGATCCGTCTTCGTACTACCGATACAGAGAAGATATCAGACAGGAGGTAGCATACCCATGAGATGCGCCAAATGCGGCTATGTCAGCTTCGATTATCTGGACAGATGCAAGAGCTGCGGAGACGACCTCGTTCCCGCAAAGATCAAGCTGAATATCTATACCAAACCGCCCGAGATCGACATCGACGATGAGGGTTTTGCAGTGGGCAAGGTAGAAGAAAATCGCAAGGGCCTGCTCGGCGAAGGCGCGTCAGCCGCCAGGCAGGATGTCTCCATGGAAGAGGTTCTCATGGAAGACGGAGAAAAGCTCGAAAGCTTCAACTTCGAAGACGACGAAAACGCTTGACAACCATCCCTGTTTTCAATAGACATTCTCCTGTTGCCGAGGTAGCTCAGTAGGTAGAGCAGGGGACTGAAAATCCCCGTGTCGGCGGTTCAA
>MPOS01000007.1 GCA_001896555.1 Candidatus Phosphitivorax anaerolimi
CTCGGAATACGCATCCAGAACCCCTTTTTTCTCAGAGAGCATTCATCTTGGTTTATTTCACATTAGCGATATGCTTATGCGACGATTATCTAATTTGGGTACAAAAGGTGAGCGAAACCTGAGCAACCCCCCTGTAAAGCTAGGCTGGGAGCGGGTGGTACGGGGTTCAAGTCCCTCCTCCGCTACCACCCACCCTTCCTCTCATCTCCTAATCTTTTTGCTTGAAATATCTTTTCTCTTTCTGTATCAGAAGAGATATCTGAAATTGAATATATTGATATTTAGGAGAAATAATAGAATGATTTTCGTGGGTCAGGGCAAGAGTTGTCTTCACTCCCAGATCGTATGGGGACCATTCTCAATAGTGTGCATCACTCATATATCCACCAGGTTCATCTATGAAAAAGGCCTTCCTCCCGTAATGCATCGCTGATCTCTCTGGCTCCGGAAAATTAATGTTGGAAGAGCCGGAATAGGTTGGGTGCTGTTCCGGTAAAGAACACGCATGGTGAATAGAACGGAAAGAGCGTGTTCTATTCAGACGAGAGCCATGCAAGAACATCTGTTCCCGAGACAGCGGGCTTGACGCGGCATACTGCGAAGCCGACCGCTATTCTCGGGATATGCAATGATTTATCGTGAGGAGGAATGAAAATGAGAAGAACGCGTGTACTTGTAGCAGTGTCATTGTCTGTCTTTTTTCTGGCCCTTAACCCTGTTCCCGCCCGGGCGGCCCCGATACTGATCGACTGGGCCTTCAACATCAACGGAGAAATATACGAGTCATGCCAGGGTGGCACTTTGCCAGGCGGGTTCGATGACTCACTCTTTGACTGGGAGAGCGGGCTCGGAGAGTTGTCACTCCTTTATCGTCCTGCAAGTCCTGGTTCTTCAAACGTCGTTGCATTCTTTGATCACGAGTTGAGCCCTGGAACCACATCCTTTTTTTACAATGATTATGGCATCTCCGGCGGTACCCCGTCGGCGGGTCAGACCTGGGGGATCGATGAGCCGGGTTATGCCTTCGGCGACATCTATTTCAATGTCCTCTCCGGCTCTCTTGATAACGAGAATGCAGTGCCTGAAGGGCTTGAAAATGATGTATCCCTTGCGATCGGATGGAGCTTTACGCTGGGCGAGAATGAATATGCCCGAATCAGATGGTGCTTGACGCCCGATCCGTCATTCATTGCCGGATATACAGGCTTGTATCTTGCCCAGATCAATGAGCTTTCTCAAGAGACGCTGTATTTAACCAGCATGCTTGATATATGCGAAAATGATTCGGTCGCCACACCTGTGCCAGAGCCCGCGAGTATGCTGTTGTTCGGTTTTGGCGCGGCAGGGGTGATCGCTGCCGGAAAACGGATGAAGAGCTGATGGGGCTGTTTCGTGAAGGATGATTTTCCTTTACAGCCTGGTTTCAGGTTCTCTCTTTCTTTGTCCATCCCCATGGAACTCCTGTTTGAGCGGGTCGCGAGGGAGTGAAAGAGAGGATTGAGGCAAATAGGTTTTTGATATCCCGCTGCCGGTAGCGGGGCATGAAGTTTCTAGCAGTGAGAAGGGGGTATTGATATGGGGAGGAGGAACAGGCTTGTTTGCGGAAAGTGGGTTGGGATCCTGTTGTTGTGTATCATTCTGCAGGGGGTTTTCATCCCAGGGGTGTGCCCTGAGCGCGATGTGAAGTCACAGAGCATATTCCCGGGGGTTCATCACTTTTTGAGTCTATTGTGTCCGCCGCCTGCCCGGGCGGAAGAACCTCTTGCTTCAGCCGGTGAATACGATCCGTTTCAGAAGAATCAACCCGTGGGCAGCGAGGTCAACTTGGATGGTTCCCAGTCCTCTCATGACGAGGGGACGGCTCTGCACTTTGAGTGGTTTGGCCCTTTTCCCAAAGCCACAGGTCAGAATCCCGTCGTTGTAGTCCCCGAAGGCATCTATACAATCTCTCTTTCCGTGAATGACGGTATCAGCCGCTCGGAAATCGACGAGGCGGTCATCATCGTCGAGCCCTGCTTCGATGTGATCGTAAGGGCCAAGAAGGACGTTGCACAACCCTACTGGCAGCACATAACGGGTGCAGAGCGCTATGATGTGTACCGTACCGATGAGGTTGAACCGTTCAGCTTTGTCAAGGTGGCCGAAATCAATCCCGCCTATACCACCTATTATGATACCTCGGTCCAGAACGAGAAGACGTACCTCTACGTGATCGGAGCCCTGGTAGAAGGTACGTGGTGTTTCTCGGCGGTAGAAAGCGCACGTCCCACAGCCGCGAGAACGATGGGAACCGTGAATTACCCCCCGGTAATCTACACTCCTCCTATCACAAACGGCACAGTGGGTATTCTGTATAACTTTAACGTAAAGGCGACGGACCCCAACTGCGACCCCCTTTCATACGCACTCGCATGCTCTCCTCAAGGTATGTGGATCGACCAGTTAAGCGGGCAGATCACCTGGCTACCTGATGCCACCGGGGAATATCATGTTACAGCCTTGGTCGATGACGGGAGAGGCGGCACGGATACCCTGAGCTGGACA
The DNA here is from genome assembly GCA_001896555.1 of Candidatus Phosphitivorax anaerolimi. GTDB lineage: Bacteria > Desulfobacterota > Desulfomonilia > UBA1062 > UBA1062 > Phosphitivorax > Phosphitivorax anaerolimi. The sequence continues at coordinate 2,545 of MPOS01000007.1, forward strand.
ATCGAGGTGGACGGCATCCCGCCCCTCAACCGGGCTCCGACAGCGGATGCCGGTGGTCCGTATTCTGGCGAGGTCAACGAGCTGATCGCCTTTGACGGCTCTGGGTCCCTCGATCCGGATAACGATCCGCTCACCTTTCACTGGGAATTCGGCGACGGCTCGACCGGAAGCGGGGCCTGCCCCAGCCACGCATACCCGGCCCCAGGCACCTACACAGTAACACTCACGGTTTTCGACGGCAGGGGAGGCGAATCTTCCGACACCACCACAGCCGAAGCGGTTCATTGCCAGCCGCCGTCCGTGAGCCTCTCTGCAGACGTGGCTGCCATACTTCCGGGCGGCTCGTGCACGCTGGTATGGTCCTCGATGAATGCCCAAAGCGTCGAGATCGACAACGGGATCGGAACAGTGGGTACATCGGGCACGGTCACGATTCATCCCCAGACCACGACTGCATACACGGCGACAGCCCACGGGGATTGCGGCACGGCAACCGCAACGGTCACTATCATCGTCCACCGGCCACCGACCGTGAGCATTACTGCATCGCCTCAGTCCATTGTTGCCGGTCAGACATCACAACTGTCATGGACATCCACAAACGCTGATACGATCGAAATCGATCAGGGCATTGGGACTGTTCCTCTGGCAGGCTCCATGTCCGTATCGCCCACGGCAACCACCACCTATACTATTACGGCATCCGGTCCCGGGGGAACGGCAAGCAGCTCCGTGACCGTCACCGTACACCAGCCTCCCCAGGTGAGCATATCGGTCCAGCCAAACATCATCATCGAAGGTGAGAGCGCGACACTCATCTGGTCATCGCAGCATGCCGACACTGCACTCCTGGATAACGGCATAGGTCCTGTCGACATAAACGGTTCGCTTGCAGTTTCGCCTTCAGAGACGACCATCTACACCATCACGGTCCAGGGACCAGGAGGCACATCGTCAGCAGATGCAACCATAACTGTGCTCCATAAGCCCACAGTCACCATCACTGCCTCACCGAACCCTATCGACGCAGGGCAGGCAACGACCCTTACCTGGAGCACAACAAACGCCGACTCCGCAACCATCGACCAAGGCATCGGGACGGTTGGTGTCAGTGGCTCCATGCCGGTGAGCCCCGCCGAGACCACCATCTACACTATAACGGCTAGCGGGCCCGGTGGGACGGCCACAGCAGCTGCCACGGTGGAAGTCAGGCAATCCGGGCAGCAGAGAAGACCTTTGGCTTTTATACTAAACATTTGGGGAAATGATGTCTCGGTCATAGATATCCAAGAACGTGCAGTCATAGATCGTATCCAGATCGGGGAAGATCTTTACGGTGTCGCGGTGAGCCCGGATGGTGAGAGTGTATACGTGACAAACTGGGAAAGCGGGATCTCCATCATCAATGCCGCCACCCATACCGTCACCGGTCAGATCCCCGTGTATGCAGACACTCTTGCCGTAAGCCCGGATGGAACTCTGCTCTATGCTGTTTCTTCATGGGAAGACACCTTGTACAGGGTCGACATCGCATCCGGAGAGGTAACGGGCGTTATGGATACCGGCCCGGTTCCCCACGGCATCGCGGTAAACAATGAAGGCACGCGCATATACATAACCTCTCTCCAGGACGGTACAGTCAAGGTGATCGACAGCTCGACCATGAGCATCATCACTGCAATACGCGTGACAAATCCGGAAGACTCGATCTGGGATGTCGAAGTGAGCAATGACGGCTCAAGGGTATATGCGGTTTCATCTCTTTCGTGCAGGCTCAGCGTGATAGACACTGAAACCAATGCCGTCATCCAGACCAGAGAATACCTTGAGGAGATAGAGGCACTGAAATGCTATATCGCATTAAGCCCAGATGGACACAGAATTGCGTTGAGCGATATTTCGTTAGAATACGAACCTCAAACAATCTTCATCATCGATAGCCGATCGCTCGAAGTCTTGAATGTCTTTCCGGCGACGTGGCCGACTGATCTGGACTTCACTGCTGACGGGTCGCTACTATGCGTTCCTGAAGCATGGTTTAATACGGTCTTTATTTTCAATGAAATGAACGGTCTTGCAGGCACAATCGAGCAGAACCTCGATAGGCCGTGTGCGGTCGGACATTTCATTGCAGAGCACAAGGAGCGTGTCTCGGGCAGGGTCTTGGCAAATGGTGAAGGGGTTGAAGGTATCAGGGTAACCCTTACGAGTGGGCGTATCACCAAGTGCTTCTCCACGGATGCTCAGGGCCGATACTTCTTCTATGTGCCGGCAGGTCAGTACAACATTTCTTTCCCCGAAGGGGAGTGTCTCACATCAGATCAGAACCTTGACCTCATGGTTCTTGATGCAGAGGTGGTTGTTCCCGATGCAGAGATCATTGTCAGCGCAAAGATCTGGTCAGATCCGTATGCCGTGGTCTCGGGTCAGCCTGTGGCGCTGCACTGGAACACGATCAAGGCAGACAGCGTTTTCATCGATCATGGAATTGGCGGTGTGGGGCCGAGTGGTTCTCTGGTCGTTTACCCGGACGAGACGACCACCTACACCATAACGGCTGCAGACAGCCAGGGAAGGACCGTGACGGACCGGGCGACCATCACGGTCTACCAGCCGCCGACGGTGCACATCACGGCAGAGCCTCAGGCGGTCATCCAAGGCGGGGAGGTCACCCTGTCTTGGACGAGCAGCAATGCGGATGCGCTCAAGCTTGAGCTCGAAGAATATTCTCTTTTTGTAGAGCCGTTCGGAACACTGGCCCACATTCCCGAAAAGACCTGTACCATCACGATAACAGCAACCGGCCCGGGCGGCACCGCCACCGATTCCGTCACGATAACGGTGTATGTTCCGCCCACAGTGACTATTGTGGCGGATCCATCATCCATCTATGCCGGTCAATCTACTACGTTGAGCTGGACTTCTTCGGATGCCGAATCTGTGGTCATCGACAACGGCATAGGTCAGGTGGATCTCAACGGATCTCTGACGGTAAGTCCCGAGCAGACCACAGCATATACCGTCACCGCTACCGGGCTGGGAGGTGTGAGAACTGCGTCGGTGACCGTAACCGTAAACGACGTCATCTACCTCAGTATCGACTCGCCCGTAAACGGTGCTGTCATCAACCGCCCTGACATCCTGGTGCGGGGGACTCTGAGTAACGCCTACGGAAACGAGACCGGCATCACTATCAATGGAACGCCGGCGGTAGTTCATCAGGGCATGTTCTTTGCGAACCATGTTCCGCTTGTCGACGGAGAGAACACCATCATTGTCCACGCTGAGGACATCCAGGGGAATGTGCTTGAGAGGAGCATTCTCGTCACTGCCGACACCACGCAGCCATGCATCACCCTCAAGTCTGTCGACTTGATGGGGATAGCGCCGCTTGACACCATCCTGCGGGTCGACTCCCTATTCACACCCGACGGGCTGACGTTCACGGGCACCGGCCCGGGTGTAATCCAGTATCTCGCCGGCGACGAAACACATGAGCTCACCGCCGGCATCTCGAGCCCCGGCGTCTACTACATAACAGCCCGGGCAGATTACAAAGGCTCTGTCTTCACCGACACCATCGGCGTGGCGGTTTACGATCAAAATGCGCTCGACGCCATGCTCCGGCAGAAATGGGAGGCCATGCGTACCGCGCTTCTGGACAATGACATCGAGGCAGCGGTGAAAGACATATCCAGCCAAACCCAGAGCAACTATCAGGATATCTTCACTTCACTCACCCCGGAGCATCGCGCTGATCTTGCAGCCGAGCTGGATGATATTCAGATTATCAAGATGCGGGGTGCTTTGGTTGAATATGATATCCGGACCACTCGTGACGGGAGGCTCTGTTCTTTCCTCCTTCTATTCGAGCTGGATGAAGACGGCAGATGGAAGATCGCCAGCTTTTAAAAGGAGAACGACGGTATGAACAGCTTCAAGCGATGCAAGAGACTGATCCCGGTTCTCATCCTTGCCCCGACCCTGCTCTTCGGGTTCGATTTTCCCGGATACATGACCATGCACGGCAAGGTAATCGATGCAGACACGCTCGAACCCATAGAAGGGGCGGTCGTGTATGCCTTATGGAGAAAGTGCCGTCCGGGAATAGGGTGTAGGTCCTGTGGAATAGGGCCTGTCAAGGAAGTTCTCACCGATGCTGAGGGCGAGTGGAAAATAACAGGCCCGAGAGGAAACAATGATCCTGGTTATCTTCGTTCGATAATTGGATATCTTATTCCCTGGATTGAGTCTCCGTCAATCGGATATTACAAACCAGGATATTACCCTTATAGTTCCAGATACGTTTCGGGCGATTTTTCAGCATTCGCGTATGTAGATGAAACCAGGGATATCGAAGGAATAGTATTAACCCGGATGGGAGACACCGAGGAACAGGTGAAACAATATATGGAGCAGTGGGAAAAAGATCGTCTAAAAACACTCGTTCCAGTAAAGGATCCAGAGCGCAAGCTCCGCGAGCTCGATTTTGACTTCAGGTACCCGGAAAATGTCCAGCGGGTATATATCCCCTATGATCACAGCAGTTACGAGCGATATGTAGTCATTGGTCTCAAGCGGGCTGTAACTCCTGAGGAGAAGCGGGAGGCGAGAGGATTGGGTATTAATGGTTTCTATCCGAATGCTAGGCAGCCTTTGTTGAGTAAGGCTCTTGAATGTCAATATGAGATTAAGGGGAGGAGGCACAATGATGCCCAGGAATAAGCTTGTTGTTTGTTTTTTCATTTTTATTGTTACCGGTACGGAATGTTGGAGCTATGGCGAAACAGAACACAAAGCAATCAATGAGTGGATACTGGAGCATTCCGTAGGTGGATTTGATTTCGATCAGTATACGAGGCAGAATCTGGGCATAGATGGAGGGATGAAGGTAAGAAGCCTGTGGTACATTTATCTTTTCGACTGGCTGACGATCACAGGGTATAAATCGCCGCAAGAACTGATCGCCCAGGGAGGGATAGAAGAAGACGAGCCTTTCTGGAGATGCAGGCATCACTTCCATGATCCATTGCAGCCGTGGGATCAGGCCGGGTACCACTATTCCGGAATCAGCGGAGAGTCATCCATTCTCTGGGCGCAACTGGAAGCAGGGGAGCAGTCCTCGTGGAATGGCGGCAACTACAGTTGGTACGACGCAAGAGATTATTTCTACAAGGCGCTCACCGGCACGGATTATGAACAGAGGAATAAAGATCTTTATAAGACCTTTCTGGCTGTAGGGCACCTCATGCACCTGATCCAGGATAGCTCCTGCCCGGAACATGTGCGCAATGACTCGCACGCAATCGGTGGGAGTGTGTATGAGAAACTGGTTACACATTATCATCTTTGCAGGGAAAAGGAGAAAGAACAAAAGGTCCAAGGATGGCTGCAAAACAGTCAGAATTATGCTTATCCTTTTTATCTTCCCGTACTCAATACAGGCAACCTTCCTGACAATGCACGGATCTCCATTGCCAGGATGGTGGACACGGACTGGTATACGGGCGTCAATCCTGGTGTTACCATCAACGCTCTCATCGGCTTGGCCGAATATACCAATGCGAACTTTCTCAGCCAGGGCAGGATCTTCTCAGGATATAACTATCCGAATCACATCAGCAGCGTGACCAAGGAGCGGTACGTTATCACAGATCCAAGGGACAGCGGAAAAACCATAGAGAGGGAGTATCTAATGAAGATCGGGGACGGCGACACGGGGTACAGGCTCTGTACGACATCGATCACCGGGGCATACGAGCTCGATCTGGCAGACCCGGTCAAAATCTACCGGGTGAGCGCTCTGGATGACAATGTATTGGAAGACTATGCCGGACGGCTGGTCCCTCGGGCCGTGTCTTACTCAGCACAGCTTCTCAAGCACTTTTTCCGAGGCACCATCGAAATATCCCTGCCCAATGACGGGGTCTATGCCTTCAGGGACAGCGAACCCGCCGATCCCAAGACCCAGGGATTCAACAAGGTGCAATTGCTTGTCAGAAATACCACCGATACGGGCGAGCGGATGCTGGGCGGCGGCATCGATCTGGTCGTCCAGTACAGATTTCTGACAGACAGGGCGGATCCATCCGATCCTTCAGCGCATGCAATGGATCCTCTCACAAACGAAACGTATAAGAATTTATCTCCTTCTCATATCAGCGATCCCCTGTACATCGTGAAACCTTATCAAGGAAATACTAGTGGTGAGGTAATCAAACCCGGTGTAGCAACCCTTTTGGAGTTTGACCTCGGCGATGAGGAGATCCCTCTCTGGGCTGCGGATGTAAGGTTTTACGTCGTCTACAAGGGAAGGTTGGGCAGTGAAGAAGGGTATGTGGAAGAGGATGCAGTATGCGTGGGATATAAAGACATCTCCGAGCCCACACCGGTGGTTTTCTCCAACAGTACTGACATATTTTGTTATGAAGGTATGTGGTGGTATGACCTGGATGAAGATGACGGCATGCAGGCATTGAAGTCCATGTATTCCACTGATTTTTGCATCCAGCACATGGGAGTGCACGATCTTCTGGATCTTAAAATTACATTCACGCCAAGTGGAGTGGAGCCTTCTGATACACCGTTCTACACAATAAGCAAGATTGAGCCTGGACAGTATAAGAGGCTGTACCTGTTAACCGATTATAACGCTGAGTTTCACTTTTCATTACCATCGTATGCCAGCTGGTTGAGTACTGCCACCGAGGTCGATATCGGGTTGAGAAATAGATGGACATATGAAGATGACATGCGCATATGGTGGTACCCGATTTTTAGCGAGTATAGGGGGATCGAACTCTGGGAAGGGCGTACGATGGTACCTCAGTGCCCTAGCTGTAGAGAGGGAGAGAATTGTCCGGAATGTTCTCTCGATGCAATCGATGATAATCAATACCTTGTTCCTGTTGGGGCATCTTCGATGCCATGAGACATTTTGTGAATAGCAATTTATCAGTATTGATGAAGTATTCTTGAGGACGGCTCGGCGCATGCCGGCCACACGGCCGAATCCTCTGAGGCTTGAAATCAACCGGGGCAGAGACTTTCCGAAGCGTCTCGTATGAAGCTGTATAGGGAAGACGGCAGGATATTGTCCGTCTTCCCGTGTCAGGTGAAAAGGACATGATCGTCCAAGCTGCCGGATTGATTGTCAGGGCCGCTTGACTGCGAGCGTTCCCGGTGCATTCTCACTGGTACGACCGCCCGGTTTTTTCAGTGTTACCGCAGGGTCGCCATATCAATACGAATGCCTAATCTCTTTGTGTAAATCTCTTCCTCAGGGCAACTACCCCTACGAGGCCCGTTCCGATAAGGAGCATGGTGGCGGGCTCAGGAACCGGCGCTGAGGCTTCCTGATCGTCTGTTCCGATGTCGAAGTAATCATCAGGGCCGGGAAACCCACCCGAGCCGGGCAACCCGTCCGGAATGGGGGGTTCGCCGCTCCCTCCCCCTGTCTGAGATCCTCCCTGATACGTGTCTCCGGTTTCCTCAATGAGGTTCAAATCGGAGCGGGTGTTCAAGGCACTCCAATTGATGTCTGCATACAATCGGGAAATATCGGTGATCCCGAAATTCAATGCCGATGAACTACCTGGACACATGACTATGAATAGCCCTGCCAACAAACAAATCGTGATTTTCTTCATCATTGCTGTCTCCTCTGCTGCATTAGCCCATTCTTAGCATAGAAAATGCCAGACTGGGATGTTCCCATAACATATATAAATAATGGATAAAAACACAAAAAGAAGAGATTCTGACAGAAAAAAATAATGCTTTAAAATAGAACGCAAATACCATTTGTGGGAAAATAATTACACACCTATAGAATTGTGAATTTCCATGTGAGGGGTCCATGCCCAAGGCAGGGTGTAAAGAATTGCACACATAATGGCCTCCCGGGTCTTCTGACCCGGGAGGCGGAATAGCTATGGCAAACGAGGATGGACTATGTGTGAAATGTTTTTCATAAGAGCCTGGATTGGGACTGTCTTTGCCGGTGGTGCGATCTGCATTGAGGCGGGTGAAACGGATTCACCCGAGAGGTTTATTTCGACCAGTTCTAGCAGGTAATCGAAAGTTTCGGGGTCTTCCTCATCTTTTTGTCTAGTATACTCCATCTGTACTTTCACGAGGCCCGTATTCCTGCCGAACCACATGGTACCGGAGCCGGTGAGTGTTATCGTCGATTCCCCTATGGTTTCTTCCGAGAATGATTCGGTCGCAAATCTGAGGGCTTCATACGTTCCAGCGGGAACCGTAACCGATACAATGTCCAGCGGGGTTATGCTCGTAGTGATTGTTCTTGCACCGACTTCGACCGGGGGATTGCTGTGGTTGAAGAGAATCTCCTCGATCGTGGATTCGTATTCCCGCCCTGCTACGACTAGCTCGGGTTCTTCATCACCAGTGAAGGTGCTGTGCTCGACATTGGTGAACAACCATACGAGCGGCTCAGCTGAGTACCGTTGATCGTCAATGATTTCTTTGCCATCAAGGGTGTAATAAACTTTTCTTATCAGGACGGTGCAGTCCTCCTTCTCGGGCCCTTCTGTAACGACTTCGAGGAGATGTGGATTGCCATCGTCGCCCCCATAATGATACGTGGGGTCGATATCATCGTCCTCCAGAGAAAAGGAACTCTTTTGATAGACTGTTGGTGCCCCTTGTCTCGTAATTTTATAAATCATCTCATCGCCGGGGCCTGGTTGATAGTAGTAATTGCTGGTATCGATGTTTTCGCTGGTAACGAAAGACCAGGTATAATATGAACCCAGAGGATTTCCGGATGCATCCTTTACATTGCCGGAAATCGTTACCGTATAGGTAGAGTCTGTCGACAGGGGAAAAGAAGGCGTCAAGATTACCATAGAGCCCGAGCATTGCAATGAACATGCAATGGATTCATCACCTTTTGTCAGGGTTATGGTAGACGCAGTTACGGTTGCGGGATCTACCTCTTTGCTGAAATGTATTTCCACCGCTGTTTCTATTGGGACATCGATGGCGTTATTTGCAGGGACGGTTGACAAGACAGAAAAAACCGTTCCACCACCACCTCCACTGCTGCCTCCTCCCCCACACGAGGTGATGAGGCATAGAGCTATGCACAGTACCGACAAATAACGCATGATCTCCTCCCTTGCCTAGCGCTTTGCTGCATTGATTGAATCGGCAAAATGGGCTTTTTCATAATAACAGAAATCCGATTTGGTTGGCATGGCAAAAAGATAACAGCCTGGTCCCTGTCCAATATTGAAGCCCTATGAGCACAGATATAAAAAAGGCTCGTAATCTATCGGATGTATAAGCGCTGGTTCTTTCTCCATTTGATTTGGTTTGATGCATACCTAAGGTTATATCAATAGTAGTGAACGGCGAGCGGAGGGAGAGTATGAGAGAGGTGGCGGTCGGATTCCTGTGGCACATGCACCAGCCCTATTACAAGAATCCGGTCACTGGAACCTATCTGCTCCCGTGGGTGCGGCTGCACTCGGTGCGGGGCTATTACGACATGATCGCCCTGCTCGAAGAATATCCGGAAGTGGCCTGCACCTTCAATCTCGTGCCCTCGCTGCTCTCCCAGATCATCGATTATACCGATAAGGGACTACGCGACACGGATTTTCTGCTCTCTGAGAAGAGACCTGCCGATCTCACCTTTGGTGAAAAAAAGCAGATAATCACCCGTTTTTTCATGGGCAGCTTCCCGACCCTCATCGAGCCCTTTCCCCGGTATAAAAACCTACTGGAGAAACGCGGCAAGCCGGGCAGAGAGGGAGGGTTCGAGGCTGCGGTGAAGCACTTCAGCGACCAGGACATCCTCGATCTCCAGGTGCTGTTCAACCTCACCTGGATAGGCTTCATGAGAAGGAAGGACAGGAACATCGCCGACCTGATCAGGAAGGGCAGGTCATACACCGAATCCGACAAGGCCTTTGTGCTCGCCTTTCATATCGAGACGATGGAGAAGATCATCCCCTTGTATGCACGCGCCTGTCTGGAAGGGCGGATCGAGATCACCACGTCTCCGTTCTACCACCCCATAGGCCCCCTGCTCATGAATGTCGGCTATGCCCTGCGCTCAATGGATACGCCCTTGCCTGCCGAGCCGTTCTCCCATCCCGAGGATCTCGATGTTCAGATAGCACGGGCCATGGACTACCACGAGTCGCTCTTCGGGGTCCGGCCAAAGGGGCTCTGGCCTTCGGAAGGGTCGGTGTGCCCTGAAATGGTGCCGATCCTGGCAGGGCATGGGATCAGGTGGATGGCTTCCGATGAGGACATCCTCTTTGCCAGCCTCAAACAGGCCCGGACCGGGGCCGGACTCTACCGGCCTTATGTCGTGGAATACGGTGCCTCTGAAGTGGGCATGTTCTTCCGGGACCGGCCTCTGTCGGATAACATCGGGTTCGTCTATGCGAAGAATCCGCCTGAACAGGGAGCAGATAATTTCATCGGGTACCTGAAAAATATAGCCAAGGGCGCCAAGGCATACGACTTCAATCCCTTCGTTGCGGTCATCCTCGACGGTGAAAACCCATGGGAGTACTACCCGGATAGCGGCGAGCGGTTTTTGAGGCTGCTCTATGAGAAGCTGGACGAATCCCCGGAGGTGAAAACCTCCCGATACAGTGACTTCCTCGACCGGAACCCTCCCGACAAGCGCATCGTCAGCCTCTATACCGGCTCGTGGATCAACCACAACTTTTCCATATGGATCGGTCATGACGAGGACCGGAAAGCATGGGAGATGCTTGCCCGGACGCGAAGATACCTGGATGAGAAAGGGGACGATGCCCATCCCCTGGCCTGGGAAGAGGTGTACATCGCAGAGGGAAGCGACTGGTTCTGGTGGTATGGAGAAGATTTCAGCTCGGCCAACGACGAAGACTTCGACAACCTCTTTCGGCTCCACCTCTCGAACTGCTACCGGCTGCATGGCGAGTCTCCTCCTCTGGAGTTGTCACAGAGCATCATCACGCATCACGAAGTGGTCCCCGTGCGCTTGCCTTCGGGGTTCATCAACCCGGTAATCGATGGACAGGTCTCCCATTTCTTTGAATGGCTCAAGGCAGGGTGTTATGTGCCGCCGGATACGTCCATGAGCATGTACCGGCGTAAGCCTTTCATGTCCAGGCTCTTCTATGGTTTTGACCATGAGAATCTCTTTATCCGGCTGGATTTTTCCGCTGTGCCAGGAAACGGCTCGGTAAGTCTTCACGTGGTGTCTCCGGGCGAATATGTGGTATATGCACCGCTTAAGGGGGATACCTTGATCATCTATGCCGTCTCGGATAAAACACGGGAAAAGAAGGTGGAGCTTCCAGGCCATGCTTGCCGTAGCATACTGGAGATGAAGGTGCCCTTTGCCGTGTTGGATGCAGGCCTGTCGCAGCGAATGCGGTTTTTCCTCACGATTCACGAAGGAGACCTCGAAATCGAGAGACATCCGGCGACAGGGGTGCTATCATTCAGCATACCGGACGAAAAATTCGAAAGGATCATGTGGCATGTCTGAAAAGATCTATCTGGCGTTCTGTGTTCACTCTCACCAGCCTGTGGGAAATTTCCCCAGTGTCTTTGAAAAGGGCGCCCAGGACTGCTATCTGCCTCTTTTGCGCATCTTGACGGAATATCCCGACATCACCATGACGCTGCACTATACCGGACCGCTCTGGGAGTGGTTCGATGAGCACGAGCCCGAGTTTTTTACACTCCTGCACACCCTGGTGGACCGCTCCCAGGTGGAGCTCATGGGAGGAGGATTCTTCGAGCCTATCATGCCGGTGATTCCCGAGGCCGACGCCCATGATCAGATCGAGTACATGAGCGAGTATCTCCAGGCGCGTTTCGGCTCCAGGCCCCGGGGCCTGTGGTGCGCCGAGCGGATATGGGACCCGGGGATTCCCAAGAAGATATCCGGTTTCGGCATCGAATACACCCTGCTGGACGACAGCCATTTTCTCTCTGCAGGGCTTTCTCCCGACGATGTCCATGGGTATTTCATCACCGAGCGCGAGGGCTTCTCCTTAAAGGTGTTTCCCATCGACATGCGGCTTCGCTATCTCATTCCCTTCCGCCAGCCGCACGAGGTGATCGGCTATCTCATGCAGATGAAGAAAAAGGGTGTGAAGATACTCACCTATGGAGATGATGGCGAGAAGTTCGGCATGTGGCCGGGCACCCATAAGTGGGTGATCCAGGAGGGATGGCTCAGGAGGTTTTTCGACGAGATCCTCAAGCATTCCTCCGAGATCGAGCTCGTGCCCTTGAGCCGCGTGGTAGACAGCTTCCCCCCCAACGGGCTCGTCTATCTCCCCACGGGCTCGTACCAGGAAATGATGGAGTGGAGCCTGTTCGCAGAGCAGGGGAGGCAGTATGAGGATCTCGTGAAGAAGGCCCGGGACACCGGGGTCTGGGACCGCCAGCGGGCCTTCCTGAGAGGCGGGGTGTGGGACAACTTCTTTGCCAAGTATCCCGAGTCCAATCTCATGCACAAAAAGGGCATGAAGGTGAGCAACCTGGTGAGAAAGTTCGGTCCCTCACGGGATGCACTGCGCCATCTCCTCATGGCCCAGACCAACTGCCCCTACTGGCACGGGCTCTTCGGCGGGGTCTATATCAGTTCCTTAAGGCATGCGGTGTACAAAAACCTGCTCACCGCGGAGGCCCTCATCGACGAAACCCGCTTCAGCAGCGATACCTGGCGCGTAGAGCGCATAGACCACAATCTCGACGGCGCCGAGGAGATCCTGGTGTCCGGCAGGAGGTTCAACTGCTACTTTTCTCCGCGGCACAGCGGGTCTGTCTTCGCACTCGAGGACAAGTCCGCCAAGTACAATTTCTCCAACATCCTCATGCGCCACGAGGAGATCTATCACCGGAAGATCCAGCATCCGGAAAGGAAGTCTGCGGGAGACTCCACGGGAGAGCCGCTCTCCATCCACGATCTCAACCATGAAACGCCCCGGGAATTCCAGGATCTCCTGATCTACGACACCTATCCCAAGTATTCGTTTCTGACCCATTACCTCGATGCACCACCAGACTGGGACCGGCTGCTGAAGAGAAATCAAGTGGAAAACTCGCTGAGCGCAGACCTTCCCTTTGCCTATGCCTCTCACAGCGAGTCGGATGAATGCTTTACGCTCTGCTTTTCCGCCCGGCGGGAAGGGCTGGGCATCGAGAAGACCTATCGCCTTTTCAAGGAAGGGCAGGTCAGGGTGTCGCATGCGCTCGAGACATCCCTTGAGGATGCGTGGCTGGGAGTCGAGTTCAACTTCATGATCATCTCCGGTCAAAGGCCTAAGGTGAACGGAAAGGAGATGGACAATGACCGGGGCAGGTACCGGGCCGAGAGGATCGATCTGTGGGACGACATAAACGGTGCAGGCCTCTCGATATCCTCCGATGCCCAGTGGGACATCTGCGTGGTCCCGATCGAATGCATCTCCCAGAGCGAAGAGGGGTTTGAGAAGACTTTTCAGGGCTGGAGCCTCTACTGGATGAGAAAGGTGCAGGGGGATATTCCCGAGCTCGTGCTTAAGGTCGGCTGAATATGTCAGAGTTGAGGAGAGATCCGGTGGTCGACAGGTGGGTCATCATCACCGACGACCCGACCCTGTCTCCCGCCATTCCCCGGACGACCGCTTCCGTCCCGGAAGATCCTTTTTGTCCCTTCTGCCCGGGCAACGAACATCTATGCCCTCCGGAGATCCTCGCCAACAGGCGGGACGGTTCACAGGCGAATGATCCTCAGTGGAAGCTCCGGGTCATCCCCAACCGCTCACCCCTGCTGGTGATCGAAGAAGACCTGAAGCGTATGGGAGAGGGAATCTACGACAAGGTCACCGGCGTAGGGGCCAACGAGGTGATCATCGAGACGCCTGTTCACGCCCGCAGGCAGGCCGACATGGATGAAGACGAGCTGGAAAACGTCTTCTGGGCATATCGCGACCGGATCATCGACCTGAAGAAAGACAGCAGGATGCGCTCCGTTCTCATCTACAAAAACTCCGGAGCAGAGGCGGGGGCCACACTCGAGCATTCCTACTCCCTCCTGCTGGCGCTTCCGATCGTGCCCCGGGATATCGTGGAAGAGCTCAGGGGTGCGGAAAAGCACTATGCCTACAAGGAGCGCTGCATCTACTGCGACATCGTCAGGCAGGAGATCCAGCTCGAACTCCGGATCGTCTCGGAAACGGACTCCTTTCTCGCCATCGAGCCCTTTGCTCCCCGGGTGCCTTTCGAGACATGGATCATCCCCAAGCGGCATTCATCCCGGTTCGAGGAGATCGACTCCAAGGAGGTGGGCGACCTGGCCGCCATATTCAGAGATGTCCTCCTCAGGCTCGATCGGGCACTGAACAGACCTCCCTTCAACTATGCTCTGCACAACGCCCCCTTTGACAAGTCATACGACAAGATATATCACTGGCATATGGAGATCATTCCCCGGATCGGCATCCAGGGAGGTCTGGAATGGGGCTCTGACCTGTATGTGCACTCGACGGCCCCCGAGGACGCAGCAGCATTCCTCAAGGGTCTCGTCATCTAGAGGGGTCGGGGTCAAGGGGGTGGGGTCAGGTCTCAATATGACATTTTAAATGTCATATGTTGAGATTTGATCCGCAATGCTTTTAACTCCATAATGCTCTGACCTCACAATGCTGATGACCCCCTGATAAAGAGAAAGAGAGCAGGCGATAAGATCATGCCCAGGTTCTTTGCAGACATCCTTTCGAACGGGCAGGCGGTAATCACGGGGAAGGACGTGAGCCACATCCTCGGGCCGCTGCGCAAAAAGATCGGCGATGAGCTCTCCATTCGCGACCGCGAAACAGGATACCGTGCCCGGATCACCGAGGCGGGGCGAGGCAGGATCACGCTCGAAGTGCTCTCCTCTCAGGAGCTTTCCGACCGGGGGGCCTGCCGGGTGCACCTGGGGATCAGCCTCATCGATCTGAAGGACATGGACGATCTCATGCGGGGAGTCACCGAGCTCGGGGTTTCGGAAATTCACCCCGTGGTCTCCGGGCGGTCGAATGTCCGGCATATCGGCGAAAAGCGGATGCAGCGCTTCAGGCAGATTATTCTGGAGGCAATCAAACAGTGTGAGCGCAGAACGATCCCGGTTCTCCACGAGCCGCTCCTGCTCGAGGAGTTCCTGGAGCATATCTCTCCTGCCTGGCCGAACAGGCTGGTGGCCCTGCCCTCGTCACAGATCTCCCTGTGGGACTGCCGTCGGGAGGATACCGGCATCCTCATCGGCCCTGAGGGGGGGTTCTCGGAGTCTGAGGTTGAAAAGATAATCTCCTGCGCGTTCACCCCGGTCCATATGGGCCGGACCGTGCTTCGCTCCTGCACGGCGGCGCTGACCGCGGTTGCCCTTCTTGCCATGTAAAAACCTGCGGCCCTTTGGTGCTGTGTCGAGAAGTCTCGGCAATCACCGGATTACCCGGCAACTTGCGGGCGCCGGCGGATGAAACGCCATCTCATTGCCCGGCTTGTGGCTGTTGATCGGCATACTGCTCGACCGGACAGCCGTCTTCTCTCGCCTTTTCTCCAGGCAGATGCCGGAAGCGTTGAAAAAGTTACTCGCCCTTGCCGTCTCCGATCCTGGCCATCAGCTCCTGGGCGGCTTCCCGTTCGTCAAAGGGAATTTCGGTATCCAGGGCCTTCTCAACGTATTTCCTGGCCTCGGGGTTCCTGCTCAGCTCAACCAGGGCCAGCGCCATGTGGTAGTTAATGGTCGGCTCTTCAGGCAGTTTTTCCACGGCAAGCTGGAACTGGGCTAGGGCGTTTTCGGCGAGCCCTTTCTTCAGATAGACATACCCGAGGGTATCGGCGATTCTCGCGTCTTCAGGGAACTGGTCTTTGGCGATCTGCGCAAGACGCAGGGCCTCGTTCAGGTCAGCAGGCTTTCCGCTCTGCGCGAGAATCCAGGAGAGATTGTTCGCGGCCAGGGCGTTCTTGGGGTCGCGCTCGAGGATATAGGCATACACCTTCTTCGCGTCCGATATCCTGCCCTGGTTCTGATTGAGCAGGCCGAGCATGGTGGCGGCCCTCAAGTCGCCGGGCTTGGCATTGACCAGGGCTTCGTACTCGTTGATGGCCTTCTGCATCATGTCATTGCGGGCATAGAACTGGGCAAGGGCATGATAGAGCGAGGTGTTTTCCGGTTCGAGCGCGGTTGCCCTCTTTATCTCGTTCAGTGCACCCTCCACATCGCCCGAGGTCTCCAGGAGCCGTGCGATGATCATGTGGCAATAGGCGGAATCGTGCTTTTCACACGCAGCCCTGACTTTTTTGAGGGTCTCCTCTTTGGAGATGACCGAAGGCGCGATGCTGGTGAACAGGGTCAGGGCCTGAACCTTCTCCGGAAAGAGGCTTAAGGCCTTCTCCGCGTACTGATAAGCGCTCTTCTTCTCACCTTTGGAGAGCGCGAGGAGGCTCCGGGCGTGCAGGGTCTGCCAGCTCTCGGGCGACACCTTTTCCAGTGAGTCAGCGAATGAAGATGCCTGCGCGGCCTTGCCCGTCCTCATCGCAGACAATGCTCCGATATACAGCGTATCCGGGGTCAGGGCGGCACGTTCCGCCAGGATGTCTACCTGGGCCAGCGCTTCCTTGTATTTCCCTTCCAGGAATTCGATCTTTGCCAGGAGGCCATGGAGTGCCGCATTGTTCTGATACTCCTGAAGCGACTTTTCCACCATCTCCCGCGCCTGTGACGTCTTGCCCTCCATGATATAGGCCTGAGCAGCCGGAACAGCCACGTCCGGCCTCCGGGGAATGCTCTTGATGAGTGTATCCAGGGTACTTAAAGCCTTGCCGGGTGCCTCCTGATTGAGATAGATCCGAGCCAGCAGAATCCGTGCGGAGATTGCGCCGGGGTCTTTCTCCAGGGTTTCGGCGAGAATCTTCTCTGCAGCGGGCAGATCCTTCTTTTCCAGGAGCAGCTGTGCGATCACGGTCTTCGTGGTGGTGCTGTCCTCGATCTTCCGGGCGGTTTGGGCCAGTGCCAGGGCCCCGTCGATATCTCCCTTCTGCTGCATGACGCCCGATTCCAGCAGATAGGGCCCAGGATCGCTGGGGAATTTGGATTTCAGCTCTGCCAGCAGGGCCTTGAACAGATCGTCCATGCGATGGGCTGCATAGAATCGGGCCAGCGTAATGCCTGCGTCGATATTGTCCTGTTGCGCACGGTATGCGTCCTCGGCCCACGTGCGGGCGGTGCTGATGTCGTCTTTGAAGATGTAGATGTCGCTTGCGAGGAACCGGATCTTCGAAGACTCGGGATAGAGGGATGAACCACGGGAAAGGAGCGAAAGGGCGTCGTTCACCCGGTCGGTGGCCATGTACATCTGGACGGCGTTGATGATCGTCGCCTCCAGGGGCTTCTGATCTGCGACCAGCTCATCCATGATGGCCACCGCCTCGGCCTTTTTCCCGCTTTGAAAGAGCGCCTGGGCGAGCATTTCCTTTGCCTTTTTGTTCTCTGGATCATACTCCAGAATCATTGACGCCTGCTTTTCGGCCAAGTCGTATTTTCTGGCCAGGAGCTGGATGGATGTGAGGTATTCGTGCGCCGCGGTATTCTTGGGATCGATTGCCGCAGCCCTGGAGAATGACCGGTAGGCCTCATTGGCCTTCATCAGTTTGAGCTGGACCTCGCCCAGGGTAACAAGGGTCTGTGCATCGTCGGGTGCGATTTGAAGGGCGTTTTGAAATTCGATTGCGGCCTCAGCATACTTCTCTTTCTCCATATATGACCGGGCACTGCTGAGGTAGGCTTCTCGCTTTTCCTCAGGGCTCTTGCTGCAGCCGCTTATGAGGAGCATACAGGGAATCAGGACGGCAATAAAGATTCCGGCAAATCGTTTCATATTACCTCCACATCAATCTCATTGCGGAAAAAATACCATATCTCAGGACAAAGGAAAAGGAATATGCTCAAATATTCAAATAAGGGATATCGTGCATCAAGAGTAGAATACAGAACAGTCCGGCAGGGAAGGGCCTGTCCGGTACGGCCGAGGCGGAGCGGACATAAGCAGTGACCTTTTCTTGACTTCTTTTTATTGAGATACTATCTATCTTACTAACACAGTACTGGAGGAACCATGATCTTCGATCCGCTCTACATCATGATGATCGTGCCTGCCCTGATCCTGAGCATATATGCTCAGATCAAGGTGAAGTCGACCTATGGAAGGTTTTCCAAGGTGTCCACATACCGGGGGATCACCGGAGCCCAGGCGGCCCGTGAAATTCTGAGATCGGCCGGGGTCCACGGCGTGGATATCGAGCTCACCCGGGGGTTCCTCTCGGACCACTACGACCCCCGTTCCCGGGTGCTCAGGCTCTCCGAGTCGGTTTACTCAGGCGACTCGATCGCGAGCGTGGGTGTTGCGGCACACGAAGCCGGGCACGCGATACAGCACGCCCAAGGGTATGCGCCGCTCAAACTCAGGAGCGCCCTGGTGCCTATCTCGTCCCTCGGGTCGAATCTGGCCTGGCCGCTGCTCATCATCGGGTTCATCTTCATGGCCCAGTCTCTCATCCTGGCGGGGATCGTCTTCTTCAGCCTTGCCGTACTCTTCCAGATCATTACTCTCCCTGTGGAGTTCAATGCCTCCTCCAGGGCGCTTCAGGCTCTCCCGGCTTCGGGCATCCTTTCGGACACCGAGGTCAATGGAGCCCGGAAGGTGCTCTCCGCAGCCGCCCTTACCTATGTCGCGGCTGCAACGGCTGCGATCCTGCAGCTGGTTTATTTTCTCCTCAGGGCGGGCCTTCTGGGCAATGATGAGTGAAGGAGTTCCGGGTTTATTGATTAGGAAAGGGCTATGCACATCTCCTGCTTGAAGAGGGCCGTCTGAGGTGCAGCCCGCAAGCTGGCGGGCGTATAGGAAAATCTCCAACACGAAAACTCCACGAATATCTCGCATACTGGTAGTGAGGCGGCCCGGTGTGTCCGTTTTGGGTACAAGGGCGAAAAAAGGGCGATATTCTATTAATATCAGCAGCCTTATCTGACGATGTTAGGAAATGATGAACCGGAGCGTATATTCATCAGTCATACTGTTTGTCTTTGACCTGGCGGTCGCCGCGGGCGCCGTCTTTCTCGCCAAGTATATCGGGCGGTGGCTTCCCGGAGTGTCTCTCCCTGACGAGCTTCTCTGGATCAAGGGGAGTATCTACGCGGGGGTGGGGGTTGTCTGCTTCTATTTCCAGGATCTCTACAACTGGAGATACTGGCGGAGAATATCCGAGCTCACATCGTCGATCCTCCTGGGAGGAGGGCTTGCTCTCATCGCGCTGGCCCTCATCTACTACATCATACCCACCGTGGGCCTCGAGCGCGATGTCCTGCTGGGGGCCATGCTCATCTCCCTGGGCGCCTCCTTTGCCATCAGGGCGGGGTATCTCAAGTTCAGGCTCATCGACCGTAGGGCCACCCGGATCGTGATCCTGGGCGATGGTGATAATGCCAAGTTTCTCCTGAAAGAGATACGCGCCGGGGGATACCCGGTCATCCTCGAAGGATACATCGGCAGAAACAACTGGGATCTCGCCTCCAGATGTCTGGGCGATATCTCGGACATGCACCGCATCATCAGGGAGGTTGAGCCAGACCTCCTGGTAGTAGCCCCGGACGGGTGGAGGGGGACGCTGCCCATAGACGATCTGTTGCACATCAAGCTGACCGCGTGCGACGTGATCGACGCGCCAAGCTTTTACGAGCGGGTGACCGGGAGGATCCTCGTAGAGGAAATCCGGCCGAGCTCCATCATCTTCACCCGGGGATTTCTGAGCTCTCCGTTCCAGGATGCCGTGAAGAGGGGGTTCGATGTCTTTTTTGCCCTCTTGGGCCTCGTTCTCACCTTTCCCATCATGCTGCTGACCGCCCTGGCTATCCGGATTGATTCGCCGGGTCCGATCTTTTACCTCCAGCAGCGGGTAGGGATGGACGGCAAGGACTTCAAGCTGATCAAGTTCAGGTCCATGCGGCAGGACGCCGAGAAACAAGGCCCCCAGTGGGCCTCCCAGAACGATCCCCGGGTCACCAGGGTGGGGCGCATCATCCGGAAGCTCCGGATCGACGAGCTCCCGCAGTTCATCAATGTGCTCAAGAACGACATGAGCTTTGTCGGTCCCCGGCCCGAGCGCAGGTATTTCGTAGATCAGCTCGAAAAGGTGATCCCTTACTATGCCTTACGGCTCCATGCAAAACCGGGGATCACGGGATGGGCACAGATCAACTATCCATACGGCGACACCATCGAGGATGCCAAGGAAAAACTGAAGTACGAGCTGTTCTATATGAAGCACCGCTCTTTGTGGCTGGATCTCGTCATCTTATTCCAGACCGTCAAGGTCGCCATCAAGGCGCGCGGGTCTCAGTAGCCGCGGGTGCTTATCAGCCAGGTCTGTCTGCGTATTCGATCCGGTTGTGATGAACGAGGCAGGGGTGATGCTTCAGGGTGCGGAGAGCACGAGCGGCCCGTCTTTCGTGATGGCGATGCTGTTCTCGAAATGGGCCGAGAGCGAGGAATCCTCGGTGACTGCGGTCCATCCATCGCTCCTGATCAGGACCTTGTGGGTCCCCATGTTGACCATGGGCTCGATGGCCAGCGTCATGCCTTCCTGGAGGATGGGCCCCTTGCCCCGCTTGCCGAAGTTGGGAATCTGCGGGGCCTCGTGCAGGCTCCTGCCGATCCCGTGACCGACGAAGTCCCTGACCACGCTGAAGCCGCCTGACTCCGCAACCTTCTGGACAGCGGCCGAGATGTCGTAGAGATGGTTGCCGGGCACTGCCTGGGCGATCCCCGCCTCCAGGGAATTCCTCGTCACCTCCAGGAGCTTTTTGGCTTGGGGAGAGATCGCGCCCACCGGGAATGTCCGGGCCGCATCGGAATAGTAGCCGTCGAGCAGGGCCCCCACATCGATGCTCACGATATCACCCGGCTCCAGGACACGGGGCCCGGGAATGCCGTGTACCACCTCCTCGTTCACCGAGGTGCACAGGGTGGCGGGATAGTTGCGGTATCCCTTGAATGCCGGTGTCGCTCCGCGGGATCGGATGAAGAGCTCGGCCTCACGGTCGAGCTCGATCGTGGTGATCCCGGGCTGGATCATGGGTTCGAGATGCTCGAAGAGATGTGCCAGGATGCGGTTCGCCTCCCGCATGATCGCAATCTCATACTCGCTCTTGAGGATTATCATCCATCCAATACCTTTTTCAGGGGGTATTCGATGATACCCCGCGCCCCTGCCCGCAGGAGCTCTGGGATCAGGTTTCTCGACTGGGACTCGTGAATGATGATTTCAAGCGAATACCACTCGGGGTCGTGCAGGGGGCTCACCGTGGGAGAGGTGATGGCCGGGAGCATAGCGATGATTTGCTCGAGGTTCTTCCTGGGTGCATTCATCTTCAGGCCCGCCATGCCGGTGGCCTGAAGTGCGGACTTGAGCATCATAGCGATCTGTTCAATCTTGGACCGCTTGCAGCTGTCTTTCCACGACTCCTTGTTTGCGATGAGCTTGGTGTTGGTGAGGAGCAGTTCTTCGATGATCTTGAGATTATGGGCCCGGATAGTCGATCCGGTCTCGGTCACCTCCACGATGGCGTCGGCCAGGCCGTCTACCACCTTGGCCTCGGTGGCGCCCCAGGAAAATTCGACATCCACGTCGATGCCCCGCTCCCGGAAGTATTTCCGGGTGAAGTTCACCAGCTCGGTGGCGATCTTCTTCCCCTGGAGGTCGTGGATGGAGTGGATATCTGATTTCTCATCCACCGCAAGCACCCATTTGGCAGGGCGATAGGTTGCCTTGGAGTAGATGAGGTCTTCCACCTCCTGCACGTCGGAGGAGTTTTCCAGGATCCAGTCCTTGCCCGTCAGGGCCACGTCGAAGAGCCCGGACTCGACATAGCGCGATATCTCCTGCGCCCTCACCAGGGCGCACTCGATGTCGGGATCGTCGATCGAGGGGAAGTAGCTCCGCGAGGAGGTGGTGATATTCCAACCGGCATCCCGGAACAGGTCTATAGTAGACTGCTGGAGGCTCCCTTTTGGGATGGCGAGTCGTATGAGGCTCATGACTTGTACACCTCTTTGGGATCGAACACCTTCTCCCCATCTTCGACCAGTTCACCGTTTTCAATCTTCCGGTAGAAACACGAACGGTGGCCGGTGTGGCAGGCCGCGCCCCCTACCTGTTCCACCTTAATCACAATGGTATCGCGGTCACAGTCGATGCGCACTTCCCTGACCTTCTGAACATTGCCTGATTCTTCGCCCTTTCTCCACAGCTTGCTGCGCGACCTGCTGTAGTAGCAGGCCCGGCCGGTATTCAGCGTTTCTTCGAACGCCTCCCGGTTCATATAGGCAAGCATGAGAATCTCACCGGTCTCCCAGTCCTGCGCAATGGCAGGGACAAGACCGTTCTGTTTGTCAAAATCTATATAGGTATCTATCATGCGGGTCTCCTTGGTTCTCAAGGGCTTACCAATTTTTTCGCCGGGGTGTCAAGGAGGCATCGCCGTTTGAAGTGCCGGTGGGTTCTAGTGCTGCAGTGGTAATCAGTTATGGGGGCAGGTCGGGGTCAGGTCTCGACATATGACACGGGGAGTGTCATATGTCGAGACCTGACCCCGACCTGCTATGACTCCGATCCTGCTAGGGCTGGTGAACGTTTGTCCCCAGGAGGTCTTCGGCCGCCTCTTTGAGGATTTCCGCCAGGGTGGGGTGCGGGAAGTATGATGCGAGGAACTGCTCGGCCGTGAGCCCCTGGTCAACGGCCAGGGCTGCTGTGGATATGAGGTCCGTTGCGTGGGGTCCGACGATGCTGACCCTTGTGATCACCCCTTCGGGTGAGGTGGTGATGCGGGCATAGCCGTCGTTCTCCTCCATGGTCCGTGCCCTGCCCAGCGCGGAGAGGGGGAAGGTGCCGGTGCGCCCGCCGGCCGATTCCTCAGGCGAGGGGGTGCTTCCTACCGAGGCGACCTCGGGCCGGGTAAAGATGGCCGATGGGATATTCCGGTAGGACATGTTCTCGCCGGAGCCCGTGATGTGATCCACGGCCACGGCTGCCTCGCGGGAGGCCACATAGGCGTACATGTACTCGCCGGTTACGTCTCCGATGGCATACACGCCCGGGACAGAGGTCTCAAGGTGCCCGTCGACCACGATCCCGCCGTAATCGTTCAATGCAAGGCCGATCTCCTGGCAGCCGGCGGGAATGCGGGGCTGCCTGCCGATGCACAGGAACACCTTGTGCACATCCACGGTTCTGCCGCCTTCGGGGGTATCCAGTGACAATGAATAGGGGCCTGTGCCTTCGACATGGGTAACGCGCGCCGAGGTGTGGATCCTGATCTTGCGCATGAGTTTGGTCATGTACGAGGAGATGTGCTCCTCTTCCAGGGGCAGGATACGATCGAGCGCCTCGATGAGTGTCACCTCCACGCCGAGGGTGCTGAAGAGATGGGCCATCTCCATCCCGATCACGCCCGCCCCGATAATGGCGAGCGACTCGGGCAGCTCGGTGACCTCGAATACCTCGTCGCTGGTCCATATGCCTCTTTCCGCAAAGAGCCGGGGACGCTTGGGATTCGACCCGGTGGCGATGATGATGTGTCCGGCCTTTAAGAGCTTATCCCCCGCTGTTACCAGCCCGGGCCCGGCGATGTCCGCAGTGCATGAGAAGATATCCACCCGGTTCTGCTTCAGGAGATATTCGACCCCCTTCGAGAGCCTGGCGACCACCCGGTCTTTTCTGGCCTTTATCCGGGCGAAGTCCACGGTCGGCTTCTCCACCCTGATGCCGAACTTCTCAGCCTCTCTTATCTTGGCCAGGAGGGCCGCGCTTTCGATGTAGGCCTTGGTGGGGATGCACCCGGTATTGGTGCAGGTGCCGCCGAAGCTCGAGCCCTCGGCGATGGCTACCTTCAGCCCCTTCCTGGCGGCGAGGATGGCTGCTGTATAACCGCCCGGCCCTGCGCCGATAACCACGAGATCATAGATTTCAAACATGATCGTTCACCGGTTTCTTGGATTTTTTGTCCGGGATGGGATAGCAGATCTCCACATACCGGTGCTTGCGGACCCCGATCGCCTCCCGGTGTATCATGAGCATCTCCCTGCGCGAGAGGGCCTGCCTTCTGAGGCTGTTGAACTCTTCGACCATGGCATTGTAGGCGTACACATCCTCTGTCGTTTCCATCTTCCTGTCCAGCGCATCCAGTCTCGCCAGGATCTCTTCCAGCAGGTCTCCGCTGTGGCCGAGGGCCTTGGCCATTTCCTCGACGATCTCCTCCTGGGTTTTGTCGACTCCGTCTCTGTTCATACAATGTGTTACCCTACCATAGGAAGACAGGTGATGAAAGACGCATCATCGGGATGAAAATGATAAGGCTTTCCCTCAAGGGATGGTTCAATTATAATGTGCGCGGTTGGGCCTGAAAGGGTGATCGTCTGCAACCCCCTTCGCGATTGAGAACGCAAAGGCCGGGTCTGCTTCCTGCAGCCCGCTGCTTTACAAAGGGTCCAGGGTTTGCCCTGATAGGTTCATGCCTTTGATCGAACGGCCCGTTAGATGGGTCGCAAACGGCCGCAGCAATGCTCCGGCTTGGTACCTTCATTGAACTGGGCAGGGGCCTGCCGCGGAAAACAACGCCACGACGGCATGACAGGATGCTTGGATAAAGGTAGAAAGGGCAATAACCGATAAGCATGCATAATGGAGGCTCCTTGAATGAACGGTGAAATCGTATACGAGGGGATCGATACATCCATACAGTCACTGGGGGTTCCCACCATCGATTCTCCCCTTCTTGCGACCTCACGGTGCGTGGAGGAACACGAACGGGTGATCATCGACACTTCTCTCGCCGCCATCGAGGCATCTCTTAGGGAAAACCGGGAAATTCCCTCGTTCGAACGCGCGGGCCCGCGCAAAAAGATCTTCTTCGATCCGTCGAAGACCAAGTGCGGTATCGTCACCTGCGGCGGGTTGTGCCCGGGCATCAACGACGTGATCCGGGGCATCGTCCACGAGCTGTACTATATGTATGGGGTGGAGATTATCTATGGCATTCCCTATGGACTGCAGGGATTCATCCCGCGCTACCGGCACTCCTTCATTGACCTGACGCCCTCGTTTGTGGAGAATATCCACGGGCTGGGCGGGACGGTTCTGGGTTCGTCCCGGGGTTCGCAGGATATCGGCGAGATCGTGGACGCCATTGAGCGGGTCAACCTGAACATCGTATTCTTCATCGGCGGGGACGGCACGCTGAAGGCCGCCTCCGCCGTTGCACGGGAGATTCTGTCGCGCGAATACACCTGTTCGGTGATCGCGATTCCCAAGACCATCGACAACGATATCAGCTTCGTTTCCCAGACCTTTGGCTTCGATACAGCCGTAGAAGAGGCTGGGAAGGTGATCCGGTGCGCCCACGTCGAGTCCAGAGGCGCGCCCTACGGCGTCGGCCTGGTAAAGCTCATGGGCCGGGACTCTGGATTCATCGCCGCCAACGCGGCGCTGGCCTGCCGCGAGGCGAACTTTGTGCTCGTGCCCGAGGAGGATTTCGATCTCGAAGGGGACAAGGGCCTGCTCGCTACCCTCGAGCGCAGGCTCAAGGCACGGGGACATGCCGTGATCGTGGTGGCTGAGGGTGCGGGCCAAAAATTCTTCGACGGCCTCCCCAAACAGACCGATCTCTCCGGCAATGTCAAAAAAGGCGATATCGGCCTGTTTTTAAAAGAGAAGATCGAAGAGTATTTTTCCGCCCGGTCGTATCAGGTCAATCTCAAATACATCGATCCGAGCTATGTGATCAGGAGCGTGGTGGCCAATTCCTCGGATTCCATATTCTGCGGGTTCCTGGCCCAGATGGCCGTTCATGCGGGCATGAGCGGGAAGACCGACATGCTCATCGGCCTGTGGAACAACGCGTATGTGCATATCCCCATAGCTCTGAGCGTCAGAGAGCGGAAGAAGATCGACATAACCGGGCCCCTGTGGATGTCGGTTAAGGAATCCACCGGGCAGCCGATCATGAGGAATGGGTAAGGGAAGCGTGACGCAGTCGAAACCGAGAAAAGGAGAAAGGTATGGAAGACAAGATTCTTGACGATGACGATATCATCGATCTCACGGATCTTCTGGAGGAAGGCGAACCCAAAGGACGAAAGGCGAAGAAGGAGGCAGAGCCGCCGGCGCGCATCCCTTTGAACGAGCCCGATTCGTTTGACCTGGGCAAGGAAATATCCATGGAATACGATGTCTCGGTCGAAGAGATCGAACAGGGGGGAGAGAGCCTGGATATAGACGCCAGCCTCTCTTCGGGGGAAGAGATCGCCCTTTCCCCTGAGAGTGGAGAAGGCGAAGAGATAGTCCTGTCCCAGGAGCCCGAAGGAGAGATCGAGTTCGACTTCGGCGACGCTGAGCCTGAGAAAAAGAAAAGCAAAGAGGCACCCCATCGAAAACAATTGGAAGAAATCTCTGTGGAAGACCCCGGCGGGTCAACTTTTGAGATGGACGATGACCTGTCCGCGGCTGCGGGCTCCGGTCTGGAAAAACAGCCGGTGGAACGCACGACAGAGGATGCCGGCGGTGACGCCCTCCAGGAATTCCCGGAGGATGCCGGAGCCGCGGAGCCTCTTGTCATTCAGGATCAGCCTGCAGATCGATCAGCGGAAGAGATCGGAAAAGAAAACGGCTCGGCACCGGTTCCAGGAGAAGCGCAGGGCGCTGTCCTCAAGGATGTGCTCGGAGGCCTCAGGCAGGAGATCCCCGGGATGCTCGAGGAAATGGTGAGGCCGATCATGTCCGAGCTCGTACGCGAGCTGGTTGCGAGCACCCGCGAGCAGCTGCCGGGCATTATCGAAAAGGTGATCCGCGAAGAGATCGAAAAGCTCAAGAAACTGGATTCCTGATCCGCTCACTCTTGAGGCCCGCTGACACCCTCGCTGTCAGCGGGTCTCCTGAAAGCCTTTTTTGCCTCCTTGCCAGAGATCGGCATAACATCCCCTGGAGAAAAAGCAGCTTAAGCTCGATTCCGGCTTTTACCCGACCGATAGTTTTGCCTTTCCCCTGTTTTCATGCTATGAAAACCGCAGCCTACTGGTTGAGGAGAAACCCATGCGAGACAGAGAATACAACCCCGAGGATATTGAGCGGAAATGGTATGGTTTCTGGATGGACGAGCGTTTTTTCCATGCCGATGAAAACGATGACGTCAAGCCCTCCTACGCCATTGTCATCCCCCCTCCGAACGTCACCGGGGTTCTCCATATGGGGCATGCCCTGAACAACACCCTGCAGGACATCATGATCCGCTATAAGCGGATGGATGGGTTCAATTCGTTGTGGATGCCGGGGACCGACCATGCCGGCATCGCCACCCAGAATGTGGTGGAGAAGGCCCTGGCGGAAAAGGGCGTCTCCCGGCACGACCTGGGCAGAGAGGCCTTCATCGACGAGGTCTGGAAGTGGCGGGAAAAGCACGGCGACCTGATCATCAACCAGCTCAAGCGCCTGGGTGCATCCTGCGACTGGAAGCGGATCCGCTTCACCATGGACGAGGGGCTCTCCAACGCGGTCAGAAAGGTGTTCGTCACCCTCTACCGGGAGGGTCTGATATACCGGAGCGACTATATCGTGAACTGGTGTCCCCGCTGTCACAGCGCCATCTCCGATCTCGAGGTGGAGCACGAGGAAGAAAGCGGTTTTCTCTGGCACATCCGCTATCCCTTTGCCGAAGGAAAGGGCGAGGTCGTGGTGGCCACCACCAGACCCGAGACCATGCTGGGCGACACCTGCATCGCCGTGAACCCCACGGACGAGCGGTACGTCTCGGTGGTGGGAAAGGAGGTCATTCTCCCGATCCTCAACCGGAGGATCCCCATCATCGCCGACCCGGTGGTGGACAAAGAGTTCGGCACCGGAGCGGTGAAGATCACCCCGGCCCACGACCTCAATGACTACGAGCTCGGGCTCAGGCACGGCCTCGACATCATCGTGATCATGGATGAGTCCGGGGTCATGAACGAAAACGCCGGCCCCTACCAGGGCATGGACCGCTTCGAGTGCAGGCGGAAGCTGGAAGAAGACCTTCAGGAGCAGGGTTATCTCATCGACAAGACCCCCTACACGGTGCCCGTGGGCAAGTGCTACCGGTGCAAGACCGTGATCGAGCCCTACCTGTCGAAGCAGTGGTTCGTCAAAACCAAGCCCCTGGCCGAAGAGGCCATCAGAGCCGTGAAGGAGGGCAGGACCCGAATCATCCCCAAGCAGTGGGAGAAGACCTACTATGAGTGGATGTACAACATCCGCGACTGGTGCATCTCGCGCCAGATCTGGTGGGGTCACCGCATCCCTGCCTGGTACTGCGAGGACTGCGGCGAGGTTATCGTGAGTGAAGAGAATCCCTCCTCCTGCCCTCACTGCACGTCGGATAGGCTCAGGCAGGAGACCGATGTGCTCGACACCTGGTTTTCCTCAGGGCTGTGGCCGTTTTCCACCATGGGATGGCCTGAGAAGACCCGCACGCTTCATAAGTTCTATCCCACCAACGTGCTCATCACCGGCTTCGACATCCTCTTTTTCTGGGTTGCACGGATGATGATGATGGGGCTCAAGTTCATGGGCGAGGTGCCCTTCTATGACGTATATCTGCACGCCCTGGTCCGCGACGAGCAGGGCCAGAAAATGAGCAAGTCAAAGGGCAACATCGTTGACCCCATCATCGAGATGGACAAGTACGGTGCCGATGCGTTCCGGTTTGCGCTCACCGCGTTCGCGGCCATGGGCAGGGACGTGAGGATCAGCGACAAGCGCATCCAGGGATACCGCTTCTTCATCAACAAGATCTGGAACGCGGGCAAGTTCGTTCTGGCGAACATCGAGGGCTTCGACCCCCGGAGCATGTCTCCTGCTGAAGATGATTTCAGCCTTGCCGACGCCTGGATCCTGACCGAGCTCAACAAGACCGTCGAGGCCGTTCGGAGCGCCCTGGAGGAGTACCGCTTCAACGATGCGGCCGACAGGCTCTACCAGTTCACCTGGCACCAGTTCTGCGACTGGTACATCGAGCTCTCCAAACCCCTGCTGAACACCGGCGCCGCCCCCGTGACCCGGTGGGTCCTGCGGCACGTGCTGAAATCCGTGCTGGAGCTTCTGCACCCCATCATCCCCTTTGTCACCGAAGAGATCTGGCAGCATCTGCCCGGCAGGGAGGGCCGGTCCATCGTGGTGGCCGCGTACCCCAAGGTCGATGCGGCCCTGGATTTTCCCGAAAAGGCCCGTGAGATGGGGTACATTATCGACATCATCACCGGGGTGAGGAGCATCCGCGGCGAGACCAACATCCCTCCGTCAACGCAGCTCGACGTGGTGCTGCGCATGAAGTCGAAAGAGATCGAGGCATCCGTGGATGCCTACGGCTTCTTCGTCAGGGACCTGGCCCGGGTGCGCTCCATAAGCTTCATTCCGGAAGGAGCTCCCCGGCCGAAGCACTGCGCCCTGGCGGTAACGGCAGAGGCCGAGGTCTATGTGCCTCTGGAGGGTGTGATCGATATCGAAAAGGAAAAGGAGCGCCTTTCCAAACAGGTGGGGAAGATCGAAAAGGAGCTCGATGGCAAGCGCAAGAAGCTCTCCAATCAGGGCTTCCTTCAAAAGGCCGACCCTGCGGTCGTCGCCGAGCAAAAGCAGATCAAGGAAGAGCTCGAGTTCAAGCTGGAGAGGCTGCTCAAGGCGCGTGAGCTGCTCGAGGGGTAATGGCGGGCACACCCTTTCCTCCAATCGTACAGGAGGTTGTGGATCTTCCGTGCGTGGGTTCCACGAACACCTTTGCCCTCGATTCGGGCAGGGCCGGCCTCCTGGTGACCGCATCCGAGCAGACAGAGGGCAGGGGCAGGAAGGGCAGGTCCTGGTTTTCTCCGCCGGGGGCAAACCTCTATGCAACTCTCACAGTGGATATGGTCGATCCCCGGCTGCCCCTGGTGGCCGGGGTGGCGCTCAGAGAGGCCCTGGCAGAGATCACCGGCAGTAATTTTCCCATAGAGATCAAGTGGCCCAACGACCTGATCGTACAGGGCAAGAAGATCTGCGGCATCCTCTGCGAGGCGCGAAGAGGTATCACGGCCGTGGGGATGGGAATCAACGTGAATCAGGACGCTTGGCCTGCCGGCCTCGAATCCAGGGCTACCTCACTAGCCCAGGTTCTCGGGCGCGAGGTAGACAAGGAGCGGGTGCTCCACCGGGCTGTCGAATCCTTGGACAGATGGCTCACGCTCTTCACCAGCCAGGGGTTCGGCCCTGTCCGGAGGAACTATCTCGAGCACGGTCTCCTGAGCACACACGAGCTCCTGACTGAGGAGGGCGAACCGTGCTCTATTGTGGGCCTGAATGAAGACGGGCACCTCCTGATCGATGTGGCTGGTGAGCCCAGAGAACTCGTGAGCGGATCGATCGTCATCCAGCAGAAGGCGTAATTTCAAGGCGGGTGATGGGTGCCGGCTGCATCACCGTTCGTTCATACCGCTGCTCCCCTTGCATTTTCAGAAGGCCGTACCTACCATTAATATTACAGAATAAAGGGAGGGAGTATGCGTTTAGACAGAATCATCCAGCAGAAATCACATGATCCTTATAATGACGGACGGAAGTATACTGAGGGCATGTATTGTCCACGATGCCAGGCCCTCTACCATCAGGGAAGGTGGAGATGGCCGGGGAAAGGCGATACCTTTCGGGAGCCGCAGCTCTGTTCGGCCTGCAAGCGGATACGCGACAACTTCCCTGCGGGTGAGATCCGGGTTTCCGGAAAGTATCTGAACAGTCACAGGAGGGAGATCGTGAATCTCATCCAGAACGTGGTCAAGGAAGAGGAGGCACGGTCTCCGCTGAAGAAGGTCATCGATTTTTCGAACGAGGGCGACCGGCTCCGGGTGAGTCTTACCGATGACCATCTGGCGCGCCGTATCGGTGAGGCCCTCCATCGGGCGTACGACGGGGACCTCGCCATCAAGTACTCGGAGGGCGAACGGTTTGTACGCCTGAAGTGGCACCGGGATGTATGAGACATCCCGTTATCGTCAATGCAGACGATCTGGGGCTGAGCAGGGAAATCAATGAAGGCATTTTCGCCGGGCTTGCACAGGGCGTGATCAGCGATGTATCGGTGCTGATCGACGCCCCGTATGCCCTCGATGCCGCTGAAAGACTCCGGGACACAGGCTTTCTGTGCGTGGGACTCCATATCCTTCTCGATGGCTATCTGGGATGGAGCTCGCCGGGCAGGGAGCGTTTCTCGCGCGTGGAGCTCATGGACTTTCTTCAGGATCCGGCCTTCCTGGCGCGCTGCCGCGGGGAGGCGCGCCGGCAGATCGAGAAGTTCTTGGCCCAAGGCCTTACCATCTCGCATATCGATACCCACCATCACGTGCACGGGTTTTACCCGATCTTCTCCGAGCTGATGGCCCTCGTGAAGGAATATCGGATACCAGCGGTGCGGTACAGCAGGACCGGATACACGCTCACCACCAGAGAGCCCATACCCTTCGACCCGTCACTGTACAAGCGGATGGAGGAGCGCCTGGAAGGCGAGGGCGTCTTCTTCTGCCGCACCATGGTCGAAGGCGCGGGCAGGATCGGTGAGATAACGATGTTCCCAGCGGAGCTGGTGGTGCATCCTGCACGGGGTGGAGACCCATGGAGGGAGCATGAGATGCAGACGCTTTTCTCTGATGAGTTTGCGAGCACGATCCAGAGGTGCAATATCGGGCTCGTCTCTTTCCAGGACCTCGTAGACACGGACCAGGCACCCGGGAGCGGCCCGTCCTGACGGACTCACGCCCCCGGCCCCGCCGTTCCCCGGGCCGGGGACCGGGTGTCTTGACCTGCTGCACGCCTGTCGAATCGGACGTTCCTGATATACAGGAGGATGTCGGAGGCAACCATGAGCCCGTTGAACAGGTAGAGCAGGATCACCCAGTCGAAGCTGAAGAACAGCTTGTGGAGCACGCCCGCGCAGTATCCGGCAAGGACGATGACCAGAAAGATCACGCTCTTGCCCTGCGCGGTGCGGGAGACGTAGGACTTGTAAATGGAAGGGGGCCAGGCCGCTCCGAAACAGACCAGCATGATGACCTCGAATATGCTCATGACAACAGGCCCTTTCCAGGAATCCGCATCCTCTCGCTCATGGTAAAGGATATCCCCTTATCCGTCTGCATCCGATCCTCTTACCGGCGCAGGTCAGGAGAGGTCAACAGGTATGTGGAATACACCATGAAAGAGCCCGGAAGGGCCTGATGCCTTCCGGGCTCTCTTCTTTGCGGGTTGTGTTTTAAAGGGGCTCTTCGTCAGACGCTTCCGGCCATCCTGAATATGGGCAGGTACATGGCAACGACCACGAAGCCGATGATGCCGCCTAGGAACACCATGAGCATGGGCTCAAGAGACGAGGTGAGGGCATCCACCGCGGCGTCCACCTCCTCGTCGTAGAAGTCGGCGATCTTGGAGAGCATCTGGTCCATGGCGCCCGTGGCCTCGCCCACGGAGATCATCTGCACCACCATGCCAGGAAAGATCCCGGCCTGTGCCAGGGGCTCGGCCATGGACTGCCCCTCGCTGATGGCGCTCCTGACCGCCTTGATGGCCTTTTCGATGATCACGTTGCCCGCGGTCCGGGAGGTGATCTCGAGACCGTCCATGATCGGGACGCCAGAGGAGATCATGGTCCCTAAGGTCCTGGTGAACTTGGCCACTGCGACCTTCTTGATGAGCGGCCCGAAGATGGGGAGCTTGAGCAGGGTGTTGTCGATGTAGTATCGCCCCTTCTCCTGTTTACCGGCCCACTTGAAGGCGACGATGAGGGCGATGATCGCCCCGAACATTGCCCACCAGTAACTGCGGAAGAAATGGCTCATGTCAACGACCAACTGGGTGGGACCGGGAAGGGCGGAGCCGAACTGTTCGAACATGTCCTTGAACGTGGGGATGACGAAGATCATCAGGACCGCCACCACGCCGAACGCCACGCAGAGCACGATGATGGGGTAGGTCATGGCGCTCTTTACCTTGGCCTTGAGCGCCTCTGCCTTCTCCATATACACCGCGAGCCGGATGAGGACCGTATCGAGAACGCCTCCGATCTCTCCTGCCGCCACGAGGTTGACATACAGGCTGTCGAACACCTTGGGATGCTTCCCCAGGGCGTCGGCAAAGGTGCTGCCGCTCTCGACATCGGTTTTTATCTGGGTGAGCACCTTCTTGAAGGTTGGATTGGCCTGCTGGGAAGAGAGGATATCGAGGCACTGCACCAGGGGCAGGCCTGCATTGATCATGGTTGCGAACTGCCTGGTGAATATGACGATCTCCTTGGTCTTGATCTTCTGCTCGAAGAGCACGATCTGCTTCGGCTTGGCCTTGATCTTGGTGGGGAGGATTTTCTGCCGCTTGAGCAGAAGCTGTACCGAGGCCTTTGAATCAGCCTCCATCTCCCCTTTCTTGATGGTTCCGTTGGCGAGTTTGCCTTCCCAAACAAAAACCGGCATGATCTATCTCCTTTCCCTAGCGGCTGGGGGATGCACCTCTGGACTGGTTGGGGGAGGCCATCATCTGTCTGAGCTCGTCGGGATCCATGGACCACCCCAGGGCATCGTCAAGGGATATGAGCTTGCGCAGAAAGAGTGCGAGCAGGGCCTGATTCATGGTCTGCATGCCGTGTTTGCCCTGGCCCACCTGCATCTGGGAATAGATCTGGTGAATCTTGTCCTCCCGGATCAGGTTTCTGATGGCCGGTGTGGATATCATCAGCTCTGCTGCCAGCACTCTGCCTTTGCCGTCCGCCCTCGGCAGGAGCTGCTGTGAGATCACCGCCTCCAGGACGAATGAGAGCTGGGCCCGGACCTGCGACTGCTGGTGGGCGGGAAAGGCGTCGACGATGCGGTTGATGGTCTGGACCGCTGAATTGGTGTGGAGGGTGGCGAACACCAGGTGTCCGGTCTCAGCGATGGTGAGCGCCGCCTGCATGGTTTCCAGGTCGCGCATCTCGCCGATGAACACCACATCGGGGTCCTGCCTGAGGATATACTTCAGCGCATTGGCGAAGTTTTTGGTGTCGGCGCCCACCTCGCGCTGGTTCACGATGCATCCCTTGTGCTTGTGCACGAATTCGATGGGGTCCTCGATGGTGACGATGTGATCGCGCCGGTCAGTATTGATCTTGTCAAGAAACGAGGCCAGGGTAGTCGACTTTCCGCTTCCCGTGGGGCCGGTGACCAGGACGAGGCCGCGGGGGAGGGTGGTGAGCCTTGAGACGACATTGGGTAGTCCCAGACTTTCCAATGGCACGATATCGTAGGGGATCAGCCTGAAGACCCCGGCGACCGCGCCCCGCTGGATGAATATGTTGGCCCTGAACCGGGCGAGCCCCTTGATCCCGAAGGACAGATCCAGCTCGAGCTCTT
Organism: Candidatus Phosphitivorax anaerolimi; assembly: GCA_001896555.1. GTDB lineage: Bacteria > Desulfobacterota > Desulfomonilia > UBA1062 > UBA1062 > Phosphitivorax > Phosphitivorax anaerolimi. The sequence goes on from MPOS01000007.1 coordinate 37,032, forward strand.
CCTCGAACTTATGCTTCTGTGCCTCGGTAAGGATCGAGTAGAGGAGCTGTCTGGTCGCCTGGGGGTCCAAAACGGGTGCATCAAGGGGATAGAGCTCCCCCCGTACCCGTATCTGCGGAGCCGAGCCGGTCGTGATATGCAAGTCAGAAGCGCCTTTCTCCACCATTGCTTTGAGGAGATCGTAGATACTTTGCTCCAAGGTTTCCTCCCGTATTAATCCGCCATTGTGGTTCGCAGGATTTCTGATACCGATGTAGTTCCGTCGAGGATCTTCGTGAGGCCGCTCTGACGCAGGGTCTTCATTCCCTGATTAATGGCTTCGGCCTTGATTTCATTTGCTGATGCCCCCATCAGGATCAGCTCGCGCAACGAGTCGGTGATGGGCATCACCTCATAGAGAGCCACCCTGCCCTTGAATCCGGTATTCCCGCAGGAAGGACAACCTTTGCCCCGCGTGCACTGCGCTTTGCTCGCGGTCTCAGGGTCCATGCCCATCTGGAGGAGGGTCTCGATCGCGATGTCGTCCCGCTCCCTGCATGCATTGCAGACCTTTCGCGCAAGCCTCTGGGCCACGATCAGGTTGACCGATGAGGCCACGAGGAAGGGCTCGATGCCCATGTTGAGCAGACGGTTGATCGTGGATGGTGCATCGTTTGTGTGCAGGGTGGAAAGGACGAGATGTCCGGTCAGGGCCGCCTTGATGGCGATTTCAGCGGTCTCGAAGTCACGAATCTCGCCCACGAGGATGATGTCCGGGTCCTGCCTCAGAAACGACCGCAGGGCAGAGGCAAAGGTGAGCCCGATCTCCTCGTGCATCTGGACCTGGTTGATGCCGGGTATGTTGAACTCTACGGGGTCTTCGGCCGTGGAGATATTGCAGTCGATCCTGTTGAGCTCGGAGATCGCTGAGTAAAGTGTGGTGGTTTTGCCCGAACCCGTGGGCCCGGTCACGAGCACCATGCCCCACGGCTTGTAGATGCCCTCCTTGAAGTTTTTCAGGGCCTCTTCCTCGAATCCGAGCTTGGTCATGTCGAGCTGCAGGTTGGACTTGTCCAGGATTCTCATGACCACCTTTTCACCGAAAAGGGTGGGCAGCACAGACACACGGAACTCGACTTCTTTGCCGCCCTGGATTCTCAGCTTGATGCGGCCGTCCTGGGGGAGCCTCCTCTCGGCGATGTCGAGCTTGGCCATGATCTTCAGGCGTGAGACGAGTGCGTTCTTGAGTCTCAGCGGAGGCTTCATGACCTCCTGGAGCATGCCGTCGAGCCGGAACCGGATCCGCATGTACTTTTCATACGGCTCGACATGGATATCGCTCGCACCCTTCTTGATGGCATCGACCAGGGTGAGGTTCACCAGCTTGATGACCGGGGCCTGATCCGCCTCTTTCTCCAGGTCTCCCACCGAGATATCGGTGCCCTCGGAAGCGACCTCCACGTGTCCCTGATCGTCTTCGATGCTGCTCAGGGCGTCGTCGAGCGAGGCGGCCTGATCGTAGAAATGGTCCATGGCCCACTTGAGGGACTCCTCGGAGGTGACGTGGACATCAATGGAGTATCCGGTCAGAAATTTGAGGTCGTCCACAGCGAAGATGTTTGTGGGGTCGGTCATGGCCACTTTGAGCGTGGAGCCGGTCCGTTCAAAGGGAATGGCGTGGTATTTCTGAACGATGTTGAGCGGGATGAGCTTGACGACCTCGGGATCGGGGGAGATCTCCTTGAGAATGACCGAGGGGAGCCCGTACTGTTTCCCGAGAAAATCGACCAGCTGCTCTTCGGTCAGGTGCCCCAGCTTCACGAGCTGAGACCCGAGCCTCGTGCCGGAGATTTTCTGTGCTTTCTGTGCTTCGAGAAGCTGCTCTGCTGTTATCAGGGAGTTTTTTATGAGTTGGTCGCCTATCCGTTCATTTGCCATACATCACCTTGGTAATGCCTATCGGCATCTGACCTGCTCCACTTTAACCTTTGCCAAACAGTTGCAAACCGGCTCTAACACTATCTTGGTGAGGAAAACGACGGGCGAATGAAACTTGGGGACGGCAACTTCCCCGGCACTGTTGACGCAAGTCTGTTACAATGGGTTGGAAGGCCGTGTTTTCTCTGTGCTACGAGCCGTTTTCGCCCGGTCCGTCACCGTGCTTTTTTTTCTTGCGGAATTTTTCGAACGACACGACCTCGCCCGGGCTCGGTTTCTTTCTCTTCCTTCCAGGCGAGGGTGGTTCTTCTCCTCCGGGCTTTCCCAGGGGCATGATCTGAACCGGTATGTCCTTCATGGTGAAGGGCGATCCCTCCAGGTATTCTTCCCGGAGGATCCAGGTGGTCTCCTGGGGAGGGAAGCTCAGGAACAGGAGACGGACCTGAAACCAGTGAGGCTTGATATCCGGCGTAATCGACTCCACTCGTGCATATACAGAAGGCTTGTTGTCGATATAAACGGCTATCACGTCTCCGATAGAGCGCATGGAGCATGTGTATCACAACTGCCGCATCATATCCACCCGTTCTTGACAGAGGAAACAAGATGCAGAGATTCTGGAACGCCTTTCTTGTGCTGTGGTCGAAGGGATGGTATGGAAAAGATAGTTGCTCTGCTCGCAAGAGAGATTTCATTCAACATTTTCCTCAATTGGGACGAGAAAGATACGGTAATGACCGAAGAGATACTCTTTGTCGATGATGAAGACTTCATACTCGATATCGTCAAGGCGATCTTCGAGCAGGAAGGAATCCCTGTCCTCACCGCGAGAAGCGGGGAGGAGGCCCTGAAGATCCTCAAGACTCACGAGATCGCGGTTCTCATATCCGATCACCACATGCCCGGCATGATGGGAGTGGATCTTCTTTCCCAGGTCAAGACCATCTCGCCCGATACCGTGAAGATCCTCGTGACCGGGTTTGCCGATCTCGATACCGCCATGGAGGCCATCAATCGTGCCGAGGTCTTCCGGTTTATCGTGAAGCCCTGGGAAAACACCCAGCTGGTGGGGCTGGTGAAGGATGCCCTGAGACGATACCGGCTCATAAAATCCATTGTCAGGGGCGACGAGGCCACCATGCTCTCGCTGGTGCGGGCGCTCGAGCTCAAGGATTCCTACACCAAGGGCCACTCCGAGCGGGTGGCACGGTATGCGATGTCCATCGCCCGGAAGCTCAATCTCCCGGGAGAAACCGTAAAGGCGATCCAGTATGGAAGCTGGCTGCACGACTGCGGCAAGATCGGTGTATCTGAGAATATCCTCAACTGCGAAGGCCCCCTCGATGATGCAGAGATCCATATCATGAGAAACCACCCGCTGTGGGGTGCGGACGTGGCCAGGCAGGCGCGCCTCACCGAGGCCGTAGTGAATATCGTCCTCTCCCACCATGAACGCTTCGACGGCAAGGGTTACCCGGCAGGGTTGAAGGATGGAGACATTCCCCTTGAGGCCAGGATCGTGGCCGTTGCAGATATCTACGACGCCCTGATCACCAAGCGTCCCTACCGGAAGGCGTATGACCGGGACAAGGCCATGGAGATGCTCGTGTCCATGAAGGGAAATGTGTTGGACCCCGAGCTGGTCGATGTCTTTTGTGACATACTCTCCCAGGAGAATTCCTCTCCCGGCAGCGGGCAGTGACAAACTCTCACTGCGGAAACACGCCAAAGCGGAAATGTGAAGCCGTCGCCCACAGTGTTAGGGGGCTATCTCCAGATGGTCATGCACATCGACAACGCCGCTCGTGTTGTGGGCAATGTTGAGGGCTATGCTCCTGGACACGTGATTGTCGACAACGCCGCTGAACGTCACCTCCCCGTTTTTCACTGAGACAGCGATATTCGAGGCGTCAATGAACGTATTCCTGGCAAGTGTTGAAAGGATGTCATGGCGGATATCTTCGTCGGATACTTCCCCGATCGGCCGCACCATCAGCCGATTGTCCACAGATATGACACCGGCTATGTTTTCTGCGAGATGCTCGGCCCGGTATTTTTGCCATATCGAATCCACATCTCCTATGAGAGTGAGGACGCCGCCGGTCACTACCACCTGTATCCGGGACGCGTCAATGGTCGGGTTCCACTGTAGCAGGTTCTCTATATGTGCTTTAATATCTTCATCATCAGGCACTGGATATTCCGAAGGCAGGCTGACAGTCAGGCGGTTTTCCACACGATTGACACCTGAAACGGCATATGCATCCTCTTCAGCTTCAAGCCGGTCGGCATGACTGGCTACCATGCCGGATAATATCACGGTCCCGTCATCCATCACCTTTACCAGAATGTTCGTGTGCCCGACCCTGTTGTCCCATGCGAGTTGGGAATATACATCTTTCCTGATATCCTCGGGAGATCTCTTCCTTTCCTTTGCCATGGCCTGGTATTCCTCCGGTGAACTCAATCTTCCTACATCAATCTATAGGCGAGCGGTCTGTATTCTCAACGATGTCCTGCAGGCCTCCCGCGCCTGCCACGGATCAATGCTGCGCACATAGGCGCACCGATCGTCCTCGCCGACCGAGCACCCACCCAAGATCACTGCGGCAACTAGGACTAAAATAGGACTAAAAAACGGTAAATGATGGTAGTTTTGGGTAGTATCCGGTAAGGTATTCCGGCCCGGATCTCAGGGATCGGATAAACGAAGAGCCCGGAAAATCACGGTATTTCCGGGCTCGTCATAGTTACGTCCCCAAGGGGATTTGAACCCCTGCTGCCGGCGTGAAAGGCCGGTGTCCTAGGCCTAGCTAGACGATGGGGACACACAGTGAGCCAGGAGGGACTCGAACCCTCGGCCACCGGATTAAAAGTCCGATGCTCTACCGGCTGAGCTACTGGCTCGATTTGCACCCCTATCTCTCACGGATGGGCAAAAATATCAAGGGTAAAAAGGATGATTTTTCAAGGATGAGCGAGGGCGTTTCTTGATGAGATATAATAAAAAAGAATCAGCAACTCTCCAGGGTTCCACCGGTGTACATACTATGGTATACATGCCCCATGGTGTGGATCATCATATTCATTCCTCTCTGTATCTGGCTGGGCATTGAGCTCATTTCCACCCTGAACATCTACACTGCGGGCGGGATCGGCATCACCGCACTCATCTACCTGCTCATTGAGCTCCGCCAGGTGTCCCAGGACAGGAATAGATCGAGGCTCCCCCTGTGGATCATGTTCCTGATGTTCGCCTCGGTCGTTCTCGGTCTGGTGTGGTGAAAACAGGCGCGCGGGAATAATGATCAAAGAACAGGCAGAGGCCTGTCAGGCAGCGGTCAAGCAACAATCGGGAAACAATCGGACAGAAGACGGGCGGATGCAAAACAAAAAGGAGAGGGTACGCTCCCCTCTCCCTGACGGACCCTGCGGCCTCCGCCTGGCTTGTGCTTCATGCGTTTATATGTCGTCCTGATAGAAGAAGTCGTAGATCTTGGAGACCTTGATCCCCTGGATGGAGAAGTACAGCTCGTCTCCCCTCTCTACGCCCTGAACCTCCGCAACCCCGGACTCCTGGGCCTGGAAGATCTTGGTGTTTCCAAAGTCGAAGATGGGCAAGACCTTGGAGGTGTAGGTCCAGATGGTCCCGTCATCGGACATGGTGGAAATGATATACTCACCCTGCGACATCCACTTTTTCAG